>CANLRQ010000040.1 GCA_947493575.1 uncultured Marinomonas sp.
AATGAGTACGAGTGGTTAAAGCATATCTTCAAACAACTCCCCAATGCTGAAAATGTGGAGGATATTGAGGCATTACTACCTTGGAACTGCAAGGATGTAGTTGGATAGGCGCTTACCTTTTATTTACCAAGAAAAACATCTCAAGGTACAAATTGGTATACAAAATGCAGTGTTTTCTATAAATGTTATTCAAATATTAGAATAATTGATTTAAAGTTTGACCGATCGGACAAATTTTATCTACACTCTTTGAAACGCTCGAAAAGTACCCTACGGCAATAATAAGAGAGACAACATAAAGATCACTTAAGGAGATTCGCTTTGCTTCAATTTTTACATAATCAAGAATTACGAACAGAGCGTGATCTTGATCCAAATATGACTGTCTTAAATTACTTACGCACCATACGCAATAAAACCGGTACAAAAGAGGGCTGTGCCTCTGGTGACTGTGGAGCCTGCACCGTAGTTTTAGCTGAGATAGACAGTTCTGGCCTAAAATTGAAATACAGCAGCATCAACTCCTGTTTAACTTTTGTCAGTGTGTTACATGGTAAGCAACTTATAACCGTAGAAGATTTACAAGAAGAGCAAACCTTACATACTACTCAGCAGGCAATGGCTTCTTGCCATGGCTCCCAGTGTGGTTTTTGCACACCGGGTTTTGTTATGTCTTTATTTGCACTGCAAAAAAATCAAAGCACATACAATAAAGACAAAACCACAGAAGCACTTTCAGGAAATCTCTGCCGTTGCACAGGATACCGACCTATCTATCAAGCCGCAGAAGAATCCTATAGCCAAAAGACCACAGATCAATTTGATCGTCTTGAAGAAAAAACACTTGAGCAACTTAAAGCCATACCACCTATTAGTAAACTTGGCATTCACTCAAAGCAACATTACAGTTTTTCCCCTTCTACTATCGAAGAACTCGCTGAATGCTATTTAAATTACCCAGATGCTCACTTATTAGCGGGCGGGACAGATTTAGCCTTAGAGGTAACTCAGTTCCATAGAAAATTACCTACTTTAATTTATCTGGGCAATGTAACAGATATGAAAAAAGTAAGTGTAGGGAATACTCATATTGAGATTGGTTCCGCGTGTCCAATAAGTGATTGTTATAACGTTTTAACCACTGAGTACCCTGATTTTGGAGACTTACTACATCGCTTTGCTTCCTTGCAAATTCGAAATCAAGGCACCCTTGGAGGCAATATTGCGAATGCATCACCCATTGGAGACTCGCCTCCATTACTGATTGCCCTTGGAGCCACACTTCAGCTTCGCCAAGGTGACAAGCGTAGAAGCATACCCATTGAACAGTATTTCTTAGATTACAAAAAAACCGTAAGACAATCGTCTGAGTTTATCGAAACAGTCAGCATTCCTAAACGCAGTACCAACATATTTAAAGCTTATAAAGTTTCTAAAAGACTAGATGATGATATCTCTGCCGTTTGCTTAGGGATTAACCTTACGATAAAGGATAACCAAATCTTTGACGCTAGGGCTGCTTTCGGTGGCATGGCTGCAATCCCTAAACGCGCTGAGAATTGTGAACAGGCGTTAATTGGTCAGACATTTGATGAGTCAACTTTTGAATTAGCCTGTAAAGCATTAGAAAAAGATTTTACCCCTTTAAGTGATTTTAGAGCATCAAAAGAGTATCGATTGTTAGTCGGGCAAAACTTGCTCCGTAAATACTATTTAGAGACTCACTACCAGCTAACCCACAAACTTGAGAACGCATATTCACTAACACGAGTAACTGCCCATGTCTAAAACACCTACAGAAAAACTTACTCAGGCAGAGTTAGAAGCGAATTTCTCTCAATCCATAACAACTGGAGTGGGACGTTCAATAAAACACGAAAGTGCTGAAAAACAAGTTTCAGGGGAAGCTCAGTACATAGATGATAAATTAGAGTTTCCCAATCAACTGCATGTATACGCTCGTACAAGTGACAAAGCACACGCTCGCATTCTGTCAATTGATACCTCACCTTGCTATCAATTCTCTGGCGTACGATTAGTTATTTCAGCCAAAGACGTGCCCGGTGATTTAGATATAGGTGCAGTACTTGCTGGTGACCCCTTATTGGCCGATGGTGTGGTTGAATATTATGGTCAACCTGTCATCGCCATTGCTGCAACAAGCCATGAAATTGCCAGAGAAGCCGCTGCGGCAGCCATCATTGAATACGAAGAATTAGAAGCCATTTTAGACATTGAAGACGCGCTAGAAAAAAAGCATTTCGTATTAGAAAGCCACCAGCATAAACAAGGCGATTCAAAAAAAGCTCTCGCTACAGCACCTCATCGAATTCAAGGTAAACTTCATATTGGTGGACAAGAACACTTTTATTTAGAAACTCAAATCGCCTCTGTCATGCCAACAGAAGATAATGGCATGATTGTCTATAGCTCAACCCAAAACCCTACCGAAATACAAAAACTTGTTGCGAGTGTCCTAGCTGTGCCTATGCACAAGGTGGTCGTCGATATGCGTCGTATGGGAGGCGGCTTCGGAGGTAAAGAAACCCAAGCAGCAACTCCAGCCTGCCTATGTGCTGTCATTGCGCATCTAACAAAACAGCCAACAAAAATGCGCTTACCACGGGTAGAAGATATGATGATGACAGGCAAACGTCATCCTTTCTTAGTTACTTATGACATTGGTTATGACAATAATGGACGCTTGCATGGTGTCGACATCCAGCTAGCAGGAAATTGTGGCTTCTCTCCAGATTTATCCGGCTCCATTGTTGATAGGGCCATGTTTCATGCTGATAACGCTTATTTCTTAGAAGATGCGACTATTACAGGTCACAGATGTAAAACCAATACCGCATCAAACACCGCCTATCGAGGGTTTGGCGGACCACAAGGCATGGTTCCTATAGAAGAAATCATGGACACCATCGCCCGTAATTTAGACAAAGACCCTTTAGAAGTACGTCAAATTAACTATTACGACACTAAAACTCGTAATACCACACCTTATCATCAAAAAATTGAACAGGATATTTTGCCAGAAATAACGGATCACTTAATAGAAAGTAGCCAATATTTCACACGTCGCCAAGAAATCATTCAGTTTAATAAAACCAGTCCAATCTTAAAGAAAGGCTTGGCAATGACGCCGGTTAAGTTTGGTATCTCCTTTACAGCGACCTTTCTAAACCAAGCTGGGGCACTTATTCATATTTATACTGATGGCAGCATTCATCTGAACCATGGCGGTACAGAAATGGGCCAAGGGCTAAATACCAAGGTGGCACAAATCGTTGCCGAAACCTTCCAAGTAGATTGTGACAGAATACACATAACAGCAACCAACACTGAAAAAGTACCCAATACTTCCCCAACGGCGGCGTCTTCTGGTACAGATTTAAATGGTAAGGCAGCGCAAAATGCCGCTTTAACCATAAAACAGAGGCTCATAGAGTTTGCAGCAACCCATTACTCTGCGAATAAAGATGAGATAGAATTCCAAAACAGCCATGTACGAATAGGTGCACACTATTGCTCTTTTGAAGAATTAATTCAGCTGGCCTATTTCAATCAAATATCACTCTCCAGTACAGGCTACTATAAAACTCCTAAGATTTTTTATGATCGCGACGCAGCAAAAGGACACCCCTTTTATTATTATGCTTATGGCATGGCCTGCTGTGAGGTTTTAGTAGACAGTTTAACGGGGGAATATAAAATGCTTCGGACAGACATCCTCCACGATGTGGGTGCCAGCTTAAACCCGGCAATTGATATAGGGCAAATTGAAGGTGGATTCGTACAAGGCATGGGGTGGCTGACAACAGAAGAACTCATTTGGAACGACAAAGGTCGCTTAATGACAAACTCCCCTGCGAGCTATAAGATTCCAGCCATTGCCGACACACCTTTAGATTTTCGAGTGAATCTAGTTGAAAGTAGAAAGAATCCTGAAGAGACGGTTTACCATTCTAAAGCCGTAGGAGAGCCTCCTTTTATGTTAGGTATTGCCGCTTGGTGTGCGATTAAAGATGCTGTCGCTTCGATTGCTGATTATAAAATTCAACCAACAATTGATGCCCCAGCCACACCAGAAAAAGTATTATTTGGCATTCAAAACATTAAACAGCAACTAAACGCTTACACTGAAAAGTAATAATAGAAGAAGAACCTTAGATGACAAACTCAATAAAAGCTTGGCATTCCGCCATTGTGCATAGCATTGCAGACCCAGCCGAAGTTGGCATAGAAAAATCCTATCAATACTTTGCTGATGGGTTATTAGTTGTAGAAGATGACAAGATCATTGCTCTGGGTGAAAGTCATGAATTATTACCGATTTATCAAGATAAAGCGGATATTACTAGAGTAGAAAATGGCCTTATTACTGCTGGTTTCGTAGATACTCATATCCACTATCCTCAAACTGGTATTATTGGGTCCTATGGAGAGCAGTTACTTGATTGGCTCAATAACTATACCTTTCCTGCAGAAGGAGAGTTTCACGACAAAGAGTATGCTCGCAAAATTGCGGATGTCTTTTTAGCAGAACTCCTGCGAAATGGCACAACGACGGCGTTGGTTTTCGGAACTGTTCATAAAGAATCTGTAGACGCTTTTTTTGAGGCTTCAGAAGCCCATAACCTCAGAATGATATGCGGTAAGGTCATGATGGATCGACATGCCCCTGAGTTTTTAGTTGATACACCAGAATCAAGCTATGCTGATAGCAAAGAATTAATCGAAAAATGGCATGAAAAAGGACGCTTACACTATGCCGTAACTCCTCGATTTGCTCCTACGAGTACTGCTGATCAATTAACCAAAGCAGGGGAATTATTACAAGAGTTCGACAATCTTTATATGCACACTCACCTATCTGAAAATCATCAAGAGTGCGAGTGGGTAAGCTCCCTATTCCCTGAAAGTAAAAACTACTTAGATGTTTATGATCAACATAATCTGCTTAGCGATCGATCTATTTTTGCTCACGGAATTCATTTATGTGACGACGAATACCATCGTTTACATGAGACAGGGTCTTCTATTGCATTCTGCCCAACGTCTAACTTATTTTTAGGCAGCGGATTATTTCGCTTAGACAAAGCAGAACAACATAAAGTAAAAGTTGGCTTAGGAACAGATGTCGGTGGCGGTACTAGCTTCTCCATGTTACAAACCATCAGTGAAGCTTATAAGGTTATTCAACTTCAAGGCGAGAAGCTAAGCCCTTTCAAATCCTTATATTTATCTACATTAGGCGGAGCAAAAGCGCTACGATTAGAAAACCAAATTGGTAATCTTGCCGTTGGTACTGAAGCCGATTTTGTAATTCTTGATTATCATGCGACACCTTTATTGAAATTCCGTTTAGATCAATCCAAAACACTAGATGAAACGCTCTTTGTTTTGATGACATTAGGCGATGATCGTACTATTGCAAAAACCTATTCGGCAGGTAAATGTGTTCACTCACGTGATAATTAAATATCACCTTCCTTAGTAATATTAGGGATTAATGTGGCTTTTTATCAATAAAACTCATTTGATAAAAAGCCACATCCTTGACTACCTTATTCTTCTTTTAGCTTAACCGCCGTTCCAAATACCATTATCTCCGAGGAACCATCCATAATAGTACTGGTTGTGAAGCGTATTCCAACAACGGCATCTGCACCTAAACTCTCTGCGTCTTGCACCAAACGCTGAATGGCAATGTTTCTCGCTTCAGTTAGCATTTCCGTATAGCCACGAATCTCCCCACCCACAATGCTTTTTAGTCCTGCCATGATATCTCTACCAATGTGCTTCGCTTGTACAACATTACCCGTTACCACCCCCACGATTTCAGCAATATCTTTTCCTGGGATCGATTCAGTTGTTGTATAAATCATGTTTATCTCCTTATCTAAAAGACATAATTGCGACCTTTGCCCAATTACTACACTTGCTAGGGAAGCAGGCTTTTATCCACATACTGAGGCAAGAGGGCTTATTCGCACCTTCCCTAATACTTTGTTAAAAAAGACTCAACATGCTCATTTATAATTCTAACTCCGTCCACATCCAGAGTATGAATGCTACTGTGGAAAGTGTTTTACGACCTTGATCGGTGGTTCCAATCCACAGCCAGTTAATATTATCTGGCTGATGGTATCCCCTATTCGCTGTAGCTCCACTTCATCTAGGCAAGCATGATCCGTAAGTTTTAAAACCTGAGCTTCGAAATCAGCATAGTGCTGTGTTGTTGACCAAATCATAAAAATCAAGCTGGCAGGGTCTATCGCTTTCATTTTGCCTTTTTCTATCCAGCCCTCTATTACTTTGATTCGCCCTTGAAACCAAGGCTGAAGATCATCCGTTAAAAAGCCCTCTAAGTGATGAGCACCTTGAATGACTTCCATAGCAAATATGCGTGAGCTTCGTGGTCTTTCTATACTCTGTAGTAACTTAGTTCGAATAAATTTTTCTAAAACAACAGCCGGATCATCCTCTATTGTTGCTTTATCAAATACGTCATTCCAAATAGTTGCAATGCGACTCAGTACAGTTCTATATAAATTGAGTTTTGACTCAAAATAATAAACAATGTTTGCTTTGGGTAAATTTGCTCGCTCAGCAATATGCTGCAAACTTGCCCCATTGTAGCCCTTTAAACCAAATTCAATTTCGGCAGCTTCAAGAATGCGTAAACGCACTTCATCACGGTTTACTTGTCGTTTACTCACACACTTTTCCTTATCTATTTACAGCAAGCCAATTAAAGCTGAACACCTTGAGATAACATTTTTGGCGAAACATGCACGACCTCTTGACCAGCAAGCGTTCCACCTAATACTTCATAAGCCTTTCCAAAGCCTTTCACAAAGCGGCCTTTTATCGGTATAAGCTTAAAAAGAACAAAATCTCCAAGTTGGCTAATCTGCCTCACTCTTTCACCTAAACGATCTTCTAAAATACCCACACTTTCTTCCCATTCAGAGCTATGGGACTCTATAACATTAACTTGCAAATCATAGGTCACTCTTAGGCGAGCAAAAATTTCTTCACATTGCGACTCATCGTCAGCAATCAAGGCAGATATTTGAGGCGACCTTAGAAGGTTTTGCGTATGTGCAGCTAAGCCACTAATAAGAATCAATAACGCGTCATCTTTAATAGCAAAAGGGGCATAAGAGGAATGAGGAGAACCATCAGTATTTAATGAAGACAAGAAAAGGCTCTTATTCCTTCCCAACAGATTCATAATATCCATATTTATTTGCTGCTGTAATACCTTATTTTTCATTTGAATACTCTTTTCTATTACAAGCTCACAAGGCTAAAATATTAAACCTTAGAATAGCTCAAATCTAACAAAAAAGAGCTTAGCGCCAATCAATATTTAAGCGAGGCGGCATACTAACATAATTTCTCACAAACTTGACTGATTCTCGCCCATAAAAAAGCATGGGAAGTCCCATGCTTTTTTGAATAAAACCAAACCTTATTTATATCTTTCTAATCCAACAAAGCGATCCAGAGAAAGTTTCCCAGGACCAAATGCAAGCACAACCATTAATGCGCCAAACCACCAAGAAGCAGGGTTCACCCAGTGACTCCATTCAGGGAAAACAGCCAATTGAATAAACAATGTCATACCAATTAATCCAATTGAAGCAAAGCGAGATAGCAGACCAACAATCAATAATATTGGCAATACAACTTCAACAACACCCGCAACAACGGCTAAGAATTCAATAAAACTCACCATTGATGAACCCGTATCATAATCCAGTGTTTCAGGATTACATAACAATAGCGCTCCCGGTCGAATAGGATCAGGACAAAAGAACTCGTATAAAAATAAATCGTATTTATCAGCATTAAACTGTAAAAAGCCGTTCCATTTAGACAGGCCCGAGGATAAAAATACATTCGCGACCTGTATTCGTAATCCCAATAAAACTAAAGGCGCCAACCATTTGCTTATTATTCCAAATGTCATTACATACAATTCGGAAAACTTTGAAAATATCCCCATAAATACACCTTAGACCTGTAATGTTAATAATCGATTTTGTAAAAGTTCTGAAAAATACTCAGAAATATCAAAGTTTTTATCTATTTCCAAAGCATTTAATGTAGCCGTTTCTAACTTTGTTCCCGTCGCTAAGGACTGTAATAATACTAGATCAAGTTTATCTAAAACTCGAACTCTCACTTCTCCAGAACAACGCCAAATGAGAATAGACTCTTCTTCTTGAGCAAGCTTAATGTGCTTTGTTAATCCATCGCCTTGTTTTAAAAGTGCCCATGTACTTAATACCGGATAATCTGTGGTCACAATATACGAGGAAGCAACCAAAGACACTGGAACTTGACTGAGGTCCACATTTTCAGATGCCATTTGAGTAACGGATTCACTGTCCCAAACTGTACTTTCTTTGCTATTTAGAGACTTTAACCAATATAAATCCAACAAGGCAAAATTTTTCAAATAAGGGAGATCAGTAATCGTTTCAGATAAAAACTCAGTAAAGTTATCTTCCCCATAACCAATCAGCGTTGATTTTTTTGGTGGGTAATTTTGTACATACACACGAGCAATCTGAGAAAAATATTCATCACCTAAAAGATTTAACACACTAGGAAAGTTTGCTTTTAGAGCAGATTGACACGATTTAAAGAAACCATTGCGATAAATAGACATAAATCTTGCATCACTTTCAGTCTCTAGAAAATCAGCAAGAGTGTCATCAGACCCAAGCTTTAAATAGTTAGAAAAGCCATTAAAATAATCTGCTAACGGATTCATATCACCTCAGAGCTTATCGAATTCAATAAGGTTTGAGCAATATCACGCTCCGCTCTTAAATCTGCAAAAGATGGAATATTATCATCCCTTTCTAATAAAACAGGAACGGCACCAAACGACTCTAAAGCCAACGCTAAATAACGCCAAACCTCGTTATCGACAGGGGCTCCATGACTATCAATAAGCAAAGAATCAGTGAATTTCTCATCATAAGAAAACCCAGCGATATGAACTTCCCCAACCACTTTCGCATCAATATTAGAAAGATAATTAATAATATCTAGCCCGCAGTTTCTATGACTGATATATAAATTATTTACATCAACCAACAATCCACAACCCGTTCTATTTACCGCTTCCATTAAAAAATCAGGCTCATCTAATTCAGATGTAAAATCGAGATAATTACTAGGGTTCTCAATTAAAATTGAACGGCCTATAGCATTTTGATAACGATCAATTCCATCACATAATTGATCTAAAGCTAACTTCGTTTTAGGTAGAGGAAGTAAATCTGCAAAATAGGCTTCTTGATGAGCAGACCAAGTAGCATGCTCGGAAACAAGAGCAGGATTAAACTCTTTAACCAGTTGAGAAACTTGATTTAAGTGCTCAGGAAAAAAATCAGAAGTGTTTCCTAAAGAAGCACCTACACCATGAAAACTTAATGGAAAACGTTGAGACAGTTTTCGAAGATAATCTAGACGGGGTCCACCCTCAACAAAATAATTCTCAGTATGAACTTCAAACCAATATGTCGGGTCTGTTAAATTTAAAGCCTCATCATAATGTTGAGGCTTTAAATTAATGCCCGCTAGCCCTTTTAAAGGAGTTGCATTCATATTCAAACAAATATATTAAAACGCTTTCTTAGACGCTTTTCCATTTGGCGTCATGATAAATTCGCAGCTACCTTTAGGAGCATAAGTCCATGCGTTAGATTGGAAATCTACAGTAGACGTACCTTCACAGCTTGTACCAGCACCCGCTTTACAATCGTTATCACCACTAAGAGCAATACCATAACAACGATCTTTACGACCACGAATACTTTTGCCACCAACCCACTCAGAAAATTGAGCTTTAATTGCTTCTGGAGCATTTGGAGCAATTGACAATTGATCGTTTGGTTTTGCATCCGCTACAGTAGAAAAAGTTGCTGCCGCTGCTGCACCTGCAATAAGAGCTTTATTTAAATTCAATTTCATAATAAGTACCTCAATGTAGTTTTTTTAAATGTTCATTAATGCGCATATGAAATAATAGACCGACAGATAAAAAGTTAGTTCATTATTTTTGTATTTTTTTTATATTTCTTTTTTAAAACATTCATTCAGCTCAGTTGCCGATAATAATTTTCCTTCATCTTCAATGTTAGGAAATACTGCTACCGCCACTTCATCTTTAATCAAACTTGGTAACCAAGTCGATACAAACGTCTCTAGATCAATTGCAACTGGTTCACAATCATCCCAATCATCGACAGCCCATTGTGCAGCAAATTCAGCATCTGGCCACACCATAATACAATCGCCTTCATCCGTCTCAACCATCACAAAGCCTTGTTCATTATTTAAGCTCCAGACTTGCTTAGACGTTTGTACTTGTTTTAAAAAGTAACTGAGTCGCTCTTCATCAGGTGACGCTAGCAACATCACTCTTTGTTCAACAGATAGTTCTTGAGACATAATTCACTCACTTTATAAATCAGATTATTAATAGTTAACGTAATGCATCCACTTCATTTGAAGTCAATTCTCTAAAACCACCAGCAGACAGTTCTGCATCTAATTCAATACTACCAATGGCTTCTCTATGAAGAGAAACCACATGATTCCCTACGGCAGCTAACATGCGTTTTACTTGGTGGTACTTACCTTCTTTTATCGTTAGTCGAATACAGGTTTCATTCATTACCTCGACTGTTGCAGGTAACGTTAGCCTTGATTCCCCATTTAACATAACGCCGTGAGTTAATTCAGCAATGGCCTGATCATTAATAGGCGAATCTAAATTCACTAAATAGGTTTTGCTGCACTCATGTTTTGGAGACGTAATACGATGTAGCCATTGCCCATCTGTCGTCAGTAATAAAAGTCCCGTTGTGTCTTTATCTAATCTGCCAACGATATTTAAATCTTTATGGAGGTTTTCTGGGAGCAAGCTCATCACTGTAGCATGTTCCGCATCTTGATTGGCACAAACTAAGTCAGCGGGTTTATTCATCATATAATAACGTTCACTAGGCCAGCTTAGCTCAACATCACCTAACATAATTTGATCACTTTCTAGTACTTGATGGTTAGCTTTTTTAATCAAAATACCATTTACAGTAACCCTACTCTTTGTAATATTGATCTTCGCATCTTTACGGCTCAATCCTTGGGAATGTGATAAATAATAATCTAATCTCAATTGGGTTCTCTTTTAATAAGTATATCGTTAGAAAGTTTCGAAAGTAGGTTCAACTTCTTTGTAGAAAAATGTGGTTGCTTCTAATTGGCCATTGGCACTTCGAGCATAATTAGGAATTTCTCCCGCTACTGTGTAGCCCATTTTAATGAAAAGATGAGAAGCATCGTCTTCAGATCGTGTTTCTAAGTAAATAAGTTGCTTTTGCATAGAAGCAGCCACACGCTCTGCGCCTTCAATGAGTGTTGTTGCAAACCCGCTATTTTGAACATCGCTTAAGACCATCAGTTTTTCGACTTTGCAACGATGTAGTGCATCGGCTTTAGGAGAAGTTTCAATCTGAATGGAGCCAACTAAACGATCCTCATTCCTTATTGCGAGTACTTGGCGATTATAACTAAACAAATCCTCTTGAGTTTTCAGCCAATAGTTCTTTGCTTCCTGTTCACTTACAGGAGGTAAAAAACCAATTGAAGCACCATTCTCTACCGCATCTGTAAGCAAAAGTACTAAATCATCTAAATAAGGTTCAAGTTTCTCTAATTTTAATAACACCATTACTTTCTCTCATCTACTTATCAAGTCCTTATCTTACCCGAGCCTGCAGTTGATATGAATAAAAGTATTTTAGGTGATACTGTAACGCCCAGGTTTATGATTCATTGCAATAATCGAATTTAAAGCGATCGCTCCCATTATAGACACAGAAATTAACCATAAATCTACAGTTAACATGGATAAGAGAATGATGCAGCAATCAACACCCATTTGAAACTTACCCATTGATATTCCACGAGTTTTAGCAAGATAGCGCGCTAAAATATTTAACCCACCTAGGCTGGCATTATGACGAAAAAGCATTAAAAAGCCCGCGCCAATTAAAAAGCCACCAATAACACTGGCATAGATAGCATCGAGTTCTGAAAACTGCAGGAATTTTGGTGTCATTTCAGAGAAAAAAGACAATAAAAATACTGACAAAAAGGTTTTTGCAGTAAACTCCCAACCCATTTGTTTAATCGACAACCAATAAAATGGCAAATTAATAATAAAAAATACAATACCAAAACTAAATGACGTTGAATATTGAATTAAGAATGCAATTCCTGCTGTTCCCCCAGTCAATATCCCAGTGTTGCCATACATAGTTACGCCCAAAGAGATCAATAAAGTTCCTATTACCATGGCGAGTATATCTTCTAGAAAACTATGCTTTACAACGTATTTATTCGAATTCATTTATCTCTCTACTAAATAATTTTGACATCTCTGCCGGAGCGCTTATTTTAGTTGAAGGTGTATTAGATAAAAAGCAATGAGAGGAAAGTGTTATATAAAAAATACAGCCTTTGTACAAAAAACTATACAACCAAATTCGATTGAATATCTACATACACTAGACGATGGTCGGATGCATCTTCGACCATTTTAGCCATAACCCTATCTTCTAAAGGCCAAAACACAGAAGCCTTTAAAACAGACAAATCGTTAGATGGCAAAACATAGTCGGCTCTCACCTTCCAATTAGCTGTATGATATTGGGCGTTTTTCTGCTCAGGGCTATGAGCACTTGCACCATTGCTAGAAGGGATTATTTGAGACTGCACACGTGCATGATCAAGCAGCCCACCAATTCCCCCCATAAATGAGTCACCTTCGCTTACTGAAGCATTTAAATCCCCGAGAATAATAAATGACTCACCTTGGCTCAATCCTCCAAACAATCCATTATCATCGTAAATATTGCTATTCCCTGAAATGTACTCAGTCCAAAAGCGAATTTCATCATGGTTGCGGCACCCATTTCTTCGTTCTACACCGTCAAATACAGGAGGAGTTGGATGCGAACAAAGTAAATGAAGAATTTGCCCATTCAGGTTAATACTCAGATCCCAATGGGACTTTGAGCTTAAAGGTAAAATCGACAGGTCTCCCTCATCAAACCACGAAGTACCATTTGCATAGACTGGTAGTTTTGCATTTGTCATGTCTTGCCATAGAAACTTTTGAAAGGTACGAGAAGTTTGAAGATTTATTGGAAATCGTGAAAGAACGGCCATGCCATACTGACCGGGGAAAAGACCATATCCTAACGCATCCCCTTCGATATCTGAGCAAACACCGTCTTTATTTAAATCTCTTCCTGAAGCCACCCCTGTATTCACTGGCGCAATAAAAGTATAAGGGTAGCATTCGCCGAACTTCGACAAATAATGATGTTGGAACGCATCAAGGCTTGCTCCTGTTTCATCATAGTCGAACTCATTTAATAAAATGATATCGGCGGAAACTTGCATAATAATTTGTGCAACTTTCTCTGCTTGCGGATCACTCTTTGATAGCAAGGCATTCGCTAAGTCATCCGCTCTATTACGACTTAATGCCGTATTAAACGTAGCAACACGAATTACCACTCAATACCTACTTGGGCTTTTACACCATTAGCAAAAGCATGGCGCTCGTTCTCTACTTTACTGTGAGTATCAACGCTGTCTAACAATAAGCGAGGGGCTGTTCGTCCGGTTATCATCACATTCTGATGTGTTGGGCGAGATGCTAAGGCAGTCAATAAGTCATCTACATTTAGGTGACCATATTTATACATATAAGTAATTTCATCTAGTAATATAAAATGAATATCGGGATTAGACAGTAAGCCTTTCGCCAACTCCCATGCCTGTTCAGCAGCCTGCTTTTCTAATTCAGGGTTACGAGTTTCCCATGAAAAACCATGTCCCATTACATGAAATTCAACCTGCGGATGCGCTCCAAAGAACAACTGTTCTCCTGTTTCTTTACGCCCTTTGATAAATTGAATGACTGCGCATTTTTGCCCATGACCAATGGCCCTTGCCATCGTTCCAAAACCGCTAGAGCTTTTCCCCTTGCCATTTCCTGTCAATAAAATAGTAACTCCACGCTCCTCTGTGGCCGCCGCAATACGCCCATCAACAACCGCTTTCTTCTTTAATAAGCGAGCTTCATTTGCCGCTACTTTCTCTGCATTCTCTACCATGATTAATCATGCCTCTTTTTTTGATATAAAAGCCAAGTGGGGTAATACAAACCTTTTTTCATTGCTAACACTCGCAGCACAAAAATAAAGGACACTGCATAAATAGAGTTAAATTCATGATCAGGCATCGTATTAGCAAGAATAGCGACTAAACAAGCCCCCAAAAAAGCCGGAGTAGCATAAAACTCTTTACCCAAAACAAGTGGCGGCCTATGGCTTAATATGTCTCGAATTATTCCGCCAACAATACCTGTAATCACTCCCATAGTAATGGCAATCGTAGGTGAGAAACCGTACAAAAGAACTCTTTCGGTTGCCACAACGGTAAAAAGCGCCAGACCAAAAGCATCAGCATAATGAAACAGTCCTTCTCTATTCTCAATGACACGAACCGCAAAAAAAGCAAAGACAGATGACAATGCCGCAACCCAAAGGTAGGACGTGTCTTTGACCCAATAAACAGTTTCCATCGATAAAATCACGTCCCTAATAGTGCCACCACCCAGTGATGTCACCATTCCCAAAAAAACAATACTAAACAAATCCATGTCTTTCTTTCCTGATGAAATCACTCCAGTAATTGCAAATGCAGCAATACCTATCATACCTAAAATATATAACGTCATTATTTATTCTTCATACTTCTATAAACATACTTATCAAAGCTACACACCCAGCCAGTCACCCGCACCTAAACGTTTTAAGGTGATATAGTCTCCCTGTATAGACAGTTCGGTTACACTACAAAAACCAACATCAATTCTATAAGACTGAGCCAAAGGCCAATCACATAACATGGATACTAAAACCTTAATAACTCCAGAGTGAGCCACCACGACAAGGTTATCTACTTGATCTATTCGATGACTCTTCCACCAAACACTAAGCCTTTGGCGTACATCCTCTAATGATTCACCGTTATAGGGTGAACTAAACTGTAAATCATTAGACCAGCTCTCAATTTCAGGTTGAGGAATGTTATTCCAAAACTCTCCTTCCCAAGACCCAAAGTCCAGCTCAACCAAGGCCTTATCAGAAGTTGAATTTGAGTTTAAATGCAGCCCTAATAATGAGGCCCTTTGAAGAGGGCTATGCTGATACAAAGTTGTCCCTTTCAATCGACAGTTAAGCCAAAGAGCAACTTCATCGGCTGTATGTTGCCAATTTTCTGGTAAGGGTAAATCCATCCTGCCATAACAGGTCCCAGCAGCAACATCTGGTTTAGGATGACGAATTAAGAACAGCTTCAAAGCGTAATACCCTGTAACAACACAACCAAATTCAAAGAGACAAACAATAATGCGACTTCAGCCACTTGCTCACTGGCTCCCAATGTATCCCCATTAAAACCTTGTAATTTATATTTTAAATACTCTGATATGAGTAGGTGTAAAACAATCATTGTTAAAACAATCACCAACACACCTACTCCACCAAACGAAATAAAAGAAAGCACAACACAAGGAATGGAAGCCAAAGCCAATTGCTTTACACTCAAGTTATGTATCATGGAAGATGCCTTACTCTTCCCGATAGATACATAAGCAAGCTTCCTCATAATAAGTAAAGGAAGAAGACGAGCACCAACATGCATGATTAACCAAATAGAGAAAAGCCAAATAAGAGAATGGGACTCGTTAAATATTTTCAGCAGTAAAAAAAACTTCAGCGCCAGTGCAAACCAAATAGCAACGGATGCATAGCTACCAATTCGCGAATCTTTCATTATTTCTAAGCGTTTTTCTACTGTCCAACCACCAACAAGGCCATCAGCAGCATCCATCAAACCATCTTCATGAAAAGCACCTGTAATCAACACAGCCGTAAGCATCATCATCAACACTTGCAACTCGATACCAAGAACGCTAATCATTAATGGCCAAGCACTCAATATTCCAACAACTATCCCAACCCAAGGTAACAGTACAACAGAAGGTAGTGAGGGAGCAGGTGTTGACCAATCCACCTGTAAAGGAATGCGCGTATAGGTAACAAGCGATCGCTTTGCACTTACACTTATGTCTTTCCAAAAGGACATTATTTATAACCCTTCGCTAACACCTGCACTTTCAAAACTTGCCATATTATTTAAAAAAACAATGGCACTTTGAATAATAGGTAACGCAATAATGGCACCAGAACCTTCACCTAAACGCATTGATAAAGATAAAATAGGTTTCGCATTAAAATGAGATAACAGCGATAAATGTGCCTTTTCATGAGATTCATGGGCAAAAATACCGTACTCAGCCACAAGTGGATTCAGTTTGGAAGCCAACAACAAGGCGGCACTGCAAATAAAACCATCAACCACATAGGCAATACCTTTTTCCGCCGAACGCAACATTGCACCAGCCATAGCAACGATCTCGAACCCAGCAAGTTCTTCGGCAATTTTTGTTGCAGGTAAATCAGTAATAGGTAAACCACGCTCAGCTTCGATTCGAGCAACAGCTTTCTCAATTACATTTATTTTTCGTTTAATACCTTCACTTGTAGAACCAGCGCCTGCGCCAACACACTCAGCAATAGCTGTTTGGGTTAATGCACTGACTAAAGCCGCCGAAGTGGTTGTATTGCCTATCCCCATTTCACCAAAAAGAAGAAGGTTTTTCCCTTCTTCCGCAGCAACATCAACCTCTGTAGCACCTGCATGAAGAGCCGATAAAAACTCTTTTTGAGACATTGCAGGAGACAAAGTAAAATCTTTGGTTCCCATACTAACTTTTCGGTCTGTAAGTAAAGGCATGGATTCAAATTGCGCATTCACCCCAACATCTACAACTTGCAAAGGCACATTATGTTGTTTGCAAAATACGCTTACCGCAGCGCCGCCAGATAAAAAATTAAATACCATCTGGCTGGTTACTTCTTGTGGGAATGGACTCACACCTTGGTTTACGACACCATTATCTCCGGCAAAAACCAACATCTTTGGCTTATCAACACTAGGAGATTCAGTCCCTTGAATTAACCCTACCTTTAATGCCAACTCTTCTAGAACTCCCAAAGACCCTAAAGGTTTGGTTTTGTTATTGATCTTCATCATCAAAGAAGGCTCAAGATCGTAAGTAACAGGTTTTATCCCTGAAAAATTAAATGACTTCACATGACTTCCCAATTTAGTTTTTTAATGATCTTTGGCGAACAATTTCATACAAGCACACACCTGTAGCGACAGAAACGTTTAAACTGGAAACCACACCAGCCATTGGCAATTTAACAAGGTAGTCACATTGTTCACGAGTTAAGCGTCTCATGCCATCGCCTTCTGCACCCATTACAATAGCGCTAGAAATCGTTAAATCATGCTCATAAATTGTTTGCGACGCTTCTCCTGCGGTACCAAAAATCCAAACTCCTTGGTCTTGCAACTTCTTCATTGTCCTCGCAAGATTCGTCACAGAAAAAACAGGTAGGCTTTCAGCGGCACCACAGGCAACTTTACTGACAGTTGCATTAAGTGTGGCAGACTTATCCTTAGGAATAACCAAAGCATGTGCACCAGCGGCTTCAGCTGTTCTCATACAAGCACCCAGATTATGAGGATCAGTGATGCCATCAAGAATCACGATTAATGCTGAAGTTTCAAGATTCCCAACTAGTTTATGTAAATCCGCCTCATCACCGGCCTTCGCAACTTCAGACAAAGCTGCCGCGCCTTGATGAACTACACGCTCCTTGTTGCTAGTAAATAACTTATCAATGTCCTTTCTAGGAACAATACTATGTGCCACTTTTTGCTCACGGCACAGTGTCGTTAGACGTTTAATTTTTTTATCGTCTCGGCCTTCTTGAAAACGAACTTCTTTTACTTTTTCAGGCTGTTGAACCAATAAATTTTCTACAGCATGAATGCCATATACCCATTCTAAATCTGACATAATTATCCAATATTAAATATACAACTACGCGGTGCCTAATCTGGACTTAGCGTTACTTTTTTTTGATTTCTTTTTAACCGGAATACCTGACTCTTTCTTAGCATTCGCCTTGAGTTTTTTACCCTTCTTTGCCTTTTCTTTAGGCAATACTTTTTTCTTCTTCGCTTTTACTTTGCTGTCATCATCCTTTTTAGATGCGGATTTTTTATCTGACTTCTTTCGTGTTGGGCGAGTGTTTTCTCCATTACCTTTTCGGTGGCCCGGCTTATTCGCAGGCTTTGGTGTAACTGTAACGACATCACCATCAGCGACAACTTCCAGAATTGTATCGTCATCAGACTTTACAGGGCGCTTAGCACGACCACCAAGTTCTAAAGAAGGTAATTGAGCTAGCTGCATCTCTAATTCTGTTAAGTCATTACGCTTTTGTGGATTTGGACGGCGAGCTTTTACAGAATCCTGCACTAAATCTAAATCAATTTTACGCTGATCTAAATTTACCTTCGCAACGACAACTTTTAGTGAATCACCTAAACGAAATACACGACCTGTGCGCTCACCAATAATGGACTGCATATCCGCATCGTGTATAAAGTAATCTTTCCCTAAAGATGAAATATGAATCAAACCATCTACAAACAGATCTTTTAATTCAACAAACAATCCAAATGGAGTAACAGCTGTAACGACGCCATCAAATATTTCTCCGGTATGCTGTTCAACATATTGACATTTTAACCATGCCTCAACATCACGCGTCGCTTCATCCGCTCGCCTTTCTGTCATAGAACAACTGGTGCCCAAATCATCCATTTGCGCATCATCATAACCATAGATTTTATTCCTTTTAATTTCTGGGCTTTTAGGAACCCGATATGCCTGACGTAATTTAGGTCGTCCTTCACCTCGGATTAAATAACGAATTGCCCGATGAACCAATAAATCTGGATAACGTCTAATTGGTGATGTGAAATGCGTGTAACCGGTATAATTTAATCCAAAATGCCCTTGATTATCAGCTTGGTAGACCGCTTGGCTCATAGAACGCAGCATCATAGTTTGAATACTACGGGCATCAGCTCGACCTTGAATTTGCTGCGACAACAAGGCGTAATCGTCTGGTGTAGGTTTTAACCCGCCACCTAATTCAAGCCCTAACACGGCTAAGTAGGTTCTAAGAGTCAATAAACGCTCTTCTTTTGGCCCTTCATGAACACGAAATAAAGCAGGAATGTTAGCTGAAAATAAAAATTCAGCAGCGGCAACATTGGCACATAACATACATTCTTCAATTAACTTATGCGCATCATTACGTTCAACAGGGACAATTTGCTCTATTTTTGAATCTTGATCGAACACCATTCGAGTTTCAACGGTATCAAACTCCATAGCACCACGTTCGTCACGAGCACCTTTTAAAACAGTATAAAGGTTACTCAATGCATCAACATGATGGATGATAGACTCATAACGAGCCCTTAACTCTTCACCTTGATCATCCACTTCAGCAGCTATCATTTTAGCCACTTTGGAATAAGTCAAACGGGCATGGGAGCGAATAATGCCTTCATAAAACTTATAACCGCGCATTTTTCCACGCGTTGTCAAAGAAATCTCAGCAACCATTACAAGACGGTCAACATCAGGGTTTAAGGAGCATAATCCATTAGATAAAACCTCTGGCAACATAGGTACAACTCGACCGGGAAAATAAACTGAGTTACCTCTAATGATTGCCTCTGCATCCAATGCTGTGCCTTTTTTTACATAATGAGAAACATCCGCAATGGCAACAAACAACTTCCAACCGCCTGGAGTCTTTTCACAATAGACGGCATCATCAAAATCACGTGCATCTTCACCATCAATTGTTACAAAAGGTGTTTCTCGTAAATCTACCCTATTCTCTTTATCAAGTTCATCTACTTCAGTATCAAGATGCTTAACCTGATTAGTTACGCCCACAGGCCATTCATTGGGGATATCGTATTTATGAATCGCAATATCGATTTCCAAACCTGGTGCCATAAAGTCACCTAGGATTTGTGTGACGACACCTGTCGCAGACTGCCCTTTTTCAGGAAACGTAAGAACTTCAACTACAACATACTGTCCATGATTAGGAGATAAACCAGACTCTTTTGCAATTAAAATATCTTGGGGAATTCTTGGATTTTCTGGTGTGACAAAAGAAACTTGGCTCTCTTCATAATAACGGCCAACGATACGTTGATGCTTTCGTTCAAGTACTTCGACGACAATCCCATCTAAACGTCCTTTAACTGAACGACCAGTCAGTCTAGCCGTTATCAGATCACCATCCATAACAGCTTGCATCTGGCGAGATGAAAGGAAAATGTCATCATCATTTTGACGTATAAGAAAGCCATGCCCTTCTTTATTTCCTTGAACACGACCTTCGATAAGATCCGTAGCCTCAAGAATAGTGTATTCACCATTAAATGAATTCAACTGATGATCACGTGACATTGCTATAAGTCGGCGCCTTAGCGCTTCAATTTCATCGTCTTTAATAAGCTGGAATGCTGAGCACATAGACTCATGTCCAATAGGTCGGTTTTCACTTGCTAAATATTCAAGAATAAACTCTCGACTAGGGACTGGGTTTTCGTATTTGGATGCTTCTCTTTTCTGAAAAGGGTCATTGATATTTTTTTTACTCAAAGTAATTCTATCCTTCAATTAAACAACCACAATTCATAGGTTGCTTTTAATGGTTTGTCTAACCTCGTTTATCGAACTCAAACAAAAAGAGAATTGATAATAACAATGAGGTATGACAAGTATTTTTCCATTATAGAGCATTATTAAAGAATACTCTTTAAGAGATGAAATAACTGAGAAATTCATTAATGGAAAGAAGAAAAGAATTCATTTAGAAGGTGAACAATCAAGCGAATCAGGTTAAAAGTTAAATTCAAAAACAATGAAACCACACAACAAAGCAAGAAAATTGTCGTTATTCCGATACAAGCTGAATTTCTGCTATCAGAAATTCAGCCACAAAAATTAAAAAACATCTTTATTTTCTAAAATTTTCTCTCCAATACAGTAGATACATCAAATTATTAGATATATCTACTGTGCAAATATTATACTCTATGTCGCTCCAACTGCATGTCAGCCATTATTTTGGTGGAAATTTCTTCCACAGATAAACGAGTAGAGTTTAAAAAAGGAATGCGTTCTTTACGATATAAAGTCTCTACTTCTGATAACTCATAGCGACACTGACGCAAAGAAGCATACTTACTGGATGCCATCCTTCCAGTACGTATTTCATGCAATCGATTTGCCTCAATAGTTAGTCCATATAATTTTTTCTTTTGCTCTTTTAACTCTTTTGGCAACTTTAATGGATCAAAATCATCTTCCGTTAATGGATAATTGGCAGCCTTAATTCCATATTGCATAGCAAGATACAAGCTTGTGGGAGTTTTACCTGAACGTGATACTCCCAATAAAATAACATGAGCTTCATCAAAACTTTTCATAGAGCAGCCATCATCATTGGCTAAAGCATAGTTAATAGCATCAATTCGACCATCGTAAACCCCTTCTTTAATACCATGAGCTTTTTGCGCTGTTGGCAAAGCTGGTACACCGAGAGCTTTCTCAATTGGGGACAATAAATCGCCAAATAAATTATAACAATGACTATCGCAAGATTGTATAACATCACGAATCTCCGAATCTGCAATCGTATAAAACACCAAAGATTGGCTCCCTGATGCAATTTCATCATTAATCTGCTTAGACAACCCATTTGCCTTATCAAGTGTGGTTAAGAAGGGCACACTCACCGTTTCAATTTTTACGTCAAAAAAAGACAACATCGCTGAGCCAAATACTTCTGCCGTAATCGCTGTACCATCCGAAACAAAATACACTTTCATTCGTTTTCCACCATTTTTGTTGTTATCTAACAAGATCGAGTTATTTGATTGAAATAAAACTACATCAAATATTCAGTTTTACTCCTTTTAGTAAACCTCCATACAATGAAGTTGCTTTGTGGGAAGCAGATGGCGTAATACTCTTTTTATTACACCTAAAATAAACAGTTTCGTAAATATGAGTCATAAAAATAATACAACGTAATTACAGGAGATAACGTGAGCAAATTTATCAAGTGGTTCGAAGAGCTTAAAATGACAGACGTTGATCAAGTTGGAGGCAAAAACGCTTCTCTTGGTGAAATGATCTCAAATCTAACACGTTTAGGAATTCAAGTTCCAAATGGCTTTGCAACTACCGCTTACGCATATCAAACTTTCATCAGTGAAAGTGGACTAGATAACAAGATTCATACTCTACTTGATTCCTTGAACGTTGATGATATCCAAGCATTATCTGATGCAGGCCAACAAATTCGCACATGGATCGAAGAAGCCCCTTTCTCTGATGAATTCAATCAAGAGATTGAACAGGCATTTAACCAATTAAGTAACGATTCTTCAGCTGAGACATCTTTCGCAGTCCGTTCATCAGCAACGGCTGAAGATTTACCAGACGCTTCCTTTGCTGGGCAACAAGAAACTTTTTTGAATGTCTGTGGCTTAGAAAGTATCAAACTGTCTATCAAACAAGTGTTTGCCTCACTTTTTAATGATAGAGCCATCTCTTACCGCGTTCACCAAGGCTTTGAACATAAAGGTGTTGCCTTATCTGCCGGTGTACAAAAGATGGTACGTAGCGACATTGGAGCTTCTGGCGTGCTGTTTACGCTTGACACTGAATCTGGGTTTGATGAAGTTGTTTTCATTACCGCCGCTTACGGATTAGGTGAAATGGTTGTACAGGGAACAGTAAACCCTGATGAATTTTATGTTCACAAACAAACACTAGCAGCAGAACGCCCTGCCGTTGTTCGTAAGACTCTTGGCAATAAAGCATTAAAAATGGAGTACGCTCCTAAAGAGTCCGAAGAACTAGTACAAATCGTTCCTGTTGCTCTAGAGCAACAAAATAACTTTGCTCTAACAAATGCAGAAGTAGAAGATCTAGCCCGTCAGGCCTGCATTATTGAGCAGCATTACCAGCGCCCTATGGATATTGAATGGGCTAAAGATGGCCTTGATGGAAAAATATACATAGTACAAGCACGACCAGAGACAGTTCGTAGCCAATCCAATCTACAAAGCATGGAACGCTATGCTCTCAAGCAAGAAAGCAATGTTTTAATCACTGGCCGAGCAATTGGTCATAAAATTGGCTCCGGCCCAGTGAAAATATTGTCTTCTATCAGTGAAATGGATCAAATCCAAGACGGGGACGTATTAGTTACAGACATTACCGATCCTGATTGGGAGCCAATTATGAAAAGGGCATCAGCGATTGTGACCAATCGTGGAGGACGAACTTGCCACGCAGCAATTATTGCCCGTGAGCTAGGCATCCCTGCTGTCGTAGGCTGTGGCGACGCAACAAAAGTACTAACTCAAAACCAAGAAGTAACCGTATCTTGCTCTCAAGGAGATATGGGAATGATATACCAGGGCAAATTGCCTTTTGACATCATTACATCTGAAGTTGGCAATATGCCTGATATTCCGGTCAAAGTAATGATGAATGTTGGCAACCCTAACAGAGCATTTGACTTTGCCATGCTGCCTAATGCAGGCATAGGTTTAGCGAGATTGGAATTCATCATTAACAGAATGATTGGGATCCATCCAAAAGCCTTACTAGAGTTCGATAACCTTGAAGCTAGCCTTAAAGAAGAGATATCACAATGCATAGCGGGTTATAACAGTCCTGTTGATTTTTATATCGACAAACTTGTTGAAGGGGTTTCCACCCTCGCATGCTCTTTTTCAAATAAACCCGTTATTGTGCGTTTGTCCGATTTTAAATCAAACGAATACCACAATTTAATAGGAGGGCCTTTATTTGAACCAGATGAAGAGAATCCAATGCTTGGTTTCCGTGGCGCAGCTCGCTACATTGACCCATCATTCAAAGATTGTTTTGCGCTTGAATGTGAGGCAATCAGAAGAGTTCGTAATGAAATGGGCTTCACTAATGTACAAATAATGATTCCTTTCGTAAGAACTGTAGTAGAAGCACAACAGGTGACAGAGCTTCTTGCAGAGCAAGGGCTATCACGTGGAGAGAACGGCTTAAAAGTTATTATGATGTGTGAACTGCCTTCGAATGCACTCTTAGCAGATCAGTTCTTAGAGTACTTTGATGGTTTCTCTATTGGATCAAATGACTTAACCCAGTTAACACTAGGTCTAGATCGTGATTCTGGATTAATTGCAGATAAATTTGACGAACGTAATGACGCAGTAAAAGCCCTATTAAAAATGGCAATTTCAGCCTGCATTGCAAACAATAAATACGTTGGTATTTGTGGTCAAGGACCTTCCGATCATGCTGATTTTGCAGATTGGTTAGTAGAACAGGGAATAGAAAGCATTTCTTTAAACCCTGATACTGTCCTTGAAACTTGGCTGCATCTTGATGAGGTACTTAGTAGCTCATCAAATCAGAAGGCTGTCTAACACCAGCCACGCTACCTATACTGCTGTCTATTTATGTACTTTACTAAATAGAACTTTATAAGTAGTTCCCCTCTCTAGTTTTGCCCCAATGCAGTTTGTATTGGGGCTTTTTTATTCAGACTTTTCTCGATCAGATTTCAATTATTGAAGTAGCTCATTTTTGAATTGTTGGCAGCATCAGGGGATTATCGTTCCCACGCTCCAGAGTGGTAATGCAGACGGATATCACGAGTAACACGGTATGAATTCCCACGGAGACCGCAGGAACTAGAGTATTCACTCAAATTCCAGACATAAAAAAACCCTGACAAGGAAACCTATCAGGGCTTTCTAATTGAAACTTGACGACGACCTACTCTCACATGGCGAATGCCACACTACCATCGGCGATGACGCTTTTCACTTCTGAGTTCGGGATGGGATCAGGTGGTTCAACATCTCTGTGATCGTCAAGCAAACTGGTTGCGTTTATTTTAATGAAGACATCAAAATACGCGAAATATGCATTCTATTCCGTAGAATTATTGGGGCAAATATTAACACCATAAAATGAATTAATCTATAAATATAATGATTCATTTGTGCCTGTTGTTTCGAGATTAATGCTTCTTCAAACTCCAGATACAAAAAAGTTGTATTTGTTAGGGGTTGAGCTTTAAAGTATTCATAGTCTCTTTTTTGTTTGTTTTATCGGAACAAACTCAATTTAACGAAAGAGAGGCGCTTTTTAAAGCGCTGGTAGTCACACTTATTGGGACGGTATGACGCTCTAGCGTGGTAATGCAGACGAATACCGCGAGTAACACAGTATGAATTCCGTGGAAACTAGAGCGCAACTGGATCAAATTTCAATTGTTGAAGTGGCTCAGTTTTGCATTGTTGGTAACAGTAGCGTCAGGAGGCTCTCGCTTCTGTTCCCACGCTCCAGCATGGTAATGCAGACGGATGCCGCGAGTAACACGGTATGAATTCCCACGGGGACCGTGGGAACTAGAGCGCAACTGGATCAAATTTCAATTGTTGAAGCGGCTCAGTGTTGCATTGTTGGTAACAGTAGCGTCAGGAGGCTCTCGCTTCTGTTCCCACGCTCCAGCGTGGTAATGCAGACGGATTCCGCGAGTAACACGGTATGAATTCCCACGGGGACCGTGGGAACTAGAGCACAACTGGATCAGATTTCAATTATTGAAGTGGCTCGTTTTTAAACTGTTGGTAACATCAGGGGATTCTCGTTCCCATGCTCCAGCGTGGTAATGCAGACGAATTCCGCGAGTAACACGGTATGAATCCCCACGGAGACCGTGGAGCTAATATATGGTTATACAACTGGCTCAGTTTTGCATTGTTGGTAGCGTCAAGGAGGTTCTCGTTCCCACGCTCCAGCGTGGTAATGCAAACGGATGCCTCGAGTAACACGGTATGAATTCCCACGGAGACCGTGGGAACTAGAGCACAACTGGATCAGATTTCAATTGTTGAAGTG
>CANLRQ010000041.1 GCA_947493575.1 uncultured Marinomonas sp.
TTAATCGTCATGATCTGATTCCTATATTTAGGTAAATTATAGACTATAGGCACCTACAGAATCATTAAACCATTACAGAACGCGTTTTGATACGCTAGCTAAGCGTGACTGTCCGCGGTTTATCCCCGTGTGTTCGGGGAACGCTTGTTGACAGCGCTATAAATTAATTCATAGCGCGGTTTATCCCCGTGTGTTCGGGGAACGCATGTTGTTGACGTAAAAAGAAGAATTCTGTATCGGTTTATCCCCGTGTGTTCGGGGAACGCGGCCGCACATTTTAAAAGATATTCACGCTCCGCGGTTTATCCCCGTGTGTTCGGGGAACGCCTCTTTTCAGCAAGGGAGGAGTGCGTAAAATACGGTTTATCCCCGTGTGTTCGGGGAACGCATCAGGCAGAAAGAAGTAAGTGAACTCATTGCCGGTTTATCCCCGTGTGTTCGGGGAACGCTAAATCTTGGGGTGAAAATAACACTTGTTACGCGGTTTATCCCCGTGTGTTCGGGGAACGCTAACCGCACATTTTTTCCTCTAAATATTTTTGCGGTTTATCCCCGTGTGTTCGGGGAACGCTCCCAATTCTTTACAGCCTTTATGCGTTTCTGCGGTTTATCCCCGTGTGTTCGGGGAACGCAGTTTCAATTCTAGATGCTTTAATGTACTCACCGGTTTATCCCCGTGTGTTCGGGGAACGCTTCGATGATAGACCGTCTGATTTTAAACCAATCGGTTTATCCCCGTGTGTTCGGGGAACGCTAACATTATTCATGATATAGAGATTCCATGTGCGGTTTATCCCCGTGTGTTCGGGGAACGCATCTGCTGGTAAGTCTTGGGGTGAAAATAACACGGTTTATCCCCGTGTGTTCGGGGAACGCTTTGTCAACTGGACGGCCTCTTTCAAAGTCGGCGGTTTATCCCCGTGTGTTCGGGGAACGCTCATAAGAAGAACCGTATTGAAACTGCCCCATCGGTTTATCCCCGTGTGTTCGGGGAACGCGCCACAGAGACCCTGAAGCCAATCTTGAATTGCGGTTTATCCCCGTGTGTTCGGGGAACACGTAAGATTCATCGGGCTGAAAGTCGGACATTTCGGTTTATCCCCGTGTGGTCGGGGAACACATAGACACTGAATCTCTTCTCTCGACAAAAGTCGGTTTATCCCCGTGTGGTCGGGGAACACCATTGATCCACGCAGTAACCAATTGCAACACGCGGTTTATCCCCGTGTGGTCGGGGAACACTCGTTCAAACTACTGCAAACAATATTCGGTAGCGGTTTATCCCCGTGTGGTCGGGGAACACCGAATTCAGAAGTTTTGCGCGCGAATGGTTGCCGGTTTATCCCCGTGTGGTCGGGGAACACCGAAACGAGGAGTTAACAAAATGAATACAGAACGGTTTATCCCCGTGTGGTCGGGGAACACTGAGTGGTGTTAATATGAAAAGTAAAACAGAACGTTTTATCCCCGTGTGGTCGGGGAACACTCTAATACCCTCTCAAAAGTGTTCATGGTTATCGGTTTATCCCCGTGTGGTCGGGGAACACTCTCCAGCTCCCCATAAACCCAAGTAGCCTCTCGGTTTATCCCCGTGTGGTCGGGGAACACGAGTATTGGAAAACTTTTAACGACACAATGTTCGGTTTATCCCCGTGTGGTCGGGGAACACGATTGTAACAACTCTAAAAAAACAATCGAGTGCGGTTTATCCCCGTGTGTTCGGGGAACGCTTTAAAATCCGACTCGTTCAGCATTGCTTCAACGGTTTATCCCCGTGTGTTCGGGGAACGCAATCACAATCAATACTATCAATCAATAGCCTGCGGTTTATCCCCGTGTGTTCGGGGAACGCGCACACTAAACCCACGCGCTCCGTTGAGATCGCGGTTTATCCCCGTGTGTTCGGGGAACGCAGTTTCACCTAAGCGATGAAGACAAAGGCATACGGTTTATCCCCGTGTGTTCGGGGAACGCTCTGCTTGTGTGTCAATACCAGAAGCTAAAGCCGGTTTATCCCCGTGTGTTCGGGGAACGCATCAACGATAGCAGAAGTCGAGGAGCTAGCTGCGGTTTATCCCCGTGTGTTCGGGGAACGCTTGTGCATCTTCAATACGATCAGCAAAGTCTTCGGTTTATCCCCGTGTGTTCGGGGAACGCCAACGCACTACCTGCCCACAAAAAACACCACGCGGTTTATCCCCGTGTGTTCGGGGAACGCGGATCTAGAAGGGCGTTATGAAAGCGAATACGCGGTTTATCCCCGTGTGTTCGGGGAACGCATCAAAACCTTTTTCGACATGGATTCAAACTGCGGTTTATCCCCGTGTGTTCGGGGAACGCATGCCGCCACCTGGCTACAAAGGTTTTGAAGCCGGTTTATCCCCGTGTGTTCGGGGAACGCTGGCTCTAACGGGTACCGATGGTTTCAGAACGCGGTTTATCCCCGTGTGTTCGGGGAACGCCCCTTATCCTACAACAGGAGTAAAGGCAATGACGGTTTATCCCCGTGTGTTCGGGGAACGCGCTAACAAAATGCAAAAGCTTGATACTAGTAACGGTTTATCCCCGTGTGTTCGGGGAACGCTATATAAGAAATTCCTATTTGCAATTAGTAGGCGGTTTATCCCCGTGTGTTCGGGGAACGCTAATTAATCGAAAGGCGGGTATTTACTACCCGCGGTTTATCCCCGTGTGTTCGGGGAACGCAAGCCAAGTTTTTAACGTTGGATCGGGTAACGCGGTTTATCCCCGTGTGTTCGGGGAACGCTTACTTTGCCAACAAAGTCTTTACCTCTTACCCGGTTTATCCCCGTGTGTTCGGGGAACGCGGCCTATTATAATATAGACAAAGTGGTTGTAACGGTTTATCCCCGTGTGTTCGGGGAACGCTATATAAGAAATTCCTATTTGCAATTAGTAGGCGGTTTATCCCCGTGTGTTCGGGGAACGCCTTTCTTTTTGTTCCGACTGCAATTCATATAACGGTTTATCCCCGTGTGTTCGGGGAACGCGAATCATGTCGTGATATTACCGATAACTAAATCGGTTTATCCCCGTGTGTTCGGGGAACGCCATTCCAATCGTTTAATTTGTCCCGTTAATTCCGGTTTATCCCCGTGTGTTCGGGGAACGCTTTTGCACTGCATTACTTGTTAGTCGTCCTGACGGTTTATCCCCGTGTGTTCGGGGAACGCGTGGTAAAACATTCTATAACAGAAAAATCATACGGTTTATCCCCGTGTGTTCGGGGAACGCGAAGCAGCTGCTTCGTAAATCATATTTTCTGTCGGTTTATCCCCGTGTGTTCGGGGAACGCACGTTCATGCAGTCGTTCGATGCGGGTGAAAGCGGTTTATCCCCGTGTGTTCGGGGAACGCCGTTACCCCGTTTTTACCTGGTCGACCAAACCCGGTTTATCCCCGTGTGTTCGGGGAACGCTGATAACGGTCGGAACTGCTGTACCTTCAGAACGGTTTATCCCCGTGTGTTCGGGGAACGCTTTCGATGAGTTGAATTATATATTAATGATTACGGTTTATCCCCGTGTGTTCGGGGAACGCTGGCGTGGCCGTGGGTTACGGTGCTGTAATTTACGGTTTATCCCCGTGTGTTCGGGGAACGCACATAGTAACACTAGGGTACTAAAGAAAAACGCGGTTTATCCCCGTGTGTTCGGGGAACGCATTATGACAAGCGCGGAAGTCTGCTATAATTACGGTTTATCCCCGTGTGTTCGGGGAACGCTTACACACACCACAAAACTGGGAACTAACTCCCGGTTTATCCCCGTGTGTTCGGGGAACGCCCCTTATCCTACAACAGGAGCAAAGGCAATGACGGTTTATCCCCGTGTGTTCGGGGAACGCGGGATACTCAGAGCGTAAACGCTGTTTGTTCCCGGTTTATCCCCGTGTGTTCGGGGAACGCCCCCTATCCTACAACAGGAGCAAAGGCAATGACGGTTTATCCCCGTGTGTTCGGGGAACGCTAGTTTTAGTTTCCATATAGCGTATCTACCGCCGGTTTATCCCCGTGTGTTCGGGGAACGCATTATGACAAGCGCGGAAGTCTGCTATAATTACGGTTTATCCCCGTGTGTTCGGGGAACGCCCGCCTGTTTTCCGTTCGGCAGGGACGTACAACGGTTTATCCCCGTGTGTTCGGGGAACGCTCTAATTGTAGCGTATTGTTTTAAAAAGGAAAATATCCTCTTTAGTTTTCTACCAAGTTTTTAAAGAGCCATCAGAACGCTTTTTTTAGTCTGTTTCTGGGGTAAATTTTACGAGTCTTAGACCATCGAGTTCTATGGGCATTCTGCGATTCTGGCCGTAAGTAATAAAATCAAAACCAGATTCGGTGTTGGTGGCCCATGTCATAACGACGTTACCTTCTTCTGCCAGTACGTCTACTTGCTCCCAGATCATTTCTCGAACCCGTCGAGTGACATCGCCAACATAAACACCCGCTCTTACTTCCAAGAGCCAAACGGCTAAGCGACCTCTTAGACGAGGCGGAACAGATTCTGTAACGACGACAACCATTGCCATAGTTATTGACTCCTGTGTCCGGCGTCACCAATAGATTCAGGTTCTGGAATGGCTGGAGGTTGTGAATCTTCTGCTGGTTTAGGGGGTTCTATTTCGCCAGCGGCAAGTACTTCTTCGATTAACGGAATTAATTTTTTAAGCACTTTTTCTGTACGAAATACTTCGCGACAGGCGATGCGAACCTCTTTGTCTGGTTGATAAGGGGAGCGTGCCGCTATCTTAAAAGCAACGGGAACAACCGTTTCAAATTTAATGAGGTCGGCAATGTCGTAAACGAAAGAGAGTGGCTTACCGGTATGCAAAAAGCCAATGGCTGGCGCATAGCCTGCCGCGAGTATCGCTGCTTCAGTCACGCCATATAAACAGGCGGTTGCCGCACTTAGACATTGGTTTATTTTATCGCCAGCTTCCCAGTCTTTCGGATCATAGCGGCGACCATTCCATTGCACCTTATATTGCTTAGCGAGCATTTTGTAGATTTGTCTGACGCGTGCTCCTTCAATGCCTCGCAGTTGATCCACGCTACGACGTTGTGGCGCTTCTTCTCCAAAACGAATGGCAAACATTTTACGCACAACTTTTAGACGAAGAGATTCATCTAAGGCGAGTTGAGCTTGATATAAGAGTTTATCAGAACGAGCTCCACCGGGCTGGCCTGCCGAGTACAATCGTACGCCCGCCTCTCCTACCCAGATAACGAGCGTACCTGTAGTAGACGCCAATTTTATGGCAGCATGACTAATGCGAGTACCCGGTTCCAACATTAAGCAGGCGATAGAACCAACGGGAATGTGCATACGCTCGCCGTTTACCTCATCGATCACCACGAACGCGCCATCTCGAACATCAATGCGCCCCATGCCGACAAAAACCATCGAATTACGATCTTTGATCGGAATCGGTTTTAATGGAATAAAGCCTGCCATTAGATCACCTCCTGTTGGGATAAAAGAGTGAGTTCATTTGAAGTTAATATGCCCATTTGCCGAATGGCAAGTGCATTTAGCTTTGTTAAGCGTTCCGATTGCGGTATACCTTGATCAATAAAATGTCCGTTGAGTGATTCAAGATTGGCTAAACAAACCAGTTGATGAACATTGGCGTGATCGCGCATATTGCCAGTTAAGGCTGGGTAAGCCTCACGCCATTGCTTTGCGGTTACACCAAATAACGCCATATTCAACACGTCTGCTTCACTTGAGTAAACCTGCTGAATTTGTTTTGCATTTAAGGTGTCGGGAATCAAATTTTCTTTAATGGCATCCGTATGAATAAGGTAATTTACTTTGGCAAGATTACGGCGAATATCCCACCCGAGCGTTTGAAACTCTTGTTCTTTTAAGCGCTGAAACTCCTTGATGAGATAAAGCTTAAACTCCACTGAGATCCAACTGGCGAATTCAAACGCAATGTCTTTTTGGGCATAGGTGCCACCATAACGACCCGACTTAGAAATAAGACCAATGGCGCCTGTCGACTCGATCCATTGTTTTGCTGTCAACGTAAAGCTATTCAAGCCCGCTTCTTTTTTAATGTCATCGAATTCGATGACATTAAAATCGTCGTTATTTAGCTGCTCCCAAATCCCTAAAAACTCAATCGTATTACGATTTCTCATCCAATTGCCGATGATACTTCCCGTCCGTTCTGCATTTTTAAAACGGGCAATGTCCGTAATACAGATGTATTCCACGTCTTCCTTGATCATGGTGGAAATATCCTGTTCTAGCACGTGTAGTTTTGGTTTCATTTGTCTTCTCCTTAAGATAAATTCTTGGTTTACAAGGGTTTAATTAGCATGAGGCCACAACCAAGCGACTTGGCTCTGCCGAAGCCTTGTTCTAACTGATTAACAAATTTTTCTGGTTCCTGCACCGTGAGCACGCCTTGATAATCCACACTGGAAAAGCGGATTTTATCTTGCTTATTTTTATCACTTCTGTGCTGTGAATAGGTTTGTACTTCTGGTAGAAAATCTAAGGTAAAGCCCCATCTTTCCAGTCTTTTCGGATTGGTTAGCCATTCTTGTGCGGCTTGCTCCATTAAACCTTGTATTGTTTCTTTATCCTTAATGCCTTGATCTTGTGCTAAGCGCTTGGCGTGCATCATCACATCGTGTCGCTTTGCTTTGCCTTTGTCATCGGTCACGCAGACCGTTGGGTTTGCTTTTAACTTAAAGCTAAGCCGCTGCCCCTGTTCGAGTTTTGGAACAAAGGGTTTGCTCTGCGCTCGAAACACGCTTTGATCGACTTTGGGCGCAATGGAAGACAGCACATAAAAATCCTGCCTTCCATCTGTGCTTTGCTCTTCTCGAAAAAGAAAGGGACGACTTTCGTTTTCTTGTACATCATCGGTAAAAAGCTGCCATAAAATTTGGTGAGTGGAATAAACGCCTTTACCACCAAAGCCAAGCAATAGCTGGCGTGCCTGCTGAGATGACTGAAAAGACACTTTCGATAAATACATTTAAACCTCCTTGCTGTTGTTTGGTTGACGAGGTTGCTGCTGAAGCGTCACTTGATGCATAGTCCGTTGCTGAAATTGCCAACGATCACGGCTAATAGGCTCGTCCCACGGATGAGTTGTTAATACCGTTTCCGTCGCAAACTCATCAATATCGCCTTCCCATGTGTAGGTTGCGTGTTTTGTAGCGGGTAACCATGTCATATCCAAATGTGGTTTATCGCTATCGATAATGCTTGGAAAATCAAAATCGAGCGCGTCTTTCAAACTAACATTCTCTGCGACTTTTGGCAGCAAGGGAGCAGCTAACGGGCAAGATTTTCGCCCCAAAGACAATACATAAACCGGTTTTAACAAAGCCGTTTTAAGTTGTTCAAGTGTCAACGATGTTGGCTCTGTCATGTTTTCAGTTATCAATGAGACGGCAACAACCCACACACCATCACAACGATAATCCCGACTCGACAACACGGTATTAAGCTTCTCCTTCGGTTCATCCAATAGCTCATTTTTGCGCGTTCGATACACATATTTGTTATTACGCGAAGGCACTTGGCTGGTGTGATAATCCCGCAATAAACTGGTTGCCGTTACTTGTTTGGTGGCGACTTGCACGTTATTACGCAAGGCATCCAGTTGCTTGGCATCGTCTCGATTTATGCCTAATGCGGCGCCGAGCAAACCCAAAATCGCCGAGCGAGTTGGCGCACCGTAGGTGGCTCTATCGCCGCCTACGGCAGGCTGCCCCCAACTTGCCATTGGGCCGTACAGCCGGAATACTAAATAATCCTTCATATTCACTCCTATTGAGCAATAAAGGTTTTAAGCTCAGCAAATGATCCTTCACCATTTACTGCATCAATGCTGTAACGCTCTGTGGCACACTCGCCATAAACCTTGTCGAAGTTAGACATTTGTTTATTGAGTGCAGCAATAGCTACTTCCGCTTGATCATTACCTGCCACCGGTTTTAAGAAGGCCGCCGACAAAGAACGTGGCTGATATTCGCCCTTCTCAGCGAGTACATAACTGGCATAAGCACGAGAAGCAAAGCTGTTTTGTTTGCCTTGAGGAGAGACTTTTACCGCGGCTTCGGTTAACGATTGAATAGCTTTATTGGCTAAGCCTTCGTCACCATTAAGATTGGCGATGAGTTGTGTTTTGTTGATACAGATATAGCTGTAAAAGAGTGCAGCAGCAAAACCCGACTCGCCAATATGGGAAGAGCCTGAATCCTCTTTGCCATCGTTCAAGTCATCCACTGCCGTAAAATAATCGTCTTCCACTACCACGCTATGAACACTTAATGCGTGTGCAACCTGACAGGCGGCTTCCACATTATAAGCAGGGCTAGAGGCTAACATACGACCAAACAGTGCAATGTCTACTGCGCTCTGATTTTGACGTAGTAGGTTTAATTCTTCTTTTTCTGGTGCTCGATTTTCTTCTGCTAATGTTGTCGCTAATGCAAAGGCAGCCGCTTGCTCTTCTGGGCTGATGTGTGCCAATTGTTCAATTTCTAATGAGTCTTTTTTAAGTTTGCCAAACACACCGGCGATTTCAGTAGCCCACTTTTTGGCGTTCTTCTCTTGTGCGCCTTTATCAAGCATTAAGTCAAAGACTTGCTGACCAAAGCGCTTGGTACGTGTGCCTATGTTATCCGCCATGGCTTCTTCAAATAGTTCAGAGCAACGCCAGTTACGTTTTAAACTTTGTGAGCTAACGCGCAAACGATCAAAACCACCCATTTTAGCCGTTTTGGGGCGACCAAGATCATCACGGTTTAAGTTAGAAGGCGCGTAAGAAGTTAAGATATGCAGTTGAATAAATTGGCTCATGATTATTTCCTTAAATATAGTCCATGTAATTAATCGTTTATTGAATCGTTTTTGCTTTTAGGCTGGCAGAGCGGTAGTAATCCATCGCCCATTGCACACTAATGCGCTTATCCGCTTTACGTGGTTGGTAGGCGTAATGCTCTTCGAACCATTGCAATATATCAGCAGCCACTTTGCTAGGAGACACCTTGCCATCAAGCTGTTGAATCATCCTTCGCATACGTATAAGAAAGTCCTCCGGTGTTGGTGCATTTTGTAACTTGGCGAAGCGCAATTCACTGACAATAGATTTGTCCGCCGCTTTACCTTGTTTGTCGAGTTTTTTTCCCGCTTGCACAGCAAGCTTCTCGCTGTTATCGATCTTAATATGCACCAACACCGTTGCCACCGTTGCCCATGCTTCCAGCGTTTGCGTTTGTCTTTGCGGTGATATAGCTTGCAACTCTTCGGCTAACCCCTTGTTTAACAATCGCTCCCACAATTCACGAAAGCCTTCTAACAACATGGCGTCATCCGCTGATTCACAGCGTTTTAACTGGGCTTTACATGCCGTGGACGCTGGCTGAATATGCTTTTGTTTCAAGTCACTGTCTGGCAAAAACATACTTTGCCACCAGCGCTCAACGACGGGTAAGTAGTCTCGATTATCCATTAGATCACCTCCTTTTCGGTTTCAGTTTCTTGCTCTATTTGATAGCTTTTTCTAAAGCTCTTTATGTCTTTACCGCCATAAATCCAGCCACGTAAAGCACGTCTTGCTTTAATTCTCTTTTCCATCGATCGTTCTGAAATCAGTTCTGACAGTGCGTATTCGTCAAACAAATCCAATACGATCATTTGTAACGCCATGAGCCATTCTTTGGCGGCAGCTGAGGGCAATACTTCTTGACCTGCTGCCACGGCCTCCATCAAGTGTGCGATGGCGCGAAAGAAAATACCTTCTGTACGCTGCCAAAATTCCAAATCAATAAAAGACATATCACCTTTGGCGTCTGCTGGGCTGTTAAACCACGCGGCTTTTAACTGAGTGCGCAAATGCCAAAGAGCATCGGTGGAAAGTTTTTGCAACAATTTGACCTCGACAAGTAACGCGTCTTGCTGTTCAGGGTCGAACTGAAATAACGGCATTGTTGTGCTGTACCAACAGCGAGCTTTCATATTGTCCATATCGTAACCAAATGCCCACAGGCAAGGCCGAACGGCTTTTAACGCTTTGCGATGATGGCGGGCAACCGTTGAAAAATGAGAGACCACAGTGGCGCATTTTTGGGCTGTAATCTTGCTAGAAAAGCTTAAAACATCCCATGTTTTATAATGAATGCCACCGGGCTGACCTTTGGCAGACAACCACTCAGCTTCTGGTTTTTTCGGATCACCTTTGTAAGGCGTGAATGGGTGCAACCATTGGCCAGAATAATTATGACCGTAGTTTTGAGTACGATATTCACGTACTTGCTTTAACGTGCTTTGGCCAGAAATTCCACAACAGCCTTCTTCCTCTAACACTTCTAAACGAATTCGGCGTGGCATGGCCCAAAACATGTGCAAAGGATGCACACTGTCTGCGTAAATCTCTGAGCCTTTTTTATCACTGGTTCGTGTTGGTGCTAACCAAGGGAAGACAGAACCATCGGTAACATTTGGTTCTTCATAAACCCATGTTTCTCGATTAATGATATTTAACCAGAGCTTCTGCCATAAGGTGACACCTTCAGTAGAAGGCAACACCAAGGTCGTAAGCGGTCCACCGCCTCGCAAACCAACTCGATGGCCTGCCCCGCCTGCTGGCGCATTCATTTGCAACGTAAACAATGCCAATAACGCCATTTCTAACGACATTTGTTTACCAATGCCGCGCTTAATAAAGTGGTCGGTATTATTTTTTATGCCGTTTTCGCCGGGCGCTTCAATTAATAAACCGGCTACTGTGGTTGGTTTTTGCTCGGCAAGTTCATCATGATCTTGCATAAATAAAGGGCCGCTTCCCTCTCCTTTTCCCTCTCCCTGAAAAGCATGTTCTACTTTTTGTAAGCTTTCTTCTAACGAGGATTGAGACGGTGGCGCATTAAAATATTTCACCCATTGGGATTGGTCATCAGGCGCCAATGCCGTTTGCAACAAACCAATGGCAAACTGATAAGCCGCGCCTTGAAAGTCCGCCCTTGGCAAGGCGAAATCCACCACATCCTGACGACAAATATGACTAATGGGCAATACGTCCACAGAACCATCCTGCAACCGCATTGGTAACCAAGGATCTTTTACTAAATTCATAACATGTCCTTATTGCAAAAGAGGGTGCATAAGCACCCTCTATACATTGATATCATTTAGGAAAGAATACAACTTGACCTTCTTCCTGCTTAGTTTGAACCAGTAAGACATCTTGCCAACCAACCAATGAAAAAAGGCGATTAGCGAAATGCTCTAATTCACAAATACAGTTTCCAACCCAAAAGCCCGGATACACTTCTGTAAAATCCCCTATATCATAAAGCTCCTGTCGAACTTTATGTAGTGAGTCAGCCGAGACACAATGTAGTGACACCATTAAATGGCGCATAAATACAGTCCTCATAACGATTAATATCAAGGCGCTGCTCTCAAGCTATTGCCCAAGAGATCAAAAACACCTAACATCAATCTTGTCACGGAGTTGTGCAGGGTGGTTTGATCATGATGAGCCGCCTTGCCGCTCTATCAATAAAGTTCAGACTACACCCTATTAAAAATATGTTCAATAAGTTATTTACTAGCTTAAAAAAATAGAGCATTTAACCTCTACATACACTAGAATGGCATCGCTCCCTTTTTTAAGGGGATGAACCGTTATTTACTAGGTTCTAGCATCGTTCCCCGCGCTTACGCGGGGACACTCTTTTCTCTAAACCCAAATTTTTCATTATATTCAAACTGCGCATCACTTTCCGGCAACCACAACTGTAGGTATTTCGCGGCTGGATAACGCTGGATAAATTCTTCCTCCTCTTGTTCTGAGAGGCTTTTTAGTTTCGTTGCGTATTTATTTTTGGTGAGTTTGAGCGTACTTAATGATATAGCGAATTTCCCATGCGACACTCGTGGCGCCAATTGATGATTGTCATCGCGTTTCAGTAGCAAGACATTGACGGTTTCAATGTCACTATGGCGTGTGCTGATATCTGTATCGTCTTCAAACCAAAATGGATGGCTCTCACTGCTATAACCATGATCTTGCCATTTCAAGCAATTAGATTTGGCTTTATTCGCCTTGGCTCGTTCCTCACCTTGAGTATTTTGCTCCAATGATAATAACGCTTCTGGAATGCGTTCAAACGCAGCGGATGAATACACCGCTTCTATTAGTTCTCGCGCTTGTTCTGGCATACGAATGCCACCCAGTTCTTTAAGTTTTTTCATGCCTAGCCATAAGCGACCGGGAGAGCGATACACATATTGGGTATTACGAAAGTGTTGCGACAGCCAATCCACTTTAGGCGTGTCTGACCATGCTGGCCCATGCAAATATAAAATAGGGGCGTTTCTCGTATCGCTAATGCCTGCTTGATAGGTTCCTTGTTCATTACGAGTATGACGATGTAAACGCCCTGCTCGCTGAATCAAATCGTCTATTGGGCAAATATCAGCAATCATGACATCACAATCGGCGTCCAAACTTTCTTGAAATACTTGGGTAGCAATTAACACCTTACCGGCACGGTTTATGGCATTGCTGCCTTTGCCAAAATATTCCAAAACGCTTTGCTCTATTACTTGTCGGTCATGCAGCATAAAGCGACTGTGGAATAACAACACATTGTCGGGGTTGTCCATTCGAGCTGAAATTTGCTCGTAGGCTTGCAAAGCATCGTCGACCGAGTTACGAACCCAAACTACACAATCGCCTTTTTCTACCGACGTTAATATTGTTTCTACAACCGCTTCTTCACTAGCTAAATGATCGACAGCTACAAAACGGCTGACGTCTTTTCGGCTAGTTAATTCATGTTCAATTAATGGTTTCTCTGTTGAGAAAGATACCTTGGTTGCCAAGGGAAAGTGCGTGTTTTGAGGGGCAAGGTGCGAGTACTGGCTTTCTTTCAGCCAAATTTTTGCTAGACGTTGCCTTTGCTCAATCGACAAGGTGGCCGTTAATAAAATAGCGCTGCCGCCATGATGCAGATGCAAAGACAGTAAGCTTTCTAATAATTCAAACATGTACTCATCGGCTGCATGCACCTCATCAAAAATAAGTACTTTGCGGTGTAAACCAAAGAGACGTAAAGATTGATGGCGACGAGGCAATACAGCCAGTAATGCTTGGTCAATAGTGCCAACGCCCACGGGGGACAATAAGGCTTTCTTACGGGAATCGCTCAACCATTGATTACATTGTACCGTGGCCGTTTGATCCGCAGAGGAATAAGCACGATCCGTTGAGGTGATTGGTAACAAGCTGGCTTGAAACAACTCATTCATTTCTCGTGCGCCATGAGCCAGTACAATACTTGGTTTGTCTTCATCGGCTTTAAACATCATTTGATAGCTATCAAACACGCGTTTATACATCGCGTTAGATGTTGCCATCGTTGGCAAACCAAAATAAAAACCGTCGGCGGCATTTGCAGCAAGCAAGCGGTGGGTTAAGGCTAATGCGGCTTCTGTTTTCCCTGAGCCTGTTACATCTTCCAGAATGAAAAGTTGTGGTGTGTCATCAATTTCTACGTCTTGCGCCCACTGCTGTAATGGTGTCGGCGTAAAGCCAAAATGAGCTTGAATTGATTGAAAAGGCGCTTTTGAAAACATCTTATTAAGTTCGGTACCGCTTAATGCTTTATGAGCTCTTTGTTGAGCAATCGGCCAATAGTCGTTTAACGCCATAGGCGAGGAACAGTAATTAAAATAGCTTTGATCAGAACCAATCCAATCCGATAAAACCGCCACACCAGCCAACATCCAACTTACTTGTTTGAGCCGTTGACGCCATGCTTTATCAATGAGTTTTTCTATCGGTAATCTGGGTTGAAGCAGCTTAAAAACATCCAGAGCAAACTGCTCTGCTGCGGGTGTATTTTGTTTACGTTCGACATAAGGAGCTAAGTCCGCATCCATGTATGATGCATTAATCGGTTTACCATGATGACCTAGCACACAATCCATCAACACCATCAGGGTTTCTGAGCATGGGCCATCTTCCTGAATACTTAACGGTCGCGGATACAGCTCATCTAAGTCGCGTATTTTATCCCAGAAATACAAACCGAGAAGATCATGGCGGAACTCTTTACCATCATATGAACGATTTGGGTTGGCACTAAACAGGTAACCCGTCTCATCTTTGTAGAGCGCTTGAAAAGCCGAAGCGAACTTACCAAGATCGTGTAAAGCAAGAAAAAAGACAAAGAGTGTAGAAACCTCTTCAGGTGATAGATCCAACATCTCAGCAATGTTCTTTGTCAGTTCCGCCTCGGGTGCCAGTAATAAACGGCCTACCGCCGCTACATCTAAGCTGTGGTAGGGCAATAAATGATAAGGGTCACCTTTGATTTCCAACTCATTTTTTTGAGCCTTACCCCAGTAATAAAAATACGAAGCGAACGTCATGATTTACCTATTCCTTAATTTTTCTAATTTTGAATTCGATCCCTACTTTTGCACCGTATTTTAAGAGTAGTACTAGTACTTCCCGTTAAAATTAGCACCGACAATTAATCAATGTAAAGCTCTCATAGGGGTTTGCCATGTGTTGTCGCTGATGCGGTTGGCGAAGGCATTGAGCCTTTGTTGATCATCAAACCAAAATTGCATCCAGCCTTGTAAATACTCTGTTGGTCGATATTCACTTTGTGGAGTAAACCATTCAACTTCGGTTGCCATATGAAGAGGAGTGCCACCGCCGCCGCTGAATCCCACTAATACACCCGCTTGGCTTAGCATTCTCATGGCAGCTTGTGTGATGGAAGTACCATTACCTAATAACAAGACTGTGGTATTGGCAATAGGGATATTAAAGTATTGATTCTCTTTCTTGCCTTCAGTCAAATAAAGTACTCGACCGTCTTTTTGCATCACTCGACAATATTCTAAGTAATATATATTGGCTCGTTTAGAGTGCAATATGGCTTTCATATCTGATGGAGAAAAATTTTCCATTGTGCTTCCTTCCTTTTAACCCTTCATTCATGCCTTACACTTTAAATTCCTTTGATCTGCCCCTCAACACTGTAAATTCACACATGTAAAGTAACTGTATATGTCTTAGGGTAAATACTGAGTAATGTGTTTTCGACATGCTTGTGTCAGTACAATTTGTTGCTCTTCTGGGGTGTTTTTGTAGTTGTCTATTCGCAGTCTTCGTAGGGCGTAATTTACTAGCGCAGCGCGAGTAGGAATGGTTTTTTGCCCATCTTGTATTTGAAAGTCTTGTTCTATAATGCGTTTTTCTTGGTCGCTAAAACGTGGGTCGGCTTCAATAACTATGTCTACTATTTGATTCCATAACTCGTCTTGTTCTTCGAAATTGGTGGCTTTTCCCTCAAAATGTGCCACACCATTAAAACGTGACAAGGTGAAATCACGGTAACTCTGGTTTTTATTGCAATAGGCTCTTACGTGCCACCGTAGCCCATCAAAAATCAGTGAATGCGGTTGAATTATTCGGTCTAAATAATCGGGGCTGGTGAGAGATATGTAACCAATGTCTATGGCGAGCTTCTCCCGTATGGCTCGTAGGATTGGTCGTACTTGTAAAGGGTTAATATTTCGCAGTGGTGCTTCTACTTCGTGGATAAACGTAGAGTGCGCGTCTATTTGAACATTGATATCTGCCGCGATAATGGCCAAATACTGTTCAAATGAATGAGTGGACAAGCTGTTAATGAAGCCATCATCAAAGGCTTTTGTTGCGAGAAATGCTCTATTCGATGCGTCATAATTCAGGTGGTCAGGGAAGTGATCTCGGTATTGTTGCAAGACGGTTCTGGCCGCTTGTCGAGTCAGTTGGAATTTTTCCATGATGTGGGTGGCGTTTATTTGCCCTTCCCACCCTACAATATTCTTAATAAAAGCAAAGCGTTTGTTGATGTCTTTCATTTTATTCCTCCCTTTTTCATCCTTCTGTGTTATTTCTACTTTGTTTTGGGCCTATCTACAAGTGCCAATGACAAGCCGAGCGTAGTACGGAACGGCCTTTGTTGCGGTAACATCAGTCTCCAAAACAGAGTTTCACCTTAGGCTCGACTGTCTATTTTTCTGTACGATTTTATGCAATTCAACCGTTATTTGGCACCCTACTCAGTTCCCCTTTTTGAAACATCCGTAATATAGTTAAAAGCAGAGCAGCCTAGCAAAAGTCAATTTTCTACGCGATGGCACAACGCATTTTAGAGGGGTTCAAAATGAAAGGTCATACCTACATATCTAGGCCCGTTGACGATCACGGATACGTTCAGTGGTCGGCGGAAGAAAACAACACTTGGGCTGTTTTGATGGAGCGCCAAAGCCAAGTCATTCAGGGGAAAGCTTGTGAGGCATTTTACGAAGGGTTGGCCGCTCTGAACTTCCCAAAAGATCGCATTCCCCAAATTCCAGACATTAATAAAGTATTAAACGAAAGGACGGGGTGGGGAGTAGAGCCAGTTCCTGCAATCATTCAACCTAAAGCGTTTTTTACATTGCTGGCGAATAAGAAGTTCCCGGCGGCGACCTTTATACGCATTCCCGAAGAGTTGGATTACATTGAAGAGCCGGACATTTTCCACGAGCTTTTTGGCCATACGCCGCTGTTGGTGAATCAGCATTATGCGGACTTTATGGAGAAGTTCGGTAAACTGGCTTTGCTGGCAGAACCTAAAGACAGATCTCGATTATTTAGGTTGTTTTGGTTCACCATTGAATTTGGTCTGATAAACACAGAAAAAGGCTTACAAGCTTACGGCGGTGGCATTCTGTCTTCCATTGGTGAGACTCAGTTTTGTGTCTCTGGCAAACCTCAAATCAAAACCTTTGATGCTTTAATTGCCTTACGAACGCCCTACCGCATCGATATTATCCAGCCTTTGTATTTTGTTATTGATGACTTTAGCGATTTGTTTTCCACATTAGAACAAGATATTTTAGCGCTTTTGGCTGAGTCAAAAGAACTTGGGGACTTTTCCCCAACTTATCCACCAGCGGCGAAACAAGCAGTCTGATCTTAAATTAGCGAATAAATAGGTAATAACATGAGTGATTCAACCATAGAAAATGCGTTTGATATTGAAAAGCAACTGGCTACCTTGGGCGAAGGTTGGGAAGTTGTTGATGGTAAGAAATTACGCAAAGCGTTTGAGTTTAAAGGCTTTTTAAAAACCATGTCGTTTGTCAACGCGGTGGCTTGGGAGGCTAATCGGATAATGCATCACCCAGACATGGAAGTAAGTTTTAGCTGTTGCGTGATCAATATTACCACCCATGATGCGGGTAATGTGTTAACGGAAAAAGACATTCAGCTAGCGCAAAATATTGATGCTTTGTTTTAACTCTCTTCAAACGCGTATTTGATACGGCGTTGATTAAGGAAGGTCTCTTATCATTTCATTGATGAAAACTGTGATATCTCAACGTCTTGACCGTCAGGGAATTTTGCGTGAATTTCTAGTTTCCCCCCAAGCGCTTCAATGTATTGATTTAATGTACTAACCAGTGCATCTGGACGATTTTCAATTTGTGAAATGTTCGGTTGCGCTATGTTCATTCGTTCAGCCAGCACAGATTGATTTGTTCCTCTTGTTTTTCTCACCTCGGCCAATGACATTTCGGCAACAATACCAACTGCTTTTGCTCTAGCAGCGACTTGCACCTCTAGCTTAATTTTTTTCCTTAACTCGTTTAACGACTTAGCCATCACTTTCGCTCCCATGTTTATTTCTTAAAACCATTTGAATATGAGGTGCTAGAGGTTCTTCCTACATATGTACCCAGCGCTTATTCTTGATTCAGACCAAGCTCTTTCTGTTTCTTCTTCGTTAGACCCAAAGAGACAATGCGATGGGATTCTTCTAGGTAATAACGTAGATCCTCGTCTGTACCATCAAACTGTTGAATCCATTTCATACCTCGTGAAGCCAAATAAGGCGCGGGACGATAGCCAGGTTCGTCACTTAAGAAGTGAAAATTAAACTCGGATACTTTAAATGTATAGGCTGATTTGGGGTCTGCATCAGGCTCGATATCTTTTGCCCATCCGCCTACCGCAAAGAGCTTGCCGCCCACTTTCCATACATGAGCGCCCCCCCATTGCACTACATATGTTGTGGCTTTAAGGGAGGAACAAAAATCATTAAATTCTTGATAATTCATAAACAAATACCAGCAACTAGATTTGTGGATTGTCTTTTAATGCTGAGCGAAATAACGCGACGCCAGAAAGCGCAAATAAACCAGCGGCAATGCCATTAATCCAACGGCTTGCTTTTTGATAGCCATACATAATGCCACTAAGTGAAAAGCACAGTGAATACATAGCATTGACTGCAAATCCAACTAGGGTACACACTATGACACCCGCAGTGAGGGACAATATCCCATCATTGGCTCCCATTCCAACCGATAAGGCTGCCATCCAAGCAATGACGGTTTTAGGGTTGGAAATGTTTAAAATAAAACCACGTATTAACCACTCTTTATTTGAAACACGTGAGTCAACTTCCGTTATTTTACTGTCACTGGGGTTCAACGCCGACTTGCCAGATAAAAACGCCAGCCATAATAAATACATGCCACCAAACACTTTTAATGCCATCAATAAATACACGGAGCTTTGTAAAATGGCTCCCATACCGCTGGCCGCAATAATGCCCCAAAATAACAACCCCAAGGATAAACCCGCCCCATAGACTAAACTGGCTTTTCGGCCTCGGCTCATGGCAATGGTGGCATTTGATAATGTGGCAGGGCCGGGGGAGACGGCAATAACAAAAAACGCCAACCCAATACTTAACAAGGAAAGTGGATCTAACATGTTTTCTCCTTTTTGTTCTTTCTATTCAAAAAACACGATGTTCCATAAAAGAGTTCAGTCCGATTAAGTCAGCAAGCAAACCTTTCTTTTACGACTGTTGACATCAGATCCTACTACACGGAATCCGATTTAGATAATGCTTAATAAAACCACGCTCTCTAACATTTTTAGCTAACACTTTTATCTAATGGATAATCTGGGATAAGTGATGCTAATGGAATGTGGAGCCCTTTGTGTAAATTACGGATCATTCTTAGATTCAAGGGTCTTTTCTTTTTCAATATTTCACTCACTCGACTGCGTTGCCCAAGAAATGCGACCAAATCTGCGTCCTTCAGCCCCATCTGATCCATGCGGAATTTAATGGCGTCTATAGGATCTGGTGCTTCAATCGAGTGGTGTTTCTTTTCATAGGCTTCGGTAAGAATCGCCAATACTTCCAGCTCATCCCCTTCTGGAGTATCGGGCTTTGCATCTCGTAATTGACGCATTCGTAACACAACGGTGTCCAAATCGTCGTCGTTTTTAATCGGGTTAATATTCATATAATCACCTATTAAAGTGTTTCTATATAGAGTTCCCATTATGGGAAAAAATAGAATTATTGCAATTTATTTTCCCAATGAGGGAAAATGAATTCAAACTTTTAACAGCTCTTACATCCTTTTCAACTTCAAATACGTTTGCTTAAAATGTCACTAAGCTTTTCCTACAGAGTTAAGAATTCAACATGGCTTTTAATGCTGAAAGCGATGCTTTGCCTTGCTCTTTTTTTACCTCTGCGGATTCGTCTCCACGGCCTTCCCACTGCAAGTCTTCTTGCGGCAGTTCATCTAAAAAACGACTGGGAAGACAGTCAATTTCTTGACCATATTGGCGACGTTTAGACGCTAAGGTAATGCATAAGGTGCGTTTAGCACGGGTGATACCCACATAGGCTAAACGACGCTCTTCTTCGATATCATCATTTTCTATGCTGTTTCTGTGGGGCAGTAATTCTTCTTCACAACCCAATAAGAATACATGGGGATATTCTAGCCCTTTGGAAGCGTGCAGAGTCAAAAGTTGTACCTTGTCTTCGTCTTCTTCGTCTTCTTGACGTTCTAGCATATCAATTAAAAGTAGCTTGCTAATGGCTTGGTCTAACTCTGCATTTGGGTCTTCTTCCCATGCACTTTCCATCATCCTTTGAATGGATTCCAGCAAGAAGCGTACATTTTCAATGCGTCTGTCTGCGGCGGTTGGCGTGCTGGCTTGTTCTTGAAGCCAGCCATAGTAATCTATGTCATGAATCATTTGTTCGATAACAGGTACGGGAGAGGCACCTTTTAGACGCTCTCTTAAATTACGTAGCCACTTTTCAAATTCTTGTAAGCTGCGCAGTGATTTGCCGGTGACCCGTTCTTCTAATTCGGCTAGGCCACTGGCTTCAAATAAGCTGAGGTTGTGCTCTGTAGCGAGGTTACCTACTTTTTCTAGAGTTGCTGGGCCAATGTCTCGGCGCGGTAAATTGATGATTCTTAGAAAGGCATTGTCGTCATCGGTATTCACTAACAAGCGTAAATAGCTCATTAGATCTTTGATTTCAGCCCGAGCAAAAAATGAAGTACCGCCATTAATTTTGTAAGGAATACGGTAGGCTTGCAGCTTGATCTCAAGTAATCTGGCTTGATGATTACCACGATACAAGACGGCAAAGTCTTTGTAGGGAATGTCATGACGAAGATGGCGTGATTGAATTTCCGCAGCTACACGTTCGGATTCGGCTTCTTCGTTGCGCGTCATCATAACTCGAATCGGGTCACCTATACCTAAATCACTCCAAAGGGCTTTTTCATACACATGAGGGTTGTTGGCAATTAATGTATTGGCGGCCTTTAGAATGGTTTTCGTAGAACGGTAGTTTTGCTCTAACTTAACCAATTTTAGATTTGGATAATCACGTTGGAGTTGCTCTAAATTTTCAGGTCTGGCGCCACGCCATGCATAGATGGACTGATCGTCGTCTCCTACTAGGGTGAAGTTTTTCCGATAGCCTGCCAAAATACGAATCAATTCATATTGGCTGGTATTTGTGTCTTGGCACTCATCAACCAGCAAATAACGTACCTTTTTTTGCCACTTGTCTTTTAAGGCTTCATGTTCTTGCAGTAATTGCACAGGCATTAGTATCAAGTCATCAAAATCTACCGCGTTATAGGCTTTTAAGTAACGTTGATACTGAGTATAGACTTGAGCGGCAAGCAGCAACTCTTCGGTATCCGCATTGGTGACAGCTTGGTTAGGCGCCGTCATGTCATTTTTCCAAGCGGATATTGTGTACTGACAATAGGCCGCTTCATCCGTTTGTTGATTAAACTCTTTGTCTAAAATTTCTTTTACCAGTGCTAAAGAATCTTGAGAATCAAACAGGGTAAAGCCCGATTTTAATCCCGCTTTGTGGTACTCCTTTCGAAGGATATTCAGCCCTAGAGTATGAAAAGTAGAAATCTTCAATCCACGGCTTTCGGTTTTACTCAACATGCTTTGCACACGCTCTTTCATCTCCCGCGCGGCTTTGTTGGTGAAGGTCACGGCAATGATGGAGCTGGCCTTAAAGTGACAAGCCTGTATGAGGTAAGCAATTTTGGTTGTGATTACACTGGTTTTACCACTCCCTGCCCCTGCTAAGACCAACAAAGGCCCTTCGATACGTTTTACTGCATCTAGCTGTCGCTCATTTAAGGTTTTTAATCGTTGCTGAATAGCGGAAGGAATGGCGTTCATACGGCTCTCAAAAAGTAAGCTGACAAAAAGATCGAATTAAAAAAGATCATTGATGCAGAATTCTACACCACTTATGGCAGAAGTTAAGCAGTAGAATAAAGTAAGGCGCAAAAGTCCTGTTTTACTTTTGCGCCTTATCGGTAGGAATGGTTCTGACAAGCTTCACTCTGATCACGACTTTCATTCACCGTTTTTACTGCTCTTTTACTGCTCTTTTACTGCGCTCATGGAAATGGTTTTCTCATGTTCTAACAACCAACGTTTACGCTCTAAACCTGCGGCATAGCCTGTTAAAGAACCGTCTTTACCTATTACTCGATGGCAGGGAACCACAATAGCAATACGATTATTGCCATTAGCAGAAGCAACCGCTCTTACGGCTTTCGGTCGTTCTATATGTTCTGCTTGCTGCTGGTAAGAACGAGTCTCTCCATATGGAATATCCTGCAAGCATTGCCATACTTGATTTTGAAACTCTGTGCCCGGTGTAATCAAAGGCAAGGTAAACTGAGTTCGCGTTCCTTCAAAATATTCCAACACTTCTTTTTTGGCTTGTTTTGTAAAATCGTTTTCACCAGTAACTATGCTTGCATCCAAACGCTTTTGAATGTCTTTAAACTCAGCTTCTAGATTCTTTCGGTCTGAAAACTCAAGTAGACACACTCCGTTATCGGTAGCGCATACAAACATGGGTCCCAAAGGAGTTGTAAATCGACTGATTAAGATAATGTGGTTATTCATACTTTTTGATGGTGATTTCCCGATGAGTTTTTTATAAGTGTAACCAAAGCCGCTTAATGAATCATATCCTGTATCAAACGCTGTATCCGTGGTTTTCTTGCCGTCCTTTAACTCTTTAAACGCATTATTTATACGATACATACGCTGATACGCTTGAAATGTCATGCCATAATGCTTATTGAACCAGCGCCTAACCAATTCAGGGGCTATGCCCATTTCCCGCAGTTGTTTATCCGCTATTTTTTCCTTTGGATTATCTCTTACCATTTTCATGGCCTGTAAAACGACTTCCGGTGCTTCATTGGCGTTTTCTGTCGGCTTGCATACTTTGCAAGGGCGAAAACCCGCAGCTAAAGCCTCTTTAAACTGGGTATAAAACACCACGTTTTCAAACTTAGGTTTTCTCGCACGACAGGTCGCAATACAAAAGACCGATGTGGTTTTTACCCCAACATAGAATATCCCCACATGATCTGACTCGCGGTTTACCAGTGCTTGATAATAGGCTTCTATGGTTTTTTTATCTGTCACTAACATTCTGAGAATACCGACATTAATGAGACTTAATGGTACCCGCTTTGTTAAAACACTCTCAACCGAAAAATGGACGAGTATTTTTTATACTCTCATTATTTTTAACCTTCACAATTTGTGAAATTCATTTTTTTTCAAATTAATTGCCTTAATTAACCTAGGTTAATTCTTTCCCTTGGCATCTCCCCTATTCTTTACCTCATTGACACTTTAACCCTTTAAAGCCTTTTCGTATAACAATCAATAGGAATGACTATCATGACTTTATCCAATAGTTTGCAAAATTATCTAACCGATTTGGAACTTAACATTCCAGTAGAGCTTTCTCTAGATTTTGTGGCCGAATTGCAAAACAAGCACATTGCAAAATACAGCTTCAATAGCCTAGCCGTGGTATTGGGTGAAGAAATGCCATTAGAGGTAGACGAACTCAGTAATAAAATTGTTACCCGAGGTTTAGGTGGATACTGCTTTGAACACAATAAACTTACTTTTGAACTACTAAAAGAGCTAGGCTACGACGTTGAATTAAAGCTAGCACGTGTACTTTATAATCAAGAGAAAAAAGCACCGAGAACCCATAGGGTGACCTTGCTAAAACACCAAGCAAGTACTTATTTAGTTGATACTGGGTTTGGGGCATATGGCCCAAATTCACCACTTTTATTAGCCGTGGATAAAGAACAAAAAATTGGCTCTGAAACCTACCGAATCATTTCTTTGTCTTCTGATAAGCAATTGGATACCCTCGAATACGATTTACAAATTTGGAAAGACGGCGCTTTCTTCACTTTGTATCGATTTGATTTAGCGGATTATTCTGATGCCGATTGCGAGCTAGGGCATTTCTTTTCCCACAAGTCTCCAAATGCTGGTTTTGTAAATAATTTGGTTGTCAGTTTAAAAAGTGACCAATGTATTATTGCCTTAAAAAATCATACGTTTATGACGCGTATTAATGGAAAGGAAGAAACAGAGCTCGTCACAACACCTAAAGCATTACACAACAAACTGACCATAGATTTTCATCTTGCTCTTGACCACTCTATTGCCGAACATCTATTTGAGCGCTTTCTCGCTCCTAAGCTGCTTGAACTATCAAAAGAACAGCAGGCTTCATAATGAGTGCTCTTATGACTTTGTTTATTTGGGCTTGGTTAATGGCATCGTCCTTTATTGTTTCAGGCAATATGGTGGACTATGCCAGCCCAATAGCCACTTCTGGCTTTCGCTTTTTATTGGCCTTGCTAATCGTCTTTTTATTGTTAACTTGGCAATGGAAACGAGAAGGATTAAGCCTAGCCAAAGCACTTTATCAACTGCTAAGTTCATTCAAAAGAGTGATGCAATATGTGTTTATTAGCGGATCCTTAGTAGGCTTCTTTATAGGACTTTTTATGGCATTAAAATTCACCACACCACTAAAAACATCGGTGCTATATACCTTAGTCCCACTAATAGGCGTGGCCATTACACGCCTCTGGTTAAAAGAGTCGCTAGACTTACGCAAAGCATGCGGTTTTGTCATTGGTTCGACGGGAGCCTGCTTAGTGCTTTTTAGCACACAAACATCAGATTCTTATAATATCTGGGAAAATATGGCCCAGTTTGATTGGAATAAAGGAGATTCCATCTTTTTAATCGCCTGCACTTTACTGGCGCTACATGTGGTTTCCGTTCAGAAATGGGGAAAATCACAACAACCATTAGCAGGAGCATTTATGATCATGCTATTCGGCTCTATTTGGTTGATTCCTATTACACTAATTTGGGGAGATTTGCCCCAAGTTAAATGGCATGCCAGCGGGTTTTGGATCAATGCACTGTACCTAACTGTCTTTACGACTTTGTTTACTTTCATACTTCAACAACGTCTAGTTATTACTGTTGGTGCGAGCCGTTTACTGGCCTTTTCCTATACAATTCCTGTCTGGGTCGCGTGTTATACCGCGTTTTCTTATAGCCAATTAAGCGATTTATTAAGTATTGGATTTTTGGTAGGTTTACTCTTGTTATGGCTGGCTTTCCTGTTGATTGGAAGTAAGCAGTTTGGCAATAAAGTACCAATTCACAACCCACAGAAAAGTAGTCATGTGTAGCATGCATTCAGCTTTTCAAAAGGGGAAGCAGAAAGGAAAACATAATGGATAGTCAGCAACTACAAGACAGTTTTCAAGCCTATTTTAATGATATGGGTCATAAAATTGACTGGAGTAAACTGACTCAACCTATCGACATACATCCTATTAAAAAAGGCGATTACCTTTTTCAGCAAGGCGAATGCGCTGAACGTTTGTACTTTTTGCACACGGGATTGGTTCGATATGTCAGTGTTTCAGAAGCAGGCAAAGAGTTTACTCAAACTTTTGCCAAAAGCCCACGAATCATTGGCTCCACGCGCGCTATGGTAACTCAATCTCCCGTTCTCTTTGGTATTCAAGCAGTCGAAGACAGCATGATTATTTCTTATCATTGGCAAGCATTTTTCCAAGAAATGCGTCACGATAGGGGTTTTCTCGAATGCTATTGCCACTTCTTAGAACAAGTATTTATCATTAAAGAGGAGCGGGAAAGCGCCTTTGTAAAAGACTCTGCTGAAAAACGCTATCTGGATTTTTGTGCCGACTTCCCTGAACTAAAAAACAAAATCCCCCAACAACAAATCGCCTCCTACCTTGGCATTACAGCCGTCGCATTGAGTCGCATTAGACAAAGGTTAAAAAGAGGGTAATGGTGAACTGCACATAAAAAAACCACCCAAACCAAACAAAGGGGAGTCAGGATTGGGAGGTTCGATTAGAAGGCCTTTTTATTAAGTAAGCGCCAATCGAACCCCATCTCCCAATAAGCTCATCCAGCAGGTAACCTTTTGCTTCTTTTACCTAAGGAGCAAACCATGGCAACCTACCGCAAGTACAACTGGCCCGAGCTATTTGACGCCTTTGAGC
>CANLRQ010000042.1 GCA_947493575.1 uncultured Marinomonas sp.
CGTGTCAGCGAGGGCGTATATTAAGGATCTACAGATTTAGTGCAACCCTTTTATGCAGTTTTTTAATAAAAAGTGAATATAAGTTTAAAAAGGGTCAAGACAGTACATTTTTTATACAAAACAAACTATTGAACGAATCTAGATTAGGCTTCTTATTTAGGCTGTACCTTTTGAGATTGTCTATTTACACCTGATAAGACTAAATAGATTGCCAGCCCAATCACCGCCAAAGCAATAATTTGATTCATAGATGCCTCTTCCCCCATAAAAGAGAATCCAATCAAACTTCCAAATGCAGGAACTGCAAAATTAATTTGAGACATGCGAGTAGCTCCGATTCTAGGAACAAGATAAAAATAAATCAGATTTGCACAACCAGTAGACAATAAGCCTAAATAAACAACCACTCCGAGTGATGCCATTGTTGGTTCAACATTTAATACATTTTCCCCCATAACAATCGAAACTAATAAGATAGAAAGCGCTCCAACCAACATAGAGCCTGAAGCCATTTCTAAAGCAGGGCGCTTAACACTAGACTTAACATACACAGTCGTTAAAGCGTAACAGAATGTAGCTCCTATAATAGATAACTGACCCGAGAAATCATCGCCTAAATGAGACAACGCACTTGGACCCACTAAGATAACAACACCAATCACAGCAAATAAAAGCCCCAATAGTATTCTTTTTGTTAATTTCTCTTCAGGTAAAGCAATTGAAGCAAACACTACCGTAGCGACAGGGGCGATCCCCATTAAAATTGCGGCTAGAGCACTATCAACCGTCTGCTCTCCATAAGTAATCAATAAAAAAGGAATTGTACTGCCTAGTAGCCCGGTTACAGAATAAGAAAACCAAATCTGCCTATTACTTGAAAGTTTTTGCCCCATCCATGTCATCACACAAAATATAAGCACTGCGCCAATTGTCATTCTCCCTGCCACTAAAACAACTGGATCGATACTAGCAACACCCAACTTAATCATCGAAAAAGAAGACCCCCACATTAAAGCCAATATAAGCCAAAGCAATGCATTGATTAGTGATGATTTGTTTGTCATAGTATCCTTCTAAGTTGCTACTAAATCAGTAGCATATCTTCTAATTCAATCAAACGCTACTAAAAAAGTAGCGGTTCATTTTTAAGAAGCCCTATGTCGAAAGATAAGATTATGAATAAAGAAGAATCCTACAAGGGGAAAAATAACAAGGCCGCGAGTAATAACGACTTACCCCAAATGGGCCATCCAGTCAGAGGGTCAGAAAGCGGTCAACCCATTATGGTGTTATTTGATTTACTAGGACGTCGTTGGGCAATGGGCATTTTGTGGAATTTAAGTGCTTGTAATAGAACATTTAGAGACTTACAGTATCAATGTGGCTCTGCTTCACCCAGCGTGCTAAACACACGTTTGAAGGAATTAAGAGCGGCAAAATTAATAGAGAAAGCACCTGATGGCTACAGTTTAACCGAAGACGGTCGAGCGCTTTTTAATCATTTAGAACCGCTAGGTGATTGGGCAATGGATTGGGCACCAACACTCACCAAGACAAAAAAGGAATAAAACCCTTGATATTGATGGGTTTTATTCCTATTACACAGACTCATTCATTTTATTAGCGTCAATAATGCGACTTAAGATGCCACTGCTTTTGTTATGCCAGCAAGGGCATTACCCACTTTTTCAATCACTGCTTCACATCCTACAAGGTTGTGCTTTTTCTCTAAGTATTTTGGATCATTATAAGAAATCCAAACATTTTGTGATTCATCTTCCCAAATAAGGGCTTTTTGCGGCAAGTCAATCGCAATACTTTGTGAACAAGCCATAAGAGGGCTGCCCACTTTTGGGTTACCAAACAAGACCAATTCCGTATCTCGCAACTCGACCCCTACTTTACTTGCACCTTCAGAGTGTTTAATTCGATTAAACACTGTCATGCCCTTCTCTTTCAGTACCCCCTCCATTTTATCCGCCGTTTCTTGTACTGAGTGCTTGCTCTGAACATTAATCATACCGTCTACTGCAAATGCGGGCGCGGATATTGATAAGGCTAATAAAGCTGCTGGAATCACTTTTTTCATAATTATCTCCTTGAATAAATTTTCAAACCGTACTTAGAACATTAAAATGCACCTAACTAGGACATTATAAATAGTATAGAGTTCATTTTTTCTCCAGATAAACGATCAGTTGTTTGAAAATTGTGATTCACGATATAATTCCTAACCTTTTATTGAATTCGGTATGCCTGTGAACCAAGAAATAGAGTCAATGCTCAGTAACTTATTTACTGGCTTACCCACTACAAAACAGCCTATCTACGCCAAGGTAAAGCAAGCAATTACCCACAAAATATCTACTGGTGAATGGGAAGAAAATCAACGCGTCCCATCAGAGCTAGAAATGGTGAAAGCACTTGGCGTAAGTCGAATGACCGTCAATCGTGCATTGAGGGAACTAACAGCGGAAGGCTTGCTTACACGTCAACAGGGGTTGGGGACTTTTGTTGCTAAAAAGAAAGCTCATTCAGCACTTTTTGAAGTACATAATATAGCTGATGAGATTTCTAACAGGGGTCACCAGCACCGAGCAGAATTACTCACTCTTGAACCGGGTAAAGCTTCTGTTGAAGAAGCCATGATGTTAGGTATCCGCACCAATCACGATATTTTTCGCTCCGTTGTTTTACACTTTGAGAATGAGTTACCGATTCAGATTGAAGAACGAGTGGTTAACACATCATTAGCACCAGAATATGACCAACAAGATTTCACAAAGCGCACATCCTATGAATATTTAATGCAAGTTGCACCAATGACAGAAGGAGAGCATTTAGTAGAAGCGGTTTTACCAACAAGCATCGAATGCGAGCGTTTAAGCATTAAGAGTCAAGAGCCTTGCCTGCAAATTAAACGCCGCACATGGTCAGGTAATAATATAGTTACCGCAGCTCGTTTATTATATCCAGGAAGTCGCTTTCAACTATTTGGCCACTTTGGGCGCTAATCAATTAGAGACTTGATATTGGCAAAGCTGCAAAATCAGAGCAACAAACATCTAAAAAAGAGGCATCATCTCAATCAGTACCTCTTTCAATCATATAAAAATAACTGTAACTGCTTTTTTGAAAAATTGCTTTGCAGTGTTTCTAAATCTGAAAAGGACATTACCGATTCACTATTCATCGTACATGACCTTTTTAATCACTTGGGTAAATGCCAAGCGGCTCAAATCATCCTGCTCATGCCTGAACGCTTTAATAACCTGTTTTCCAGCAACAAAAACATCTTTGATTAAGTTCTCATTACATGCAAACAACCAGCGATTTAACACATCTTCCGGTTTGCTTGCGGCCATAAAAGGGTGAGATGAATCTAGCACCATAAAGTCTGCTCGATGCCCCACCTTTAACCCCAAACGAACATCACAAGCTTGATTGCCACCCTGTAATGCCTGTGTAAACAAGTTATCTCCAACCCGAGTTTGATCTGGACGATATAAGCGATTACGTTGTTGATCACGTAAACGCTGTCCATATTCTAGAGTTCGTAGTTCTTCGACAATGGATAAACTAACGTGACTATCAGAACCAATTCCCCAACGCCCCTTTGCCTGCTCAAATGCCACGGCAGGAAAAATACCATCACCTAAATTGGCTTCCGTAGTTAAACACAAACCAGCAACAGCTCGATTCTTAGCTATGTCTTTAACTTCTTGCTGATTAAGGTGTGTCGCATGCACTAAACACCAACGATCATTTAAACCTACGTTGTTATGCAACCATTCCACAGGTCGCTGGCCACTCCAATTCAAACAATCCTGTACTTCCTTTTGTTGTTCTGCGATATGGATGTGTATCACTCTATTTTGGTCAAGAGTTTGCAATACTGTATCTATCTGAGATTGAGTCACCGCTCGTAACGAGTGAAAACAAATACCCAAACGATGTAGAGGTTGGTCCACCAGCACTTTTCCACAAGCTTCTTGTAGATCAAGGTAAGATTCAGTGGAATGTATAAAACGAGACTGGCCTGCTGCTGGCGATTGACCACCAAAACCAGAATGAGAGTAAAGCACTGGCAATAGCGTCAAACCTATACCAGACACATTCGCCGCTTCTATTATGCGTAAAGCCATTTCTTCCGGCTGACTGTAGGATTTACCTTGCTGGGCGTGGTGCAAATAATGAAATTCGCCCACTTGGGTATAACCCGCTTTTAACATATCAATATAAAGCTGTGTAGCAATAATCTGAGCGTCTTCAGGGGAGAGTTTCTGAACCACTTTGTACATCAGATCACGCCAACTCCAGAAGCTGTCATTAGGATTTAAACTGACTTCCGCAGCACCTGCCATAATTCTCTGAAATGCATGGGAATGAACATTAGCCATGGTTGGAAGCATAAAGCCATCAAGATAAACAGCATGAGAAGGAGGTGTGCTATTTGGTTGGATTGATTCAAAGTAACCATCACACACTTTAAATAAAACATCTTTTTCCCAACCAGTTTCAAGCAGTGCTTGACTTGAAAAATAATAACCAGACTGACCGCCCATATTCATCCCCCCATCATTTTATACTTCATGCAGTGTTCATATGGTGTGAGTGTAATAGAAATTAATTTGTATATACAATAAAAAGTAAAACAACAAACCTAAAACCTCTATTTAGCAAAAAATAGCCATTTAATCGCTAAAAAACTTGCAAAACAAAGACAGAGAATTTATTTTTACATCAAGTTGTATATACATTTAAAGATTCTATTTTATAAGGTATTCATCAAAATGACTCATAAAACCTCCCCTAATCCGCGCTATCGTCAAGGCGTTGTTAAAGCCGCCACAGGTACAAAACTGACGGCTAAATCTTGGTTAACCGAAGCGCCAATGCGTATGTTAATGAATAACCTAGATCCTGAAGTTGCAGAGAATCCTGAAGAGTTGGTTGTTTATGGCGGTATTGGTCGCGCAGCTCGGGATTGGGAGAGTTATGACAAAATTGTTGAAACCTTAACGAACCTTGAAGAAGACGAAACGTTATTAGTCCAATCCGGCAAGCCTGTGGGTGTATTTAAGACACACAGTCACGCCCCACGTGTTTTAATTGCTAACTCAAATCTCGTCCCACATTGGGCTAACTGGGAGCATTTTAATGAGTTAGACGCCAAAGGTTTAGCCATGTATGGACAAATGACAGCAGGATCTTGGATCTACATTGGTAGCCAAGGTATTGTGCAAGGTACATACGAAACATTCGTTGAAGCAGGACGCCAACATTTTGATGGTAATCTGTCTGGCCGCTGGGTACTCACCGCTGGTTTAGGTGGCATGGGTGGCGCTCAACCATTAGCAGCGACATTAGCAGGAGCCTGCTCTTTAAATATTGAATGCCAACAAGTCAGCATCGACTTTCGCCTTAAAACACGCTATTTAGACGAACAAGCGACGGATTTAGATGATGCACTAGCCCGTATCGCTAAATACACCAAAGAAGGCAAAGCCATTTCTATTGGACTCTGTGGTAATGCCGCGGACATTTTGCCTGAAATGGTACGTCGTGGTATTCGTCCTGATATGGTTACGGATCAAACTTCCGCACATGACCCTTTAAATGGCTACCTTCCAATAGGCATGAGTTGGGAAGAATACCGTGAGAATGCTAAGAAACATCCAACAGACACAGTTAAAGCCGCTAAGAAATCCATGGCGAAACACGTTGAAGCGATGCTGGCATTCCAGAAAATGGGCATTCCGACGTTTGATTATGGAAACAACATTCGTCAAATGGCATTAGAAGAAGGGATTGAAAATGCATTTGATTTCCCCGGATTCGTCCCTGCCTACATACGCCCACTATTTTGCCGAGGCATAGGCCCTTTCCGTTGGGCTGCATTATCAGGTGACCCTGAAGACATTTACAAAACGGACGCAAAAGTAAAAGAAGTGATTGCCGACGATGCGCACTTACATCATTGGCTAGACATGGCTCGTGAGCGCATTCAATTTCAGGGTTTGCCAGCACGTATTTGTTGGGTTGGACTTGGTCAAAGAGCTAAATTAGGACTAGCCTTCAATGAAATGGTACGCAGTGGGGAGCTAAAGGCGCCAATCGTAATTGGTCGTGACCATCTAGACTCAGGCTCAGTCGCCAGTCCGAACCGAGAAACCGAATCTATGCAAGACGGTTCCGATGCTGTATCAGATTGGCCTTTATTAAACGCTTTGCTAAACACCGCATCTGGTGCAACTTGGGTCTCCTTACATCATGGTGGCGGTGTGGGTATGGGATTCTCACAACATTCTGGCATGGTCATTGTGTGTGATGGCAGTGATGACGCGGCAGAAAGAATTGCCAGAGTATTAACAAACGATCCTGCAACCGGAGTTATGCGCCATGCAGACGCAGGTTATCAAATCGCCATTGATTGTGCTCAAGAACAAAATTTGCATTTACCAATGATCACAAACAATAAGTAAATACGACAGCTCAATAAAAGACGCAGGCCATTATACATAAAGGGCCTGCGTGTATTTAAGATCGTTAATTAGAGGCTCAACATGTTCAAATTAGTCATAAAACCGGGGCAACTCAACCTAAGTGACCTCCGTCAAATCAGTCGTCGACATCTTGAGTTGACCCTTGATAAGAGCGCTATTCCAGCTATTAACGCCAGCACTCAAGTTGTCAATGATGTTATTGCAGAAGACCGTACGGTTTACGGCATAAATACCGGTTTTGGATTATTAGCCAATACACGCATCGCTGTAGAAGATTTAGAAGAGCTGCAACGTAGTATTGTGTTATCTCATGCTGCCGGCATTGGTGAATTCATGGAAGATAAAACCGTTAAGCTGATTATGGCATTAAAAGTAAACAGTTTAGCTCGTGGCTTCTCTGGAATTCGTTTGTCCGTGATCGAAGCATTGATTACTTTAATCAATAAAGAAGTGTATCCATGTATTCCTAAAAAAGGCTCTGTTGGTGCATCGGGAGATTTAGCACCGCTTGCTCACATGAGTGTCATCCTATTAGGTGAGGGGCAAGCCAGATATAACGGTGAAATCGTGTCAGGTAAAACAGCATTAGCCGTTGCTGGATTAGAACCTATTACCTTAGCACCAAAAGAAGGTCTGGCTCTCTTAAATGGCACTCAAGCATCAACCGCTTTTGCCTTAGAAGGGTTATTTGAAGCGGAAGATTTGTTTGCATCGGCAGTAACCTGTGGCGCTTTATCAGTAGAAGCAGCATTAGGAAGTCGTAGCCCGTTTGATGCACGCATTCATGAAGTTCGTGGCCACAAGACACAAATTGATGCCGCTGCTGCGTATCGCCACCTTTTAGGGGATAGCAGTGAACTGGGTAACTCCCATGAAGGCTGCGAGAAAGTACAAGATCCTTATTCATTGCGTTGCCAACCTCAAGTAATGGGTGCCTGCTTGGAGCAAATTCGCAACACAGCATCTGTATTATGTGTCGAAGCCAATGCCGTGTCTGATAACCCATTAGTATTCGCGGACTCAGGAGATATTATTTCTGGAGGTAACTTTCACGCAGAACCCGTTGCTATGGCCGCGGACAATCTAGCGTTGGCAATTGCAGAAATAGGCAGTTTATCAGAACGTCGAATGGCATTATTAATCGACAGCAATCTCAGCAAGCTGCCACCATTCTTGGTCGATAACGGCGGTGTAAACTCAGGGTTTATGATAGCTCAGGTAACAGCGGCCGCACTAGCAAGCGAGAATAAAAGCTATGCTCACCCTGCATCAGTAGACAGTTTACCAACTTCAGCCAATCAAGAAGATCATGTTTCTATGGCGACCTTTGCAGCCCGCCGCCTAAAAGACATGGCTGAAAATACTCGTGGTATTTTAGCGGTTGAAATATTGTCCGCGGTACAAGGACTCGATTTTCGAGCGCCTTTAAAAACCAGTGAACGTCTTGAGCAAGTCCGCGCGGAATTACGCGCACGCGTCCCTTTCTACGATAAAGATCGTTACTTTGCGACCGACATTGAAAAGGCCAACAACTTGCTACTTGAAGCAGTTCATAATGGCATCATGCCAGCCAATTTGTTACCAAGCATTGCGGAGTAAATTATGGCTCACTTAGACTCTCCGCTTATCTTCGATAGCCTTTGGCACGGTGCTCACGTCGCAACAATGAAAAATGGTTATTACAACGTCATTAAAGATGCAGCGATTGGTGTTGTCGGTGGACGCATTACTTGGTTAGGCCAAGTCTGCGATTTACCGAACTATCAAGCTCAGACAGAGCACGACTTTAAAGGCGGTTGGGTCACACCGGGGTTGATAGATTGCCACACTCACCTAGTGTTTGGCGGCAATCGAGCAGGAGAGTTTGAGCAACGCCTGAATGGCATCAGTTATCAAGAAATCGCCAAACAAGGTGGCGGCATAGCATCTAGTGTTCAATCTACCCGCGAAGCCAGTGAAGCAGATTTGCTGACCAGTGCACAGCGTCGTTTGAGACATTTAATGCATGATGGAGTCACTACTGTAGAGATAAAATCTGGCTACGGACTGTCACTCGCAAGTGAACTTAAAATGTTACGGGTGGCCACTGAGTTAGGCAATACCCTCGATGTGACAGTAAAACGTACCTGTTTAGCGGCTCATTCAATGCCCCCTGAGTTTGATGATAAAGACGAGTATATTGATTATTTATGCGACGCACTTTTACCGAAAATCGTCACTCTAGGTTTGGCCGACGCCGTTGATGCGTTCTGTGAAGGCATCGCCTTTAGTACAGAACAAGTACAACGTTATTTCACAACGGCTAAAGAGCTTGGCCTACCGGTAAAAATTCATGCAGAACAGCTATCTTCATTAGGCGGAACTCGACTGGCCGCGTCTTTTAATGCATTGTCCGCGGACCATATTGAATTTATTGAAGAAGACGATGTGCTTGCCATGCAGCAATCAGGCACAGTTGCTGTGTTGTTACCAGGGGCGTTTTACACACTAAAAGAAACACAGCATCCCCCTATTCAATTATTGCGTCAGCACAATATTCCTATGGCGATTGCTACCGATTCTAACCCCGGCACGTCACCTGCATTATCATTACGTTTAATGATGAACATGGGCTGCACATTGTTCGGCTTAACTCCCGAAGAAACCTTGGCAGGCACTACCATACATGCAGCAAATGCACTCGGCATAGCTGATTCACATGGTTCTTTAGAAATCGGCAAAGTTGCAGATTTTGTCTGTTGGGATGTAGAAAGCCCTGGAGAATTAAGTTACTGGTTAGGCGGACAATTAATGAAACAACGGGTACTCCATGGAGTATCAGCATAATGATTGATATTACTAATCCATTTACCTTCCGTCCAAGTGAAACACCTCTATTAGTCAGTATGCCCCACTCAGGTTTATTGCTAACACCAGAGGTCGAACGTGGTTTAACAGATCAAGCTAGAAAATTACCCGATACCGATTGGTATATTCCTGAATTATATGACTTTTTAGAATCATTAGGTGTCGGTTGTATTCAGGCAAACTACTCCCGCTATGTCATTGACTTAAACCGTCCAGTAGATGACAAACCGCTTTATCAAACTAAAACAACAGGTTTATTCCCTGAGATATTATTTGATTCCAATCCGGTGTTTCATGATGGACAACAACCCAAACCGATACAGAAAGAGCAATATAAACAACAAATTTGGCAGGCATACCATACAACAATTGCTCAGGAACTTGATCGTTTAAAAGCGCAATTCGGTTATGCCATATTATTTGATGCCCACAGTATCGCGGCTCATGTTCCTATGTTGTTTGAAGGCACTCTTCCTGACTTCAACTGGGGGAACAACGCAGGTGCATCTTGTGACCATCGATTCATTCAAGCAGTCTCAAGCACGCTTGATAATCACTATAACCAAGTGACAAACGGTCGTTTCAAAGGAGGTTACATTACCCGTCATTTTGGGCAACCAGAACAAGGTATTCATGCCATACAGCTAGAGCTCTCTCAAGCGACCTATCTAAACAACGAACTCGCTAAACAAAGCCAGTACCAAGTGGATTTGGATAAATTACCTTTGATAAAACAACAACTTAAGTCTCTGATTCAATCCTGTTTACAAGTACACCTAACCTAGAGACTAAGTCAATGAACTACTGAACAGCCAACTATTGATACTCTGTATCCAATAACGAAGGTCAAGACAATACGAATAGACTTTTGCACGAATTCATGAGCGATGATAAGACGAGCCTTTTTTAACAAAGTCTTAGCAAGCGTCGTAGTCGTGCAAAGGTCTCACTAAAATAAAGGCTGTTGTTTTCCTTTCATCTAGCCGCATTTTTCTCTCTCTTATAGACATTTTCTTCACAGTCTTTATAGTAGCCGACTATCTAATAAAGTCAGAAATAGGTGTTAACCATGTCAGAATCACTCTCTGTAGAGATAAGTAAACTTGAAAAAATACGCTCGTCTTGGTTACCAGCGGTGGAGTTTTTATTTGGGAAGCCTGTCTCTGAAGCTGAATTTTTAGGGTTTGAACTAAGAGCTGATACTCAAACACCATCGACTTCCTTTTCTGATGCAGAGAAGCCTTTTTCTTATACCATTCAGATCCCTCAAAAAAGCCTTACCAATGACGTCTTACTGCTCGCTGATGTGATGCACGAACTGTCCCATAATATCTTTCCTCTCGGTTTTAGAAGTCATCACAATGAACGCAAGATGACTGTACTCTGCGAAGGTGCAGCGACTTATGCCGCGGTTGTTGCGCTGCGACAAGTATTTGGTGAAGATTGTGTTGATGAGTACTTAAATGTATTAAGAGAACAAGCTTTTAGCTATTACGATGCATTTTCTTATGTTGCTGTATTATTAGCCGACGACCCTGCTGCAATTAAAAAACTAAGAGAAATTCACCCTTTCTTACAAGATGTTCAAAAAGCGGATTTTGCTGCCGCAGAAGTTAATGTAGATGTGAAGATAAAAGACATTTTGCTCATGACTTTTCGTGCCTAATACTTGGAGTTAACCAATTTGAACCAATAGCTCTAATCAAACATTACCTATTGGTTTTTCTCAAGCCAACCTAGTTTTAGTAAAGTCCTGTGGTAAACCTGATGCTGAAACCTCATTCCAGATAGTTTAATTAACGTGAGGCCTTTGCACGAAGTCATGAGTGATAATAAGACGAGTCTGTTTTTAACAAAGTATTAGCAAGCGTATTCGTCGTGCAAAGGCTTCAACGTATAATATTCCTAAAGGTTAGATTGACTCTGGGCTCACTGACCTTTGTTGTAGGCGGCAGTCGGTGTAACCAAAAATCTTGCGTTGTACCAGACATAGTGAGCAAGCTCCCATGTTCCAAAAAGACTGATACTGTTTCACCTGTCGCTTTATTTTTAAAAGAAAACTTCCTCTCCGCTCCTAGGCTTAAAGAAGCAATGACTCCATGCTTTTTTAAATCCTTTTCTCCATCACTGTGCCAAGACATTCCTTCACTGCCATTATGGTACAGATTCAATAAACATGTATTAAAGGTTTCACCAAGCTTGTCTTCAACCATTGATTTAATATCCAAAAGATCCTGCGTCCAAGGTAAAGCCTGTCTGGTGATTTTTGAATAGGTGTAGGTATAAGCTTTATCTGCATATAGAGCTACTTTTCTCTTAGTAGTAAGGTGCTTTCCTAGAATAATAGCTTCGTCTTGTCTCCACTCAATATTTGCCAATAAGAGGTCACAATAGCGATCCGCTTCATCAAGCGACAATAATTCGCCGTAGTACTTAACAATACTATCACCCTCTAGCAGGTTTTCTGGGTCTTCAATTGATTCTCTAAATAAGTTCATAATAATGGCACAAGATAAGCTGTTAATTTGCGGCGTATTTCTCTAAGAGACCTTTGCACGACGACTACGCTTGCTAAGATTTTATTAAAAGGACTCTCTAAAAATCAAAAAATACGCACTTTTTAAGTATAACCTTGGTGATATCTCTCGCTTTTATCCACATTTTTTATTTCAAGATGCTGCTGTGCATAAGTGTCGCCTTCAGACCACATCCCTATACAAGCAATAAAAAAGCAGATGAACACTTTATGTATTCATCTGCTTCATAAAACACTCTAAATGTATTAAGCGCGCGCTTTCAAATAATTCAGCATAGTGTCGGCATCAGAAACTTCAAATGGATCTGATGGAGCATCGTCTTGGAATCCAGCTTCAGAGAACATTTTCACAATTTCACCGTTCTCCACATGCATAGCGTAGCGCCAGCTTCTCATTCCGAATCCCAAATTGTCTTTCTTAACTAACATACCCATTTTGCGAGTAAAGTCACCATTACCATCAGGTAGTAGGAAAACATTTTCTGCATTTTGGCTTTTGCCCCATTGATACATAACAAATGCATCATTCACAGAAATACAAATAACGGCATCGATTCCTTGTGCTTGAAATTCACTGTAAAGCTCTTCAAAACGAGGTAAGTGAGATGTTGAACACGTTGGGGTGAAAGCACCAGGTAAAGAGAAAACAACCACATTTTTATCTTTGAAAAGATCATCACTTGAAACATCTTTCCATTCAAACGGGTTTGGACCACCTAATTCATCGTTACGAATACGTGTTTTAAAAACAACGCTAGGTACTGTATTTGACATGATATTCATCCTTTACTCTTTGCTGTGGGAAAGTGCGCTAAGTATTAAATTAGCGCTAACGTACTTTATCAATTGGTATCAATTTCTGTTTTTCAATTCTTAACACAAACATTGTGGCTTTAACATCGACACAGGATAAGAAAAATAATTAATTTTCTCCAGAATAACGAAACGCTTCTTTAGATAGGTTATCAATTAACTCATGTGACATATCACGATTAACAACCGTAATACGCCCTAGATAAATATTAGGTATCTCTGCTTCTCTATCTTGCAAATAATATTTGATTGCTTCAGCTGTTGCGACACCGACATCATCACTCATTCTCATTGGTGTCGCGTACAGTTTCCTCGATTTGATTTGCTCAATTTCTTTTGCCGTTCCGCCCCAACCAGTAACTAATAGATTCTCAAAGTCAACTTGGCCGTCCAGCGCTTCAATTGCTCCCATAGTCATTGCGGTGTTTGCGTTATGCAACACTGTCACTTCAGGGAAGTTATTCACAACTAAATTAGCCCCATCGATTCCACCAGTTTTTTGGTATTGCCCAAAATGCTCATACATATTGATCCAATCGCCCTCATCTTCTACACAATTCGAAAAGTATTGAGAACGTTGAGTATCTGTAACTCCAGGGATACCTCGATTCATAGCAAACAGAATATCAGAACCTATACCATTCACTAGAGCATCACACAAGGCTTCAGCGCCCATGCTACTGGAAAAGTCAAACCAGGCATCTGGCTTAGATTCCCAATTCGGGTTAGGTGTATGAAAAGCCCAAATGAAGGTTTTAAAATCGGTTCGTGCAGATAATTCCTGAATGTTATTCGCTTGGATATTTAACTCAGATGGCCCAAAAATCACGAAATCATAACCACCGTCAGAATGAATCACTTCATCAACATATCTAGATTGAAGCGCATGCTCAATTTGACGTGATGGAAATTCATCTGCAACATAAGAAACATTCAATTCTTCTAAACGAGCAACCATTGCCTGATAGTTTTTTATCCAGAAGTCTGAAATATCAGCACTGGGATAAATCAAAGCAATACGCACCGTATCATGCACAAGGTTATTAAGTGGCGTACTAGCACCACTCACAGTGTGTTGAAAGTTATGTAGCTTTCGCTCATCGCCAGTCATTTCTTGGGAAGTAGAGTCTGCGAATACTAAGGAGGTAAACAAGCTAACTCCTAAAATGAAATAAGTGTTTTTTTGTAAAATCATAGTTTTCTCACAATGTATAACTATATTATTGAAAATAATACTAGCTGATAACACCATTATTAGAAATAATAAGTGTTATCAGCCATCGTTTTATTCAAACTAAGTGATGTTATTAAAAAATATGTCCATATTAAAATTTTTTATTGCAATTAGCCTTCTCTTTACTGTGATGTTTAGTTACAGCGGTGAGAATACGTCTCTCGACGATGCATCGAAAAAAGTTGATCAGGCAATTCGAAGTTTAGATCGTTGGGATGGACCGACTATCGGCCCCACATTAGCGAACGAGAAGCACATTATCTTTGTTGCTTCAGACTTAAGAAATGACGGAGTGTATTTTGTTGCCCAAGGCATATCAGAAGCCATATCCAATACAAATTGGAATTTAAGTTTTATCGACGGCCTAGGCTCAGAAGTTCGTCAAGGTGCCTTGATACGCAAAGCCATTAGCTACCAACCTGACGGTATTGTATTGGGAGGACTTGATGCCAGTAGACATCAATCTGTACTTAATATCGCTAAAGAATTAAACATCCCCGTAATTGGATGGCATTCCGTTGATATTGTTGGGAGAGAGCACTCTCTTGGTTTATTCAGCAATATTACTACAGACCCCTCCGATGTAGCAGAAATTGCGGCATTACTGGCTATACTTCAATCTCAGGGTCAAGCACGAGTCGCAATTTTCACTGACCCTAATTACAGTATTGCATCCCTCAAAGCCAACATCATGTACGAGCAAATTAAACAATGTACAGGGTGTGAAGTCTTAAGTTTTTCCAGTGTTCCTTTGGAGCAAACAGCAGAAGAAATGCCGAAGGTGATGAGCGAATTACTAGATAAACATAAAGACAAACTAACACATATTTTAGCGATTAACGATTTATATATCGATTTTGCTGTGCCAACCCTAGAAAACCATCTTGATCGTATTGACACATTACCGACAAGCATTTCTGCAGGTGATGGCAGCCAAGCAGCATATAAACGAATCAGTAAAGAGTATTTCCAAGAAGCGACTGTACCGGAACCTCTTATTTTACAGGGTTGGCAGCTAGTTGATGAATTCAATCGGGCTTTTCATGATCAGCCTCCGAGCGGTTATTCTGCGCCTGTTCACTTAGTGACTAAAGAAAATGTAGACGAACTTCTAGGAAATAAAGAAGTTTATGACCCTGACAACGGATATCGGGAAGCGTATTTAAAAATCTGGTCAGGAGAATAACATATGAAGCAACCTTCCATTGCTGTGAGACTGGTTTTAACAGTATTCATTACCATCGCAATTATTGCCGTCGGATTTGGTGTTGTCATTCGATCTCTAAGTTCCGTTGAGAACACTTTACAATCAGAATCCACACAGCATATTTCCTCTCTTACCGTAAATTCCACTATTAGCCGTCAAGTATTTGAGTTATCCAGTCGTGTTCAACTATTAGAACAAGCATTTTTATACAGTGAAACCGCTCTGTCAGAAGAAAGTTTTAATATCGATCTGCAACTACAACAGATGAGAGACCTTTCAGACAATTATATTTTAACGCAAAAAATGGATGACTTTATTGAAGCATTCCACCGATTTTTAGGCTCTTCTCTTTCCCTTAATCGTATACTTAAAAACATTAACAACTCCGATGTTACTCTCAATGAAGATTTACATTTACTCGATTTTTATCTATCAAACGAGCAGTTAAACCGATTACTTTCTCATGACACCCCTCCAAACAATGGTCTAGACTCCCTAAATATGATGCGAGAATCGTATCTTAAAGTAGGCAAATTGGTCGGCACCATTCGCAGCCGCATCACACCTGAAACAGAAAAAGTTGTTATCCTTGAAGTTCAAAAAGAGCTAGGCATCTTCTTGTTACATCTCCATAATGTGCCGGCATTTAACCAACAGATACAAGCACAAAAGAAATTAATAGAACGTCATATAAAGCGCTACAACGCATCTTTAAGGAAAATGAAAGCTAATCTCGACCAACGATGGGCTGTGATTGCATCACTCGTAGAAGCACAAGTGAGCTTACTAATGCTGGCCGAAACAACTGAGGAAAACGTACAACAAAGTGCCTTAGCAGTACAAACAGAACTTGAAAACAATATTAGTGAGACAAGGTTGCTCATTTCGATCGTTGGTATTATAGCGCTGATTACCGGGCTTTTATTAATTCTTCGAATGGTCAGTACCCACATCCAACAACCGCTAAGAAAGCTCAATATAGGTCTACGAAATATTGAGTCTAATGATTTCTATGAGCGAGTTCATCTAGGTAAAACAGATGAGTGGGGGAAAATTGAAACGGCATTTAATAGAATGGCAGCTCAACTTCAAACAACCTACTCAGAGCTAGATGAAGAGCGAAAAAAGTTTAACTTTCTTGCCCATCATGATCCTTTAACAGGTTTAACGAATAGGCTTTTAGGTACTCAGACTCTCAGAGATACAATTAAAAGATATAAACTAGTTAATCAGCATTTCTCCTTGTTATATCTAGATATAGATCAATTCAAAACAGTAAACGATTCATTAGGTCATGAAGCTGGCGACCAGTTATTAAAAGACATTTCTTATTCATTATCTAAAATTGTTGCAAGTCATGGCGTTGTCGCCCGCATGGGGGGAGACGAATTCATGGTTATTTTAAATAAAGTTGACTCTGCCCAACATAGTTTAGAAATTGCGGGCAGTATTAATAAGGCGCTACGCCAACCTTATGGTTTAGAAGATCGTACTATCTTTGTTTCAGCTAGTATTGGCGCCTGCCACTTCCCAGAACACGGTAGCGATGCAGAAACTCTTATTCGAAACGCCGATACGGCAATGTATCAAGCCAAAAGAGATGGCCGTGATTGTACAAAAATATATGAAGACTTAATGACTCTCGCTGCAAACGACTTAATTGACTTAAGCAGTGGTCTACATAATGCTATTGAAGAAGATGAGTTATTAGTCTATTACCAACCAATTATCGATATGAAAACACGAAATATAGTTGGTGCCGAAGCACTAGTTCGTTGGAATCACCCTCTTCAAGGTTTATTGTTTCCAGATTCTTTTTTACCTATTGCAGAGAAAAGTGGCCTAGCTGCAGCCATTGACGGATGGGTCTTTAAGAAAGTAACTACAGATATTACTTCATGGAAGAAGAATGGGTTCGCCGTTGATGATTTTCTTTTTTCAGTTAACTTTTCTGGTAGGAAGTTTTATGAGAAAAATTTACAAGCCGACCTTCAAACAGCCCTTAATGGTCACCCAGAGCTAGCTAAGCAAATTATTATTGAAATTACAGAACGAGACATGGTTCTCGGTTATGAAAATAGTATTGATACTATACAATCATTGCGTGATTCAGGTTATCTCATTGCGATAGACGACTTCGGTGTTGGCCACTCATCTCTTGCATCCTTACAAAAGATACCAGCCGATATTATTAAGCTTGATCGTAGTTTTGTAGCCAATATCGAACACTCAGAACGTGATATTGAAATTGTGAAAAGCATTAAATCCTTGGTAGATCAATTAAATCTAGAACTTATTATTGAAGGCATTGAGACAGAAGAACAAGCAACTACTTTGATAAACATTGGCAGCACCTTAGCTCAAGGCTTCTTATATGCAAAGCCTATGCCTTCTTCGGAGTTCTTAACTTTAATTGATAACTTACCAACAGAGAAATGAGAGGTTAGTGGTATTGCTTACTCACTACCTCTCCCCATAGGGATTTAATACGTCGATCTCGACCACAACTGGTTCGATAGTAAGTATAGCGAATAGGGTTTGTCTTATAGTAATTTTGGTGGTAATTTTCAGCTACGTAGAATGCTTTTGCAGCTAGGATCGGAGTCACAATATCGTCTTTAAACGGCTTACTTTGATTAACGTCATTGAGTGATGCTTCAAAAACTTCCCTCTGCTCTTCATTCTGATAAAACATGCCAGTGAAATAAGGGCTACCTTTATCACAAAATTGGCCTTTAGCATCGGTAGGGTCAATGGTTTTCCAAAAATAATCCGATAAGAACTTCAAAGATACCTTTTCATCATCAAAGGTAATTTTTACTGCTTCATAATGCCCTGTTTTCTCAGACGACACCTCACGATAGCTTGGATTCTTCGTGTGTCCTCCAGTATAACCAGAGACAACATCGAGCACACCGTCAATATTTTCATAGTCAGATTCAACACACCAGAAACAGCCTCCTGCAACTATCATAGTTTGTGTTTCCGCAACTACAAAATGAGAACCAGTAAGCAACAGAGCACCTAAAATGCTTTTCCGAAAAAGATTCAATTTCATCATTTGCCTCAATATAAAAAATAATAATTAATTATCATTTGCGTTAGTGGTAGCGTTTTTGTAAAAAATAGATATTATTTAAGATATGTATTGTAAATTTTACTCACTCTTCCTAGTTTGAGCATAATAAAGAAAAAAAGTTCATTCTTAATCAACGATGAGTTACGCGATATTAAGTTAACTTTTAAACAACAATATTTAAGGAAATAACATGTCGTCAAAAAAACCTCTCACCGTCAGTATGAAACTCGCTCTGGGGTTCGGCATTGTATTATTCATGATGCTAATTCTGACGGTCATAAGCATCAATAGAATGAATTTTATTAATGATACCCTGACAGAAATCACCGATATAAATTCTGTTAAACAACGTTACGCTATTGATTTTAGAGGCAGTGTCCATGACAGAGGCATTGCGATTCGAGATATAGTACTTGCTCGTGATATGAATGAAGTGGATGCTCTGATAAAGCAAATAAATGAACTGGATTCTTATTATCAAGCGTCAGCAAAAGAAATGGAGCAGGCTCTGCAAGAACACATGGACATGTCTTCTACTGAAATTGCTATTTACGAAGCAATTCAAGAAGTTGAGGCAAGTACAATTCCCGTCATGCAACAAGTTATTCAATACAAGAAAAGCAATAACATTGAACAAGCAACTGAGTTACTGTTAACTCAAGTAAGCCCTCTTATTAGCGAATGGTTAGAAGTCATTAACGAATTTATTGACTATGAAGAAGCTGAAAATCAAATCGCCACGCCAAAAGCACGCTTAGTGGCCAGCAGTTTCCAACTGTGGATGATTTCTCTTACTGCAATAGCCATTGTCATTAGCGGGGTTGTTGCCTATCTCATCAGCAGTAATTTAAAACGTGCATTGGGAGGCGAACCTCAAGCTGCCAGTGATGTCGTCGCACATATCTCTAAAGGTGATCTAACAGAAACTATCGATAACCAATACGAAAACAGCATGATGTCTTCTGTTGCGCTGATGCAGGTTAAATTAAAGCAAACTGTTACAGAAATCACCCATGCCTCATTGGAATTATCTGAAGAAGCAATGATGGTTTGCATGGGTTCACAAAAAGCGCTTAATGCATCCGATAAACAAACAGAGATCACAGTGGAAGCGTCAAAAAGCCTAAGCCAGATGAATGAGAGCATTAATGCAATTGCTCATATCGTGAATCAAACGGATGAAAACTCCACATTAACATTCGGCTTATCCCAAAAAGGCAGCTCTTCAGTTATCGAAGTAGGAAAAGAAATCGCTAAAATTTCCGATACAGTCAAAGCGTCTGCGGAACAAGTTTCTGTACTCCAAGAACGAGTGTTAGCCATTGGCAACATTGTTAATGTAATTCGTGAAATTGCCGATCAAACCAATTTATTAGCCTTGAACGCAGCCATCGAAGCAGCAAGAGCGGGAGAAACAGGTCGTGGGTTTGCCGTCGTTGCCGATGAAGTTCGTCAGCTTGCTCAACGTACAGGAAGTGCAACTGGCGAAATTGAAGACATGATAAATAAAGTTCAAGAAGATACTCAAGCAACGGTAGAGGCCATGGAAACCATTGTCCCTCAAGTTGAAATGGGTCTTACTTTAACAACAGAAGCGAATGGTTTATTAGGAGATATCCAAACTCAAGCAAAAGACTCTTTGACGAAAATCAGAGAAGTGGTTAATGCGACTAATGATCAAGTTAATACCATTGCGAGTATTAGTCGCAGTGTTGAAGAGATCGCGACCATGTCACAAGAGACCAATGTTTCATTACAAGATAATGCAAAAGCAGCCTCTTCTTTAGAGAATTTATCTGCCACTTTGAAGTCTCAAGTAAGCTACTTTAAACTTTAAGAATACAAATCATCTATCATACACTTCCATCAGAGCTGCATTAAAGTCTATACGACTCTAATGCAGCCACTCTCTCTTCAATAAGAGCATACGCTTTACCATGGATATCATTCTAACTATTATCAATGAATACGGTCCGCTTAGTTACCTTTTACTTTTCTCTTATTGCGCATCGAAAAGTGGTGCATTACCTTTATTTGCTGGCTATGCAGCACAAGTAGGTGCTCTAGATATCGAGTGGGTTATTTTCTGGGTTTTCTTAGGAGGCTACTTGGGAGATGAAATACGTTTTTTACTTATTCGTCGTTATGGCATCGGCAATCTTATGTCACGTCCACGTATTGCCAAAGCGATAACAACCGCTAAGGCTCTGCTTGATCGATACGGATCTTTTTATCTGTTTTTATACCGTTATCCAAAAGGAATGAGAACAATTGGCGCGATTCCTGTTGCCCTTACAGCCATTAAATGGTCGAAGTTTACTGTGTTAAACTTAGCATCTGCCGGATTGTGGACAAGTCTTTTAGTAGGCGCTGGGTATCTATTTGGTGAAACTATAGAACAAGCTGTACAGAGCAATTGGGGCTTGTTCAGTGTGCTGTTGTTGCTTGGGTTCATTTTAGTAAGTTATCTTGCTTGGAAACGCATCAAAGCGAGTGTATAAAAGCATATTGAGGCTCTCAATTCCAAGAAGGCGAACAGCCCAAATTGGACATTCACCTCCTTAAAATTCGCAACGTATCTACAAATGCTTCTCTGCCGCACACTCAAATGCTTCATTACTATCACTAAATAGATTAACAAATTGCCATTCAGAAGGGTTTAATACAAACCCTTGTGTCATTGCTACACCAGAGTGAATACGAATATCTCCTAAGGATGCACTGTTTGAATCGGTAATGACAACATCATCACTCACTACTTCCTTGCCATTTAAAAGCTCTTGTGCAACATCTGGGTTATAAATCGTCAACCATACATCATCACTCTGAGTAACCGAAACACCCCTTCCTTCAAAGTCTCCTGCTGCTATTTTAACTTCTTTCACAGCACACAATTCACTTTGCTTCTTTCTAAGCAACATAATTCCTTTGCCTACTGTCCCTCTCAAATACAGCAAACTCCCGGTTGTAGGTGAGTCAATATACACCACACCATAAGCGTCCCTAGGTAGGTGACTAATGCCATTCTTTTGCAGTTTGTCTGCAAGCATTTTATCACTCGCACACGCAGTTACGCTCAAAACAACACCCATTGTTAATACGGTTTTTAGTAAATAAGTAATACGCATCTTTTGCTCCTTATGCCTTAATTTATAGAAAATGAATTCGATTCAAAGTCATCATGATCCGCGCTGGGTTGAAGCAGCAGAACAAAAAGAATTAAAAAGCCAAACACAGGAAGTAAAATAATGCTTATCCACCAACCAGATCGATTGGAGTCGTGTAAACGCCTCACAGTAATCGCCAAAGTAGGTATCAATAATACGATGCTGTAAGCAACATCTAATAACGAATGGGCATTCCAGTGAACCTCACAAAAAATCAACACGGCTGTGATAATCATGTGATAAAGAAAGAATGACCAGAACGCGTTTATTGATGAAACACCTGTAAAATTCGTAAACTGTTTTAATGCATCAAAATACCAAAACATCTTATGATCCTCATGGGTTCTAATAAAAGTAAACGGACTTCCTAAAATATTTAAGAACAGTGCGAAGAGGTTTAGTCGACTTATTCGAACTTTCCTTAAAGTCTTGGAATACAGACAAGATGCATCGATTAAGGTATTTTTTCGTCCTAGATCGGGATATAGGACGTCTTCAATCGCTATTTAGGACAAAATAAGTCTCAATAAAAAGATAAAGACATTCTTTGAGGCCTTTGCACGAAGTTATGAGCGATGATAAATCTGTTTTTAACAAAGTATTAGCAAGCGCAATAGTCGTGCAAAGGTCTCTCTTTACTTTCTCATTTTTTCACTTTTTTGGGATGTCACAAGGTCACACTAGAAAATGGAGCTATTATGATATCGATTCCTCTACCATTTGTTATTAGCCTCCTGCTGGGAATTTTGGCAACTCTGATCTACGTTCGTCGGGAGAAAAAAGAGAAAGCCGCTTTTATCTTCTTAACATTATGTACACTCACCACAGCCATAGTAGGGATGAGATGGACTTTTGATATTGCTGCATTGAGGTTTCTACAGCCCCTGCTGGCTTCATTAATTCCGGCCACAGCTTGGTATTGCTTTTCTCAGGCTTATGGAACAAAACGTATTCGTTTAGTGCATTTTATCGCGCCATTTGCTGTCATGCTGGCCGCACTTACTTATCCTTTTTGGCGCCCACCCATCGACCCAATTCTAACCTTGCTGTATATAGGATATGGTATCGCTCTCATTAAAGCGTCAATGAATTCACAAACAATTCCCCAAAATGTCAGTCTATCTGAAATCGAAAAAGCACAAAAAGCCGAACGTATTGCAGGTTTAATGCTGCTATTCTCGGCCTTTATTGATGGCGCTTTAGCCGTCGACTTTGCGGTCTATCAAGGGGAACATGCTGTGTATATTCTAATGGTTGGCCACACATTATTATTGCCTGTTTTATCCCTAGCTGTTGTGATTGTGAGTTTAAGCATTCGATCAAGTGATCATGATGACGAAGCATTATCCCGTAATAAGGAAGAAACGGATCATGAAAATGCAGACCAGAAATCAACCACACCTCAGCCTATGAGAGAAAACAAAAGTGGTATAGCCTCACAACCAAAAGAAATATCTCAAACTAGCGAGCCCAATGAGACGGAAGTAAACAACATTATCAGACAATTGGATGAGTTAATGATAAGCAAAGAAGTGTTTCTTGATCCAGACCTGACATTAGACAGACTGGCACGCAAGCTCATCATTCCTGCAAGACAAATCTCCAATGCCGTTAATCAAGCTTATGGTAGAAATCTCTCTCAGGTTATTAATGAATATCGTATTGAGAGAGCTAAAACATTACTAGAAAATACGAAGGACCCTATCACTCAGGTGTATTTAAACTCGGGGTTTCAAACGAAATCTAACTTTAATAGAGAATTTGCTCGAGTAACCCAACAAACTCCCAGCGCCTATAGACGTGCAAACAGTAAGCTTATTGAACACTCGGCAGCATGATTCATGTCTCTATGGAAACTCACGCAATAAAAGTTCTATCAAAAAAAATGTTCGAAGGTGATTATGAAAGAATATAATTTGGTTATTTTTTGTCGATATGAAGCAAAAAATTCAACTCACTACTCTCCCCGATAGCAAATTCAAAGAGAGCCTTCCAAATTGGTTAGAAGAAAACCAATCAAAATACGATTTAATTTTCTGTCAAGGTGATAACAGGCTGTTCAACTTCTTCAGAAAAAACCAAGTTATGCCTCAGCAGGATTACTACGCTTGCTTGAATATTAATTCTTTGCGTCTAGAGTAATAAAAAGTACTATTCTATAATTAATTTTTAGAGGTACGGTTATGAACTCACGACTTATCAAGGGCATAATTACAACAAGTATTGCAGGTGTGATTTTAACGTCACTTAATCAATTTGACGCTTTAATGTCTACAGAATCTATAAACTGGCTACTTCTCTTTGCTAATTTCACTATCCCTTTAGTAATCTTTTGGAGCAGCAGTCATGCTCCAAAACAAGAGCAGCTAGTTGAAACAACTCCTGACTTTTTAACAAATTGCGCCCAAGATTTGGCTGATTTAAAAACACTAGGAAAAACAGTCCACACAGTTGCTTCCAAAGTAAACGCTACATCTAAATCCCGTTTGAACATTGCTGACGAAGCAACCGACTGCGCTCAATATGTTAGACAAGCCTCTGATAATATTGATTCATTATCAGCAACAACAATTGAACAAATAGGATCACTTAAATCAGATTATACCAATGTTGGAAAGCACATATCAGCACTGCTTCTCGAATTAAAAGACTCTGCAATTTGGGCTGAACAACAAGTCGAAAAAACCAAAGAATTCAGTACGAGTTTTGACGGCATTAAACAAATGTCACAAACTATTTCCTCAATTGCAGACCAAACCAATTTATTGGCGCTAAATGCCGCTATTGAAGCAGCAAGGGCAGGAGAAAGTGGCCGAGGGTTTTCTGTTGTTGCGGATGAAGTTCGAGTCTTAGCACAGCGTTCAAACGAACAAGCAAATGATATAAATACTCACCTTGCAACTTTAGATAAATTAAGCGATGGAATTTCTTCTGAGGCAATGCGTTTTTCTGAGCGCTCTACTGAAGCAGTAAAAATGGTCGAACTTGGCGAGTCTGGCAATCAAAAAATCAGTTCAGGAATTGATAGTATTTTGCAAGAAGTATCAGATATTGTGATGAAAATACGTTCTGAAACACAGCAACAAACGGAAAGAATGGAAAACGTTATTGAAGGGATGAAAACATTAACAGAAGGCACGAAAGCCGTCATTAATGGCTCAGCCAAAAATATGGAAGTAGGCAAAAACGTACTGCAACATGTTCATAATATTGAGCAATTGTCAGAAAGACCGCGATCATAATAGCGGTCTTTACACGCATTCCAAATATAAAAATAGTGACAGTTATTAATCAATTGATATGTTATTTGAGAAGAAAACCAACACTCTAAAAATATGGGTGTTTTTTATACATCCATGATGAACAACGTTTGCTTTCTGTAAGTGTCATCGTTTATTCTTAGACAATTCATACTCTATAACTCTATAACTCTATAACTCTATAGCTATCTGTCATAGTTAAAGGCCATCATATGAAACACTTCTCTTTACTGATTGCACTTCCAAACGGTGAACGTAAAACATTACTCTTATCAGACAGTCAGGCATTAATAGCGCTCGATAATGCTACCTATACAATAGTAGAAGAAGGGACTGAGCAAGTACCTGAAAACCTTGTGTTAAAACGCAAAGGGGATGATTTAGAAGCAGAAGT
>CANLRQ010000043.1 GCA_947493575.1 uncultured Marinomonas sp.
TCTAGCGCAATGGCAATATACTAAAGTGCGTCAGATCTACTCCCTTGTACGGTTTCCAACTCCAGCTTTCTGCTTCCGCAGATCACCACGTTGGAAGACCCCAATAATTCATCAGTTCGTGTACCACTAAAAAAAACATCTGCTCATCACAGGCTTAAAGTTTACTTCCTCCCTTCGCAACATCGATTAGCTTTTGACTAGACGATGCCCCAACAGACGTCATGCTGTTGGTCAGCTCAGTTTTCTCCTCCACTCCATTACTGGGCTTCATGGGCTGAGCTTTACTCACTACTACGGATTCATCTGCCACCTCACATCAACACGCACCTTGGTTCACACCTCGTATGTGTGCTTCCGACTTAGGGTCGGATTCAATGCCAGGCTTCCCCAGTTACTGCACTGACGCCCTGTTAACAATGCCACCCTCAAACACAGCTCAGGTCTGACTGAGTATTGGGCTTTGCGCTATTTTGCACGCTTACCCACCTAAGCTGCCGAAGCAGGTTCACTTGCGTTGTGTACTGTTAACTTCCTATCGCTTCCTTCAGACCCTGCCGTTGGCCAGCAACGCCCTTACGATTCGGATTCTCTTCCCCCCAGTCGGGGTGAGACAGGTCTCTTCCAACCTGACGGGTTTGCCAGCTTCGCTGGGCAAACAAAAAAACCCTGACAGGGTAACCTATCAGGGCTTTCTAATTGAAACTTAACGACGACCTCGTTCCTTTCATAAAGAGCCACATGGCGAATGCCACACTGCCTACTATTCACACATCTCATCTACCATGTGTAGAAGCAGTTACGACACCGTCCTCGCAAAAGGCGAGGTCAGCTTTTCTTAGTACCCCTATATCGCATTACTTCTGTTTCTTTCCCAACGTTTATTGTATTTTCTTCTTTCGTGGTCACGCTCAACATAAAATGCAGTCCAAGGTAATATGTAGTCACCTCTATCATCTAAAACAACCAAGTACCCTTCGTGTTCACACCAAATATGAATACGCTTATTTTCACCTCTAGCTTCAGCCCATACTTTTAAAGAAGGATATTGGTCGTTTTCAATAATAGGCTTTGGCCAACGAACACGTTCGCATCGATGAAAATCTGGTATACGTTCAATTTCATCATCCCCTGTGCTGGTCATATGCCAAAAAGTAGCTGACTTTCCATCGTATTCAGGGTGACGTTTTAATCCTAAACGAGTGCCGCGAAAAACAGGCTTTGAATGCGCAAAATCTGCCTCAAAATAGGAATAAACAGCATTTAAATAACGATTCCAATCTCCGTCGTAATCATTAAATAACACCAAACTTGGCAGCCATGCCGATGTCATTAGGAATCTCCCTGCCCATTCCAAATTAAAAGATTAAACTTACTTTCTCTAAGTAAAGTATTACGAGTTAATTGATAGCCACTTCGTTCTTTGATGCGTTTAATCAAAGCGAGCTTAGCGTGATTTGTTGTCAGCCCTCTGTGTAAGTAAGCTAACGCCCCAATCAACAAGTCGGCAACTTGTAACTGCTCTGCTTCGTGGGAATGTATACGCTGCATTCTCTCGATCATGTGCTGAGAAAAGTCATACTGACTATTGCAAATCACATCATGTAATTTAGTGATTTTTTCATGGCCTAATGTGTCTTTAATATCAATATAAACACGATACTTAGAAGCGGGGGTGAAGATATTTTTCAGCATGACGAAGTACATTTTGTAGTACCAATCATCATGAGTTTGACCAAAGCTTTGATGATCAAGTAGGGTTTTATCCGGTATGACTAAACCTCTAAAATGGCAATCATCGTCGTCAAAAAAATAATCAATAACATCAAGATAAAACGCTAATTTGCCATTACTTACCTTAGTCCATTTAATTTCGAAGTCTGCTGACAAGCCATGTTTTACCTTGATTTCTCGAAGCCGTTTGGAAATTTCAGCCCGCTTAGCCACAGGACACCAAAGCGCCCCCAACGTCATTACGTTAATGCCATCGTTTTCTAAGTGACAGGATTCGTCACAATACACATTATAAACTTCACTCATTAAACCCTCCTTGGTTATAACACCTGCGCCACCAGTGTCTCGGCGAGGTGACGTTGTGTTTGTTTGATATCGATTAGCTTAGCCTTTAGCTGGTCGCAGATGGCCATAAGCTCATCAACTTTGGCAACGATGCGGTGTTGTTCTTCGATGGGGGGTAACGGAAACTCTATTGGAATTAGACGTGAAGCGCTTAAATGAGCCATATTTGTAGTCTGCTTAGATCGGATGTTGCATCACTGACAGCATCAAGTCGGCTCGCCATCACCTGATGTAACTTATTTTGCAGCTGTTCTTTGGAAGGTAACGCCGTGAGGTATTCACCCACCTGAATATCGGTACGGTCTAGTTCGAGCAGCTCTACTTGCTCTTGGTCTTTACTGGCGCATAAGATAATACCCAGTGGCGCTAGCTCGTCGGGCTGTTGTTCGTATTTCGACAGATAGCGCAAATACAATTCCATTTGCCCTTTGTAAGCGGCTTTGAATTTTCCCAGCTTTAAATCAAGGGCAACCAATCGTTTGAGTTTGCGGTTGTAAAATAGCAGGTCAATGTAAAAATCTTCTTGGCCTATTTGCACACGATGCTGGCGAGCAATAAAACTAAAGCCACTACCCAGTTCTAACAAAAAGCATTCTAATTCTCTTAAAATGCCATCTTCTAAATCTTTTTCTAGGTAGTGATCTTTCAGGTCTAAAAAATCCAATAGATACGGGTCTTTTAACAGTAAGTTACGCGTAAGTTGCTGGTTTTCTAATTGTGCTAATTCTTGTTGAATGAGTTCGTCTGGTTTCTTCGACAAGGAGGTACGCTCAAATAACATGGAGTCGATGCGGTTACGCAAGGTGCGAACACTCCAATGGTCGTTGACCGCCATTTGAGCGTAAAATCGTTGTGCAAGTAGGTCTTTAATAGGCAACAATAAAACAATGTGTGACCAGTTCAATTGTTGCGACAGTGTCGCAACAATTGGCGCTTCTGGAAAAGCACTATAAAACTTTTGCATACGCGTTAGCGCACTGTAGTTAAACCCTTTACCAAATTCATCGGTTAGTTTACGACTTAATTCCTTAACAATAGCTTGCCCGTATTCTGCCCGTTGCTGCTGCAATAACTCATTATAAATTTGCTTACCGATATGCCAATACATCATTGTTCATGGGTTTGGATTTGTTGTAGTTTTTTACGCCGTCTGGATCGCTAAAAGGGGTCAGAACCCTTAAACACCCACGTCGGTGAGAGTTAAATACAGTAGTATTTTTTAAGGGTTCTGACCCCTTTTATTCAAACGTCTGTTATCTCTATCTCTTCAACTACAGACAGATCGTTTCCTTTACTGTCTTTCCATTCTTTCAAACCATTGGCACTGCGCCCCATGATAAGCCCAGCGGCGCTGGATGGGCTGCTAAACAAGTGATCTTGCTCGAATACCAAGGCGTTTGCTTTTGCTGCTATTATGCCACCATCAATGAGTTCATCACGCAGCAGTTGAGTGCCTTTAGGGCAAGAAGGAACGATTTCTTTAGCTATTTCAGAGCCAGCAAGCACAACAAAACCGTCGGTGACTCGCTTACCGCGTCCATCGGCACCACGCGCAGCCTTTATATAAAAACAATCGTTTGTCTCAAAAAGCTTATTAGACTCAGAAAACACTTTCGTTGCAGAATCTTCACCCTTTTTATGAATCAAAGGTTCAAACACCCTAAACCCCATGGTATTAACAAGCAGTTTAATATATTCAAGAAACTCCTCCATTTCCGCTTGATCTGATTCTGAAATGGCACTGCGTGTTGGTGTTTTATCATTCACCAATTCATAACGTCCTGCTTGCAGAGCAATCTCATACAAACGGGACTCAAGGTATTTAATATGAGCTTTATTGAGGTTATCGTCCTTGCTAATAAACACAACCGCCTCATTCCAAAAGTCTTTTTCTTTTACATGGCTAACCAATCGACTGACTGCATATTCAGTTTCACCAATATAGACTTTTGGTTTTAACGTGGTAGATTCCATTTTGCCGAACAGCAGATACACCGACGTGCTTTCTAAATCCTCCCTATCTGAACAATCTTTCACCTTACCCCGAGGGATGCGATACGCTTTACCATTCCAATTGGATAACTCACACATCATCCGCCCTTCTGGATCACCATCCATTAGAAACAACTTGATGGTTTTAGCGTATTGTTTGTTGTTCATGTCATCTTTCCTACTAAAACGCTAAAAAGGGGTCAGGACCCTTAAACACTCACGTCGCTGAGAATTAAATACAGTTGTATTTTTTAAGGGTTCTGACCCCTTTTATTTATCTATCGCTCATGGTGCTCTTTCCATTTTAATTTCAACCACTCCTCAACGACGTGCTCGCATTGAACTTCGTGCTTCTCTAACTCAGCAGCGCAATCCAGCCAATCAGTGTCACACGCATTTACTAGCTTGCAGTCACCCCCATATGCAACTTTAACCGCCAATACAGCAGCGACCATTTTTCTATCGGCTAAATCAGTCAGAGCAGATTCAAGTGTTTCAGGGACAATTGCGTGGCCATCCTGATCAACGTCTAACGTCACCCAAAAGACTTCGTTCCTATCGATTTTTGCTTGCCATACAAGTGAACCATAATCCTGATCCGTCAGTTTATTTTGATACTCCTTAGCAATCAACCAATCCCCATCTAATACAATTTTACGCCCCTTATCCTGCTCAAAATCCATCAGCCACGTTAATACTTTCTTGCGTAACGCCTCAGTTGGGATCGGTGTATTATTTGGTTCAAAGGGCGAAGCATCATCCGCTGCACTCGACACGATCAATATATTGGTATCAATAACTCGTGATTCCATTCATCATTCCTTTTGTTAACGATTAACCCTCGCTAAAGCCTGCTTGCGAGCTTCTCCCACGCTGTCTCCAAAAAAATTATCTGGCCAATTCTTCACTTCCCCAAAAGAGCCAATATTTAATTCTGTTAGGATTGATTCTGATTTATTTCGTTCCACAAAGAACATGCTGCATTGGTCTGTTTCGACTTTTTCTTCCGCAATCAATGTCTGCATTCTTCTAAATACATGCTCCGAGTGTGTTTCAACTAAAAATTGAATTTTTCTTTCTTTGCTAATTTCTACAAATAATTCAGCTAGAACTGATTGAGCTAATGGATGCAAATGAATTTCTGGTTCTTCTAAAATCACCGTACTTCCCTCAGGGGCAAAATACGCAACCGTTAGAACGGGAAGCACCTGTGATACACCAATACCAACATCTCGTAAATTTGATTCGATGCCATTACGAAGAATAACGACCTCATAACGGTTAGATCGGCCAATCTGTTTTACAACTATTTCATCTGCCACTCCCATTTTTTTGAGCCATTTAGACACACCTGCAATAATGCCACCTCGCTCTTCATCTTTTATTAATGCGCTTGCAAGCAACACGTCCACCGTTTTATGACCGTCACTCCCAACTTCACCGGGAGTTGAACGGTTCCATACATAATCTCTTTCTGGTTTTCGTCTTAATGGGCCTAAATAAATTATCCCTTCAAATTCTCTTCTTATACCCAAACTTAAATCTTCAAACAATGCACGCTCTGAATGTAAAGATGACAATGCATCAGGGGATAAGCCTATAGATCTTTCCGGTGCGTAATTACGGCCGTTTCCTCGCGGTTGCGATTCATCATTTACCATCAAAGAATATGACCCTTTGCTTTTACGAAGGGATTTAAATGTGGTTTGTTCAGCTTTTAATACCAGCTCTTGAATGGCAACCGCTCTAGAAGACGTACTACCATAGCTGCATCCATAATCACCCATAGAAACTCTTTCTATAGACGGTCTTTTGAAACTAAAACTCATTTCAAATCGACGAGGAGATGCACCCTCACGAAGAACACTGTCGAATTCTCCAAAATTAAATAAATCGTTTACTTCATCACCACCGAAGTTCAAATGAATCGTTCGATCAGGCGATTGCATTGTCTGTTTCAATAATAATAAGCTTTGTATTATGGAAGATTTACCCGATGAATTTGTTCCCAATAACATAGTAACTGGCTTTAAGTTTATTTCACCCGTATCCACCCAAACTTTAAAATTTTTTAATTGTAATTTTGTAAACATTTAAAATTCCTATTATTCACTAATAGACCATGTAGACATGCATCGACTCAATAAAATTGAGCCATTTGTAATTTAATCCTACTTTATAGCAGAGAATTGTAAGCCTTTATTATGGAAGCGTATTTTTACCAACGAGATTCAAGGCATTTAATGTTCGGTAAAAAGGGGGCATCCCCCTTAAACACGGGTCTTTGTCTGATTTGGCTGCGAACTTTGCGTTTTTACTACAACCGCTTCTCTTTCATCGTTTGATATCGATGAGAATAACTTGCCGCTAAATGCTCTTGCTAGTATTGATTGAGTCATCTTATCGACACGAAGTTTTGCTGCTTTGTATTGTTTTTCAACTAGGTCAGCATTAGAAAACAACTCAGTAACAATACGAATAATCTCATCCTGCTCATTAATTGAAGGGAGACCAAACTCATAAGCTTGTAGTTTCTTAGCATTGATATTTGATTGACTCACGCCATCTGTTTTTACTGCCCAGCAATAATCTCTTGCATGGGGGCTATTAAGCTGAATATTTAAATATTCTGTATTTAATCTATCAGTGCCTTGAACTTTTATTAAATAGCCTGCGAAAATTGCTTCTCTTTCGCCACGATAAATAGAGGTCTTTCCTACTAATTCAGGGCTGTTAGTTCTGTTAAACAATACATCTCCTGGTTGAAGTTTATATTTTTCAATTTCTGCATCATCAGATGTAAATACCAACTTTTCCCAGTCTAGTTTTCCGCCTTGTAAGTTCCCCATTCTTAATACAGGAGTTTTACCCTCTGGTTTTGACTTGCTAGAGGAGCCATATTTAAAGCCTTTACCAACATCTTTAAGCTTAACTTGCTCCCAATCTAGCAACTCATTTCTCTCACGCCATTCTTTGGTGAGTTCGCCAGAGGTGGCAGCGGCGAGGACGGATTGGCGGAAGCGTTTTAAAATGGTTGGGATTTTGTCGAGGCGTGCTTGTGCCGCTTCAACTTTGGCTAAGACTGAGTCCAGCTTTTTCACTATTCGAACTTGTTCTTCAATATCAGGGATACTAACTTCGTGTTCTTTAATAATTGTCTGTGAAATATTTGGCTGAGCTCCACCTTTCCCTTTTGCAATAAATGCTTCCTTTTCACTTTTTAATAAGTAGTATAAAAAATCTTTACTAATTTGATCTGTATCAGGCTGTGCTACTGCACATGCTTGGTTACAAGCAGCATCTAAATCCAAAATAGATACCTTTCCTATTGTTGCTCCATACATAGCAATCCCAATGGAACCTTTTGGAAATAATTTAGCACTGGAATTTTTTAACCCTTCATCAGTAATAAACTCTGATACATTCCTTACAAAGCGAGGACCCAAATCACCAGTTTTTATCCAAGGAATCGTTCCACCGTAATAACTATTATTACTTCTACTCGGAGTGCCGCCCGCCCCCCACTTAGCGACATCACCTAGAGTCTTAATTTGCCAATGTGTTTGTTTATTCATACAACAACCTCATCAACATCTACCGCGACATCCAATTCAACTAAAATAGACTGTAAATCCGTTATCGCACTCGCGAGCTCTTCTATTGCTTCGTTGATCAAAACATCTGGCTCTGGCAAGTTGGCTGCATCCTCAATACTGTCGTCACGTATCCATGCTAAATCGAGGGAGTCTTCATTAGCTGCAATTTCTTCACGGGTAAACGCTCTTAATCGGCAAGTGGTCGCTCCCGACATTCTGTCTCCCGCGACACTCGTGCTGTCCTGCACGTCGTCTACATTGCCAATGTCACTGCCGTCTGTATGATTGTCAATAAAGGCTTGGCGTTGTGCTTCGTCCACTTGGGTCAAATCGCTCCCCACGGCGTTATAAAATTCATCAAAGTGAGTCTTGGTCAAAACGGTACGTTTACCAAATTGCGGCATGTTTGCACGCAAGTCATAAACCCAGACTTTTTTCGTGTTGCCCTTGTCCTTGTTGACGTCTGTTGGCTTATCAAAAAACAGTACATTGGTTTTCACGCCTGCGGCATAAAAGATACCCGTCGGTAATCGTAAAATGGTATGCAGGTTACACTTTTCCATTAAGTCATTACGGATCTTACGGCCAGTTGAACCTTCAAATAATACGTTATCTGGTAATACTACGGCTACGCGGCCACCGGGCTTTAACATGCTGTGGTACATGGTATGTAAAAAGGCTAATTGTTTATTGGAGGTATAATGAACTAGATCATCACGAGTTGGTATACCGCCACCTTGTTTGGTGCCAAAGGGGGGGTTGGCTAAAATTAAACTCGCTTTGGGTAGTGAATTTTTGCCTTCGTTTGAAAGCGTATCACCATATAAAACACCTGCGTTATCATCGTCTATTGCTAAGTCGTGCAGCATTAGGTTCATCATCGCCAAACGCCGAGTATCAGGTACTAACTCCATACCAAAGAAAGTACCGTGTTGATATTTCTCGTAAGCTGTTTCATCAAGCTTCTTTATGTCATTGTGTTTTTTAAGCTCATGATGTGCGGCAATTAAAAAGCCGCCTGTACCAGCTGTGGGATCTACGATTACGTCATCTAAGCTTGGCTTCATGAGCTCAACCATCGCTTCAATGAGTACTCGTGGGGTAAAGTATTGACCAGCGCCTGACTTTTTCTCACTAGCGTTTATTTCTAGCAAGCCTTCGTACATGTCGCCTAAGCCTTCCGCTTTAGCCGAGTACCAGTCAAGATTATCAATTTCAGTCACTAGCTTGTTTAAGGTAGCTGGTTTACGAATACAGGTAGAGGCATCAGCAAAAATAGCTTTGGTTATTAATGAGCCGTGTGAGCCTAGATGAATAAGTAACTTTTTATACTCTTCTAAACGCGTTACCGCATTGAACTCTTCAATATCAGACCAACGAAAACCCTCAGGAATAAGCTCTTCTTGCCCTGTTTCTTCTACCATTTTTAAAAATATTAAGTAGGTTAATTCGTTCAAGTACTCGTGGTAAGTGACGCCGTCATCTCGCAACAGGTTACATAAATTCCAGAGTTTGTTGATTAGGTCTTGTGTGCTCATGTTTGTCCTTGAGTTGTTTCCGCGTTAATGGGTAAACAAATTAAATAATTCGGTGTTTAGGTAGTAGTTGTCTTTACCCAGTTTGTGTTTCGTTAACACACCAATATCAACCAGTTGGTTCAAGTATTTACTGGCTGTATTGCGGTGAATATTTAGCTCGCTCACTAAAAATTCTACTTTTGTATAAGGATGTATAAACAAGTTGTTAATCAACTCGTGGCTATAGAGTTTTGGCAATTGCGTTTTAATGAGATGTTTATGTTTTTGCATTAACGCCATCATGGCTTTGATGGTCGCTAAGGTATCTTGACTGGTTATTTGTAATGCTTTTAGCATATACAGCAACCAAGGTTCCCAGTTATTGGTTTCCCGTACTTGTTGTAACTGCTCATAGTATTCTGCTTTGTTTCTGTTTAGGTAACGTGAAAGATACAAGATAGGCGCACCTAACAGGTTTTGTTTACTTAAAAACAGTATATTTACAATGCGTCCAGTTCTTCCATTGCCGTCGTAAAATGGATGAATGCTTTCAAATTGATGATGTATCAACGCCATTTTAACTAGATCATCATAATCGCTGAGTTCATCATTATTAATGAAAGCTTCTAACTCACTCATTAACTTAATAATGTCATCACCCGTTTGTGGCGGCGTATAAACGACTTGCTGGGTTTGTTGATTAACTAATTTTGTTCCACCCTGCTTTCTAAACCCTGCTTCGTTATTTTCTATAATACGCTGGATGTCGATAATGGTATTGTTGGTCAATAGTCCTGTTTTTTTAACGGTTTCATAGCCAACTTCTAGCGCCTTGGCATAGCAATGGACTTCTTTTGCGTTGTGAGAGGTAAACTGTTGAGATGGGTAATGGCTACGGTATAAGTCATCTTGTGTTGTGATGATATTTTCAATTTCTGAGCTTTCTTTCGCTTCTTGTAGGGATAAGGTCGCTAGCAATATGTATTGATTTGGCAGAGTGACAGCTAGCCCTTTTAATTCACCCAGTGCCTGATGCGCTTTCGCTGTCGCCTTTAAAACGGCTTTGGTTTCTATATCGCCAAGTTGCGCTAACGGCGTAAACACATGGTTATTTCCATTGGTATTGGTCATGGGTATTTGCCACCGCTTCCTTGATTCTCTGTGCAGGTTCAAAAAACATGCATTAAAAAACAATTAATTTGTGCACATGCTAGCACACACGCACATTAAACCTAAGTTTTATGTGCGCGTTTTTCTATCGTGCTCATGGTTTAATGTATTAATGTGCATTAACTTGCCCAGAGTGCTTTATTAAAGTCACTCAAAATATCGGCAATGGGTTGTTCAAACAATTTACTTGCGCGCTTGGTACCACCAATTTGTTTAAAAATGCCTTCATTTAGATTGGTTTCATCAACAATGATGTTGGCTTTTATTTGCCCTGCAATGGTTTCTAGCCATTCACGTTGAGGGGTTTTCCAAGCTTGGCTATTGAGTATTTTGGCAAGAGCATTGTCGACACGTTGCTCATAAGGGACTAAAGCTTCACCTAATGCCGCTTGGCGAATAAAGCCGATAATACGAGCGGCAATGTCTTCGTTTTTGACTTCTTTCCACGCTACTTTTAAATCTTCTTCACGAAACTCATTTTTTTCCAATTCTAACGCTAAGTGTTTTAGATCATCACGGGTTAAATCCCATGGACGTTGAAGCACGGTTTGAAGAGCGATCATACGATTGCTATTGGCGTTAATAAATGCGTTGAAAGATGAAAGGTAGTCTTCCGGTTTTTGGCCACTGCCGTAACCTGTTGAGGTGCCTGTGACTTCGTCACAATGAGCGGAAATAACAATTTTACTGTTGCTTCCCATACCCGATACCTTCATATCAAGTAGCTCGCCTAAACCGGGGTTGTTGATAAACCAATCTGCTACTTCTTGCAGTCCCATTTTTTTTATTTCTTGCGAGAACTCTTGGGGCGGTTTGCCCACTATGCGTTCAAACTCTGTACTTTGCTCAGGTGAAAGGTAATTCTTTTTACTTTGTAATTTTGCAAGGAACTGATTTTTAGCTAATTGCTGTAATTTAGGATCTGGGCTTTCCTTTATTTCACTTTCAAGTTCCGAAAAGGTGATATCCACCTTAGTGACAACAGGCTTCATACTGTTCACTTTTTCAAGTTGTTTGTAGATATCAACCGCATCAAAAATACGGAAACGCTCTTTTGAAATTTCATCACAACGACGAGTTGCACGACCAAGCATCTGTTCAAATAGAATTCGGCTGTTTACGCGGCGCAAGAAGACTAAATTACATATCTTTGGCACATCGACTCCTGTGGTGAGAAGATCGACCGTAACAGCGATATTAGGCAACCTGTCATTTTTATATAGGCGTATCTTTTCAAGAGGTTTGTCTGATGCTCCAGTGATTTTTTGAATGGCATCGTCATCCACTTCACCTAGATAGCTTTCACACGCTTCTTTTAACGCTTCAACCACATCATCTGCGTGTTTATCTGTCACACAAAATATTAAGGTTTTTTCTTGAGAGTAAGGGTTTAAAGAGTCACTTTCTATAAGCCAACGACATATCTCTTTGGTAAATTCAGGGGCTATAACTTTACGGTTAAATTGAGCCACTTCAAAGTTGAGTTCATCAGGTGTATTAATAAGATCCAATTGCTGCGTATGAGGATCATACACTTGAACTTCTTCATTTACCTGATACTTAATCCCGTCTGTATTGAGCTTAGTATGAATTCGTGTTGGAGGCAGGTGATCAACTAAGTGACCATCTATTACTGCTTCTGTGTATGTATAGGTAAATACAGGGTCACCAAAAATATCTTTAGTGTGTAATGCTGGTGTAGCTGTTAAGCCCACTTTAAACGCATCAAAATATTCAATTACTGCTCGATATTTTGACATATAATCTTTTTGGTCACGGAACTTAACTTCAGTTTCGCTTAGTTCACGGTCAAGTAAGTAGCCTCTATGACACTCATCTACAACGATACAATCATATTGACCTACACCCGGTTTCGCACCATTATCTGATGGATACATGATACGTTTTACGAGCCCTTGTACAGTTGCAATGTGGACTTTCGTATCATCTTCTGGGAATGGTACAGCTGATTTATCTGGTTCGATGCCTAATACTTCGAATGTATCAGCAAAGGAGTTAGTGATACTTTCCATTTTTACTTCGCCAAAGTCGACAGTCGCTTGTTCACCTAATGCACTTCGGTCAACAAGGAATAGAATACGACGAAACCTTTCGGCTTTTAATAAACGATAAACAAGTGCAATACAGGTTTTAGTTTTACCTGTGCCTGTTGCCATAGCAACCATTGCTCGCTCTTTGCCATCTTTAATCGCTTTTTCAACTTTTAAGATCGCTTTTTGCTGATAATCACGAAGCTTTAATTCATAGTCAAAGCCCATGTCATCAAGTTCGGCATTTGCTTGTTGTGGTGTTTGTCTTAAATAAGTTTTTATTTCTTGTGGCGAATACCAGCCTTTTAGCGCTTTACGGCGATTGGTGTTGTCTCTAACGTCTAAAAACCAAATACCACTTTCTTGCTCTAACTGCTTTAAGTAAGAGCGCCCATTTGTAGCAAAAGTAAGCGGCACATTAAATTTTTCTTCATTATATGAGAAACGTGTCACTTCTACATTTTGAGGAAGGTTCTTAATACCTCTCGCATATCGCTTAGCTTGGTCGATAGCTCCATATGCATTTTTAGTATTCTTTTTGGCTTCTATAACACCAACGGGGGACATACCAATAAATAAAGCATAGTCGGCAGGGCCAGACGCTGTTGGCCACTCAGCAATGGCTTTATTTTTGTTTGGCTCTGGGCGAGCGCCTCTTGAATATCGCACATTGTCGGTATCTGCTTCCCAACCTGCATTAATCAATTGTTGATCAATTACAACCCGGGTTTCTGCTTCGTCCATTTCAAAAAACGATTTTTCAATACGTTTGAGTTCTGCCGCTTGTTCTTCTTTGGGTTTGGCTTGGAATGTAGCTTTATACAGAATATTTGCTTCATCCATTTTTGCTCTATATTCTGCAAGTTTAGCTTCATGTTCTTCTGCAACTTGTTCCCAAATTATACTATCAGCGGCCATTTTTTCGGCTCGTTCTCGTTCCGCTTTGGCTTTTTCTGCCTCAACACGACTTAGCTCTTCTGCTGTTTTAATTCGCTCTGAACTGCGTTGAGATTCTGTTTTTAATAACTCGACTTGAGCCTCAAGCTGACGAACATATTCGGATGGGTCAACAGGTTTTACAAATGGCTGAACCTTAAAACCTTTTGCAGCATCACCACCAAAAGTAATATGAAACCACATGGCTAACGCATGACCAACAGTAATAGCTTTTAAGGCATCTCGGTGACTTGTACTATCAAATGAGTGAGTTGCGGCATTACCTAGCTTTCTAAGAGTGTGAAAAGCATCTCGAACGTTATCATCTAAACGTAAGTGATAATCCAGATCCTTAAGTAAATCTATTTGCTTAACATTACCACCAAACTCGACACCTGTACGAGCGGCGATAGACTGAGCAATTGCTTCACCCAATTGGCGTATTTTTATCAATGAGGTATTTGGGTCAGATGAAAAGTTTAGTTCAGCACTTTCGGCTAATTTAAATAACCAATCTTGATGCTTTTTTAAAAAACTAAAATTACTGATGTGTTCCATAACTTTCCTTAGTAATCTTCAAAAAATTGACTATTTGCTCAAAAGCAACACTCATTCACCTTTACCGTCAACATGAACCTTACTAATTCACTTAGATTGTCAGGCTTTTTCCTGGTAAAGCGCCAAAGAATTAATCTGAGTATTACAACAGCAAAAATAAAATCTTTAGACCGCATAATTACGTTGATAAATCTAACAGCTTTGGCCCTAAATGACCATTAAACACCGAATTAAAACAAGAGGTAAGGTTTACTAACAGATACGGGCAGTTACCACCCTTTAGCTACTTTGAAAAAAGTTTGCTTCTCGTCTAAAGAGCGAAAGCCACCCTATGTTTTCACCCCTCCAGAAACAAGAAGGCCCAGCTTGACAACCAAGATCTCGAAAGAACTTAGATTTACAGAAGACTGAGCACTATTAAGATGAGGTATCACAATTGATTAAAATAAAGTCACATTAAAAACGTTACTAAGCGCTTTCGTATATATTTTCTCTAATTCATGTACGGCCTGTAACTTGCTTCCGTGTTGTCCAGCATTGAGTAACACGGATAGTTTTTTAATGACTGTTTTTCTAGTGGCTGTTTTTTAAAATGACTATTCTTAGAAGCTAAAGAGAAAGTGGCTTTACCTTCATTCAGCATAAGAAAGAATGGCAGTTGGATGTGTGGTTTCTAACGCACCCAAACCTTTATCGGATGCCTCGGGTACAAGCCTTAAAACGGGTCGCATCTGAGCTCTTTAAACAGGCATGTTAACCTCAAAGTGTTTGCTTATTTTCCCTAAAATACTCCACAGAATAGTCAATCAACGCCCTAACCTTCTTAGGTAAAACATGGTGAGAAAGGTACACCGTGTAAAAAGGGCTTGCCTTCATGGTGAAATCCGTCATTACTTGTTTTAGTCGCTTGTTTTCAAGCTCTTGTTTTAAGACAAAATCAGGGCATACGGCAATCCCTCTGCCACTGACAGCCCAGTCTTTAGCAACTCTGGCACTGTTTACCATTAGGTTCCTTGATGGAGCAAAAGTGCCAGAAATGGCCACCCACCACCATTTTTTTGCAAGTTCTCAGACTAGGAAAAGTGCTCGTTTGGGGACTTTTGCAAGTGGCTCCAGAGTAAAGATGACAATTCACATTCGATACTCGTCTAAAATGGCAGGTTTTTATCCACATTCTGAGGCAAGAGAACTTATTCGCACCTTCCCAAATATAAACGGCTCGTAAGTTGCTTGCTTCATAATAGGTCATTATCTTAGGTCTAACACTCATTAAACCTTATGCCACACCACGGTGAACGTCTTTATAATTAAGAGTTCACCGTGGATGATGATAAAAATGTTCGCGGATTTTCCTGATATTCACGCTTGCAAAACTACACATACTGCCCAGCGGCGTAACCACTGGCCCACGCCCATTGGAAGTTGTAGCCACCTAGCCAGCCTGTTACATCCAGTACTTCACCAATAAAGAATAAGCCGGGGACGGTTTTCACTTCGAATGTTTTAGACGAAATACATTCTGTATCGACCCCGCCTAGGGTGACTTCGGCGGTGCGGTAACCTTCTGTTCCATTGGGTTTGATGATCCAGTTGTTTAACTGTTCGGCTATGCTGTCTATTTTGGCGTTACTAAGGTCACTGAATGAGCCTTGCCATTTATTCTCCTCGATTAAAACTTGCACCAAACGTTTTGGAAGTTGCTTTGTAAGCCATTTTTCCAATGTAGCTTTAGGCGTATCTTGGCGCAGTTGTATAAGCTCAGCTTTGATATCCTGTTTGGGCATAAGGTTAATCAATAAAGGATGACCGGGGGTCCAAAAGTTGGAAATTTGTAAGATTGCTGGGCCACTTAATCCCCTATGAGTAAACAGCATGGGTTCTGTGAAAGAGTTGTCTGCAAACGAAGCCGTTATATCACTGCTGATACCTGATAGCTCTGAAAAGCGCGCCTTGTCACTGGGCTGTAAGGTTAATGGCACCAACCCTGCTCTCGTAGGTAAAACAGTTAACCCGAATTGCTCTGCAACTTGGTAACCAAATCCCGTTGCTCCCATCGTTGGTATGGATAAGCCACCTGTTGCCATCACCAGAGAATCACACTCAATTGGCCCGGAGGATGTTTGTATCTGCTTAGATCCTTCTGCACCTTCCTCTATAGAAAGCACATCGGTATTTAGTTGAATGGTGACACCAGCCCATTCGCATTCTGTCATCAAGATTGCTAATAAATCTTTTGCTGAATGTTCGCAAAAAAACTGCCCCGGTGCTTTTTCTACATAATCAAGACCATGACGATCAACCAGATCGACAAAATCTTGCGATGAATAACGGCGTAGTGCTGAAATGCAAAAGTGAGGATTTGATGATAAGAAATGTTTTGGAGACGCGTCTAAATTTGTAAAGTTACAACGTCCCCCACCTGACATGAGGATTTTTTTCCCTGCTTTATTTGCATGATCAAGCACCAACACAGATTTACCTCGGTAACCTGCTGTTGCCGCACACATCAAACCTGATGCGCCAGCACCAATAATTACTACATCAACTTTATTCACAATCATTCACACATTAAGATAATGCTGCATTATAAACCCTTCATTCAAGTATAAAAAATCCCTTTTTCAGCTATTTCCCGCTTTGTCTTTATTAAATTATCAGCGATTTTTTTAACTCTTAAATTTGTCAATCCAATAAGGCACAGGTATTTAAAAAAACTTTTTTGACAGAACACCAAAGTAAACACGAAAAATTGTTGACATCCATTCTGTCCACAAAATCCGTGAAAAACACTGTGGGAATAACGCTTTTTTCTTTTAAAAACATAATGATATAACTAATATTGCTTAAGAAAATGCTTTCCATTGTGACCATGTCAATAGGATTACAAAAAAAGTGTTTTCTTTTTACTCGCTGATTTTTTCACCAATTTTTTAATACAAGCCTCTTTCCACTTTCTCTTGCACTTTATCTTTGCTGTTTTTTAACTTGTTATGCAGAAATATGTCGATTTACACAGAGACTAAAAACACTTGTGGATATCTTTTTATTGACTACTGTTTATTTATACAGTACTGTTTATATATACACCATAGCATTAACCAAGGACATAACATGACCTCTTTGATTAGACGCGCTGTACCCACTACAACCAAACACTTTGTTATTTTACTTTTAATCGTGGCCCTTTATGCACCAATTAAAGACGCGTTCCGTTTACTAGTAACAACTTTTAGCCAACACAGCATTGAGCTGACCAACATTTCTTTTGGTGGGCAGCTTCCTTGGCAGGAAAAAACATCCACCGGAGTTTTTCAGAAGGTTTCAAACAATACATTAAGCTCACCTCAACTCATTTACACTAAGCTAAATTTTTCCAACCCAACGAATAAAACCGTTGTGTATCGTGATATATGGTTAAATTTTGAGCATGAGAACGGCAACCTTGAATACACGACTGATTACCACCTTTACGATGTCAGCACTCGTTCTCGCTTGGTAAGCCGATCCATTGAGCTTGGGCCTAACAGCTCCACTAGTGTACTGGCCTCCTATCGCTTTATTCCTAGCTACCCTTACAGTACGCCCAAAAGTGTCACTGTTTCGTGGGAAGCAGACAATCTATTACGTTATTCGGCGTGCGATTACAGTGTCAGTAACACCAGTTTAAATTCATTTTCTAAAACCTGTTTGTAAATCACCCTAAACACAAACCTTTTATATATTAGAAAGGCGCTTTACTGAGGCGAAAGGCCAAAATTAGTACAAAAAATCAACGGGGTACACTGGGATAACCACTTAACTTAAGAAAAACGTTATTTTCACTGTAAATCATATTGGCTAACGACACTTTTTTCGTTACTGTGGTGTCACGTTTAGACATAAGTTGTGATTAAATTCGGTGAAAATACCTCTTAATTTTAAGTCGTTGTATGTTAAAAAATTACATTAAAAATTTTTTCTTAATAAGCTCAAAACAACTTTCTAAATACGACACTAAGACGTCTCAACTTAGTGCATTAAAGATCATTTTAGCATGTGGTTTTTTATCAATTATTAGCATTGTATTGCATAATATTTGGTACGCTATTCAAGAATCAAACACGCCAGCAATTATTGTTGACGTCATATATTTGGTTGCTTCTTTTTTACCTTTTATAATTTTTAAACAGTCTCCCCAACGATCTGCCAAATACTGTTTACTCGTTATCGCTTCGTCAGGCATTGTGTTCGCCGCAACAATTAAAAACCAACATATCCTGCACATTAGCCTTATTCTTATGTATATCATGCCAACACTTGGTGGGCTTTTTTTCAGCGTTCGTTTTGCCATTACACTGAGTGCTATTAATCTTGTTACTTTGGGGTTTATTCTGCTTGGGGCCAAAGTTAACCTTTTCCCTAATGTTGATATTACCTTACCTTTCTCTTTTGAATACTTACATATCTTTATTTTTATGGCGTTCAATGTGGCCTTACCTTTTGCTGCCATGCGAATTTTGTATTCCCTGAATGCAAACTCCAAACACATGCAGTCACTCTACCGGCGTTTAAATCGTAATTATGCTCTTTACGAAGAGATTTTCGAGCATACAGGCACCCCTACCTTATTGTGTAACCGGCACGGAAAAGTACTAAAGGCCAACCATAAAGCAAAAGAGTTTCTTGCAAAAGGCAATATTAACTCTATTGAAAATTCCATGATAAACAGCTGGATGTCCCCAATAAGTAAAGCGTCTTCCGGTCATTATTTTTGGGAATCTAACTCTACAGAATGCTCATTAAAATCATCACCAGATGTCCATTTAGAACTACACAGATCCAGCTTAACCGCCCATGGGCACTATGTTCTTCATTTACAGAACATCACTCACTTAAAAGCGCTTAAACTTGAATTAGTGAATACTCAAGAGACTAACGCTCGTATTGTTCAATTTGATTCATTAACCTCATTTGCCAATCACAATCATTTTTGTAGCGAAGTGAATAAGCGATTACGAAAACACGAAGCGGTCAACACTGGCGCTATGTTTATCATTCGTATAAACCAATTTAAGCTGCTCAATAAACGTTATGGAAAAGAACAGGCGAATAAAATCATTTTGGCCTTTTCAAAATCATTGCAAAATAAAATCTCTGACCAAGCCATTATTGGACGTTTGCGAGGTGTAAAGTTTGCTTGTTTTGTGCCACTCAGCCATACCTATTTTATTCAACGTAATTTATCGTCACTCATTAATTCTATTCTGCCTGAACAATTAAAAATTCGAGAAGACCTGCTAACCATTCAATATCAAGTTGGTGTCACCTATTTTCCTGCGGATGGAAAAAATGCTGAAGACCTACTAGAACATTGTGAAATGGCATTAGAATATACCTCTGAAGCTGAAAGAATTTCCTACTTTGACCATGAAATTGAGGAAAACCTTTTCGAAGAACATCAGCTTGGAATGGAATTAAATGCTGCAATTAAACGTAATGATATACGTATCTGGCTCCAACCCCAGGTTAACCAGTTGGGGGAAATACAATCCTTTGAAGCATTAGCAAGGTGGCAGAAAAAAGACGGTTCCTTCGTCTCCCCTATGGTTTTTATTCGAGTTGCTGAAGCTTTGGGATTATTACCAAAACTAGCAGAAAATCTATTGCGTGAATTAGTGTCTATTTTGCACGTTTGGCATCGTGAAAGAATCAATACGCCTGTTGCCTTTAATTTAGCGGGTCAAGAATTGATGAACGATTCTTTTTTCGCTCTGCTTATGTCACTAAATGCGGATCATCCTTGGCTATCTAAATTACTTGAGCTTGAAATTACCGAAACCAGTCAAGTTATGACTCATCCATTAATTCATAAACGCCTGAAAGCTTTGTCTCAATATGGCTTCTCAATTGCAATTGATGACTTTGGAACAGGCCAAGCCTCTTTAGGGCAACTTGTGGATATTCCAGCCAACATTCTTAAAATTGATCGACGTTTTATTGACCCCCTACCAGATGATGCAAGACACCTAGATATCGTCAAATCTACAATACAGCTCGCGAATTCACTGAATATGAAGGTCGTTGCTGAAGGTATTGAAACAAAACAACAAGCAAACTTGCTGATTTCTTTAGGTTGTCATACGCTTCAAGGGTACTATTATGGAAAACCAACACCGAGCCAGGAATGGACCGAAAACAATCATGCAAAAGCAAAAGAGCTTAGAATGGTTTATTAATTTGATTTAAGAAGAGAAATACTATGGAAAGTCACTCAAAAAACTTATTATTCATTCAACTTATACCATATATAGTCTTTTTGAACATATTTTTCTCGCATTTTAAAAAAGTCCTTCCTATTGACTAAAAAACGCACTTTTATGTCAATTTACTGTTTATTTTCATACCAAATAAACATAAAGTACTAATATAAAATGCATGAAAGTAATATCAATAGTGGATTTTTTATAAAACACTTTAACTCGATAACAAAAAAAAGAGTGAGATTAAAATGAATAAAACCCTACTCGCTACCCTTATAGCAACTACTGTTGCCTTGGCAGGGTGTAACGAAGTTGAGAAAGTCATCGACTCTAATGACGACATTTCAAGCACTGCTCAACCTACTGCTGCGACAGTTGACGACCCAATCGTCAGCTTTGATCCTACCAATGGGGTTCTATCGACTCCCAACGACATTCTATTAGAAGACGGTTCCTTGGATGCCACAACCGCTGGTCGCTTATCTCGAATTCCTAACCAATCTTCTGCAGATGTTTTTTCTGCGACAGCTCAACTGGATGGCTGGGGGCTAAGTTCTTCATTTACTATTGGTATCGAATTACCTGATCAAAAGAAATCATTAGCCACTTTAGACAGTGACTCTGTTGCTAAAGACAACGCCGTGCTGTTATTTGAATGTGCAGCGGGAACCAGCTTTGCTCTTGGTACTTGTACTGCCGATCCTTCTTCCATCAGCCAATTGGTTTACGGGACTGACTACAGCACGTCAGCCAGTACAGCAGGTATTGTTGTAACGCCATTAAAACCCTTTAAGAGCAATACCAGTTATTTTTACCTAGTCACCAACACTGTCACCGACAATTTCAATCAAGCGATTACCCGTTCTGCAACCTTTAATGCATTAAGTGAAACCCCTATTGCAAGCCTTGGGGACAATGCCGCACTGGGTACGTTAATTCAAGGGATGAATAGCACAGGTGCATTTTTGGGTCAAATTGATGCAGCCAACATTGCTTACTCTGCCACATTCACTACCCAATCTATTGAGCCAGTCGCTCAAGCTGTAATGGATAAAATTGTGGCGGATAATGGTTTACTCAGCAACATTGTAAATACAGGTCTAACCGCAAGACAAATTTTAGCATCGAGCTTTGGGGTGACTTTGGAAGATGGAACAACCGAAGCCTTTGTTGCTGATAATACTCTGGTTTATCAAGCAGAACTGGATCTCCCCTATTACTTACCTTACCCAGGAGCATCTATTCCTGGAGTAAACACTTGCCCTACTGGCATAACTTTATGTGGTAATTGGGTAAACAGTGCCGGACAAGCTGTTTGGAAAGGCGGCGCGGCTCCTGTAGAGCCAACTCAAGTGGTTGGTGAACCGAACAAAGTCACGGTTCAAATTACTGCCCCAAGCTCAACATTGATTGCAACATTAAATGCCCAGAACCCTGATTCACCTATCACTGAGATTCCGGTGGTGCAATTTGTCCACGGCATTACGGCTATTAAAGAAACGGTATTTCCTATCGCGCCTTCTTTTGCCAGCCAAGGTATGATGACCATTGCAATCGACCAACCTTTACACGGATCACGCTCCGCCAATCTAGATACTGACTCTGAATTTGAAGTAACTGCCACCAACCCAAGTTATGGTAGCCAATATCAAAATGGTAGCGCTGCGGTATTTGGTAATTTGTCTAGCCTACTTACAGCTCGTGATAATTTAAGACAAGCAGCAAGCGACCAATTAGCGTTAAAATATTCCATCGAAAACTCAGACTTTTCAACCATTAATACCGCAACAGGTCTGACCGTAAACAAAGACAAGACCAGCTTATTTGGCGTCTCTTTAGGTTCCATAATTGGCACCATGACACAAGGCATGTCGGAAGTTTATAACGGCTCAGGTTCCACACCTTTGACTGGCTCAAGCAATCCATTCCTTTATAATGCGTCTGCACTTACGGTTAACGGTGCTCAAACGGCTGCTGTAATGGGTTACTCTCCTAGTTTTGGACCTATTGTTAAAAGCGCACTAACTCAAACAGACGCGTTTGCTGGTTCGATTGCTGGTAGCTTGGGTTATACAGCGGCTGAAGTGATTGGCTTTAGAGACAGTACAGACCCTGTAGCCAATGAAACATTCCAGCAAATTGTCAACCTTTCCTACTCCCGCTTTATTCAAGCTTTTGTTACAGGCGCACAGGCTGTGGTTGATGGAGGGGATTCCATTGCTTGGGCTAGCAAAACCACAAGCACACCGACCCTTGTTACACAGATCGTTGGTAATGGCGTCAACCTGAGTGATCAAACGATTCCTAACAACCTTATTGAAGATGGTTTTCCTTTAGCTGGGACTAAAGGGGTTCTTGAATCACTTAATTTAATGCAAGTATCGGGTACATCCGCTTCGGCGACTGGCCAACGAATTTATACCAACTTCTTAGTAGGTAAACACACGAGTGTATTAAGCAATACAGCGACTGATACAGAACAAGCGCAATTCGGCCTGACCGTTGAAGCGGCAGCACGTGCAACAGCTGAAATGCAATCTGAAGTCATTAGCTTCTTAAAATCAGAAGGCAAATTGTTGCAATCTGCTACGTCTGATCCATCAAACACTATTCAATAATGGTACAACCAATCATACATTTAGGAGAACATTATGTTTAAATATACAAAATTGGGTACCAGTATTGCGTTAGTCACTTTAACGATGGTTTCTCAATCAACATTTGCGGCTGGTTTTGCATTAAATGATCACAGTGCAACGGCTTCTGGTAATGCTTTAGCTGGTAGTTCAGCCAGTAATGACGACATTTCTACGAGCTTTTGGAACCCGGCTAACTTAACCAATACCGATAAGCCAACTCTTTACGTTTCAGGTGCACTCATATTACCGACCATGGATGTAACGGTTAATTCTGCGTCCGATGCGACAGGTAACGACCTAAGTGGCTCTCCAGCCCCTGGGGATGTTGTAAACAACAGTTTGGTGCCATCTATTATCTACGCACACCCTATTTCTGATAAAACCGTTTTAGGGGCTTCAATAAACGCTCCATTTGGCCTTTCAGGCGAATATGGGACAGATTGGGCTGGACGTTACCACTCTTCAAAATCAGAAGTGACTGATATTGCATTAGCCTTCTCCATCGCTCACCGTTATTCTGACATGCTTTCTGTAGGAGCAAGCGCTCAAGTCCACAGTGCCAGCGTCATATTAGAATCTGCTTTAACAGATTTCCAAGGTGGCAACAGCGCTAATGGGGACGGTTTCGGTAGCATCAAAGCCGACGACATTGCAGTGGGTTATGCCCTTGGTATTAAAATAGAACCTAAAACAGGCACTCGAGTTGGTATTGGTTATCGCTCTAAGATCGACTTAGTTGCTGAAGGTGACGTGAAATACAACAACGTTGGTCCGACTTTAGCCAATTCAGGCATTGATAACGCCTATTTATTTGATGAAATCACCTTACCTGATGTTTTGTCATTCGGCTTTGAGCAGGATATTAATGACAAACTGACTCTTGGAGCAAGCGCCATTAGAACAGGCTGGTCATCAATGGATGGCTTAAACATTGCTTTTGATGTGGGTGCAGATAATGTTAAACAGCCTAACTCTGTCTTAACATTTGGCTTTGAAGATCAATGGTTCTATTCCGTGGGAGCAACTTATAAAGCCTCTGATAAACTCACGTTAAGAACCGGTTTTGCCATTGATAATTCACCGACCACCGATGAGTTCCGCTCCGCAAGGACACCTGACGGTGATCGCCGTTGGATCTCACTTGGTGGTTCATATGAACTGAGCACGGCTACCACACTTACCTTCGCCTACACTAACGTAGACATTGAAGATGTTAAGGTTAACCGTAATGGTTCTGGTAATATTGCAGCAGAGGACTCTGTCAGAGGTCGTTTAGACGCTGATTACGAAACCTCTGCACATGTTCTTTCTCTTGGAATGAATATGGCGTTTTAATCGGCCTTAAACAGTATTTATCTTACTGTTGCATTGCCTATAAAATACGTAAGTTCAAAAAATTAAGCCCCTAATGATTGCAATCCAGTTATCAGGGGCTTTTTTGTGTTTTTAACGAGTAGAAAGAGGCTGCTTACGCCTTATACGAGTGAGTGAAGGTACCGTCCCAAAAAGTGTGTCTCTTTCCATTAAATTTATTGTTCATCCTTGCTAATTAAATAGGTGGCTTTTTG
>CANLRQ010000044.1 GCA_947493575.1 uncultured Marinomonas sp.
TGTGAGAAGCCTTACATTTCAACAGATTACATGGCTATCAGCTATCCTTTCTCACTCATCTAACCGTAGAAGAGCCAGAACACTTCTGAAAAAGTCAATAATATCAAGACTATTACTTGGACAGACACCTTAATTCTCCTTCCTAGGACAGGCACCTTAATACTTCTTCTTGGGACAGGCAATTCTTCACCCATCTTATATAAAGGCTATACCAACAAGCGTGGAATTATTGATTTGAGGAACTATTTGAAAGAACAACTCTGAAAAAGTCAGTAATATCAAGGCCAAGCCCGAACGATATCTTCTAAGTAAAAATTAGATCAAAGTTTCTTGTAATATGAATTAATTAAAACGTCAGGCGAGTAATCTTATGCTCTTTTTTGGAGGTTTACGCTGTCGATGATTTAACTCACAATAATGCGTAATAGAATATTCATTCCCTACGATATTACCCGTTCTTTTCCCAAATTCAGTAACAATACAGAACCAGTTTTCCGATGAAATGGTTAATCGTTGAAGAATGGGTAAAAGTGAAGCATCTATCGAACCTCTCTTATCTTCACGAATAATACGCCCTGTAATATCCACCAGCTCTAGATAGTCTGTTAATGAAAAAGGTAAACCGTCTGGCATGTTCTTTCTGGGATTACCAACAAACGGAAACAACTCTTTGGGTTGATAGTTTTTTTGAGAATACTTTTTGATAGAATTGACACGCTTTTTAAGACTTGTATAGTCTGATTTCTCTGGGGTCTCACATACTTTCGACCGCACAGGGTTTAAATCAACATACGCCATACAAGAAATTAACGCGGCTTCATCGAGCAACGCTTGGGATTTAAAACGTCCCTCCCAAAATCGCCCAGTACAATTATCTTCAAAGTTTGCTTGCCGAGCAATCGGCTCATTAAGCTCCTTCATAAACCAACTAATGTCCATTAATCGAGTTCTAAATGTCGCAACAGATTCTTCGACGTGCTTCAAAACATATTCAGGCTGTTCTTCCCCTCTTTCATATTGCTGAGTAAACAATGTGCCTTTATGAAGTTTATGCCATCTTTGCACAATTTCTAAATTTGACCATTTAGCTATTTTTTCTGGATTAATATGTAAAACCACATGAAGGTGGTTACTCATCACAGCGTAGGCACAAACATCAATTGCAAAGACGCTCGCTAGAAACAGTAAACGCGTTTCGATCCAATCACGACGATGTTCATAACTCTCACCTGAAAAAGGGTCATTACCACACAAAAATGCACGACGTACACATCTAGAAGTACAATGATAATAAGACGTATCGGATAAATTTATTTGTTGGATTCGTGACTTAGGCATCTAAATTTCCTCTTCCTTGAGTAAAACACTGTAAATACATCCAGTAAAATAATCTAAAAGCGAAAAGTTTGCAACATCGAATCAGTTTTCTCTTTACGTACAGTTTAAGATGCCTGTCCTATTAATAGCTGGTAGTTTAAGATGCCTGTCCTAGTAATAGCTGTTAATGGTAATTGCCAGACCCAGACATGACATTTCTACTCTCTGATGTAGAATACACCTCTGAAACTTCCGTATTAGAGTTAGCAGAAACAGTGTTAGTTGAGTTTTCAAAAACAGGTGAGTCTATTAATCATCAACAAATCCTCTCTAAAACAGAGAAGAATTACCAATTCCAGCTCGAAGGCCAAGATCAGTACGATCTTTGTAGTTTCTTCTGTCTCCATCGAGCTGACAGGATCAAAACAATCACATGATAAAGATACTGTAGCCGTATGAAAGATGTAAAAAATGTTTTCCGTAATCTCGAGAAATTACTCAGAAATGCAAACTGGTTTGACGCTGGTTGGGAGATTTATAACCGTGGCCCTTACCTGCAACTTTACAAATCAAGTTGGCATAATCATAACCAAGGTGGTGTTCATTTTGAGACATTTATAGAAGCCCCTCAAATCAAACAAAAAACTTTTCCTATCTGTATGCATGCTGAAGAAGACTGCCCATCCCAACAAGAATTTATTGAAAAGTTTCTAGATAAAGAAAGCAGCCGTATAAAAAGTTGGAAAGGATACCAAACTATAGGCAAAGGCTATCATATTTGCCAACGCACTTTGCCCCTCAATTTCAAGAATTTAGAGCAACGTATCTTTGAAGAACTCAACCGTTTACGCCAGTTAGAAGAGAGTGTTGAAGATACACTCAATAATCTGTAATCAAATCCACGATTTCCAAAAAATAAACAGCGAAAGTAGAGATACAGTGAAAAAACAAAAAAGCCCATGCATAAATCTCTGTGATTTCTCAGGACCGAAAAACTGGTGCTTAGGTTGTGGTCGAACACGTCCAGAATGTCAGCAATGGAAAAGTATGAAGCCATACGACCGCAATAAAATTGAAAAAGAACTACAAAAAAGAATAAATCAAATTAAAACTAAAAGCGATGCTGATTAAAACAGGATGCAATGTATATTAGTTCAGACCTGACAGTTACCCATTTTGAACGGTGCCTGTCAGTTTGGATCTGATTTGTACTTAAATTAAACAGTTACCCCCCCCCATCCAATCTACCCTAAAATGTTGCTGTTAAGGTGCGTGTCCTGATTAAACCCTAAAACTTTATGTCCTACTTAAAACTTGCGTGTCCTGCTAAAACTTGCGTGTCCTGCTAAAACTCCCGCTAAAAAAACCAATCCATTTTTAACATGCGTGTCCTGCTAAAACTCCGACATGCGTGTCCTGCTAAAACTCTAAAAAATCGCTTAACATGCGTGTCCTGCTTAAAAATCCTGCCAGTTGTTTAACACTCGCTTACGACTCAGTAAATAATGGGGCCGCACAATGTAGCCTAAAAAATCCGCGCCATCTCGAATGGATCAAAGCGTTTGTTGTGGCTTTAAGCGTAGCGCCAATTTATCGGACAAAAACGCAACAATGTCTTGCCGCCATTGCTCCAATTGTTTTTTATTTTTGAGGATCAAGACAAAATCGTCCACATAGCGCACATAATGCCGACATTTAAGCTGATGCTTAATAAATTGATCCAACTCATTTAAATACAAGTTGCTGAAAAACAGTTTAATACTAGGACACACACAGTAAAACTCCACAATTAGCAGGTTCTAGGGCACGTGTTTTAGTGTGCCTGTCCTGTTAAAACTGCTTTCCAGTAATACTAGGACACACACAGTAAAACTCCACAATTAGCAGGTTCTAGGACATGTGTTTTAGTGTGCCTGTCCTGTTAAAAACTGTTTATAATCCAAAGCGACATCATGGATCGAATAATGGATTATCGCCACTGCAATATGAGAAGCGATATTTTAAGAAGCAAGAAACTGTTTATCAGGCTAAATCATGTTTGACTCTACATATAAAAAAAGAGCCATCACGTTCAACCCTAGAAGATAATAATGATTAGAGAATATGCGAACAAGTCCTAAGTCCTCCCCATGAGATAATTCACTTTTAATCTTCAATTATTACCATGCCACTTCAACTCACTTTTACCGACAGCGAATTCAACAACAAACACCGTAAATAGATTTTTTTGACTCGAATAGATGAACTAATACGTTGAAAATAATAGCTTGCTGTTGTTTTGTTAATACTAACAAGTAAGGCTGCTGTCCTTGCAATACAAAGTTAGATTCCGCTACCAACTTAGACTGCTTTTTCTCATAGAGCTATCCTAAATAATTTCAGTTATCTAGGTCAGCCTCTAAAACTTCATTCTTCACGTAAGCTTTTACGAACTAAACTAGTTAGCGGGCCAAACAAATATTGTAGTAATGTTCTATTGCCCGCATCAGCGTAAATCTCCACGGGCATACCTGGCACCACTTCTCTACTATTTAACTTACTCATTTCATCCTCTAACACTGAAATACGCATTAAATAATAGGGTTCAACATCATTAGGACCAGCAATAATATCCGCTGAAACATGTTCAACTGTTGCCTCCAAGTCGGGTAATGTTTTCACATTAAAACCACTAAACTTGACGTATGCCTTCATACCTCGATAAATAGAATCTACATCTAGAGTTCTCAAACGCGCCTCTAGAATCAACTTATCATCTTGTGGAACAATATCCATAACTGGCTGACCGGCTGTCAAAACCCCCCCTATCGTTGTTGCTTTTAGTTCTAATATTGTCCCTGCAATTGGTGCTTTTAATTTAGCGCGTTCAAGGGTACTTTGTGATACTTCTAACTGGCCATAAAGTTCAATAAGGGATTGTTGGTTTTCCGTAATTTCTCTTGAAATAATTTGTTGCCACTCTCTCTCTATTTGGATCCCATTAAGATTAGCTTCACTTATAGCAACTTTCGTTTCAGCGATATTTGAAATAACCCTACTTAATTCACCTTGTTGCTGAGACAGCTGCTGCATACGCTCTGATACAATAGAAGATTCTACTAGCTGAACTTGCCTAAGTTCTTCAAGACGCAGAACCTCTTGAGACAACAAATCAACCTGCCTCTCAATGGATTCCTTATAAGACTCAAAACCTTGTAGCTTTTCTTCTAGCTGCACAACACGTTGATTAGAAATTTGCAGTTTACCATCATGTTCAAGTAATAAAATGCGATGCATGCTTTGTTGAGAACGAAGTGCTTCGGCAATCATTTGATCATCAATCACAGATAAAACCTCATCTTTGAAGGTAATTTCTGGCTCTAAATCGATAGCTGCGGCTAATCGGTCTAGTGTTGCAAGTGTTGAGAAATACCTAGCCCGAATTAAGTCTCTATCAGCTTTAACTTTAGTGTCATCTAACTCTAGCAGAATAGTCCCACCTTTAACTATATCACCATCACGAACATGAATAGCTTTAATAACTCCACCTTCTAAGTGCTGAATTGTTTTTCTTTTTGAATCAACTACCACGGTTCCTGGTGCGACAATTCCTTTAGATAGAGGAGCAAGAGAAGCCCAAGACAAAAAAATCATTAAAAGAATGAGTACGATCCAACCACCTCTGTGTTTTCGGTTGCTTAATAAACTAGCTGAGATTTTTTCATTCTGATCGTCGTTCGATTTACTTGTCCTTAGATTCATGTTTTAGGACCTTGTTTTAGTTTTTCAATTAAATCTCGAGGTGAACCATAAAAGGCAACGCCTCTATTGGCCAATAAAATAGCTTTATCAGCATGACGTAATAACCGCATGTTGTGTGTAACAAGCACTGCCGTCGTGCCTCGACGTTTCATTTCCTCCAAAGCTACATCTAAAGCAGCTAAACCCTCAACATCTAAACTAGCATCAGGCTCATCAAGCACAATTAAAGATGGATCTCCAAAATACGTTCTCGCCAATGCAACTCTCTGACTCTGCCCACCTGAAAGACGACAACCACCTTCACCTATTTGGGTATCATACCCATCCGGAAGATTCAAAATTAAGTCATGACAACCTGCCTGTTTTGCAGCTTTAATAATGTCTTCTGGTGACGCATCACTGAAACGGCATATGTTCTCTCTAACGGTTCCCGAGAGTAGTTCAACATCTTGTGGTAAGTAACCAAGGTTACTACCTAAAATATCTTGTTCCCATTGAGCAATATCAGCGCCATCTATGCGAACTTTACCGCCGAATGGAGGCCATAGCCCAACCAATGAACGCGCTAGGCTAGATTTACCTGATGCACTAGACCCAACTAAAGCTAACATCTCTCCAGCATCCAACGAAAAACTAATACCTTGTAAAATTGGTTTTTTCCCGCCTAAAGGCACTAACACTAAATCCTCAACAAGTAAGTTGCCTTGAGGTTTAGGTAATTGCATATAATTTTTTTGATATTGTTGGTTCGTTAATAACGATGCCAGACGCTTCATCGCAGACCAACCAGACATCAGAGCTTTGCTTGCTGCAATCGATTGATCTAAAGGGGCAATCGCGCGACCAAAAATAATCGATGCAGCAATCATGACACCTGGCGTTGCTTCGTTCAGCAAAACAAGCCAAGCTCCACAGCCAAGCATCACACTTTGCATGGTAATTCGGAAGGATTTAGTCGTGCCACCAAAACCAGAAACACGATCTGATCCAGCGGCCCCCAGTTCTATCGATTTTCGGTAATCAGCAAGCCAACGATTTCGAATTGCTTTAAGAAATCCATTCGCTTGAATAGTATCAGCATTACGCAATGACGCTTCAACAAACCGTGTAGCCACCATTTGCTGTTTAGCCGTTTCTCTCACTAAAGGACCAGCGGTGCGCTCTGATACAAAAGCCATAACCAGACTCACCAACGCTCCTACTAAAGCAACAGATCCTAGTATGGGATGCATAAAAAAAATCAACAGAATGAAAAAAGGTGCCCAGGGTAAATCGAACAAGGCAGTCAAACCATTACCAGAAAATACATTGCGCACCATTTCTAGATCACGTACTGGTTGAGCAGAGGTGTCCCCATTAAGCAAGACAGTTTGCCGAAAAAGACGAGTAAATACTTGTTGATTAATACTCTCATCAATCGCAATTCCAATATTTACCAAAGCACGTGAGCGCATTACTTCTAAGGCTCCATAACCTGCCAACAAGCATAAAGCAATTGCTGAGATTGCGAAAAGCGTCTCTTCGCTTCGACTCGTAAGCACCCTGTCGTACATCTGAAGCATGTAAATAGGTGACGTCAGCAGTAACAAATTAACAATCATACTCAGACCAAGAACATACCATACAGATCGACGCACATAGGGAGTAAAAATAGTGTCAGAAAGCGACTTCGGAATCCATCTCAAAATATAACCCTTTTTTAATTTGCTGAGTTCAACGACAACAAGCCCGACTCATGAAGTAAACGAACATAGGTAACATCTCGCAGCCAGCGGTATTCTATGCCTTTTAACACAGTTTCAAATAATGATTGTTGGGCTTGCAAAAAACTAATTCGCGTTGCAGCCCCAGCAGACAAGAGGTCTTGTGTTAAAGAAACCACATTAGAGTCTAAAGTTTCGGTTTCATTAAATACTTGAGCCATGTCCGAACTTGCCTTCCATGATATCCATGCCCCTTCTATACGCTTCAACAGTTGCCAATACTCATGACGGGCAGATTCTTTTGCAGCACTCGATTTGAAAGCGGCACTTTTAGAACGAGTAAAATTCGCTCCACCTTCATAAAGAGGAGCATCTAAATTAAGAAAAAAGCCCCATGAATCAGCAGAGGCATCGCCAAAACTACCTTCTTGCCATTGCAAGTTAATACTTATTTTGGGAAAAAGATCGGTTTTAGCTACAGCGTACTCTGCCTGGGTTTGCTCTGCAGCAGCCTGTGCTTTTAGCAAAGATGGTGATGATAATAGAGCCGCATCAATAGCAGACTCACGTGACAATAAGACTGGCCAATAGTTTAAAAAGACCGCCATATCATGTATCAAAGGTATTCCATCAGGAAAATACTGCCTGACTTTCGAATCAGCAATACTGAAGTCAGCCTTCGCTTGAGCAAACAACACATTTGTCCTGATAGCACTTGATTGAATCATAGTACTTTCAGTGGCTTTCAACCCACCGCCTTCCAATGACTTTTTAGCGGCCGATGTCTGCTCACTCATTGCGACTACTTGTTTTTCCCGTACAGACAAGATTTCCTTTCGCATACTGTATTCTAGAAGCGACTCCAAAATTTCAAACAATACTGACTGTTCCATTCGCATGACCTCAGCTTCTTCAACGAGCAATACTCTATGAGCTAAATCGACGCGCGTTGATTCATGGCCGAATAATGGAATAGGCTGAGAAATATCAAGTCCATAGACACTTTTAGTACCATCACGACTTAAAGGGTCACTGTTATTTAATTTACCGGCAGAGCCATTACCACGCACCGTTGGTAGATAAGCGGATATTGAGCCATCAGCTTCTACCTGAAGAGCTTGAAGATTCGAGCGAACCGAGAGAACTCTAGGGTCGTCAATGACGGCTTGATGCAGTGCACCGTAAATGTCACCTGCCTGGACAACATTTGACACCGACACCACACAGCAAAATAATATTTTGAAAATAAATTTGTATAATCGCACTAACACTCCTTAAAAAATTCATTATGCAACCGCTGATATAAACTTTCAAAAAGCACAACAGCCTTTAATAACCAGGCACCATTTAGTCAGCACAAAACTGAATGTATTATTGAATAAAATATAAAACGAAAAAGTTTTTTTATTATAGTGTGAAAAGAAAAAATATCCTCACCCTATCTTAATAATACAGCGAAATATTTATTTTTGAAAAACAGCAATACCCTTGTAATCAGAAATAAAATGGCATTCACTAAAAAAATGTAATAACTTTATCAATGAAGGCGAAATTCGCTTTATTAATTTACAAAGGTCGCCCTATTGAAAATATTTTTATAGCTTAAACAACGTCATAATGACCAAGAGGTGCTATTGAAGAATTATCAAATAGAAAACCCATGGCCATATCACCTGTTTCAAGACCGGCCAATTTATATGGCACATCATTTTCGATTTCATATAAATTATTTAATCCATCGTCATCATCAAATCTATCGACTGCATCCCAGTCTAATTCTTCATTAAGAATAAGATCATAGTAACTAATACTTGAACTAGGCAAAGAAAGTGAATTTCCCAAGCCGTCTTTTGCATCAGTTGATTTAACCAATTTTTCGTTATTACTAAAATCAATCAAATTTGGATAAAGCCAACTTTGTGTCTTACTTTGGTTGCCAACTTCATTTGTTAAGTACCACGAATCATTATCTCTTCCTGTTTCATTTTCATCAATATACGTAAGGATATTATTTCCAATGAAAGACAATTCAGAATCAAATGCATTGCGCACTTGAACTTCACCACTGCTATTTCCATCCCGAACATTACTTTTAGAAACATAATATTCGGGGAGGTTATTGAGCAAATCAATCCTTAAAAAAGAACTCCCCATGTTTCCATGATCAATATCACCTAATCCGTTATCAATATCTTCAAATGAAATTTTATAAAGTAATGAGTTCCCCTTCATTTCACCGTACACATTATAAGAGTAGTGTTCATTTATTGCCCCTTCTTCACTGTAAATATTAATAACTGGAGCATACATCCATAAAAGCTCATAAGATAAAGAATTGGTTATTACAGGGTCACTACTGAATGCATATTGGTCGAGCCATAACACATCTGAGACTAAAGCTATGTCATCACCAATTTTAATACTCTCAACTGAATATAAATTATCACGCCCCCCACTAACTGTATTAGTAACTTCCAGTGTTAGATTTTTTACTGAAAATGAATAATCTGTATAATTACCATCAAAAATAGCCGTATCGTTTCCATCTCCTCCATGAATACGATTGTTCCCTCCATTAACTAAAACTGTATCGTCTTCTGCCCTGCCGTAAACATAGTCATCGCCACCGAACACTTCGATTAAATCTTTATCACTGGTACCCACCAGCATATTACGATCATTTGAAGCAGTAATTACATTATTTTCATTTATATCGTCATATTCATTGATTACACTGCTATCAACAAAATGAATCTGCTCTACACTATTAAATGTGTCTGAGGTACCATCAATATTAATTTCAATCGGTTCTTGCTCATATCGGCTGCCGCTGATATTACCTTGATTAATCTGGTCGGAATATATCAAAGTATCTTTAAAATCATATACTACTGTGTCAATTACATTGTATACATATGTACCACCACGCATATTACCGTACACGTTATCAAATCCCGAGCCTATGTAGAAAATGTTATTAAGGCCTTCAGTAGTAGTTTTTGAGCTGTCACCAATAAGAATATCATTCTGAGGCGTGCCTATAATAATGTCATGTTTCGAAAGCTTTTCAGCGTATAAAAATTCACCAAAATATTTTTTACTGTTATCCCCTGTAATAATCACTCCATTGTCATATTGACCGTTTGCAGCAGCAACATCCCCCACTTTAGTGAGATCTCTCAGCTGGGTAATAACTACAGGATCAGAACGTAAACCATCGTCGCTACCAATAAAGTTTGTGTTCATCTCCAAAAAGGATAAATCATCCAACATACTTGTTTCATTCATCAAAGTAACAGCATCGCGATAATTAGCCATACTGTGCAATTGGCCAACCATCTCTTTATAGGCTAAAGGACTGATAGTGGTCTGTAAATTAATCTGTTGGCCAGGTTGAAATGCGTGAAGTGGCACCGCTTCGCTTCCTGCTTGCGCCACCTGTGTAACATCAGCAACCAAATCACGAGTGACTTCGAAGCGAGTGTGCTCAATATTTGAATTGTTGAATGCGTCCATTCTATCACTCAACTCTGTCACTGAATTCATTACGACACCAGGTGCAGCAAATACCACCCCTTCAACGCCGCCGCCTCTTTCCTTGAGGGTTTCGTGGATCGCTATTCCTCCATCAGGATCTGTTACAAACCACGAGGCCATAGCTGCCCCCAAACTGTGGCCAGATACATAAAGATGGGTTATTTCTGGGTTCTCTAGGACGTTGTTCTTTAAACTTTCAATTAGCGGCTTGAAGAGCTCGTAACCTTCATCTTGCTGAATCCAGTAGTAAGAATCCGTTTTAACAACTGGCATTATTGCTAGTTCGGCAATTTGACTAATTGCGTTACCCTTGGCCTCTTTAATAGTATTGTATAATTCAAAATCAAAATCATCTAATAAAGATATTACAGTTTCTACAACTCTATTATCTAAAACTTTAGTTAAGGAACCTCCAGTTAAGGAATCTCCCACAGCAATAATGAAATCATATATATTTTTAGCAGCCAGTAAGCGGGTAGCCTGTGTATGTTGTGGGTCGGTTCCTTCTATATATTCTGCACTCATGTTGTATTTTGTTTCAAGAATATAAGTAACTAAGGCTTTGGTTACACTGTGAAGTTTTTCAGGAATTATACCTTCTGAATTATAATTATAATTCGGATCTTCATTCACACTAGGTATGAATCCCTCTACATCTTCCGTGCCTCTGAATGAAATAACCATATCGCTTCCGCTTTTTGCAACAATGGCAGAACCCGACCCATGGAGCAGCGACTGGTCATTAACGATTGAATGACTGCTATCTCTGGCCTGCTCAACAGTACCTGCTTCATAATAAACATTCTGACCACCATTTCCATCGTCACGTTCTACTGTTAACGCCTCTAAATCAGTGCTTAATTCACTCGGCGCTAAAAAAATCCACCCACCTGCGTCTGATTTAAGCCAGTTATACAATTCCTGACCGGAATTACCAGCTGATACGTGATTTGGCAACACGTCATCTTCATCTGTACTCAAAAGTGCAGTCGTGTATTCTCCATCTTCATACACGTACTCTTTTGTTACACCCAACGTCAAATCATCTGGCCTAGTCCAATAAGACGCCTGTGCAAATTTTGCCAAAATACTGACCTTTTCAGATACGTCTTCAGGCATGCCCATCCCGCCAGTGCTGATACTAAGATCTACAAAATCTGAAAGGTCAAATGTTTGTCCTGACCCATTAAATTTCAGCTTTTCAACGTCGAAAAACAGTGTGTCATTACCGTCACGACCAAGAACAGTGTCTTTAACAACCAATGTATTGCCAATACGCTCAAAGTCGTATTCTCCTTCTATGTCTCCATTCGAATTACGAGTAATGCTGCCACTGAACTCTGCCGTGTCAACACCATCCCCGCCCACTAATACATCGTCGCCAGATCCGCCAATTAACTCATCGTTGTTAGAACTGTCTAATGTAATCCCATTACGCACCGTAAAAACATAATTACCATCTTCATCCAACGCCAGCATCTGCGCTTGGTCACCAGACTGAGGCATTTCATAATAGCCATTCTCATTACCAGCAGAATAACCAGCACGTGCGACTGAACCACCAAGACCTCCAGAACCGTCACTGGCATCACCTGTCGTCCAATTTATATCCTCGTAGCGATAAACAATATCGAAATTGCCATTTTCTGTGGCCTTTAACTGCAACTGGAATGCGTTTAGCTTATCTGCACGTGACGAGTAGTAGCCCACATCATCCCATGTAACAGTAAAAGTCTTATTTTCTTCATCTAGATCGTAATAAACAAGGTTTGTTCCAGTTGAGTTCCCCCCCGGCGTAGATGAAACAACGCCACTACGAGTATCAACATCCCCCCAGAATGGGGTAATAATTGGGTTATCTATTCCGGCGTTAATTACACCTGGTGTAAATTGTGAAAGCGGACTAGCGAATGTGATATTGCCATTGTTATTGACATATAAAGAGGTAAATGTCCGACCGAAAAAATTCAGTCCATCTTCACCAAAAACAGAGGTAATATTAATTGCACCAGATGAACCATCATCATTTCGTTGTAACACTTCCTCACCAAACCCAGCACTTCCACCCAAACCATTAACCAAATAATTAGAACCGACCACTGTTGGCGGTGTACTGCTTTCGTCTACACTAAATATTGGTATTACCTGATCGTCGCCAAACAGAAAATCATTCCCGTCGGCTCCAATTAATTTATCTGCACCCGCCAAACCCAGCATGGATTCGCCATTTGCTGTACCGTTAATGACATCATTTCCTGTAGTGCCTGTCCTTGTGGTGACATCGCCCGTCGATTCAGTGACAACAGTATCTATATATGTTGCCCCTTGGGCTAAAGAATCATTATTTCCACGCGCATCAATTGTTCGGGTAATATTCATACCAGAAAGATCAAGTGTCGGGTTGCTTCCCAGTATAGATCCAGCACCTGAAACTAGTTCTGCCCCTCCGAATGATGATACATCGTCTACCGTCACTGTAACGTTTATACCAACTTCTATGTGGTTTATTTCACTGAGATTAAGCTGAGCAAAATCAAGCTCATCAGGTTCAGCATTGGGTTCAATTCGTACAGTACTACCGCCATCTCCACGAACAGACTGAAGGCTTTTAAGTTGTCTAACCGTGAAAGTAACATCCGAACGTATAACAACGTGCTCAATCCCCTCAATATCCCAATCGCTCAGATCCGCAGTACCATAAACGAAAAGGGTATCATTACCTTCACCACCTCGAATCCCCCCCCCTACATCCTCAGCAAAGGTTTTGCCGTTAAGTGTGGTGAGCGGGAAGCCGAGTGCAGCGGTATCTTCGTCGGAATCGATTTTGCCGCCACCAGATAGGTCGCCGACGATAACAAAACGGTCATCACCATCACCACCGTTCATTTCGTCTACACCCTGACCGCCACGAAGAATATCGTCACCTGCATCACCATTTAATATGTCATTGCCGTCACCACCCAGAAGGCGATCCGCGTCATCGCCGCCAGTCAAGGTTTCGCCTGCCTCAGAAGCAACGAGCAGATCGCCGCTAACGATGACAGCACCATGGTCTGCATCAACGACAGCGTCCTTGTCACGGATGATCAGAGTAGTGTATTTGCTAGCAAGGTTAAGGTTGCCAGTGGCTTCTGAAGCTTGCAATGTGCCCGCGCCGGAAAGATAGAGCAAATCGTCTACATCGGCCTGATCAACGATCAAGGTAATGTTGGCACTAAGGTTAAGAGTCTTAAAGTCGGAAAAGCTGACACCTGAGAGATCTACTGTGACGGGGTCGCTGGATTCATTGGTGATGTTGATGACGGATTCACCGTCACCAAAGATCAGGTTAGGTCCAAGCACATTAAGTTGCTGGGCACTAATGGTGAGGGTTGAATTGACCTGAAATTGGTTGATATTGGTAAGTGTAACACCGGTAAAATCGACATTTCCGTAGATAACTAAGCGGTTGCTACCCGCACCGCCGTCGATACTCTCGCCAGATACCACTTCACTAAGGATACGGCCATTTAGGTCATCCAAGGTAATGACACTTGAGAGATCGATACCGCTACCACCGGGGTTGTTGATGTCATTTTGGTCATACTGACCGACAGCTGTTTGACCCGCTACCACGACAATATCATTGCCAGCTCCAGTATTCACAGTATCCACTCCCTCACCTGAGCGGATGATATCATTGCCATTGCCAGTGTTGATAATGTCATCCCCAGCAAGAGTCTGTATGATGAAATCATCGAGACCAGAAGGGAAATCAATAGTGTCTACCTCTGAGGTTCCACTAATCGATGTTGTTTCAGCTACATCGACTATAGTAATGGTAAAGGTTTGTGAATGGCTCAGTCCACCAGCATCTGTTGCCGTCACCATCACATCAACAGAGTCTGCCTCTTCATGATCAAGACTGACAGCGTTTTTAAGTTTAAGTTGACCAGAAACCACTTCAAAACGAGTATCATCGACAGTCAGTGTATGTGTGTCACCAGCATCGGGGGCAATAATTGTTAAAGTTCCCACGACAGCACCTGACGAATTTTCGTTTACACCAACAGCAGAAAGCGCGATGTTAGTTGGAGCGTCATTAACAACGTCATTAACAACGTCATTAACAGTTATAGTAAAAACTTGTGAAAGGCTCAGTCCATCAGGGTCTGTTGCCGTCACCAGCACATCAACAGACCCTGCCGCTTCATGATCAAGACTGACAGCGTTTTTAAGCTTAAGTTTACCAGAAACCACTTCAAAACGAGTATCATCGACAGTCAGTGTGTGTGTGTCGTCAGCATCGGGATCAGTGATTGTTAAAGTACCCACGACAGCGCCTGACGAATTTTCGTTTACACTAACAGCAGAAAGCGCGATGTTAGTTGGAACATCATTAATGTCATTAACTGTGATAGTAAAAACTTGTGAAAGGCTCAGTCCATAAGAATCTATTGCCGTCACCGTCACATCAATAGAATCAGCCGCTTCATGATCAAGACTCACAGCATTTTTAAGCTTCAGTTGGCCAGATACCACTTCAAAACGAGTATCATCGACAGTCAGTGTGTGTGTGTCATCAGCATCGGGGTCAGTGATTGTTAACGTACCTACGACAGCACCAGATGCATTTTCACTTACACTAACAGCAGAGAGCGCGATGTTATTTGGAGCTTCATTAGCATCAGTAACCGTGATAGTAAAAACTTGTGGAAGGCTCAGTCCAGCAGAATCTGTTGCCGTCACCATTAAATCAACAGAATCAGCCTCTTCATGATCAAGACTAACAGCATCTTTAAGTTTCAGTTGGCCAGACATCACTTCAAAACGAGTATCATCGACAGTCAGTGTGTGTGTGTCGCCAGCATCGGGGTCAGTGATTGTTAACGTGCCTACGACAGCACCAGATGCATTTTCACTTACACTAACAGCAGAGAGCGCGATGTTATTTGGAGCTTCATTAGCATCAGTAACCGTGATAGTAAAAACTTGTGAAAGACTCAGTCCAGCAGAATCTGTTGTCGTCACCATTAAATCAACAGAGTCAGTCTCTTCATGATCAAGACTAACAGCATCTTTAAGTTTCAGTTGGCCAGACATCACTTCAAAACGAGTATCATCGACAGTCAGTGTGTGTGTGTCGCCAGCATCGGGGTCAGTGATTGTTAACGTGCCTACGACAGCACCAGATGCATTTTCACTTACACTAACAGCAGAGAGCGCGATATTAGTAGGCGCAGCAGCTGTTGATTTTTCTGGTATTACATTACCACTTCCACTATTGTCGTCGTTTCCATCACCAGCTAAAGATAAAACCCCTAAGGTAGTCATTCCTATTCCAACTTTCACTGGAACAGACATTTCTGAGTTATTTGAAAAATCACTGTCACTGTCATCTTCGATCAATACTTCAGTGTTTGACAAAGACACTGTAACATCAGATCGCCCCTCGGAAGGATCTGATGTGACAACTCGCGTAGCTTGAATATTAGAAAGCCCTGTCGCATTTAGTTCGACCAGCTCTCCATCACTATAAAAATAAAACTTACCATCTTGTTTTAGCAAATAAATACAAGCATCCTGCAGAGCTGCATTTGCTTGACATTCTATCGAGTCTCCAACTTCAAGCTGCAAAAGCTCTAAACGACTCAGTAATTCTTCATCACCCAGATTTTCTTCCTTGATATCATCAATCAAGGATCTTACTAAATTAATATCTTCAACATTGTCTAAAAAGACTTTAACCTTCTTACTAGCACCCACGTCTTGTAGCGAATTGCCTGACGGTTCAAATAACTCAGAAGACTCAACTCCAGCTTGAGCATGATCAAGAACTCCAAAAAGTCCAGCCAACAACAATAATTTTTTATTCTTTTTAACTGACAAACTCATTTTGGCACGGGATATCATAGAATTAGCCCTTATAACTACAATAGAAAGTTTCGATACTCTTAGATCCATCAGCTTGATTTTAGCTTGATTGTCAACCTGAGAAACTTATGGCAGACGTGGTAAGAGTGATGCCACATTCTCTTTCTGCTTTGATTGCATGACTTCATCTAGCATAGTTTCAACATAGTGTTCATATCAGCTCAGGTGGTACTTTCCGTTCAAATCTGGCCAACTTTTCTTGATGCTTACAATTATCGACTTTATTGTAGCAATCTGGGAAGGTAGGAAATTACTCCTTTTACGGTTTTATTCTTGCTATGTTATGAAAGATGAAGACAAAATCTTCTCATTAGTCGTGTCTGAATAGTCAGCCCTGAAAAACTTTCAACTTATTGAATTTAATGTGTTTTTATAAGATAGTTAATACCTAAATCTTGCTATAAATACGTTATAAGGCCCAAAAAGTTGCAGAATAGGTGAGTTTTATGAAGCCTCGTCAGACAAAGACCATACCGCAAAAGGATTTATTCCAACCTCAACTCGTTGACATTATTAACCCCAATCACCCTTTAGTACGGTTAGCTAAAGCTATTGATTGGGACCAGTTGGATGCCACATTAAGTTCTCATTTTTCAAATGTTGGTGCGGCGGCGTTGCCTACTCGGTTAATGGCGGGATTACTGTATTTGCAGCATTTACATAACCTATCTGACGAGCTGGTATTAGAACAGTGGATTGAATCGCCTTATTATCAGCATTCTTGTGGGGAAACCTTTTTTCAACATGACTTCCCTTGCCATCCAACCAGCCTTGTTAAATGGCGAAAACGGCTAGGGGAAGAAGGTTGTGAATGGCTGCTTACCCAGACGATACAAGCAGGACTAACATTAAAAGTCATTAAGCCAGCGAGTCTAAAACGTGTCGTAGTTGATACCACGGTACAAGAAAAAAACATCACCTTCCCAACCGATGCCAAGCTCTATAACAAAGCTCGACAACAGCTCACTCAAGTAGCAAGAGAGCTTAACATCACTTTAAGACAAACCTACGATAAAGCTTGTCATGAGTTGATGCCGAAAATTGGACGTTATGGACATGCCAAACAATATAAGCGAATGAGAAAAGCGATTAAGCAAGTCAAAGGCTTTTTAGGGCGAGTCCTGCGAGATATTGACAGACAAGTAAAACAACAAGGACGAATACTCACACAAAAACAAGAAGATACGCTCAACCAAGCCTATCGTTTACTAAAACAAACTCGCCAGAGCAAAAATAAGCTATATAGCTTACATGAGCCCAATGTGGACTGTATCTCCAAAGGCAAAGCGCATAAACGCTATGAGTTTGGCGTGAAAGCAAGTATTGCTGTGACGGCAAAAGAATCCTTTATTGTAGGAGCAAGAAGTTACCTTGGTAACCCTTATGATGGACATACCTTGAAGGATCAACTCCAGCAAGTTGAAACACTGACAGGGAATAAACCGGAAACCTGTTTTGTAGACAGAGGCTATAAAGGGTCTGGCGTAGAAGACATTAAGATATTGATTGCAGGTCAAAAACGCGGCGTCCCCAAAAAAGAAAGACGATGGATGGGAAGGAGAAACTGAATCGCCCCCTCTATCTTAGACACTCTTTAATTTATAAACCGATGCCAGCATATTTTCTTAAAGCGATTAAATATCAATCGAATAGATGCACGACCAACCGTTTCGCTGTTAAGGAATTTTTTACCTGTATTAAAGCTCACACTTTCAAAATTATTATGGTTTATGCCGGCTTCGTTTTTAGTGAATAAAGGGAGGGCATCAGAGTTATTGGACGATTTTGAAATTTCCCCCTGTTCTAAAGCATCGAGGCAATGTTGCCTCAATAGCTCTACTTGTTGTAAGGGTGATGAGTTAGGGTCTAATAATTTTTGATCATTCACAGTTTCAAAAACATGCCTATTCCCAAGCGAGTCAATATAACTATCACTAAACAACAGTACGCTTTGCCTTGCACAAAGTACTGTCATTACTTCATAAGTGTTAGTGTCTTCTATGTATGGGATAATTTCTTTTATATCAATATTAGCTAATGCTGTCAGAGTATCATTCGCAATATCTCCATTTTCATGCCTAATAGTTTTGTAGAGTTCATGTAATGTAGTCTTCACATCTTTTGAATAAACTTTGTTAAAATTACCAACAGCATTAATAGCCATTGATTGAACTCCATTAAACTTTCCTGATACAGCAAATTTCTTGATTTTGGGGTACGCCAGAACGTCTACTAACTCTCCAAGAATTGAGATAACGCCAATAAGCATTTCATCATCATGGCTTTCGTCAAGGTATTGGTGACACTGGCGTTTTAATGTTTTTATTTCATTATCAAGTAGTGATCCGAACTTCAATTGCTCAAGAACTGTGATTGCTCTAGAGTTAATTGAAGAGTCAGAAAATGCAATATCCATTATTGTTTGAAGAACGACTCTATCCGGATAAACACCTTTTTGTACTTGATGTAATACCGCTGTCAATAATCTACACTGATGGTCTAAATTATCGGAAAGCAAGTGCAGGGACTGCTGTTCAGGAGAAAGTAGTTCACACTCTAGTGCATAATATACCACGTCTTCTCTAAAATCTTCGTTATCATTCAAAGCTGATTCTTTAACCCAGTTTTGAACTCCCTCAGTCTTGAGAGAAACAAGAGATTCAATCGTATCATCAGTTAACTCGTTAGTAGGATACGAACGAACAAGTGATAGGAAGTCAGGTTCTAGCTCTATTGCGCCTATTGCTGCTATAGCTCGAAAAAGTAGATCGTACTCTTCAATATCAGCTGGTCTTCGGCTTAAATACGGTTTTAAGTGCTTAATGAAAACTTTATGCTTAGTCTCTAAAGCTAATGTACATAAGACATTAAACCATACTGATGGGCTTTCTAAATAAAGATCAATAATCGCTTGTCTGAGTGTTTTTGTGTTCTTAACCGCTATAGCACCTATTGCCATAGCTCTTATACTAGGTTTGTCATCATGTAAAAAGCCCAATATATATTCGTCAAATTTTTCACTGTGCATATAACCTAATAAACGTATTGCGCGTAATAGTTCATAATCATTTTTTTGATCTTCAAGTTTTAAAACAAATATTTTTTGAACAATATAATTAGGTGATAAAACAGCAAGCACTTCTCCAGCAGCATCTTTTACGTATTCAGCATCTTTATGATTCCAAAGCTCCCATAAGTTGTCTCTTAAGTCATAGCTTAGAATATCAGTGCTATCCTCAATGCCAGCTTCGATCAAGCAATGTGCCGCTTCAACATATAGAAGCCCCATATTATCTACTGGACTTAATAGAGCTGTGATGAGTAACTCAAGGTTTCTAGAGTTAATTTGTTGGCTATAGATACCTGCAAGGAAGCGATACACGATCTTCCAGTGGGGACTAAATAGATTTTTGTCTACCTCATCAAATGGATATTGAGATAGGTGTAGCGCAATAAGGTACTCTTGAAATGTTAAATGCACAAAATGGAAATCTCCACCCTGTCTCCAACTATGAACTAATCTTGATGGAAGAATATGTACATCAAAGTCTGGCGGTGTACTCGGGTGAGCAAACAAGTCCCAATGTTCATATTCAAAGATTTGCAGTGGGGCATTGTTGGCCTCAGTGTAAAGATGATGACAAAACTTGCTCAAATAGTTTAATTCGCTACCTCTTAATAAAAGATTGTTATTATTTCGATACCTAAGTTGAATTTGCATTAATTTTATAATGCCTGAATATACATCGCTACGATTAATAGGCAACTCTTGATTAGGACTTCGATGATGAAGATGACACAATAAAGTTAATAAAAAAGGGTTGGCCGCCATATCTTTTAAACGATTATTACTGCCTATTTGTTTAAGAATAGCCTCCTGCTCATACTGCTGATTCCCTAAGCCATTATTGTTAAACCAATTTCTAACCAGCTCATCAATCCCAGAATTATTTAGCTTCAATACCTCATAACAAACATCTTGATTTAGACCTCCATAAAACCCTGTATGACGCGACGTTAAAATCCAAGCAAAATGATTCCCCAGATGCTTTATATCTTTTGTTATCTCTGCTACAGCCTCACTATGAGTTGCAATTTCATCGAGTCCATCTAAAAGAAAATACACGTCTTTTCTATTATTACTACTTAAGTGAATTAAGAGGTGCTCTAAATCACTTATGGCTTGCTGCTCAGAATGGTAAGTGGCTCCACGAAATATTGAATATTGACTACTAACCCCTGATGAATTTCGATGACTAATTAAGATGATAGTAGCATAACGCAACAATGTTAGGTTAGGATCGGCCTGTTTTTCCACCCAATATCGCTTTAATGAAATAAATAACGGTATAAGCCATTGTTGATTATTACCTTGAGCAATCTCTAAGCATAGGTATTTAAGTAAACTTGTTTTGCCGCAACCGGGATCACCCAAAACAACTATTTTTTTATTCTGAGGTGAGTTAATGCATTGATGAATATCTAGTCGAGCAGAAGTATGTTGTCGGTAACGCTCTTCTTGTTCACTCGCGATAGTGCTACCACGTTGTAAGAGCAGCGGTTGAGCTGTTCCCTGAGTCTGAGCGACTGTCAACTCAACGTACATATCCGAAATTGGAAAGTTTTCAGAAGCATCAAACAAAGGAGGAAGCCGAATGAACTCATCAGATGCGGGTATATAGTCGAAGAGATTTGTCAGTGGCTTTAGGTCGATAATTCTACCTTCCAAAAACAATGTGTCTTTTTGTAAGTCACCATGTTCTTGAAATTTTGAGCGAATTAAATTAAGTAACCTGTTTTTCAGATAGCTGTTGCTCATTCCTATTTTCTCCATGAAATTTAATGATTTGAAATTTATTCAACCTAATTCAACCTAATTCAACTGATTCTCAACAGGCGCCTCAACATGCTTTAAATCAAAACTATCTCTGTTCTTAAACAACGGAGAAATAGCATGAAATTAAACCAGTCATTTCAATTTAAAAAGTTAAAAACTAGCTGCTTACCATCCCAACTAAAGATCGCAAAATCTAATGATGAAATGAAGCGTATTGCTGAGCTTAGAGAGGCAGTATTTCGATCACTTTATCCTGAACTTAATGACTCTTGCAATGACAAGCATGATGAATCATCTCTAATATTGTATACAGAAAATAGCCAAGGTAAGGTAATCAGTACCGCTAGAATAGTATTTGATGGAAAATATGGTTTTCCAGCGGATGAGTATGCAAAGCAACATATTGATGAGCGCCGTGAACGAGATTTAAATATGGTGGAAGTGAGTCGTTTCGCTATATCTGAAGAAGCGAAAAAACTAGGTCTACTTTCTATTTACTATCAGGCTTTTTACGAGCTTTGCGTAGAGAATGATATCTATTCAATGATTATTGTAGTTAATGACAAGTCAGTTAAATTCCATAAAAGGCGCATTGGTGCAAAAATTCTTGTTAATTGTATTGATAACATTGCAGGTAGCCAGTTTTGTTTTTCTTGTATGGAATGGATAGTTAAGGAAACACTACCTAAATTCAAGAAATGGGTTGGAGGTGATATTGAGGTAGCTGATAATATAGAAGAGACTTACCCTGTCGCTGTTTGGAATACTTACAGTCGATTTTTTGCAAGTGTTTACACTCATGTACAACGTGAGCTTTACCAAGAAGCTGTTAAATATCTAAGCGGTCATGTTGTTGACCTCGGCTGCGGTCCCGCAAGAATAGCGCCTTTACTTGCTGAAAGTGAAAACGTATTACATTATACAGGTATTGAATATGCAGATGAGATGGTTGAAATAGCCGAGTATACACTCAGTCAGTTATCAAGGCCTTCGTTTCGTGTGCTTCATACAGCAGTAGAGGATGTGACGGGGCAGTTTACATCAGCGGTGTCCCTACAAAACTACTACGCATGTATTAACCCAATTCAAATGCTTTTTCGTGTCTTTGATGCTTTAGAGCCGGGTGCAATATTTGTTATAGCAACGCCTAACCCATCATTAGATCAACAAAAGTTGTTTCAAGCAGCTAAAAATGAAATGATGTGGCATCCTGACTTTGCTGCATTTGAAAAATATAATATGCAATTAGCTGAAAACGAAAGTGCCCATTTCGTCAGTATGGATACATTGCTTACGCAACTTCATGCCGTGGGATTTATAATCGAAATGTGTCATCAAAAGCATTATGAGGGCGGCGTTAATTTTGTAGTGTGCAGGAAACCAAACAGCTAATTGTCAGTACTTACTTCAGTGATGGCTAACTTCCATCACTGAACCTTAGGAGAAAGTATGGCCGTTAACCATCAAACCGTCGGTGAGCTTATTGAGGGTATCTATGAGCATCACACGTTAGAAGAGCAGTATGTTGTTTTTAATAAAACAATTCAGAGCCTAGGCTTTGAAAGTAGTGCTTATACCTTTATCCCTAATGTTGTGATTGAAACCAGTTTGGATTACTCGCCAGTTTTCATAAAATCAGATGCTTTTTCAGATAGTTTTATTGATCAATACATTACTGATCGATTTGATGAGAACGACATCACTATTCGAGCAATTAAAGAAAATAAATTGCTTCCCATTGACTGGCAAGAATCTATCAAGTCTGATTACTTAACGGAATCAGAGAAGGATGTATTGATGCTAGCGAGAGAGGAGCATGGTATTCGGCATGGGATTTCCTTTCCGGTTATGAATGAAGAATTAGGGATTGCTGGCTTCAGTATTACCAACTCACTAAAAGATCGAAACTTTGATCTTTTAAAGCAAGAAAACATAGCAACATTAAGTATATGTACAAAAGCTTTTAATGATATTATTTTTGCTAGGCCTTACAGCTATCATGAGTTTATCCCTCAACCGCTTAGAACACTAACAGATAAAGAACGTATTGTTTTAGACTTTGTTCTTCGAGGACGCTCAATGGTAGAGCTTGGGAAGTCGAGAGAGCCAGTTTCAACAAAGTATGGTGAAAAAATATTGCTCAACCTAAAAAAGAAATTTGGTGGCATATCAACCAACGAGCTTATTAGGTATATAGTACAGCTCAAATTGCTTTAAACTTTAATAAGAAGGCTCAAATTTACGTCCTAACTAACAATAATAATTTAAGTCAGGACGTAAGCCTTTAATTAATTTCAATTAAGCCTACTTTAATCCCCTGTAATTAAAGTTAATAAGACCTCAGGGCCCATTTTTACCACTGCAATACACCCAGTTTGATCGCGCTTCTTTTATCACGTTTAGCGTTGTTTCATTTGCTTGCAAAGCACGTTGTTCGAGTAATATTTGATGCAGTCGATCATAAATAACCTGTAATGCGACCGAACATTTTGCCATCCAATCCTACATGGTTTTCCGGCTCAGTTCGATACCGAGGGAATTCATAAGATACGCATCCTAAGACGTTAGTTTTTCAACGCTCTTAGCATGCGTGTCCCGATAAATGTTGCAGCATGCGTGTCCCGATAAATGTTGCAATGGAAAAGTATGAAGCCCTACGACCGCAATAAAATTGAAAAAGAACTACAAAAAAGAATGAATGAAATTAAAACTAAAAGCGATGCTGATTAAAATAGGATACAATGTATATTAGTTCAGACCTGACAGTTAACCCCCCATCCAATCTACCCTAAAATGTTGCTGTTAAGATGTGTGTCCTGTTTAACGCTGTTTAACGGTTAAGGTGTGTTTCCTGATTAACGGTTAAGGTGCGTGTCCTGTTTAATATTCTGTTTAATATTCTGTTTAATATTTTCCAATACTCTTTGATGTGAAATTGTTTCCAGTTAATCCTTAACTTACCCTTTTAGATACAATAAAAGCCCTATAAAAAAACGAAGTGTTCTCCAACTTCAAAATCATAAGGGGCTTTTATTTCTTCTCTTTTCACTCAATTAAGATATACGAGGACGTAGATGAGCATGCCAGTGCCCTTCTAAATTTTTCAGTATTTTAGTGATGATATAAACCAAAGCCATATAGATAATAGCAGCCGATATAAAGTAAGCGTTCATTCTACGCCGTTATTTAAGCTCGTTCACTCATACCTTAAACTGGACTCTGTTTTTATCTCATAACG
>CANLRQ010000045.1 GCA_947493575.1 uncultured Marinomonas sp.
TATCATCAAGCTGATTGATGATATCGAAAAAGCTAAATTGGGCAGAATCAGAAGGGCTTTTAGTCAGCATATCGGCACCATTTTCGACCAGAAACTGAAGACACAGCTTACCGCTTCTGGTCGAAATGATCTATGCCCAAATAGCTAATTTTTTTTAAAAACAGTCTGTTAAGGATTTTTCAGGGCTGACTAGCTAAACGTATTGGTAAAAAGAAGCAAGAAATGCAACGTATTATAAATCTTGGGCATAATACGAAAATTGATACTTTAGTTAGTGCTTTAGAAGCATTAGGGAAAAAAATTAATTTCTCTGTTGTTTGAGTTTACTTTTTCCAAGGAATGGATCTCTTCAATGCGATAATAAAAAAGCCCGTGAACTTGCGAAGTTAATATTCACAAAATCACGGGCTTTTTCGTTTATAAGAAAGCTGTTTCTTATAAGGTTTTACGCTACGGCCATACTTAAACCCGTAAGTGCAATAACACCGCCTGCGATGCGAGTGATCCATTGATTATGTACAGGGGCAATGACGCGGTTTAAACCTTTGCTTAATGAGATGCCTGCGAAGTGCAAAGTAACAGATGCCGCTGCGAAGCCTGCAACATACAAGGAAGCGTGAACATCCATTGGCATTTCAATGCCGTGTGCTGCGCCGTGGAAGAAGGCAAAAGCCGCAACTAAAGCACTGCAAATCGGTGTTGAAAACTTAGAAGATGCAGCAAGCAGAGCGCCTAAGAAGATAACGGAAAGTACGATACCTTGTTCAATAAATGGCACCGCTAAACCACCAACCACTAATACGCAGCCTAAGATCATAGTTCCAACAAACGCAGCGGGTACAGTGAATACGGCTTTGTTACCTAAGCGTGCAGCCCATAGACCGATAGCCAACATAACAATTAAATGATCCAATCCCATGAATGGGTGAGCAAAGCCAGATAGCAGGCCGCTTTCTGCGTGGCCAGGGTGAGCAAGCGCAAGAGGAGCGGCAGTTGTAACGCCCGCTAAAAGCAAAGCGCGCAGGGGGTTTTTGTAAGTCATGGGATTCTCCATAGATAAAATTTAAAACAAAACGCAATAAGGTAACAAACAGCACCAGTGGATCATAAATGGGGTAGATCCAAGCTAATGTGTTAAACCACAGCCTGAGCTGGCGGAATATTTTTGGATTCTAACATACCCTCTTTAATTATTAGTTGAATGATATCATCCAGTCCTTGCGCTTTTTTCAAGTTCGCAAAAATAAATGGACGATCGCCGCGCATCATTTTGGCATCTCTATCCATTACTTCTAAAGAAGCACCCACTAATGGTGCTAAATCTGTTTTATTAATGATCAATAAATCCGATTTTGTGATACCCGGCCCACCTTTACGAGGGATCTTGTCACCAGCGGAAACGTCAATCACATAAATAGTAAAATCAGATAATTCAGGACTAAAGGTCGCGCTTAAATTATCTCCACCGCTTTCCACAAAAACCACATCCAAATCACCGTGCCTTTCAACCAGTTGATCTATCGCGGCTAGGTTCATGGACGCGTCTTCACGGATGGCTGTGTGTGGGCAACCTCCTGTTTCTACTCCGAGAATACGATCTTCATCTAAAGCTTGGTGTTCTGTTAAAAATTTTGCATCTTCTTGGGTGTATATGTCATTGGTTACCACGGCAATATCGTAATGGTGACGCATGGCAGCACATAAAGAACGTAATAGGGCGGTTTTACCAGATCCAACAGGGCCACCAACTCCAATGCGTAATGTTTGTTTTTTCATAGTTTAATCCTATTTATAAAGCGTTTTGTAACTATAAGTTTTGTTGTTAGCTTTTGAGTTCAATTTATTTAGCAAGGCACGAATATGGGCCCATGTTAAGAACGAAAAAGCCGTGAATATTGTGTTTCGTGGCGAGCACTGGCAATCGCGATAGCAGGCAAACCTGCCCCAATATCATCACTTGGTAACTCTTTTGCAACAGCGATGGCGTAGGGGATGCGCAATTGCAATTCACTAAGCAGTTGCTGTGCTTGAGTTTGCCCAAGTGGTACTAACTTTGTGGCGGCGGCTATTTGGTTTTCCAGCCAAGACCATGCCAACCCAAGTGCTGCCGTTTGAAAAGGGATTCCCCAATGATGGGCGGCTACGGCAAATAAGGTAACAAAGCTGACCGTTTCACCTTTTGCAAAAGGCACAGGAACATCTAAACTGCGTAGCAAACGTGCTAGTGCGTCACCCATTGCTGTATCTGTGAGTCTTAACTCTTTCGTTTCACGGCAAGCTAAGGCTAAATCATTGCACTCAATCAGCGTCATAGAAAGCCTAGTAAGAGGGCTTTTCAGATGCGTAACAGTGCTTTCTTCACTCTTACTATCTATGCTGTTTTGGGAATGGTTTAGCGCTTCCATTGATAACTTTAAAATAGGTAGATCAAGACGTGCTAAAGATTCACTCATTTGAGTCTCTACCCAGTGAGAAACTTGCTCTGAGTGAGTAATCCACCCTGCATCAATAGCGTATTCCAACCCTTGAGAAAAAGAAAACCCACCTACTGGTAAGCTGACACTGCTTAATTGCATCAAACGTAATAAGCCATAATCAGAAGTGGTATTTACCATGTTTCCTTCTGGTACAGAATCAGAGAAATTAGTGATGCTTGTGTCCATGACTGTAAGCTCCAGATTCAGGAATAAAAACAGTATCAATATGAGTAACGGTCAAACCTAATAATACGAGCATTTCTTCTAATACATGATCAGGTGTTATCTTAAGTGAACGCTTACCTACTTGTATCTTTACGTGTCTATTGCCTAAGTGGTAACAGGCTTTAGAGAAAGCAACCCAATCGTCACAGGTTGCGTGGGCGACTTTTTCTATTGCGCCTTCAACCTTTATGTATTTGCCACATTCAGATAGTAAATACTCACCGACTAGTAAAGGTTTGCCGCGCTCTAGGAAAACTCGAACGTCTTCTCCGTTAGTCCCTATTAGTTTTAAACGGCCACGATCTCTTTGTTCATGAGTAAGGGTAACGCTAGTGTAGACCTCTTCGTGGCAATGGGTGCCAAGGCGTTCATATATATCAATCATATTGGTGTCCAAATTCAATTTAACTGTTGTCAATTGCAGTATAAAACTTATGTCAAACTGCCTGATTAAAACAGGCAGTAAAGTTGTGCTAGAGGTAATTCTTCCGCTGGTTCACAGGTGAGTAATTCCCCATCAGCTCTTACTTCATAGGTTTGTGGATCGACGGTAATTGTGGGCTGCCAATCATTCAGTACCATGTCCGCTTTGCCAATATTACGTGTGTTTTTACAGGCGACTAACGTGCGATCTAAGCCCAATGCTTCGCCTACTTTGTTATCCAGTGCTGCTTGCGATACAAAGGTAATTGATGTTTGGGCTGATGCTTTCCCGAAGGAACCAAACATAGGGCGATAATGCACAGGCTGTGGTGTAGGAATAGAGGCATTTGGATCACCCATTGGGGCATTGGCAATCATGCCACCTTTGATAATCAAAGAAGGCTTAATACCAAAAAACGCCGGTTTCCAAAGGATTAAATCGGCCAATTTACCCGATTCGATGGAGCCCACTTCATGGGAAATACCGTGAGCAATCGCTGGGTTAATGGTGTATTTGGCTATATAACGACGGGCGCGGAAGTTGTCTGCTCCCAGATCTTTATCTTCAGCCAATAGACCAAATTGTTGTTTCATTTTGTGCGCGGTTTGCCATGTTCGGGTGACCACTTCTCCCACGCGGCCCATGGCTTGAGAGTCTGATGAAATCATACTGAAAGCACCGCGATCATGGAAAATGTCTTCCGCAGCAATGGTTTCTTTACGAATACGAGAGTCAGCAAACGCCACGTCTTCAGCAATGTTGCTGTCTAAATGGTGACACACCATTAACATGTCGAGATGCTCATCAACCGTGTTGTGGGTATAGGGGCGCGTTGGGTTCGTTGACGAAGGCAATATGTGAGGAAAACCACAAGCACGAATAATATCAGGGGCATGACCGCCCCCAGCACCTTCCGTATGGTAAGTATGAATGGTTCTATTTTTGAAAGCACCAATGGTGTCATCCACAAATCCTGATTCATTTAATGTATCTGTATGAATAGCGACCTGCACATCGTATTGTTCGGCAACACTTAGGCAAGTATCAATGGAAGCGGGTGTGGTTCCCCAATCTTCATGCAGTTTCAAACCGCAAGCTCCAGCTTCAAGTTGTTCAATCAAGGAATCAGGTTGACTGGCGTTGCCTTTTCCAAGAAAGCCTAAATTCATCGGCATGGAATCGGTTGCTTGCATCATTTTCCCCATATACCAAGGACCGGGTGTGCAGGTCGTGGCATTGGTTCCTGTGGCTGGGCCAGTTCCACCGCCAATCATGGTTGTGACACCAGAGGTGAGGGCTTCTTCAATTTGTTGTGGGCAGATAAAGTGAATGTGCGCATCGATGCCGCCAGCGGTAAGGATAGAGCCTTCCCCTGCAATGACTTCCGTACCGGGGCCAATAATAATGTCGATATTGTCTTGAATATCTGGGTTGCCAGCTTTACCGATTTTGAAAATACGGCCTTCTTTGACGCCAACATCGGCTTTAACAATGCCCCAATGATCCAAAATTAACGCATTGGTGATGACTAAATCCACCGCTGTATTGTTGTCTAACTGACTTTGGCCCATACCGTCACGGATGACTTTACCTCCGCCAAATTTCACTTCGTCGCCATATTGGGTAAAATCTTTTTCGACTTGAATCCATAGATCTGTATTGCCTAAGCGAACCTTATCGCCAACCGTTGGGCCAAACATCTGGGCATAGCTTTGTCTGTCCATGGTAACTTGGCTGGTGGTTTTGTTGGCACTTGATGAATCTAAGGAATCATCATCTAAAGACCCCATCACATCACCACGGAAACCGTAGATTTCGCGCTTTCCAGCATAAGCCACTAATTCCACTTCACGTCCTTGACCCGGTTCAAAACGTACTGCTGTGCCAGAGGCAATGTTTAAACGAAAGCCTTTGGTAATGTCTCGATCAAACGTTAACGCTGGGTTCACTTCGTAAAAATGGTAGTGGGAGCCAACTTGTATCGGTCTATCTCCCGTATTTTCTACGCGAACACGAACCGTTTCACGGCCAAGGTTTAATGGGATATCACCGTCGGCTACCTGAATTTCCCCGGGAATCATAGCGCCGCCTTTTTTTGCTGAAATGGATGAAGACATGCAATTACTCCTTTTGGGTTAATTAATAGGGTTATGAACCGTGACCAGTTTGGTGCCATCAGGAAAAGTGGCTTCAACCTGTACTTCGTGAATCAGTTCGCATACGCCATCCATTACTTGATCTTCTGACAAGAGTGTTTTGCCGTAGCTCATCAGTTCAGCAACGGTTTTACCATCGCGCGCGCCTTCAATAATTTCCATGGTGATGTAGGCCATGGCTTCAGGATAATTCAGCTTCAAACCGCGATTTAAACGACGTTCGGCTAATAAGGCGGCGGTAAACACCAATAATTTGTCTTTTTCTCTTGGTAATAATTCCATTCAACAGTCCTCAAATCAGTTGTTCTTGTGTGCTCTAGTCGGTTCTATGGCGTCTGTTTTCACGTTGCCCATATACGGGGCTTACAAATAGGGACGCCCATCAAAGTAGGGCGTATTAGTTGCCAATAATGAGTAAAAGCCTGTTTTGCCTGCTCCGAATCTGGCCCCAGTAATCGAATTACAATAAAGCCATTGACAAAGCTGATGCCTGTGATGCCTTGTTGGTCATATTTATTGGAGGCTTGACGGAGTTGGTCGATTAACTCGCTTGGTTCTTTCTCTTTCTCTGTTTTGTTTCCACTTTCTGTACCTTCAATAGAAGGCTCAAAAAAGGGACCTGCCACCATAAAGCCGTTTACTGTGTGCTGTCTTAAACCCGCAGGAGAATCTAATAGATGGCGATTATGATCATTAATTAACAAGCGTTCTTTCAATACCAAACGTTGATCTTGTTTAATTTGAATGCATTGGTTGACTTGACCTTGCTCAAAGGGTTGCTGGCTGGCCGTTAATCCAAAGCACGTGACTTCCCAACCAATAAACTTAGCACCTTCGGCGAGGTTTATGTGGGTGTCTAAGCGTGTTTGGGCTTCAGGGTAGAGTAAGGTTTCCTGTGGAAGCCATTCGAGTTGAGCATTTTTGCCAAGATTGAGTTTCACTTCTTGATGCTGCAAGCTTTTGTCGGCTCTTGCTTTGTAAACGCGCCCAGCACCGGGAGTGGTAATAAGTACTTTTGTGTCTGCTTGCTGGTCACTGGTGATGGTTAAACGGTCTCCAGAAACTAAACCACCGGGAGGGTGCAACAGATAAACATGGGCTCTGTCTTTTCCTTCTGGATAAAATGGCTTTTGCACATAAAGAGGGCCTTTATGATCGCAGGTTTTTAACATAACGCCACGCTGGGTATTAGCAAAACCCATGGTTAAAAATGCGTGCCATTGGGAAAAAGGCATAGAAAGTGGAGACAGTGCTTGTTCCTGAGTCTCTTGCAAATGTTCTGGCTCTTTTTGAGCAAGGTGATTTTTATTATTCATGAATACCTTTTAACGCAGTTATTACTTTACCGCCCTTAATTAAAAGGGGCGGCAAAGTGTCATTACCTACAGCTATTTTTAAACCGCTAGCTCTTAATCGCTATTTCTTAAACCGCTAAACTTATAATGCTAGACTTATACCGCTAGACTTATACCGCTAGATAGTGACGAATTAAATCATCGGTTAGATTCTCCATCCGGTCAGAGGCAACAACGCGACCTTTTTCCATCAAACGAAAAGATTGGCCAACTCGTCGAGCAAAGCCCAGTTTTTGTTCGACTAGAATGACGGTTAATCCGTCTTCTTTATTTAACTTTAAAATCACATCCCCAATTTGTTTCACTATATTGGGCTGAATGCCTTCATTTGGTTCATCAAGGATCAAAACACTTGGTTCAAGCACCAAGGCACGCCCTATAGCGAGCTGTTGTTGCTGACCACCGGAGAGGTCTCCTCCTCTTCTATGCAACATTTCTTCCAAAACAGGGAAGAGTGTAAAAATTTTTTCAGGTATCTGCTTGGCTCCATCCTTGCGAACAGGTAAACCAATGCGTAAGTTTTCTTCGACGGTGAGCATGGGGAATATGTCTCGACCTTGGGGGACATAGCCTAATCCAAGGTGGGCGCGTGACTCAGCACTTTTCTTATGCAATTGATTGTTTTCAAAAAGTATTTCGCCATTTTTTATGGGTAATAATCCCATTAAACATTTCAATAGTGTGGTTTTTCCAACCCCATTTCTACCCATAATGCAGGTAATGGAACCGGGCTCTATTTGTAAATCCAAATCCCATAAAATCTGTGTGCCACCGTATAATTGATTGACTTTTTTCATTGAAATCATAGGTAAGATTCTCCTGATTTGGTGGACGAAGTAAGGCTAGCGTCTTCGCCAAGATAGACTTCAATAACATCTGGGTGGTTTTGAATTTGATCCATTGTTCCTTCAGCGAGCACTGATCCTTGATGAAGCACCGTAACGGTGCGTGCAAGACTGCGAACAAATTCCATATCATGTTCAACCACCACCACAGTATGATCACCTGCCAGAGATGTCAGCAATTCGGCGGTGCGTTCGGTTTCTTGCGCTGTCATACCTGCTACAGGTTCATCGATAAGTAACAATCTAGGCTCAGCGGCGAGCAACATACCAATTTCAAGCCATTGCTTTTGCCCGTGGGATAACGCGCCAGCAAGCATAAAACAGTGCTCTTTTAAGCCTATTGTGGTTAATACTTCATCAATTCGATCCAGTTGAGTGGGAGTGAGGCGCGACCACAAGGTCGGCAAAACACCCTTATCTGATTTGAGCGACAGCTCTAAATTGCTAAATACGGTTTGTGCTTCGAACACGGTCGGCTTTTGAAATTTACGACCAATGCCAAGTTGAGCGATGTCGGCTTCGTCTTTATTTAATAGGTTGATGTTTTGTCCGAAAAAGACCGAACCAGAATCGCAGGGCGTTTTCCCTGTAATCACATCCATTAAAGTTGTTTTACCCGCACCGTTGGCTCCTATCAAACAGCGTAATTCACCATCATTGATATAGAGATTCAGATCATTTAATGCTTTAAAACCATCAAAACTGACACTGAGACCTTCAACGTAGAGTAAAACCTCTTTATCCACATTGACCTGTGCGGTTGGCGGTGTCAAAAAGGGCCAAACTTGATCGCGGCGTAATGTATTACGTGTGGACTCTAAAAGGCTCATTGGTTTGCCTCCTTGTTGGTCGAGCTGATGTCGTTGCTATCGGGTGATGCGTCAGAAGCGCTGCGATATTTGGATTTCAGTTGGTCGTAAAGCCCCATTAAACCTTTTGGTAAATATAAGGTGACCAAGACAAATAAGGCTCCTAAAGCAAATAGCCATGCTTCTGGCAAAATAGCCGTGAAGCGTGTTTTGGCATAATTCACTAACAGAGCACCGATAATGGCCCCGATTAAGGTGCCACGACCACCCACTGCCACCCAAATAACAATCTCAATGGAGTTAATAGGAGAGAATTCACCGGGGTTGATAATACCCACTTGTGGCACATATAAAGCGCCCGCAACCCCCGCGATTACAGCGGAATAGACAAACAGCCAAACCTTGTAGTTTTGTGTGCGATAACCAAGAAAGCGCGCTCTCGATTCCCCATCTCGTACCGCTAATACCACTTTTCCTAAACGGGATTTCAATATGTAATGACTGCTCACAAAAACCAGAGAAAGCATAATGGCGGTGATAACAAATAAACTGACACGGGTGGCATCGGATTGCAGATCAAAACCAAGGATTTCTTTAAAATCGGTTAAGCCGTTGTTGCCACCAAACCCCATTTCATTACGGAAGAAAGACAGCAATAAAGCGTAGGTCAGAGCTTGGGTCATAATGGACAAATACACCCCAGTTACGCGAGAACGAAACGCCAACCAACCAAACACAAAAGCCAATACCCCGGGTACAAACACCGCCATAATCATGGCAAACCAAAATTGATCCATGCCAAGCCAAAACCAAGGCAATTCTTGCCAATCAAGGAACACCATAAAATCTGGCAAGGTGGGGTGTCCATAGACACCACGATCGCCAATTTGACGCATCAAGTACATACCCATGGCATAACCACCCAGAGCAAAAAATGCGCCGTGACCAAGGCTTAAAATACCGCAATAACCCCAAATAACATCAACGGCTAGGGCCAACATGGCGTAACACAAATACTTGCCCAATAAAGTAATAGTGTAAGTGCTTACATACAATGCAGAGCTTTCAGGTAAAAACAAATTTGCAGCGGAGGCTAAAAGCGTAACAGCCAAAAGCAAGACAACAAAAGGCGCTGTGTGTTTGCCAAAAGCGCGTTTTCCACTCTCGTCTTTAGAGGAGGCTTCCTGCGACAGATCGTGTTTTGACGAGGAAGATAATAACTGAGTAAGAAGATTCATTCTGCTGCTCTCCCTTTTTGAGGAAAGAGTCCTTTAGGACGTTTTTGGATAAAGAGGATAATAAAGATTAATACTGTAATCGCCGCCAATACGGCTCCGGTAACCGGTTCCAAAAATTTGGTTGCAATGCCTAAAGAAAATGCCGCGACAAGCGTGCCGAATAAGTTGCCCACACCACCAAATACCACCACCATGAAAGAGTCTATGATGTACGCTTGACCTAAGTTTGGCCCCACATTGGTTAATTGACTTAAAGCCACTCCAGCGATGCCAGCAATGCCTGAGCCTAAACCAAATGTCATGGCATCCACCCATGCGGTTTTGACACCCATGGCGCGGGCCATATTGCGGTTTTGGGAGACGGCTCTAACGTTTAATCCAAGAGAGGTTTTTTTCAAAATAAACAACAAGGCAAAAAATACTAACAAGGCAAAAGCGAGAATATAGAGGCGATTTAACGTTAGGGATAAAACAGGGTTAATTTCCACTGAACCGCTCATCCACGATGGGGTAGATACTTGGCGATTAAGAGGCGAGAAAATGCTTCGAACCAGTTGCTGTAAAATCAAACTGATTCCAAAAGTAGCGAGTAGGGTTTCCAATGGGCGACCATGTAAATGGCGGATAACACCACGCTCAATGGCAACCCCCATCAAACCTGATACGAGAAACGCAGCGGGTATCGCAACCCAGATAGAATAATCAATGTGGTTGGGCATTAAGAGTTGCACAACGTAGGTGGTATAAGCCCCTAACATGATCATTTCCCCATGGGCCATATTGATGACACCCATAACACCAAAGGTAATGGCTAAGCCAATGGACGCAAGTAATAATACGGAACCTAAACTGAGCCCAAAGAATAATTGATCGACCAAGGCATAACGGTTTACCTGTTGATCAATGGATTTTAATGCACTAAGTGCCGCTTGGCGTACTGGTTCTGATTGGCCATCTTTGGTTAATTTTGTGAGAAGGTTGCGTACATCGTTTTCTAAACTGCCTTCAAGGTGACGAATGGCTGATACACGTGCTACGTCAGACGTGGCGTTTTCGGCGCTGTATAAATTCAACGCGACATCCATCATATTTTTTACGGATGAGTTTTTTTCTTGGCTACGCAGTTGATGTATGTGCTCAATGGTATCGCTGTCTAATGAGCTTAATAGAGAACGCACTGCGGCTTGGCGTTTTGCTATGTCTTTAGACGTGAGCTGAATACGCGCAATGGCACCGCGTAGGTATTTGCGCAATTTGTTATTGACCTTAACTTTTTTCACGTCGCGTTTACTTAGAGTCAGGGCATTATTAGCAGTAGGTGAGTCGAATAGAGGACGGTATTCAGTTTTACCATCTTGTTTTACTCTTGCCAGAAGGGAGCGGTCTGATTTTAAGTAATACAAATTCCCACTTAACAGCGTGGAAAATAAGGGCAGCATTTCTTCGCTGCTTTCGTGTTCAATTTTTTTGAGAACAGGCAATGATTTTTTCAAGCTCACTTTGGTGAGTTCTACTAACATAGCCTCCATGCTGGAAGAAGGGGTGGTTGGATCAGACGAATCAGCATGAATTGCCGTGCTAAAAAGCAGAAACAAAGCACCACAGAAGACAAGGAAATTTTTCAAGCGAGCACTCCACTTAACCTTAAGAAATGGTTAAAACAGGTAACGAAAAGGAGAAAAAAACTTACAGCCCATCACTGAGCCGTAAGTTACTATCTGGGAGGATAGAAGAATTGCCTTAGTAATTTTGACCTGAACAAGAAGTCGTTTTGGTGTTGTAGTTACCGCACTTGATTGGTGCTGTCCAATCCGAGATTAGGTCCATAGAACCCGGTAAGAAATCAGACCATGCATCACCCGGAACCACACCTTCTGTTTCCCAAACCACTTCGAACTGACCGTCGTCTTGGATTTCACCAATCAGTACTGGCTTGCTAAGGTGATGGTTTTTGTTCATCACAGCGGTGCCACCTGTTAGGTTTGCTGTTTCTTGACCTATCATTGCTTGTTCAACCGCATCCACATCTGTTGTGCCTGCATCGGTTACGGCATTAGCCCACATTTTGAAACCTATGTAAGTGGCTTCCATTGGGTCGTTAGTTACACGATCAGGGTTTTTAGTAAAGGCTTTCCATTGTGTGATGAACTCTTCATTAGCGTCGCTTTCAACACTTTGGAAGTAGTTCCATGCTGCTAGGTGGCCAACTAATGGGCTAGTATCTAGTCCAGATAATTCTTCTTCACCTACTGAGAAGGCCACTACTGGGATGTCTTCTGCGGAGATGCCTTGGTTACCTAATTCTTTGTAGAAAGGTACGTTAGCGTCACCGTTAATGGTGGAAACAACGGCGGTTTTCTTGCCTTCACTGCCGAATTTTTTGATGTCAGACACAATAGACTGCCAATCAGAATGGCCAAATGGTGTGTAGTTGATCATGATGTCTTCTTCAGCAACACCGTTGGCTTTTAGATAGGCTTCCAAAATTTTATTGGTGGTACGTGGGTAAACGTAATCAGTTCCTGCTAGTACCCAACGTTCGACTTCTAATTCGTCTTTTAGGTAGTTAACCGCTGGAATAGCCTGTTGATTTGGCGCTGCCCCTGTGTAAAAAACGTTTTTAGAGGATTCTTCGCCTTCGTACTGAACTGGGTAGAACATTAGGCCGTTTAGTTCTTCTAATACTGGCAATACGGATTTACGAGAAACCGATGTCCAGCTACCGAAGATGACGTCCACTTTTTCTTGCGTTAATAGCTCACGACCTTTTTCTGCAAACAAAGGCCAGTTTGATGCTGGGTCAACCACAACGGCTTCTAGTTGTTTACCAAGTAAACCGCCTTTTTTGTTTTGTTCTTCTACCATCATTAGCACTGTGTCTTTCAGTGTGGTTTCACTGATCGCCATGGTGCCTGATAGGGAGTGTAAGACACCGACTTTAATGGTGTCCGCTGCTTGTACATTAAAGGCAACCAAAGTGGCACCTGCCAAAGCAATCGAAGAAACAAGCGTTTTCATTTTCATCGTGTTGTACCTTTTAAATAAGAAAAATGGAGTCAATACGCGGAGTTGTTTTAACTATGAGTGGATCTAGCTAAACAGCAGCGCTTCTAAATAAGTAAGCCTGTTCAGTATTGAGAAAAACGAGAAATTAAGGTATTCGCTGATTGACGCAGAGGCATACGTCATTTGACGTATAGGAAGGTTTTTTTACCTTGTAGGGTAGGTTGGAAAAGCCACAGGCGTCTTCCGACATTGTGAAGAGGGGTGACTTGATAAAAGGGGTCATAACTCCTTAAAACTAACGATGTTGATACTGATAATCTACATAGGACTTTTAAGGGTTTTGACCTCTTTTAAGTAAGGGAGTACTTGAGCCATTAACACAAGAAATATGTACAGCAACGTATTCCTAAAGCCAGGTTTATACATACAAAGCACAATGCCTCCGCCTTTTCTGCTTGCGTCGTCAGCGCAGGGCTCATGTAGGTCAGTCTTCAGGCTGACAACACCCTCAACCACCACAAAACTTAATAATCACTCAGCAAAGCCTTCGCCTTTTCTGCTTGCGTCACTGTCGTCGTCAGCGCAGGGCTCATGTAGGTCAGTCTTCAGGCTGACAACACCCTACTCTAGTTCCCATGATCTTCGTGGGAACTAGAGTAGCATATTATTAGCGGCATCCGCTTGCATCACCAAGCTGTAGCGTAGGAACGAAAAAATTCGCTGATTGTCGCAGAGGCAGACATCATTTGACGTATAGGGATATTTTTTACCTTATCTCGTAAGTCGGAAAAGCCGCAGGCGCCTTCCGACAATGTGTGACGGTATACAACGCAATTGAATATTCACAAAGCAAAAAGCCTTCGTCTTTTCTGCTTGCGTCACTGTCGTCGTCAGCGCAGAAAAGACGAAAGGCTTCATGCTTTTAATAGGGCCACTCTGACAAAGGGAAGCTAACTTTTTGAAATTATTAGATTAGTTGTATGGGGGGCTTGTATTACGTTGAAAGCAGGTCTGACGCTAAGTCACTTGCAAAAGAATATCCAGTTTACATTTTCATTTCTGGTTAACAATGTTGAATTTGGTTGACAAATTCGTTAAAAGGCATATTATTGTTCGTGGTATCTAATCCTATTGCTTTACTACTTGAGGTAACAAATTTGAATACACCGATGACACTAAACCCTAATTTTCAAGAAAGTCAGATAATTGAAGTTGCACAACTTTTAGCAGATGTTCGTGCCGAAGTTGTAGATCTTCACAACAAAGATCTGGGTGACACCAACAAATCATTAGGCATCAGGGCTTACGAGTGTTGTTGTACGAATTTAGTAAGAAAGTCATGTGAAATTGATTGGCTTAAGATACTAACTCTAAAAGGAAGGTTTACGTTTAGTATCGCTGACGTCCCAGTTCGTTTTTGGAAGGGCCAACCAGATAAACTCCCATCAGGAAAGTTGATTCGCTCCCACGAAGCTATGATGCAAATGGAATTATTTTCAACTCAAGATAGTCCATCACAGATAATTTGGTTTTTTGTCTTGAGTACTGATCATACTAAATGTGTAGATCGCGCCTTTTTCGTTGGATATAACGATGTTGGTGAAATTGTCGTTAACTGGGAAGTGCCAATGAATTCTAGGGTTACGTTAATAACGGATACGGATGAGAATGTCTCTCATGGTGTTGAACTTGAATCGGCTGTTTCTAAAATCAAAATTAAGAAAAAGTCGAAAAATGCAGTAAATCATGAATAACGAATTTTTTGGTGAGAAACTAAGACTTGCAAGATTGATGGCCGGAATTACTCAACAAGAACTTGGAGAGTTAGTTGCGGTCAGTCGTCAGTTTATATATCAGCTTGAAGCGGGTGTTAAAACACCTGCTGAAGACCTACTTTTGGCATTGGCTGAAGTATTAAAAGTGAAAAGTGATTTTTTTTTTAAGAAACCACAAAACGATGTTAAGTATGAACAATGTCACTTTCGTAAACGCAAAACGACACCTGTTGGTCTTGCGAATCGAGTATTGGCACTTGGCACTATTTTTGAGCTATTAGTTGAGATTATTGAAGATCATCTTGAGCTGCCAGTGTCTAATTTTATTGATTTTGAGGAATCAGACCTGAGTGCGGAAGCTATTGAAAGAGCCGCGGAGTACTGTCGCATTAACTGGGGGCTAGGATTAGATGCTCCCATTACAAATATGGTACGAGTTCTAGAGAACAATGGTGCTGTAATTACTTGCTTTGACGGTGTTTCAGATAAAGTTGATGCGTTATCAATGAATAGAAAAAGACCAATTATAGTGAGAAATAATGCGAAGGAAAGCTGCTGTAGAATGCGATTTGATTTGGCTCATGAGTGTGGTCATTTGGTTTTGCATCAAGGTGTGGAAACGGGGTGCTCTAAAACTGAGAGAGAAGCTGATACTTTTGCAAGTGCGTTCCTTTTTCCGCGGAAGGCTTTTTTGAAAGAATTTCCTCAATGTGTGGGACCTGTTCGAATTAGGTGGGAAAAAATATTTGCATTGAAGTTTAGGTGGCGTGTTAGTGCCAGAGCAATTATTTATCGAGCCAATTTTCTTGGATTAATTTCGTCGCAACAATACAGAACAGCCAATGTTTATTTGAATAAATCTGGTCAGTCGAAAACAGAGAGATTAGATGATCAAATACCAATGGAACAGCCAGAGCTTTTATCTGCGGCAATAGATCAGCTCAATGAGCATCTGGGGATTTCGATTTTCGATATTGCAAACGATTTAGGCGTTTCAGAGCAGATAGTTGCACAGTTAACTAGTTACGATTTGACTAAGCAAATCAATAAATCAAATGTTATAAATATCAATTTTTAAGATTAAATCTGCGACATACATTAGTTTATTGATGTTTATAAACTCCTCTACGTGAACCCCATCACTTTATTGATGTTTTATTAATCACGTTCTAAACTAAAAAAACCAAACTCAAGGATGAGGAAGAAATTATGCCAAGGGCCAGAAGCCAACAAGTCAGTTTGTCTGACACTCCGTATTACCACTGCATCAGCCGATGTGTTCGCCGTGCTTTTCTGTGTGGTGAAGATTCAGTTACTGGTAAAAGTTTCGAGCATCGTCGAGGATGGATTGAGGCGCGGATTCTATTTCTAGCTAAGACTTTCTCCATTGATGTTTGTGCTTATGCGGTAATGAGTAATCATCTTCATTTAGTTCTCCATGTCGATGATAAACAAGCAAAAAATTGGTCTACACACGAAGTGTTAAGACGGTGGCATTCTCTCCATAAAGGCACATTGTTTACCCAACAATTCGCTCGTGGAGATGCTATGCCAGAGTATGCCTCTGAATTGGTTGAAAGATCGGCTGCAATCTATCGTGAAAGATTGTCGGATATCAGCTGGTTTATGAGGGAGTTGAACGAGCCGATTGCTAGACAAGCAAACTTTGAGGATGAATGTACCGGCCGATTCTGGGAAGGGCGCTTTAAATCCCAAGCTTTGCTAGATGAAGCATCTGTGTTAGCTTGCATGGCGTACGTTGATTTAAACCCCATTCGAGCGAATATAGCAGCAACGCCTGAAAAATCAGAATTTACCAGTATCAAAAAGAGGGTGGAATCGGCTGAAAAAGGAAAGCAGCCAAAAACCTTGTATCCGTTTGTTGGTAATGAGCGAGAAGATACAAAAGCAGGCAAACCAAACGGAATCTCATTTAAACTGACTGATTACTTGCAACTGGTTGATCTTACAGGGCGTATCGTTCGTCATGATAAACGAGGAGCCATTGATTTATCCTTGTCCCCGATATTGCAACGTCTAGGAATCGACTCAGAAAATTGGTTGGTTATATCGACCCAATTTGAACAAAATACGCATGGTATTGTTGGGCAAGAACAAAGTGTTCAACGCTACAAAAATGCTCAACCAAGGTCGAGACCAAATAAACGCTGTTGCTCATTACTCTCGTAATCTACATCTCATTTAATCTTATCTTGAAAACCACTTTCTTATCACATCGTAAGCAATCTTTATCGTTTAAAAAAACATGACTTTGTTGAAATTAGAGCATTATCACGACTGTTCTTTGCTTTTTCTTTGTTTCTGGCTCTGTGCAATTGATTAAACGTGGAAGTCTTTTCTCATGGTGTATTATTGGATGTCCTGATTATTCTAGACAAGCAAATCTTGAAGATGAATGCACAGGGCGTATTATAAAATGCTTCCTGCATTTTACCCTTCGGGCCAGCTAAAGCTGTTCTAATTTGTTCCAGACAAATTAGTGGGAAGGGCGCTTTAAATCCCAAGCTTTGCTAGATGAAGCATCTGTATTAGCTTGCATGGCGTATGTTGATTTAAATCCAATTCGTCTGAGGCTTTGGGCCATTTAAACGTTTCTTCTGCTAAGCCTTTGTAATAAAGCACGAAGCCATTATCTTCCCACATCACGCACTTGATCTTATTGCGATGCCGATTGGTAAACGCGTACAAGGTTCCAGAAAACGGATTGTGCCCAAGTTCTTGTTCAATCAGCACCGCCAGCCCATGAGCCTGCTTTCTAAAATCTACTGGGTCTCGGTACAAAAAGATCTGGGGTAAATTTAAAGCAGGACGCAGATAACGAGGTTTCATAAAGCGGCGACCAAGCTAGTTACCAATGGAATATTACCCGCATCAATGCCACGTATGACCACCCCATTGGGGAGCAGGATTTCTAGAACGCGAGCCTGCTGAGAAGGTGTTGCCCATGCTACCGGCACTAATTTTGATTCATTTGGAGAATCATTGGAAGATGAAAACTTCTGCCGCCAATAGCCAAACTGGTGATACACCAAGCCTTTTTGTTCACAGAAAGCTTTGGCGGATAGCCCAGACGAGCCCCATTTTTCAATATGGACAGCCCAAGTTTGGTTTAATACCTGTTTGTGCTCATGTTGGTTACTCCGTCGATTATTGAGACGAAGCACAGTGTGGTAGGAACGAAGCACGAAAAATAGAGGCTGATTTAGTGACGCTTACGAATTCGGGGCTATTCACAAACATGCCATGTCACTAGTTGCAACGGATGAAGGTCAACCGGGGCCTCGTGGGATGGGGGGTATGCTGCTTATTTTCGTGGCTATGATGGTAATAAATTAAATATTCATTGCATTACAAACACGGCGTTCTCTTTTTAACTATAAAATATCTCAGGGAAGTAATGTAATGTCTTTTTGATAATGTCTTCTTTGTGGCTCTTTTCAGGGTATAACGCGAAAATTTCTCTTGAAAAAACAGGCGCGTTTTCAACCAGCACTAATGTATTATTGCTAATGTGTTTAGTTACTAACTGTCTTGGTAAATAAGCGCTACCTCCATTAGACATAATGTAATCTAACGCGACTCGGGGCTGGCTTATTAAATGTTTTGGAGGGGCTGTATTAGGGTACGCTCTTGAGTATTGTAAATTAATGGATTCTCCATAATCGACACTAATGTAGTCGTTATTGTTTTCAGAAGTGGATGCAACTAGATGTAAGGGAACTGAGGTGACTTTTTCCGTTATTAATTTATCAATCATGACAGAGTCAAAGGTAAATGCAATGTCGATCACACCGTTAATTAAGCTCTTTTTTAATTCTAATTGATTATAGGTTTGTGTGAAAAAACTCACATCTTCAATGTTCTTACTTATTTTATTGAGCCATTCTTGCAAGGCGATATCCCAAATCGACATCATGCTGCCAATGGCTAATACCGAAGTTTTTTCATCTACTAGCGATATATCTTGTTTTATCTTTTGCCACATAAAAACCAATTCACTTGCATGTTTAACAAATCTGTTTCCTTGCGCTGTCATTTTTAATTGTTTGTTACTTCGGTCAAATAATAAGACGCCTAAATCTTCTTCGAGCAATTTGATGCGGGCACTTACCGCTGATTGAGTAATAAATAAATTCTCAGAAGCCACTCTAAAGTGCAGCGTCCTGCTAACTTCTAAGAAGGTGTTTAACAATTCAAGCTTCATACGTTATATCCATAAGATAAGAGTAAATACGACTCTAGTTTAATCATTTTTTTTTGTCAAACTAATCAAAATTTATCATTTTATTAATTGATTGTTGGGCATTACAATGCGCCACATTGAGAACACATGTTCATCTGATATGAAAAAATAAGGTATATATTATGAAAATTGCCATTTTATCAAGAAATCCTAATCTATATTCAACACGACGTTTAAAAGAAGCGGGAGAAGCGCGTGGTCATGACGTTGATATTATAGATACGCTTCATTGCTACATGGATATTACTCAAAGCCGACCTAATGTTCGCTATCACGGTGAAGAATTACCAAAATATGACGCGGTTATTCCTCGTATCGGTGCGTCTGTTACTTTCTACGGAACGGCCGTAGCGCGTCAATTTGAAATGATGGGGACATTTAATATCAATGAATCTGTAGCGATTAGCCGTTCCAGAGATAAATTAAGATCACTTCAGCTTTTATCACGCAAAGGTATTGGCCTCCCAAGAACGGGCTTTGCAAACAAAGCAGACAACGCCAAAGATCTCATTAAAAATGTTGGCGGCGCTCCTGTTGTTATTAAGTTGCTTGAAGGAACACAAGGTATTGGTGTTGTGTTGGCGGAGACGGCAAAAGCGGCTGAAAGTATTATTGAGGCTTTCATGGGGTTGAAAGCCAATATTTTGGTTCAAGAGTTTGTTAAAGAAGCGGGTGGTGCGGATATTCGTTGCTTTGTTATCGGTAATAAGGTTGTGGCGGCAATAAAAAGACAAGGTGCTGAAGGCGAGTTCCGTTCTAATTTGCATCGAGGCGGTTCTGCGGAACTAATAAAGTTAACGAAGGAAGAAAGATCAACCGCAATTAACGCGGCGAAAGTAATGGGGCTAAATGTATGTGGCGTTGATTTATTGCAATCACAAAATGGACCAATGGTTATGGAAGTGAATTCATCGCCAGGCTTAGAGGGGATTGAAACGGCTACTAAGAAAGACATTGCTGGAATGATTTTTGAGTTTATCGAGAAAAATGCAAATAACGCTTCCAATAAAACTCGTGGTCAAGGATAAAAATGAAAGAAATAAATATTGGTGGTTTTATTATTAAACCGGGTACTGAACAAAAAATAGAGCTGCCGGTTGCCAAGCTTTATACCGATGTAAATATTTCATTACCTATACAAGTGTTCAGAAGCAAAAAAGACGGACCGACTATCTTTATTAGCGCTGCCGTTCATGGTGATGAATTGAATGGCATTGAAATTATTAGGCGATTGATGAGCCAAAATAAATTCAAAATAACCCGGGGTACCGTTATTGCTGTCCCGATGGTGAATGTTTATGGCGTTGCGAATCAAAGCCGATATATGCCTGATAGGAGAGATTTAAATAGGAGCTTTCCTGGCTCATCTAAAGGCTCATTAGCAGCAAGAATTGCGCATACTTTCTTAAATGAAATAGTGAAGCATTGTGATTATGGGATTGATTTGCATACGGGTGCCATTCACCGATCAAATTTACCACAGATACGAGCTGATCTATCTTGTGAAAAAACGAAAGAACTCGCATTAGCGTTTGGTGTTTCTGTGGTACTTAACTCTAATATTATCGATGGTTCACTGAGAGAGTCTGCCGTTGCCAATAATACAAAAGTTTTATTATACGAAGCAGGTGAAGCTTTGAGGTTTGACGAACTGTCCATTCGAGCTGGTATGAAGGGGGTCACGAATGTACTGAATAATTTGGGGATGATTAAAAAGTCAGTTAAGAAAAAAACGACTCAGCCCTACATTGCAAACAGTAGCGGTTGGTTAAGGGCCAATGCCAGTGGTTTTGTGAGTCAAAAAATCACCCTTGGAGACAAAGTCACTAAAGGAGATACCCTCGCAGAAATAGGCAGTCCCTATGGCAAAATTATTGATGTGGTACAAGCTCCACGCTCAGGGATTTTAATTGGCATGCAAAATATTCCACTCGTCCAAGAAGGTGAAGCTATGTTCCATGTGGCCTACTTTTCCGAAGCAGACGATGAAATTGCAGAGCATATAGAAATCACGCAAGAGCAATTACTCCCCGAAAATTAACGATATGTTTAATGGGGAATGGCAGAGAGGATGACAATGAAAACAGTAGAGAAACCCATAATAGGTTCAGTTGAATCTTGTTCTTTACCCGAATTGGGTATCACGGATATGAATGTCAGAGTGGATACTGGGGCAAAAACCTCGTCTTTACACGTGGACAATTTAAAAAAATACGTAAAAGACGGTGTAACGCAAGTACAGTTTGATATTCATCCTGACAGCCATAACGTGAACAAAACAGTCAATTGTCACATTAAAGTAACAGATATAAGGAAAGTAAAATCTTCTAATGGTGCCTCTGAAGAGCGTTATGTTATTACAACACCAATTAAGCTAGGGCAATATGAATGGAACATAGAGATTACATTAACTAACCGTGCTGATATGAGTTACTTAATGCTTTTGGGCCGAGAGGGGTTAGGGAAACAGTTTTTAGTTGATCCCTCTGTCGTCTTTTTACATTAGGCGTTAGTAATCTCGTTAATAGTGAGGATAAATTATGAGTGAAAATACAATAGATCAACTATCTACATTAATAAATAGCATTTTAGCGACACAAAATAATGATGAATTGAATCATGTTTTGCAGAATTTAGATTCGTTACTTTTTAAGGATCAATACGCCTTACTAATGGAGGCCGTTCCTTTAGGTAAGCGCATAGCTATATGGTGTCATTTTAGTGTGGATATTCAACGAATTGTTTTTATTCAAATTAAAAAAGAGACTCGTCGTTGGCTTATTGACCAATTATCAGACGAAAAATGCTTTGAATTGCTGTCACAGCTTGATTTTGAAGCATTGCTTGAAATAGCAGAAGCTTTACCTGATCGCTTTTTGAACTATGCAATTAAACACTTAGATGAAACTCAAAAAAAGCTATACCAGCAAGCTCAACAATATTCAGAAACACAACTGGGCCATCATCTAGATTACAACTATGTACGTATTTCTGAATCTTTAAAAGTGACCAGTGCTAAACGCTTAATCAACAAAGGCCTCTCTAAATACACAGAGGATTTTTACACTGTTGATAAACAAGGAATATTGACCGGCGTAGTAACAATTAATAATTTATTAAAAGCAGACGATACAAGTCTGTTAATTGATATTGTAGAAAGAGATTTTCTTAAATTAACGGCGAGCAGCGAATTATCGGCAGCGGTGGAAGCATTGTTACTTTCTGGAAAAATGTCGCTTCCTGTATGTGATGACAGTGGTCTCTTTATGGGGCGTTTTACTGTTGAATTAGCGTATGTAAAAAAACAAGCTGAAAGCAATAATAAATTGACTCAATCTGGTGGTTTAAACAAAGACGAGGACTTGTTCTCTAGCGTTAGACAAAGTGCAAAAAATAGAAGCGTTTGGTTAGGCATTAATTTGATTACGGCCTTTTTAGCCTCTGCCGTGATCGGTTTGTTTGAGGTTACGTTACAGCAAGTCGTTTTACTCGCGGTACTCATGCCAGTTGTTGCTTCAATGGGCGGAATTTCTGGAAGCCAAACATTAACCTTGATTGTGCGTGGTTTGGCTTTGAAGCAAATAACAGAAGCAAACTTAAAAGCATTGTTATTGAAAGAGCTAAAAGTTGGCTTAATTAATGGCATCATTTGGTCCTTTATTATCGGTATTACAACCTATTTATGGTTTGGAGAGTTAGGGCTAAGCATTGTTTTAGGCATTGCCATTTTAGGAAATTTAATTGCAGCAGCAAGCTCTGGGGTACTTATCCCATCAATATTAAATAAATTGAATATTGATCCTGCTTTATCGGGTGCTGTGCTTCTAACAACGGTCACAGATATCATCGGCTTCTTAATATTTTTAGGGTTGGGTAGCCTTTTCTTATTATAATTTTTTTAAAAATACTATGGTTTTTTTGAATAATACTATGAGCACTTTTATGGATTTTTTTGTAGATTACAAGCTCGTCACTTCTCTTTTGATGATATTCTTATCATCTCCCATTAAATATTATGTAAAAAAATGGCTTAAATATAGAGGGAAAAAGAAGCAGGTTGATCACCGCTATTTAATTAATTCGGTGAATAATTTATATAATTTAGCATTGATTATCATACTGTTTTATTTATGGTCAGAAGAATTGCAACGTTTTGCGTTTTCAATAGCTGCGTTCGTAGTCGCTATTGTCTTGGCAACAAGAGAGTATATTCAATGCTTTATTGGTTTTTTATACGTTACAAGTACTAGACCATTTAGAGTGGGTGATTGGGTACAAACGGGCCATTTTTGTGGGGAGGTGACTGCAACTGATTGGGCTAAATTAACCATGCTGGAAATCGACCAAAGCGATTATTCATACACTGGAAAAACCTTATTTGTTCCGAATAATCAGTTGATTACTCAACCCATTAAAAATTTAAATTTCTTAAAGCGATATGTTCCTCATAATTTCATCATCACTATGGATAGTGATTATAATCCATATGAAAATATGGATTATTTATTGCTTAAAGCAAAAGAATACTGTGTGGACTTTCAAAGCGTCGCCGAGAGATACAATGCATTAATCGAACGCAGTTTAGACATTACCGTTCTTGGCCCTGATCCCAGTATCGCTGTTTCAACAACTGAACTTGGTAGAATAAAAACTTCTTTCACTATTTTTTGTCCTACAGAAAAAGCATCTGAAATTGAAGCCAAGTTAACGTATGATTTTTTCTCAATACGTGAAAAAAACGTTAATAGAAAAACTCAAAAAAAGTCAGAGGATGAATAAGTGCAAGCAATACAATGACCTACTCTAGACATTTCAAGACTTAAACGACTGGTGTTGATGGCTTCGCTCACCATAAGGTCAATATAAGCATCGTTTTGCAGTGTGTCTTTAAGTTGGCTCATTCCTCCAGACAAACGCCCAGCCTCTAATGCGTACTGATACAAAGCGTCTCGGCATTGGGTTTCGTCAAAGGTAAAGTTTTGTCAATCGGGGTGTTGCCAGCTGTATTTCATATTATGAGCCAATTAAGTAGTCAGCCCTGAAAAAGTCAGGTTTCTACCTAACTGAGTATCCGTTGGCTTTATTGCTTCAAGAAATAAAGCCAAC
>CANLRQ010000046.1 GCA_947493575.1 uncultured Marinomonas sp.
TGGTGCATCCGGAAGGATTCGAACCTTCGACCGCTCGGTTCGTAGCCGAGTACTCTATCCAGCTGAGCTACGGATGCATAATGGCGGAGAGTGAGGGATTCGAACCCTCGATGAGTTTCACCCCATACTCCCTTAGCAGGGGAGCGCCTTCGGCCACTCGGCCAACTCTCCAAACAAGTGCGGCGTATTATAGATGCCTCATTTGTTTTGTAAAGGCTTTTTTTGAAAAAAATTAAAATTAATCTTCTTCGTGCTCGCCTTGTTCTTTTTGAATACGCAGATAGATCTCTTCACGGTGAACAGAAACATCTTTTGGCGCATTAATACCAATACGTACTTGGTTACCTTTTACACCTAAAACCGTAACGGAAACTTCATCACCAACCATTAGGGTTTCACCAACTCGACGAGTAAGAATTAACATATATATCTCCTTAGTTATCCTTTCTAACATTTATAGAAAGAGATATGTCTTACAAGAGCGTAAGACATATCTTACACGACGAATTGTAGCTGCTGAATGAAATTTAATCCAATTTTTTTTCAACAGCCACTAAGAACTTCACATTCTTAGCTTACACCATGCGCACCTTCATTTAATTTGAACGCAGAATGCAATGAACGAACCGCTAATTCCATATATTTTTCATCAATAATCACTGACACCTTAATTTCAGATGTTGAGATTAATTGAATGTTAATTGATTCATGAGCCAGTGCTTTAAACATAGTACTTGCTACACCTGCATGAGAGCGCATACCAACCCCGACAATCGAGACTTTCGCGATCTTAGCATCACCAATCACATCACGAGCATCTAACTCATCTTTAATCTCTTCAAGCAGTTCAAGAGCTTTATTAAACTCATTGCGGTGTACGGTAAATGTGAAATCCGTAGTGCCATCAGCCGATACATTTTGAACAATCATATCAACTTCAATGTTTGCATCACTTACTGGCACAAGAATTCTTGAAGCAATACCAGGGGTATCAGGTACGCCTTTTAATGTTAACTTAGCTTCGTCACGGTTAAACGCAACACCAGAAACAGCTGGCTGCTCCATACCTTCATTCTCCTCAGTTGTAATTAGTGTACCTTCGCCATCTTCAAAACTTGAAAGCACGCGTAGTGGCACCTGATATTTTCCGGCAAACTCTACTGAACGGATCTGTAAAATTTTAGACCCTAGACTTGCCATTTCTAACATTTCTTCAAATGTGATCTTGTCCAACCGACGAGCGCTATCTACTACTCGTGGATCGGTTGTGTATACACCATCTACATCAGTGTAAATCTGACACTCATCCGCCTTCAAAGCCGCTGCAAGCGCAACGCCTGTGGTATCCGAACCACCTCTACCAAGGGTAGTGATATTCCCTTGAGCATCAGCTCCTTGGAATCCGGCAACAACTACAACCCTACCAGCATCAAGGTCGCCTCTCATTCCTTCAGTATCAATACTTTGAATTCTTGCTTTTCCAAATGAACTATCAGTTTCAATACGTACTTGAGAACCCGTATAAGAACGAGCATCAATCCCACGTTTTTTTAAGGCCATACATAAAAGAGCAATAGTGACCTGCTCTCCAGTGGAAACAAGTACATCCATTTCTCTAGAATCCGGCTCATCTTGAATCGCTTTTGCCAACCCTATTAAACGATTGGTCTCACCACTCATTGCCGAAACAGCAACGACGATATCATCACCATTCTGCTTATGCTTTTGCACACGATCGGCAACTGCTTCGATTCGCTCAACAGAGCCAACCGAAGTACCACCATATTTTTGAACTAACAACGCCATAATTTCCCAACCCACTAAATAGCCAATTCAGGCACTTTTACACTCGCTCTGAAACCCAAGCCACAGCAGCATCCAATGCATCCGATAATCCATCAGGATTATTACCACCAGCTTGAGCCATATCTGGTCGACCGCCCCCACGACCATCGACCATTGGGGCAACTGTTTTAATCAAGTCACCCGCTTTTACTTTACCTGTAAGATCTTTAGTAACACCTGCAATTAGGTTCACTTTACCGTCATTCACACTACCCAAAAGAATAACTGCTGATTCCAACTTACTTTTTAGCTGGTCAAGCATGTCTCGCAAATCTTTTGGATCACTAACTTCTACTTGAGCAGCTAAAAGCTTGCCTCCAGCAATATCAATCGCCTGAGACGCAATGTCCGATCCTGCTTGCGCTGCGATTTTTGACTTCAACTGATCTACTTCTTTTTGCAATGCGCGGCTCAGCTCAGTAAGAGAAGTAATCTTCTCTAATACGTTGTCTGAATTGCCTTTTACCAAAGATGCAACCTGTTGCAACGTCAGTTCCGTTGAACGTACATGATCAAATGCAGCTTTCCCTGTAACTGCTTCGATTCTTCGTACCCCAGCCGCAATACCGCCTTCAGAAACAATTTTCAACAGACCAATATCGCCTGTACGTTTCGCATGTGTACCACCACACAGTTCAATGGAGTACTCTGCCCCCATGGTTAAAACACGCACATCACTGTCATATTTTTCACCAAATAACGCCATTGCACCTTTTGCTTTTGCCGATTCCACATCCATAATGTCAGTTAAGACTTCATGATTTAAACGTATTTGCTCATTAACCATATCTTCAACTTGCTCAAGCTCAACCGCAGTCACGCCTTCAAAGTGAGAAAAGTCAAAACGCAAACGCTCAGCATCACACAAAGAGCCTTTTTGATGGACATGATCCCCCACTACACGACGCAGAGCTTCATGCAATAAGTGTGTCGCAGAGTGATTCAAGGCTGTAGCTGAGCGTAAAGAAGCATCTACGTTAGCCGTTAGCGTATCACCAACCACAATCATTCCCTCACGTAAAATCCCATGATGTAAATGTGTTTTGCCCTGCTTAGTTGTATTAGTAACGTTAAATGCACCATTGCCACGTAACCAACCTTTATCACCAACCTGTCCACCAGATTCGCCATAGAAAGGAGTTTTAGCCAAAACAATAACCGCATGTTGACCCGCTTCAAGTTGATCTACCTTTGCACCATCAACAATAATTGATTCAACAAAACCTTCACCAATTAAGCTTGAATAACCAGTAAACTCTGTCTCCGAAGCTTCGATCACATTCGACATGTCCATCGTAAACTGACTTGCTGAACGTGCTCTAGTACGCTGAGCTTCCATCGCAACTTCAAATCCAGACTCATCAATTTCCAGTTCACGCTCGCGCGCTACGTCATTGGTTAAATCTGCTGGGAAACCATATGTGTCGTACAATTTAAATACCACATCACCCGGAATAACTTTAGATTCAGCAGGCATTTCAGAGATCGCTTCTTCTAAAATGCGCATGCCTTGCTCTAGAGTCTTAGCAAATTGCTCTTCTTCTTTTAACAAAATAGACTGAATACGAGCATTGAGTTTATTAAGTGCTGGGTAGGCTTCACCCATTTCAACGCAAAGGGCATCCACTAACTTATAAAAGAATGCATTCTTTTGACCTAATTTGTGGCCATGTCGGATCGCACGACGAATAATACGCCTTAAAACATATCCACGCCCTTCATTCGAAGGAACAATGCCATCCACAATCATAAAGGAACAAGAGCGAATGTGATCCGCAATTACTCTCAACGATTGAGCCGTCAGGTCCCGAGTACCAACAACATTTGCCGCCGCTTTAATTAAGCTTTGGAAAAGGTCGATTTCATAGTTGCTATGGACTCCTTGAAGAATTGCTGCAATACGCTCAAGACCCATGCCAGTATCAACAGACGGTTTCGGCAACAGGTCCATAGTTCCATCCGCCGAACGATTATATTGCATAAAGACCACATTCCATATTTCAATGAAGCGATCACCGTCTTCTTCAGGAGAACCCGGAGGGCCACCCCAAATGTGTTCACCATGGTCATAAAACACTTCTGTACAAGGTCCACATGGTCCAGTGTCACCCATCTGCCAGAAGTTATCAGAAGCGTAGCGTGCGCCTTTATTATCCCCAATACGAATTATTCGATTAGGGGGAACACCTATTTTAGTTGCCCATAAATCATACGCTTCATCATCTTCTTCATAGACAGTAACTAGCAGCTTTTCTTTTGGTAACTTAAGTACGCCAGTTAAAAACTCCCATGCGAAACCAATTGCTTCTTCTTTAAAATAATCCCCAAAACTAAAATTCCCGAGCATTTCAAAAAATGTATGGTGACGAGCGGTATAACCCACATTTTCTAAATCATTATGCTTACCTCCAGCACGCACACAACGTTGAGACGTTGTCGCTCGTGTGTAAGGTCGCTGATCTTGCCCTAGAAAAACATCTTTGAATTGCACCATACCTGCGTTAGTGAAAAGCAAAGTAGGATCGTTCCCTGGAATTAAAGAACTTGAGTCAACGATTTGATGTTGCTGACCCGAGAAGTATTCTAAAAATGACTGGCGTAGCTCTGAACTCTTCATAATAAAGTAAGACTCTATGTTATTTCTTAGCGAAAAGGGGATTGCGCAATTAACACTTGCGAGAAGTATATTCAATGGATAAATAAAAGCTCAAAATAGTACACTCAAACCTCCTATACTTTCAAAAAAAATCCCCCTTTTTTAAAGTTTTTTTTCTTTTATGCCAAAAAAAACGCCCATATCCAAGATATGAGCGCTTTATTAGGGAAGGTGCGAATAAGTCCTCCTGCCTCAGCATGTGAATAAAAGTCTGCTATTCGAGGTAAGTATCGAATGTGAACCTGTTTATTTTCAACAAAGAAGACAGACTTTTAGACCATGCCCTGTGGGTCTTAATAGACTTATTCGCACTTTCCTTAGTAAGAACGATAAAAATAAATTAAATATATTTAATTTTTGGCCTTCCTGTCATACGTGTAACCAATTCATAACCAATCGTAGATGAATGGCTTGCAACTCGCTCTACAGACAATTTATCACCCCATAATTGAACACTAGAACCCATCTCTACATTCTTAACATTTGTCACATTAACGGTAATCATATCCATAGATACACGCCCAGCTAAAGCACACTCAATACCATTTACTATAACAGGAGTACCATTAACCGCATTCCGAGGATAACCATCACCATAACCAGCAGCAATCGTAGCTATTCTTTCTTCACCTTGAGCTTCATAGCTTTCTGCGTATCCCACCTTTTGACCTCGTTCGATGCTTCTCAATGAGATAACTTTTGACGTAAAGGTCATGACAGTTTCCAAACCTAGTTCGCTACTCCGAATGCCATCAAAAGGAGATATTCCGTACAGCATGATACCAGGACGAATCCAACCACCCTGCGGAATGGACCACTTCAAAATCGCTGCAGAATTCGCAACACTGACTGGCATGCTCTCACACTGTTCACGAACGCCATGAAAACAAGCCAACTGATCAGTAGTGGCTTTACTACTTAAATCATCTGCACTTGAAAAGTGGGACATTAAAACAACCTCACCAATATTCCTAGAGGATCTTAGGCGCTTGACCAAGCTAGGTGCTTTTTCTGGAGATACTCCCAATCGATGCATGCCAACATCAACTTTAATAAAGACCTTCTCTAAATTTACCCCTGACTCTAGAAAAGATTGTGCTTGAAAGTCATTTTCAATAGCACACCAAAAGCCCTGCTTTTCACATATTGACCACTCAGATTCTTCAAACACCCCTTCCAATAGCATGATTGGAGATTTCACTCCAGAGCCTCTTAATTCAAGAGCCTCCTCAATGGATGCAACTGCAAATGCATCTACAGTGCTGTCTAAATAGTTAGAAACAGCAACCGCGCCATGCCCATAAGCATTTGCTTTTACGACCGCAAAGGCCTTACTGTCTGGATGCAACGCTTTAGCAAGTAAATAATTATGTTTTATGGATGCAAGGTTAACTATTTTTGTTAGTGGACGAGCCATACCACCCTCAATGCGGAAATAAATAATCAAGTTGATAGTTATATTTATACACTATTATTCAAAATTATGGACTAGCATTTCAGCATAAATACAGTGGTATATTCTTATTTATTTTATTTTTACAGCATATAAAACCAAGCCAGAAAAGCCACTCCTAACTTTATGTTAATATCTCACTTTCCAAAGATCTCCCATCTTTTCACGACTCAAAATAAAAACCAAAATACCATTTATAACACAACCCTTAGAGTGATGTTTACCGCAAGCATTCTTGCTAAGAGTCAACAGAGAAACACTATCTTTATTCCACTCTCTACTTAACTCTCTACTTAACTCGCCCTGAGCTCTTCTTACTTAAATGTAATCCCGTGTTGTTGATTGCTTTCTAGTATATGGAAAAATACAAATGCAGCATTCAATAAGTAGTGCTACCGTTAACTTATCTACTTCTCAAGAGTTGCGTTGAATTAGTAGTGAGATTCGGTAAAAATCGGAGAGTATACTATGAAGAAATTAATCCTTTTTCCTAGAGCGAAATTAGTAGCCAAACTAACTAAGACTTTATCCAGAAAAACCTTACTGCTAATGGCCAAAAAGATAATGACAGATCTCATTTATGTGTTTTCTTTGAAAGTATAAAAGCACTACTTGAGTGCCTTTGTACGAAGTCATGAGCTTAGCAAGCGAAGTAGCCGTGCATAGGTCTCGACTTATAAAGAATTGCGTTGGTAAACAAACCAATATAAACAAGCCAGATGCCACGCATAAAAAAAGCAGGACTATATAGCCCTGCCTCTATTTAAAGCCAATCACATAACTTAAGACGCCGATTCTTCTTTTGCATCCGCTTCTTCTTTTGGCGCAACTGGAGCAAGTAAATCAGCGCGAATTTTTGCTTCTATCTCTTCTGCTATTGCAGGGTTGTCAGTTAAGTACTGCGCAGCATTCGCTTTACCTTGACCAATTTTACTACCACCGTAGGCATACCAAGCACCTGCTTTATCAACAAAGCCTTGCTTAACACCCAAATCAATAATTTCACCCATGCGGTAAATACCAGCACCATACATGATTTGAAATTCCGTTTGTTTAAAAGGTGGCGCTATTTTATTTTTAACAACCTTAACGCGAGTTTCATTACCAACAACTTCATCCCCCTGCTTGACAGAGCCAATTCGTCGAATATCCAAGCGAACAGAGCTGTAGAACTTTAATGCATTACCACCAGTTGTGGTTTCAGGGCTACCAAACATAACACCAATTTTCATACGAATTTGGTTGATAAAGATAACCAAACAGTTGGCATTCTTGATTGAGCCTGTCAGTTTACGCATTGCTTGAGATAACAAGCGAGCTTGCACACCAACAGAAGAGTCCCCCATATCACCTTCAATTTCTGACTTAGGCACTAGAGCAGCAACAGAGTCCACAATAATCACATCAACGCTATTGGAACGAACCAACATATCTACGATTTCTAGCGCTTGTTCACCAGTATCAGGTTGAGAGACCAGCAAATCATTGATATTTACACCAAGCTTTTCAGCGTAATTTGGGTCCAATGCATGTTCAGCATCTATAAAAGCACATACTTTTCCTTGCTTTTGAGCTTCCGCGATAACACTTAATGTCAGAGTTGTTTTACCTGAAGATTCAGGGCCATAAATTTCACAGATTCTTCCATAAGGTAAGCCACCAGCACCTAACGCAATATCTAGCCCCAAAGATCCTGTTGAAACTGTATCAATATTCAGGCGAGCGCCCTCACCCATTTTCATGATTGCACCTTTACCAAATTGGCGCTCAATCTGTGTGAGTGCGGCGTCTAATGCCTTTTTCTTGTTATCTGCTGTTGATGACATAATTTAACCCTTCAGAAATCAATAAATGTATGAAGCAAACTTTACCTTGTTTTTTTAACTAGCTCAAGAAAATACTGTACAAAAACCCAGTATTTTTATTTTGAGATCTTTACACTAAGTCACGAGCGAGAATAAGACGAGACAAAAGCAGACGGAAAAGCGGAGTTTATGAGCTATAAATGCGCATTTTGAGTCTGTTTTTAACAAAGTATTGGCAAGCGTAGTAGCCGTATAAATGCCTCATTTTAGCAATTGCAACACCCCTTTTAGCGCCTCTTCAGTAGCTTGTTGACGAACTTCTGAACGGCTGCCAGAAAAGTTAAAAAGAGTAACAATCGCGTCTTTACCTACTTGTTGCCAACCAATATAGACAGTACCAACAGGCTTTGTTTCTGTAGCACCACCCGGCCCAGCAATACCACTTACCGCAATAACCACATCCGCTTGATGTTTTAATGCCCCGTTGCACATCTCTTTTACTGTTTGAGAGGACACAGCGCCATAATTCAATAAAGTGTCCGACTGAACTCCCAATAGTTGCTGCTTAGCTTCGTTTGAATAAGTTACCAAAGCACATTGAAACCAGCTTGAACTGCCTGCTAGATCAGTGCAAACCGCGCCTATCAAGCCTCCAGTGCAGGACTCAGCTGTCGCTAATTGATAATTTCTTTCACTAAGCCGTTCCGCCACCTCCTTAACAAGGAGGTCTACTTCGCTTGATATAATCACAAAAAATCCTTACATAAAAAAGACGAAATAACATAAAAGGCTATCAGAAATGCGTTTATAAGAACAAGAGAATTGGAGGTTTAAAGCTTATCTAAAACCGACTTTAGAGAGAGAATGCATCAAGCAAAGCAATCAATTTATGTTTTTGATCACGTGATAGATCCGCCCAAACTTGCTGCAACCTTGCTTGCAAATCGGCATCTTGTACGGTCACATAAGGTGCAACCTTGTTAGATACTTTATTAGGCGTTTCTGATTCACATTCTAAGAAAAACCAAGCAATCGGAGTCTCTAAGCATACTGAGATCGAAAATAAGTGGCTCACATTAATTTTGTTCATGCCCCTTTCATACCGAGACAACTGCTGTTGAGAAATTCCTATTTTTTCTGACAAATATGCTGCGGTTAATTGCAGCTCCTTGCGCCTTAATTGAATTCTCTGTCCGATGCTCACATCAATTGCTGTAACTGAAAGTTTTGACATATTACCACTTAGATAAATCATAATTATCATTAAATGGAATTTTGGAGGCTTTTTACTCTTGAAAGAACAGCCATAAAGGAGTAAAAAATAGATAATGAATCTTAAAGGCGTATTTTAGACAAAAGTTTAATAACAAGTTTTGTCAACCAAATTATTAACACTAAAAACAACAAGACAGGACGTCTTCATTTAAAAGATAAGGACATACATTATGAGTGTTTCATCAACAAAACCCTCTTTGCATCACTGCATTGAACAATTACAGCAAACTGGACATCAAATCAATGATGTGACCCATAAGATAGAATCCATATTCAATCGTATATTCGATCAGTTGCCTCATAATTTCTCTTTATTTCATAAACAACCTTGGTCTTATTCAGACAGGGAAAACCCTTCCCAGTGGTTTTATCAGGATACCTACCTATCCCTCCCTATCATCTACACTTCATATCCAGAGAAAACCTTTTTCTTGAATATACAAATCAGTCTATATGGGATCGGAGTAAAGAGTTCACGCGTTAATAACACTCAGCCATTGGTACACATTTTTTTCAGCGATTCCATTCTTGAAAGTGAGAACACATTTGATATTGCTCTCATACACGACCCAAGAGAGTCTCTCATTTCTATCGATAACCGCTTCTTCTATTGGTCTGAAAGCTCAACGACTCATTATCAAGACTGGTTATTTAGTCTGCCTCTAAACCACTTACAAAATAGCAAAGACATTCTAGATAAACTGGTACAACCTTGCTTGACTCTACTTAGCACCCCAATTCACGGGAGTCAAATACCATTACGCAACAAAGAAATAAAACCCTTTTTTCAGTACCCAAAGACTCATTACTACCTCCCTAAGCACAGATTTTATCCAGAGTAATTCATAGAACAAAGTGCAGCAAAGATTGTTCTATCCAGTTAAGATTTGTTACTCTTTGGCTTTGCTGTTGTGGTATTTTATTTTTCTCTTTTTTCACACTAACAGCTCATTCCATCTTGCGTAATACATTTACTTCGGACCAAGAATAACAGTGAAAACTAACGACTCGTCTCCATCTCATACTCCAATGATGCGCCAATACTTTGGCCTAAAATCACAACACCCCAATCAATTACTTTTCTATCGAATGGGGGACTTCTATGAAATTTTTTATGATGATGCGAAGAAAGCAGCGAGATTGCTAGACATAACATTAACAAGTAGAGGCCATTCCGGTGGTAAGCCAATTCCAATGGCAGGCATCCCTTTTCACGCAGCCGAGAACTACATTGCTCGCTTAGTTCGACTCGGGGAGTCCGTTGTTGTTTGTGAACAAGTTGGCGACCCAGCGACAAGCAAAGGCCCTGTAGAAAGGCAAGTGGCACGTATCGTTACTCCAGGAACACTCAGTGACGAGGCTTTCCTTGAAGAAAGAAAAGAAAACCTACTACTTTCTTTGGCCCATCAAACCCGTAAAGGCATTTCCATCTTTGGTTTTTCCTATTTAGATATGGCCAGTGGACGCTTCTGTTTATTCGAGGTGGCAGGAGAAGAAGGTCTTACAAGTGAATTACAAAGACTGTCACCAACTGAGATTTTGTTGTCTGAGGACTTTCCATGCACAGCACTCATTCAATTAGAAAAAGGTATCCGTGAACTAGGCCCTTGGCATTTTGATTACGATTCCAGTTATCGACAGTTGATACAGCAATTTAATACCAAAGATTTATCTGGATTTGGCTGCGAGGAGCTTAGTTCTGCAATTTCATCCGCGGGTGCATTATTGCAATACGCAAAAGACACCCAGCGTTCCGAGTTACCACATATTCGCACTATCACAGTAGAACAAAGAGACAGCTGCGTTCTAATTGATGGTGCCACACGTCGAAATCTTGAAATTGACATCAACCTCACGGGCAGCACCAGCAATACCCTAACCTCTGTGCTAGATCGTTGTGCTACACCAATGGGAAGTCGACTTTTAAAGCGTTGGTTACATCAACCGATAAGGGACGTCATTGAAATCAACCAGCGACAAGAAGTCATTGAGCACTTAAAAACGTCCCATTTAATGGAACCCCTAAAACAAGCTTTAAAAGACATAGGAGACCTTGAGCGCGTACTATCACGTATTGGTTTACGATCAGCAAGACCAAGAGATCTGGTTCGATTAGGTACAGCATTAAACACCTTACCGTCTCTTAAAGAGCAATTAAGCACTCTCCCAACACCACGCTTACAAGAAATAAACAAACGTATTGAAGAACAAAATGACATGGCAGCCGAACTTGAGCTTGCCTTAGTCGACAATCCACCAGCCGTTATTAGAGACGGTGGCATTTTTGATAAAGGCTACGACAGCCAACTAGACGAACTCATTGCTCTATCCTCTAATGCAACCGACTTTTTGGCTGAAATGGAGCGCTCCGAAAAAGAAAAAACAGGCATTAATTCGCTCAAAGTAGGCTTTAACCGTGTTCACGGATATTACATTGAAATTAGTCGTCTGCACTCAGACCAAGCCCCTGTAGAATACATCCGTAGACAAACGCTAAAAAATGCTGAACGCTTTATCACACCGGAATTAAAAGAGTTTGAAGACAAAGCACTCAGTGCTAAATCGAAAGCACTTGCACGAGAAAAACAACTGTACGAAGTTTTACTTGATTCATTAAATGAATTACTCAACTCGTTACAGTCCACCAGCCAAGCTCTAGCTGAATTAGATGTGTTAAACAATCTTGCAGAGCGAGCAGACAAATTAAACTACTGCCGACCTACTTTAAATAATGAGAGCCTCATTGATATTAAGCAAGGTAGACACCCAGTTGTAGAATCTGTAATAACTGATCCTTTCATTCCAAATGATTTGCACATGGACTCGTCTCGCTCGCTCCTGATGATCACAGGCCCTAATATGGGTGGTAAGTCCACTTATATGAGACAAGTAGCGCTCATTACTTTATTAGCCCATACAGGGTCATTTGTGCCTGCAGAATCTGCCACATTAACCCTGGTAGATCGAATTTTTACGCGGATGGGGTCTTCTGACGATCTTGCAGGCGGCCGCTCTACTTTTATGGTTGAAATGACTGAAACCGCAAACATTCTTAATAATGCGAGCAGCCAGAGCTTAGTATTAATGGATGAAGTTGGTAGAGGAACCAGTACCTTTGATGGACTGTCTTTAGCTTGGTCTGCTGTGGATTATTTAGCGAATCAAATTCGTTGTTATGTATTATTTGCCACACACTACTTTGAATTAACACAACTTGCCGATGAGTTAAGTAATGCGACTAACGTCCATCTAACTGCAACAGAACATGAAGACTCCATTGTCTTTATGCATCAAGTTCATGAAGGCCCAGCAAACCAAAGCTATGGCTTACAAGTCGCTCAATTAGCAGGCGTTCCCAAAAAAGTAATTCAAGAAGCGCACATAAAATTGTCGGAGTTAGAACAACATAGTCACCTAACACACGAATCATTAGCCAAAGAACCCTCGGTTCTTAATGAATCCAGCCTTGCAGTAACTAAATCCTCACAGGAAACAGACATTCAGACACCGTTTCAATCCGACCTATTTAATAATGGCCGAAATCTCGAACTGGAAGACTCTTTAAACGATATAGACCCAAACAATCTAACACCAATGGAAGCGTTAACACTGTTATATGAATTAAAAAAATTAGTCTAGGGAAGGTGCGAGTCAACCTACTGAGGCAAGAGGACTTATTCGCACCTTCCCTAGACCTATATAAGCTAAGCTAATGAAGTATACATCTATTTTATATGCTTCTAGCACTTGCTGCCAAACCAACTAAACAACTAGAATATACAGTAATTCATTTTCTGTTTTATAAAGGAGAAGCCAGATGGCTTTCATTGTTACCGACAACTGCATTCGTTGTAAATATACTGATTGCGTAGAAGTTTGCCCTGTAGATTGTTTTTATGAAGGTCCTAATTTTTTAGCGATCAACCCTGATGAGTGTATTGATTGTGCACTGTGTGAACCAGAATGTCCTGCAGGGGCAATTTTTTCTGAAGACGAACTTCCTGAAAGCCAAGAAATATTCGTAATGCTAAATAATGATTTGTCTCAAGTATGGCCAAACATTAGCGACAGAAAAGATCCTCTACCCGATGCAGCTAAGTGGGATGGTGTAGAAGATAAATTAGAACATTTAGAGCGTTAATTCTAATGTGATTGGGTGTGAATAGACTGAAAAACTCTTTTTCTATTCACATCCTTATAATCATAGAATTTATTGCATAAAAAAGGACGGCTAAAGCCGTCCTTTTTTTATCGCTGACATCCGAGTCTGCGACTCATCCAATGAGTATAAAATCCGTTTTACACATCATCCATAATATCTAAACTTCCAAGTATCATGACTTAATCCATAAGCCTTCCAATTCCGTTTGCATCATCCATGAAACTGCATATCCATAAGTTGCAAAGTCCTATCCCATAAACATCCTGTTTAAGTACATCATGTACTTCCTCAATCCGTGAGACTCCGTTCAGATGTTTTTAGAATACCACTTTTTTTGGACTTAGCAAGAAAATGAAAAACAGAATTAATTCAGATTATAATAATAAAATTCAACAACTTATGGTCGAATCACATATTTTTACGAAGAAGTCTCACATAACTAACAACGATGACTTACATGCCACGTAAGCCTTATCTTACAATTAGTTAAATTAAATTCCAGATAAGAAATTATCGACCCACTGCAAGGCTTCAACATAAGAAGATTTCAGATCCTCAACAGGAACAGTATTAATAATTTTATGACCTTTATTAAACTGCTCAACAATGTCTAATACGTTTCCGATACTCCCATTACGTTCAACAATGGCATTCGTAAACTCTTTAGGCAAAGGAAGCTGTTGAAGCACCTCTGGTAAGCTAATACCAACACAAGAATCCATCATGCTTAACATTCCAGCTAAGAAATATTTTTCATTATGATCGTGACCTAACTTTAACGAAAGTAATTCAGCATGTTTCGCTCTCAAGAGTATCGACTCTAATAATACGTGTCGATCACCAACTAACTCAGACATAAGCAAGAGATTGGTCAATGCTTTTAATTGATCCACTCCGACTAATACAATTGCTAATCGAACCGAATCAACATTCGCAGAGAGGCCTGATATGGGAGAGTTAAGAAACTTCAATAGTTTATGAACTAGCCCTATGTCTCGACTAACAATGGATTCCAACTCATCAATATTTAAATTATCGGCTTTAAGCAGCTCTGCCATCAGTTGCAGCAAAGTCATGCTATTTACTTTAGCGGCTTTCTTACTAATAACCTCTGGTCGCTCAAAGAAGTATCCTTGATAATAATCTACACCCAGTACTTCACAGAAATTAAACTCTTCCCAATTTTCAATTTTTTCAGCAACGATCTTGACATTAAATCCTTTCAAAGCTTCCATTTGTTCCATAAAACCATCCCGACCTAAGCTTTGTAAGTCCAGCTTTATATAGGTTGCTAGATCAATAAATGGTAATAATTTAGGTTCATAAACAAAATCATCAAGTGCCAGTTTATAACCTGCCTTCACCCACTTACGGAGAGATGCCAGCAACAAAGCATCAAAGCCAGCATTCTCTAAAACTTCAATAACAACTTTTTCTTTATCGAGAGGAACTCCACTTGGGTTCATTAAATACGCTCGGGGGAAGTTAATAAAAGCATAATTTTCCCCGACCATATTTTCCATGCCTATTTCTAACAGACTACCTGAAATTACTTGCGCGGTAGCACTGACATCGTCAAACAACTCTGCATTTAAAGCATTTAAGTCTTTCCTATACAAAAGTTCATATCCCATGATCTTCTGTTTAGTTGTAAAAATAGGTTGACGTGCTATCGTGACATTCATATTAGCGCTCAGTAATTTTGAATTAATTGCATCGTAACTTGATCATATCGGCAAGATTACCTGTTAATGAAGCTATAAAACAATAAAAAATGCAATTGGGTGTTAGTAATAAACTTGGTAACATAACAAAATTGCAAAAGTAAAATCAATGTGGGGTTATCAATGCCAATTTATCGGTCAAAAACAACAACATCAGGTAGAAATATGGCTGGTGCACGTGCGTTATGGCGTGCAACAGGAATGACAGATGAAGATTTTCATAAACCAATCATCGCTGTAGCAAATTCATTTACTCAATTTGTCCCTGGACATGTACATTTAAAAGACATGGGTCAACTCGTTGCGCGTGAGATTGAAGCAGCGGGAGGCGTAGCTAAAGAGTTTAACACGATCGCAGTTGATGACGGCATCGCAATGGGACACGATGGAATGCTATACAGCTTACCATCTAGAGATCTTATTGCTGACTCTGTCGAATACATGGTGAATGCTCATTGCGCTGATGCATTAGTTTGCATATCTAACTGCGACAAAATCACACCTGGAATGTTAATGGCTGCATTACGCCTAAACATTCCTGTGATTTTTGTTTCTGGTGGCCCAATGGAAGCAGGCAAAACTAAGCTTTCTGAAAATAAATTAGACTTAGTCGATGCAATGGTTATTGCAGCGGACTCTGAAGCATCAGATGAAAAAGTAGCGGCTTACGAGCGTTCTGCATGCCCAACATGTGGCTCTTGCTCTGGTATGTTCACTGCAAACTCTATGAACTGCTTAACAGAAGCTCTGGGATTAAGTTTACCGGGGAATGGCACAACATTAGCGACTCACTCAGACCGTGAACGTTTGTTTAAAGAAGCAGGTCATCGTATTGTTGATATTACAAAACGTTATTACGATCAAGATGAGCTTACTTTAGCACCGCGATCTATTGCTTGTTTTGAAGCCTTTGAAAATGCAATGGCCCTCGACATTGCAATGGGTGGCTCAACAAACACGATTTTGCATTTGTTAGCCATGGCTCAAGAAGCAAAAATCGACTTTACGTTGAAAGATATTGACCGCTTATCCCGTAAGATTCCTCAACTGTGTAAAGTTGCTCCAAATTCTCCAAAATACCATGTAGAAGATGTACACAGAGCCGGTGGCATATTTGGACTATTAGGTGAACTCGATAGAGCAGGCTTATTACACAGCAACATTCCTACGATTCACAGCGCGACTATGGCTGAAGCGCTAGAGAAGTGGGATATAATGCGTAACCCAAGCGCTGAAATATTGCAGTTTTTCCGTGCTGGCCCAGCAGGAATTCCAACTCAGACAGCATTTAGTCAGTCTACACGTTGGCCTTCTGTTGACGGCGATCGCGCCGATGGCTGTATTCGCTCAATTGAAAATGCCTTCTCTCTTGAAGGTGGTCTAGCAGTACTTTATGGCAACATTGCCCTAGATGGCTGTGTTGTTAAAAGTGCCGGCGTAGACGAATCTTGCTTAGTATTTGAAGGCCCTGCTCATATTACGGAATCCCAAGATGAAGCGGTTAGCAACATCTTAGAAGATAAAGTACAAGCTGGCGACGTTGTTCTTGTTCGTTATGAAGGCCCTAAGGGTGGTCCAGGCATGCAAGAAATGCTTTACCCAACTTCATACATCAAGTCAAAAGGCTTAGGTAAAGCCTGTGCCCTTTTGACTGATGGCCGTTTCTCTGGTGGGACATCAGGTTTATCTATTGGACACGTTTCTCCTGAAGCAGCATCTGGCGGTGCCATTGGTTTAATAGAGCCAGGTGATGTTATTAGAATTGATATCCCTAATAGAAGCATTGATGTTTTGCTTTCAGACGAAGAGTTAGACGCTCGTCGTGCAGCGATGGAAGCTAAAGGTGACCTTGCTTGGCAGCCTGTTAAAGATCGTCCAAGAAAAGTAACTACATCGTTAAAAGTGTATGCTCATTTCGCGACAAGTGCAGATAAAGGCGCGGTAAGAGACACGTCATTATTAAAATAAGCAACACTATGGCTTGTTCAATGACGTTTTAATAACGCAATGCAAGTTAGCACAAGAATGACCCTTATGCTCTTCACCAAGTAAAAGCATAGGGGCCTTTCTGCTACAATCCGACGTCTGTCACTCTTTACACAAACAATTCAACATAGATATCACATAAGCATTGATTCTTATCAGGAGAACACAGCGTAACTATTTGCTGATTCAGGTTATTATTTAGTAATCACTTTTATGACATTACGTTCACCTAGCGCTAAAAAAATAACGGATAGTAATAAAATTATCGTACCAACAACTCCTAAAATGGCTAGTCGTTCACCAAGGAATAAAACTGCAATGAGTGCAGCCGTAACTGGCTCTATGAGGACGATTATTGATGCTGTCGTCGCTCGAATGGAGGTAAGACCTATATTAAATAAGACATAAGCAAGTGCCGTAGGTACTAAACCTAAATAACCTAATAGGGAAACGTTATATAAAAAGTCACCTGCGGTGGGGGTCACGCCCTCTAAAAACGCAAACGGTAATAGAAAGAATGTACCTATGATGATTCCCAAGAGAGTAACGTTAAACTGATCGGTACTATTGTTACGCCCCATAGCTCTAGTCATAAGAGTTACGCCTGCATATCCGATAGCCGATAATAGTGCTAATGTGATTCCTTGTATTGGCTGCGCACCAATATCATCTCCACCTGTTAGTAAGACAAGACCGACTAATGAAAAAGCGATCGTTAGCACACCTGATCTATTAATCCGCTCTGTTGTCGTTAAGTGAGATCCTATCGCAATCAAAATAGGCCCTAATCCTAATGTCACTATAGTTGCTACTGCTAAGCCGCTCTGCTGCACTGCACCGAAGTAAGCAGTTTGGTATATAGCTAAGCCCGATCCAAGGAACAGAAGCTGCCCCCATTTGTATCGTATGAGATCGAAAATTGTAGAATTTCCTCTTCTAAGACTAATAATTAAAGCGAGTGTAGCGAGTAACAGTGCCCCTATAGCAAAACGCCAGAATGAGACAGCAATAGGGCCTATTTCACTGTTTTTGTAGAGCATAGCTGCGACTGCACCACCGGTACCCCAAGCGATAGCAGCGAAGAGTACATAAACTAAGCCGCGATTAATGGATGGAGTTTGCTGATTACTCTTCATTTAACTTTCTCACATAGTTCGATATTGACTCTATTGTCACCAAAAACAGCCCCTCCTCCCATATCAGCATCACGTTCATCAACTGTTGCGTTCACATTTGTACCTGACGACAATTTCAACCACATTCCTTTTGTGGTAGCTAATACACCTTTAGCTACTTGATCTCCCACATTTACTTCTGCGAGAAATGAGCCTCGCTGATTGAAAACACGAACTGTTTGTCCTGTGGTGACATTTAATAGGGAGGCGTCCTCAATATTCATCATGATTTTGCTTTCCCCTTCACGTTTTCTTAACCCTTCGTGGTTACCAAATATCGTGTTGATGAAGTAATGAGATGCACCAGTTACTAATGCAAAAGGGTATTTTTTTGCTAAACACACATCTAAAACTTCTTTAGGTGGTGTAAAACCTGGGAGAGAGTCGTATCCATCAGATACAGCGCGTTCAGAAAAAAACTCAAGCTTCCCCGATGGAGTCGGAAACCCATCAGCATAGGGTACGAACGGTTTGGGGTAATTTAATCGCATCCAACCTTTATCGCGAAGGCCCTTTAATGTGATACCCGATAAAGAGGAATGTTCTGAATCAAGAAGCTGTTCAGCGAGAGACTCATCTGTGTCGTAAAGGCAAGATTCTTTCAAACTCATATGCTTGGCAAGACGGCGAAACGTTTCAGTTGTTGATAGGCATTCTCCTTGCGGTTCAACTGCAGCTTCATTCCAAGCGAGGTATAAGTGCCCGTAACTATCATGTAAATCCGTGTGCTCGGTTTGCATTGTCGCAGGCAAAACAATGTCTGCATAATCGACAGTATCCGTCGAAAACTGCTCCATCACGACAGTAAATAAATCTTCTCTCGCTAAACCTCTCTTTATCTTTTCTTGGTTCGGTGAACTAGCAACTGGATTCGCGGCATAGACTAACAGCGCCTTTACAGGCGGATCATTGACATCAAGTAACCCTTCACCCAAACGTGTCATCGATAACTTCCGAACTTTACTTTTTAGCAAATCATCACGAAATAATGCGTCACGATTCCCGCCAAAATAACCGTCTGTACTATAAGAAAGTCCACCTCCAGGTAAGCGCCAATCACCCATTACTCCAGGGATACAAGCTAGTGTACGAAGAGTCATGCCTCCCCCCGCGTGTCGCTGTACACCCTGCGAGGCCCTGATTGCAGTAGGTCTAGTCTGTGCGATACGGGTGCCAAGCTCTATAATGCGTTGTTCTTCGATTCCTGTGATTTCAGCAACTAATTTCGGTGGGTATTCTAAAATACGCTGACGAAAAGCTTCCCACCCCAATGTTTCCTGTTCTAGGTAAATTTGATCCTCACATCCCAGGTCAATAATTACGTGTAATAGGCCCATTGCTAGTGCAGCATCAGTGCCTGGTATAGGCGCTAAATGTTCGTCTGCTTGTCGGGCAGTACGCGTGCGTACAGGATCGATAACTACAATATGTGCTCCTTTTTTTCGGGCAGATTTTACAAAAGGCCACTGATGATAACCAGAGGTAAGCGTATTAGTTCCCCAAAGAATGATTAGCCGTGCATCATCTAAAGATTCAGATGCTATACCGCACGATGATCCAATCAAATATTCGAGCCCAGTTAAACCTGCTATTGAGCAAATGGTCATCTCATGTTTAGAAGCACCCAATACATTCCAAAGTCGACTGCCAGCTCTACCTTGAATGCCTTGTAGGTAACCGAGTGAACCTGTACCTTGATATGGCCATATTGCTTCACCTCCATATTCGGTAATAACATTACTGAAGCGTTCTGCTATTTCCTCCAAAGCGTCTTCCCAACTAATACGAGTAAACTTACCTTCACCCTTTTTGCCGATTCTTCGCATAGGGTAAAGTAATCTATCTGGTGCTTTAGTATGTTCGAGGTAATGATTTACTTTAACGCACAGTGCCCCCCGCGTAATAGGATGATCAGTCACTCCTTTTAAATCAACCGCTTCACCATCTTCTACTGTTACTTGCCATGCACAGCCATCTGGACAGTCCAGTGGGCAAGCCCCAAAAATTTTTTGAATACCGCTCACTTTTAACAAGCTCCTTTAATACTGTTCAAAACCGATGAGATACGACGAAGCGCTATATTTAAATGAACAGGATCAACTCCATGAGTAATACGAAGATGATGTTCAATGCCAAAATGTTCTCCCGGTATTACCAGTACTCGGCTTTTTTCTAAAAGTGTTTTAGCTACTTCTAAGCTTCTTGGTTCTAAGTGATATCGTACAAACCCTGCAGCTGTAGCCTGAGGACTGATCATGGAAACTAAACCTTCATTCTCATCAACCCAAGACCGTAAGATGGTTTCCCCTTCCTGAATGATGTACTTGGTCCTTTTTAGCAGTTTCTGTCTCACCGGATCTGTTAATGCCAACTCAGCAAGGGACGATGAAAGTTTTGCTGTAGCAATTGTTGTATATTCATGACGACGCTCTATATGCTCTCGCAATTCTGAAGGGGCGACTACCCATCCCACACGGATGCCAGGTAACCCAAATGCTTTTGACATGCTACTAACACACACCACTCGATCGTATCTTCCCCAAAACGTTGGAGTTATTCCTGTAAGCTCTGTCCCACGATGCACTTCATCTACAAGCAACCAAGCCCCAACTCTTTCAGCAGCGTTAACAATCATATCCATTTCAAAATTAGTGAGTACTGTCCCTGTTGGTGTATTTGGGTTAGTTATAACAATAACTTTAGTATCATCTCGCACAGCGTCATAAAGCCGTTCTGCGTGTAGGCTCCATTCATTGTCAGCATCAAGGGCAACAGTGCTTACACGTACTCCGCGATTAAGTAGACAACCTAGGTGTTGTGGGTATCCAGGTGAGAAAACTACTGCATGATCACCAGGTTGAACAAGTGTATCAAGTACAATCATGTTTGCTTCAGTGCCCCCCACGGTTACCAATACGTCGGATGCTTGCGCCCCCTGCCATTCGGCTATCAATTCGCGAAGTGTTCCAGATCCAGCAATACCTCCGTAATCTTGTTGATAGTTAAGTAGTTGTAAGAGTTCATTATTGTTGGGTAGCACGTCTGTTAATCTAGCAGGGAGGCACCCACTATCCGCAAGACAGTATTCGGAAGAAGCTTCATGCTGGGATTGCCACTCGACTAATGCAAACGGTTTGAAATTCATATTTGTGGCCTATCTAAATTATAAAGCGAAGTTGGGAACTGACTATTACTGTCAGTATTTATAAAAAAACAGTGTGCGATAAACACTTCAGCGCGGTAATAGTTGCTTGTAATCAAGATGGAGTAAAGCGTATAATTCGACACGCTATTATTCGAAAATCAAATAAATAAGAATTATGAATTTACCAGATTTACAAATAAGTTGGCTACGTACCTTTATCACAGTAGTAGAGGCAGGTTCACTATCCGCAGCAGCATTACTACTATTTCGGTCACAATCTGCGGTAAGCATGCAAATCAAAAAATTAGAAGCAGCACTCAGTTGTACCATACTATCCAGAGGGCCTCGTCACTTAGAAGTCACACCAAGTGGGGTTGAGTTACTCTCTTATGCACGACGTATACTGGAGCTACAATCTAAAGCGCAGGAAGCTCTGATCGGCCCTCCCTTATCAGGCTCGGTTAGATTAGGCGTTCCCGACGACTACGCATCCGCGTATCTGACACCGGTACTTCAAAGTTTTACTAATCGATATTTGAACGTAGATATCGAATTGATTTGCGAGCAATCTACATCGCTCATTCCTCGCATCAATAACAATGACTTAGATATAGCGTTGGTCTCTCGTGATAAAGAAAAACATGGAGAGTTCCTTTTTAAGGAACCGATGGTGTGGGTAGGGTCACCAAAATATGAATTGTGGCGCCGTAACCCTCTGCCTATCGCGGTATATGAAGCTGGCAGTATGGCGCAAATTGAAACGCTTCTGGCACTAGGTGAACTGAACCGCGACTCTCGAATTATTTATCAAAGTTCTGGATTAGCGGGACAAATTGCGGCTGTCGAAAGTGGATTAGCTGTCGCTGCGCTTACGCGCTGTAGTGTTCCAAGCGAATTGCAAATTTTAAAGAATTTACCTGCTGAATATAACTTACCTAAATTGGGCTCTATGGATGTATCTGTTTTTCGTAGCAAAAAATCAAAAAATTCGTCCGCTGTAGACGCCATTTACGCACAGATAGTTCAGACGCTAGGTGGAAATTATGGATGATTGTTATTCAATACCAGTTTAAAGCACAAATGCTTGTGGTAATTGCTAAGTATGAAAATCAGATTCTATGGAACTTTATGCATGCCGAAGCCAAAAAGCTAAACAGGCACAGATGTGAGGAACTGATGTTCCAAAGAAAAAGGGTAACAGAATGAACTGATACCCTTTAAAAGTGTGAGCCCTAATTACCCATGGGCAATGGAGAAAGGTCGCACCCTGACACTTACTTATCTCTGAGATCCTTTCACAAGTTATAGGCATTAAGGCCAACTTGCTTCTCGCTTTCGCTGTCTATAATAGTACGAATACCATACATTTGAAATAATTTTTCCTAATAAAACAGATAAAAGTACGCTGAATAGGTACCATCTGTACAAGTAAAGAGGCCTAATCACACTTTACAAGTTATGGAAAAAAAACCCATAAAACGACACACATCAGATACGCCAAACCACTAAAAAACATTAAATACACCGTATAAAAAAAGATATAATATTTATATAAATCAATAATTTACTATTTTAAAATCAGACTCTCCCCCTTCACTTCAACCACTCAAATAGTTCCTTTTAAAAGGGTTGCATACATTGAGACCTCAGCATAACTCGAATTTAATTTTATAAATTTGTTAAACTAAGATATGCAAAAATCATTTTCAACACAGCCCGAACTTTTCGTGACAGCATCTGACTTAG
>CANLRQ010000047.1 GCA_947493575.1 uncultured Marinomonas sp.
ATTAAACACACCCTATGACTCCTCAAAACTATTTAGTGAAGAGCACAAAAAAGCTTGCGCTTAAACAGAGTATCTACCAATGGTGATTTTTTATGTTGGGGTGTGATCAAAAGACGAAGGCTTTGCCGAGTGCGATTACTTGGCTTTGTGGTGGATGGTGTTGTCAGTCTGAAGACTGACTTACTAATTTATTGAGCAATAGGGAGGGCTAATTAAACTCATTAAAACTATTAATTTCACATAATTAATCATTTTAATTAATATCAATCTTGTCGAAACGAGGTGCCTTTTTCACTCGTTACCCAATTTTAAAATGAATAATGAATCGGAGAAATAGTTATGACAACGTCTTTAATTAATACAGAGATCAAACCTTTTAACGCATCTGCTTTCAAAGATGGCAAATTCATTGATGTCTCAGAAGCGGATCTAAAAGGTAAATGGGCGGTTTTCTTTTTCTACCCAGCTGACTTTACTTTTGTTTGCCCAACAGAACTTGGTGATGTTGCAGACCACTATGAAGAGTTCCAAAAACGTAATGTAGAAATTTACTCTGTTTCTACTGATACGCACTTTACTCACAAAGCATGGCACGATTCTTCTGACACTATTGGTAAAATCAAATACACAATGGTAGGTGACCCAACAGGCGCGATTACTCGTAACTTCCAAGTAATGCGTGAAGATCAAGGTCTAGCGGATCGCGGCACTTTCTTGGTTGATCCAAATGGTGTTATTCAAGCAATGGAAATTACAGCGGAAGGTATTGGTCGTGATGCAGAAGATCTACTTCGTAAGGTGAAAGCAGCACAATACGTTGCAGCGCACCCAGGTGAAGTATGCCCTGCAAAATGGAAAGAGGGTGAAGAGACTCTAGCACCTTCATTAGATCTAGTCGGTAAGATCTAAACAACTACTTTCTTTAAGAAAGCACTAAGTAGAAGCAAATCTCCTTGAAACCAGTATGAAGATTCTTTCATGCTGGTTTTTTTGTGTTTTATAAAGCTAAACACCCAATTGAAATCGCATTTCCAAGCAATAGGTTTTTTCAATCCAAATTATTAAAACTATTAATTTCTATTTATTTATAATTTTTATTAATCTATTTCTATCGAAAGTTATTAAGACAACTATGAGGAATGAAGCATGTTAGATACAAATATCAAAACACAATTAAGTTCTTACTTAGAAAAGTTGGTTAACCCAATTGAATTGACAGTTAACACTAACGACACGGACAAATCTCAGGAGTTGTTAAGCTTAGCGAAAGACATCGCCTCCTTATCAAGCAAGATTACTTTGATAGAAATGTCAGATCTAAATAAGAAGGCACCAGTGATGAGCATTGCCGCAGTAGGTGATGTGCCACGAGTTGCTTTTGCTGGAATCCCAATGGGGCATGAGTTTACCTCTTTGATCTTGGCGCTTTTGCAGTCTGGAGGGCATCCAGCGAAAGAAGAGCAAGCGATTTTGGATCAAATCAAAGAACTGGATCAAGAATGCAGTTTTGAAACTTACATTTCTCTGTCTTGCCAAAACTGTCCTGAAGTTGTGCAAGCCTTGAACCTAATGTCGATTCTTAATCCTAAAATCCAACATACCATGATTGATGGTGCTCTGTTTCAAGATGAAGTAGAAGAGCGCAATATTCTAGCGGTACCCGCCGTGTATCTGAATGGGGAATTACTTGGACAAGGGCGTATGAGTTTAAGTGACCTTGTTAATAAGGTCGATGATGGTGCAAGCGAAAGGCAAGCTGCGAGTTTATCCGAAAAAGAAGCATACGATGTTTTGGTAGTCGGTGGTGGTCCAGCAGGCGCATCGGCGGCAATTTATTCTGCTAGAAAGGGCATTAGAACTGGCGTGGTGGCAGAGCGTTTTGGTGGACAGGTGAGTGATACTATGGCCATTGAGAATTTTATATCTGTCAAAGCGACGGAAGGACCTAAGTTGGTTGCTAATTTAGAACAGCATGTTTTGGATTACGATGTGGATCTTGTGAAAAATCAACGAGCGAATAAAATTACTCCAGCAAACCAATCCAGTAGCGGTTTGATTGAGATAGAGCTTGCCAGTGGTGCAATCCTAAAAAGCCGATCTGTTGTTGTTGCGACTGGGGCTCGTTGGAGAGAAATGAATGTGCCGGGAGAACAAGAGTACCGTGGTCGAGGTGTCGCTTACTGTCCACATTGTGATGGCCCTTTATTTAAAGGGAAAAAAGTCTCGGTTATTGGTGGCGGTAATTCAGGTATCGAGGCCGCGATTGATCTAGCGGGTCTGGTAGAGCATGTGACTGTCTTTGAATTTGCTGACACTTTGAGAGCGGATGAGGTTTTGATCAAAAAAGCCAATTCTTTAAATAACGTCACTATTATAAAAAATGCTATGACAACCGAAGTGCTTGGAGATGGCAATCGTGTAACAGGAATGGTTTATCAAGACCGTGTTTCTGGCGAACATCACCAAGTTGAGCTCGCAGGTATTTTTGTGCAAATTGGTCTGTTACCAAATACGGACTTCTTAAAAGGAGATGTTGCACTAAGTAAGCACGGTGAAATTGAAATTGATGCAAGTGGTGCAACATCAATTGAAGGTGTGTTTGCCGCAGGTGATGCAACGACAGTTCCCTATAAACAAATTATCATTGCTATGGGAGCTGGAGCAACAGCATCACTCGCAGCATTTGATTACTTAATAAGATCGCCTATAGCGAACAAGGAAGAGCAGGCTGCTTAATTCTTTTGTCAGAGAGCTTTGTACAACTGCTGTGTTTGTGTCTTTTTGACTTAATCCGTGGTGTAGTACAAAGCTTTCTATCTTGGAATATGCGATTTTTTAAGTGTGTGGGTGCTTACTTACTTTTTATGTTTGTAAGCTTTAAACTCAATAATGATAAACAAAAGTTAATAGGCATAAGCAAATCTTAGACAGTTCTTACCTGCTTCTTTTGCTCGGTAGAGTGCATTGTCTATGGCCTTTAGAGAGGACTTATATTTTGATGGATAAAATACACCAGCCCCAACACTTAGGGTGACGGGAGCATTTAATCCAAAATCATAATGAGCAATTTTTGCCTGCATCTTAGATAATTGGTTAATAAAGTCTTCTTTAGATTTGCCATAATAGACTACGGCAAACTCTTCACCTCCCCACCGAATAATGTCATTTGATTCTCCAAAAGACTGAGTCATGATTTGTGATAATTTACTAAGAACACGGTCTCCTTCATTATGACCATAAAGATCATTTACTTTTTTAAAATCATCCACATCTATCATGGCAAATAAACGTTTGTTTGTTGAGTTTAATAAAACCTTCTCAAGGTGACGTCGATTTTTTAACCCTGTTAACATATCTGTACATGCCAGTTTTTCGAGCTTTTTATTCGCTTCTGTTAAGCGCCTTTGCGACTTAAGTTGGTCGAGGTCATAAATGCAGGCAATAGCAAATAAAATAATGTAGGTTAATGTCAGTTGGAAAAAGCTAATCTTGGTAAAGTTAGCATGTTGCCAGATGTTTAAATGATGAATACAAAGCCAAGCAAAAACGACAAAATAAACAATGCTATACACTGCCCCCCACTTAAAGCTCAATAAAAAGACGCTGATAACAGGAATAACCAGTGCAGTTGACAAAACATAAGATTGATTATCGCTCATTGCAATGATCATACTGCATAGGACTGTAATTACGATAAGGAATAAAATAGATGAAAGACGATATTGTGAATGGGAAGGGGCAGTGGTTAAGCATTTAAATAATATTTTATTTGTCATAGTCTTACCTCATTCCTTTTGATAAATGTAAGTATAGAAAATGGTTTTTTATTTTTTAGTCATTCTCAATGTAGCATAGGAGATACATCATTTTTCAATAAGGACATTGAAGATTGATCCATATCAAAAATCTGATATAAAGGCTGTTTTTCGAGATCTTTGTACGAAATTATGATCATTTTGAGTCTGTTTTTAACAAAGTATTAGCGAGCGTAGTAGTCACGCAAAAGCCTTTATTAGTTAAAGAAAATATATCATTATGGGATCAATGCGATTGCTAAAGCGGATTATTGGAGTGGTTTTTAATTATTTCGGTGTAAAAGCTTGGCATTCTGTAAGATACAGCTTACCAAGCTTTTAGAAGTACTTTAAATTCAGGAGTACTTTAAAAATTCAGATGTGTTTTGAAAAACTTACTATTTCGTAATGCCTTCAAAAAACATATTTACTGTAAAATCTGTAGCGCCAATTTTTGAACCATCAATATTGAAATCAGCAAATTTAAGGTCTGCGCTACCTTCAAACCCTGCTCTGTAATCGCCCCATGGAGAGTTGCCTTCACCGATAAGGTTGGCATCAAACGTAATAGATTTACTTACACCGTGTAATTCTAAATCACCTGTTACTGTCACTTTGCCTTCACCCATGCCCTTGATCATTGTGCTTTTGAAAGAGGCTTGAGGGTATTTACTGGCATCTAAAAAGTCCGAACTCATAACGTGCTTATCACGTTTTGCATGGTTTGAATCAAAACTTGTTGTATCAATAGTAAGGTTTACACTTGACGCATCAATGTCGTTTTTATCATATTCGAATGTACCAGAAAAATTATTAAAACGACCTTTTACCCAACTAATACCAAGGTGTGATACTTGCACATCAATTTGTGAATGTGCACCTGCCTTAGAATCATCTATGGTATAAGTTGCAGAGCTAGCGAAAGAACTGCCTGCAATAACAGCAGCTAATAACGTACTTTTTATAAGAGTTTTCATTGTTTTTCCTTTATTCCTAACATGTTATTAAGGATGTTGTCTTTATCAACAAAGTGATGCTTCAGAGCAGCTAATGCATGTAAAGCAATGAGACCCATTAAAGCCAAAGCGGCTAAACGGTGAACGTCACCAGCAAGTGTTGCCTGGTTTTCAAAAAATTCAGAAGGACCTGGGATAGTGAACCAATCAAATATTTCAAGACCCTGACCGCCAGCAAATGAAATTAATAATCCAGCGATTAGAATGACAAAAATAAATGCATACATACCTAGGTGGGCTACTTTACTGGCTAAATTAACTATTTTAGGGCTGCTAGCTGGAGGTTGTGGAGAAACATTTTTCATTTTCCAGAACACTCTAAAAAGCATAATAAATAAAATAAGAATTCCGACAGCTTCATGGATTTTTGGGGCGAGTGTATAAAACGAATCATAATAGGTCAGACCCATCATATAATCGCCTAAAAAATACAAACCAATGATAGGCAGAACAACCAACCAGTGAATAATAATGCTGACCCAGCCAAATTGGGTTTTAGTATTCTTGTAGTGATTGATAAAGCTCATAGTGCACCAATGCAGATCTATTGAATTTAAACAGTTAACGAATTTGATAAGAGTAGTCTAAATAAAAAATATGTCATTGGATCAATAAATCTTAAAATTGAAAAATTGATTCTATATTAAGAGGTTTCCTTACGATTTTCTGACAAAAGTGACAGAAATGCAGTAATAATATGCTCTAGTTAGAATGTTGAAAAATGAAATACTTGTTAAAAGCATAAGGAAAGGAAGGTGAAATTCGTGTGTTGAAACCAGAAATCTATTGTGAATAAATATCAATGAATAGCTGGTTCCTACACACGACTTTCAAGTAATGCGGTTTGTTAAAGTGTGGCTAAACTGTTTTTAATCTCCTAAAACAATACCTTCACGGCGTGGATCTGCTCCACCTAACAATTTGCCTTCTTGTACTAATATACCTTGTATTCCAGAATTTAAATCACGTACATTTACTTTGAATCCCATTGCAGTTAACGGGGCTTCAAAAGATTCAGCAGAGGTGCCTTTTTCCAAATCATAGGTACCAAAACGATTTAGCATGTTTGGTAAACTGATAGCGGATTGAATATCCATCCCCCATTCCACGTGCGCAATAATGGCCTTGGATACGTAACCAATAATGCGTGAGCCACCAGGTGAACCTACCACTAAATATGGTTGATCATCGTTCATTACAATTGTTGGAGACATTGATGAACGAGGACGTTTACCCGGCTCTAAACGGTTGGCAATAGGGTAACCATTTTTATGACTTGAAAATGAGAAATCCGTTAATTCATTATTCAGTAAGAAACCGTTACTCATTACATTCGAACCAAAGCCATTTTCAATTGTTGTCGTAACAGAAACAGAGTTCCCTTCACCATCAACAATGGATATATGACTGGTAGATGGTAACTCGATTGAAACATCGTCTGCCATCGCAATTGGCATACTCCACTCCGGTTCACCTGGTTGAACGGTTTCTAAGGCGGTTCCTGGAGTAATCAGTTTTGCACGTCTTTCTAAGTAGTTGGCATCAAGTAAGCCTTTAGGCATTGGTACAAAGTCTGTGTCGGCCATGTAGCGTCCACGGTCAGCAAAGGCAAGGCGTGATGCATCACCTATGATTTGCCATGCTTTAGCTGATTCAGCACCCATACCTGCTAGGTCAAAGTGGCTTGTAATGCCTAAAATTTGCCCTACAGTTAATGCCCCTGAACTAGGTGGCCCCATTCCACAAACATCAAACTGTTTGTAAGGAAGGCAGGTTGGAGCTCTTTCTTTAATGGAATAATTGGTGAAATCTGTTTTTGATAGTACACCGGGGTTATCTTCAATCCCGCGCACTTTTTTTACTATGTCGTCAGCAATGTAGCCTGTATAAAATGCATCTGCACCCTGAGTCGCCAATGTTGCCATAGTTTCAGCATAGGCTTTATTTTTTAAGACAGTGCCTTCTTGAAGAGCATTTCCATCGTCATCTAAGAAATATGCACGGGTTTCAGGGTATCGCATTAAGCGTTTTTTGCTGCCATCAATTGAGCTAGAAAGGCGAGCTGAAACAGAGAAACCGTTTTTAGCTGTGTCCATTGCTGGCTGTAATAGGTGGTGCCAAGATAATCGCCCAAACTTTTTGTGCAAATCACCCATTAGTTTGACTGTTCCTGGGGTTCCGACAGAGCGACCACCAACCACAGCATCATAGAATTTTAATGTTTTACCTGTTTCATCTTGAAATAATTCTGGCGTAGCTTCAATCGGTGCTGTTTCACGGCCATCAAAAGTAGTTAATTTTTTTGATTTTGCGTCATAATAAACAACAAAAGCACCGCCACCAATACCAGACGACTGAGGTTCAACCAAACCTAGCATCATTTGAACTGCAACCAATGCATCAATTGCTGATCCACCAGCTTTCAATACGTCATATCCTGCTTGAGTTGCAATTGGATTGGCTGCCGCCACCATAAACTTACTGGATTCAACTAACTCTTTTTGAGAGACTCCACTCGCTGCTTCCGGAGCCACTGAGTCGGCGGTTTGTGCTGTAGATAAAGCGGTTGAAGACATGCCCATCATAAGACTAGAAAAGCCAATGCTGATGACCAATTTTTTTAAAGGTAATGCCATTTTACTCTTCCTTTTTCATTTATCGTTTTCGATCAAAACACAATTTGGGTAGATTGAAAAGCAAGAAAGAGGCCAAGAGCTTTAAAAACTTAAGTATGAAAGAACAACTGCCTCTCTTAGTAAAGGTAGGCCGTTGTTCTTTGAGATAGAAGAATTGAGCAGAAAAAAGAGGAGATCTCTTCTTACTAATGAGCTTTATTGCACCTTGAATTCAAGCACTAATTTGTAGCAACACTTACTTCTTGTGCCCATGCAATATTGGCTTGTTGTTGGAATGATTCCCAATCGCCATTCAGCCAGCGTTGGCGTCCTCTTTCTGCAAAGAATAAATGCAGTTCATCGCCAAAAAATTCCCATACTTTGCCATTTGTACTGATTAAACCTTCTCCTAAACTTAGCGCATTGGAGCAATGACCGTTGTATTTAGGTGCATAGGATTCAGGGGAAGCTGAAAATTTATCTGCAGAGACTTGGCTTGCAAAATGCCATTCAGCACCTTCCCAAATGACAGTGTAGCGTGATTTACCTTTTGCTGTTGGTGTGCTACCGGGGCTCTCGGTTTCATAATAGGCTATGGTATCGTGTCCACCGATAGCAGTATTACCCCAAAAGCCAGTGCTGACGGGCTGTGCTGAGAGTGTACTAATTGTTAAAAATGTACCAATAAAAACACTTGATATTAAAGTTGTTAATTTCATTTTCAGCTCCTTAGGTTAAGTGGTTCAGCCTTTATTGTTTGATTCATGGGTAGACAAGTGAAGCCATTGTTTGGTTCCTTATCGTGAATTAATAATGTTCTGGATAAAGAAAAGGAGCCATTGCTAGAGTAAGCGCCTCCGTGTAAATACTGGTTCGAGTTGCACAGTTGTTTGTTAACAGGCCAATTGCACCGCCTTGTTGTTTTATGTTTTGAGTGTGAAAACGCTTGTCCATAACATCGCCTAGCTCCTCACCTTTGACAAGGTCATTATAAATAGCTTTAGGAAGAGGTAATCTTGCACTACAGCTAACGCTCTGCTGATTAGCTGTAAGTATGGCGACATAGGCAAAGGTTGCAGGTCCGTCTTCAAAAACATCAACGCCACCCTCAAAAGCGACAAAATAATCGATTTTATCTTTGGTTTGAAACTGCTCTTTACAGTATTGCGCTCTGTTTAAGGCGCCATCACGGGTGGTCTTGGATGTCATTGGTTGGTCTGCAACATTAGAGGGGGCCTTTATACCTTGGCACTCTATTTCAAATTCAGGATAAAGTCGTGTTAAGGCAGACTGTACTGCATTTATTTTTACTGGGTTTGTTGAGCCAACAATGACTTTTAATAACGACATGATGTGTTACTACCTTCTTCGACCGTATAAAAATTATTAAGTAAGCATCATTGTTGACTATCTTATTTATCAAGGTAAAGACTAAATTGGATAAATCCTTTTGTTTACTCAATCTGTCCTTTATTTAAGATCCCATTTCTCTATCGCATGTAAATATCGATCCATTGAATGGTCTTCTATCCCATCGATACCTTTTTCTACAGCAGCATTTACAGCGCCATCAATATAATCAATAAAACGAAACCAAAATCCCGGCTCTGTATGAATGGTTTTTTCTTCTGATATATAGAGGTAGCTACCAATGTGGCTGTATCCCATTAGTCGAGCAGGTACACGGGTAACCAGATCATTATTATTGTGGAAACGAAAAAAGCGAGATTTACATTCCATATTGAATAATTGAGCTGTTTCTCGTGTTAAAGCGCGTGGTTGGCCGAAGGTGTAAACACTGGTAAAAGGTTTGTCTTGATGAATAAAGTGAGCCGCAGCAATGGTTGCCATAGCACCGCCTAAACTGTGTCCAGTAAAGAAAATAGGGCGCTTTTTTTGTTTTTTCAGCTGTTCACATTGGTCATACAAAGTTTGCCATACATCCATCAATGAATGCCAAAAACCTCGATGAAATGAGCCGAATAGTGCTTGAGTTGAGAAGGCATTGATATTATCAAGCCAGTCGGAGATTTCATCCGTGCCTCGAAATGCAAAACAAAGATACTGTTCGTGTTCAATTAAAGCCGCTTGGGCGCTGTTTTTATTGGCGCTAAAAACAGAAATAAATTGAGCGTCTTTATCCTGTAAATTGTTCAGTATACCGACTTCATCAGGGGTCTTATCTTCATTAGAAATAGATAAATACACGACATTTGCGAGAGTGGCCATCCAATAGGCATTGCCTGCATCTAATGTTGTTTTGTAAGGTGATACGACCTTCATACATAAACCTCCATATTTGTATTCGTAAAAGAAAAGTTAACACTTGAATGAAAAATGATCAAACCTCATAGCTTAAGAATAAATACGTGAAAAAATATCGCTGTGAAAGTTTATTAGTAAAGTTTTTGACTCTTGTTATTATGTGCTTTGAGTGTTTTTTTATGCAGTAGGTGTTTTTTATGGATATGGCAACTCAACTAGAGCTTTTTATTGATATTGTGCAACAAGGCACGTTTTCGAAAGGTGCTTTATTACATGGCATAGAGAAATCGGTGCATCAAAACAAATAAAAGCATTAGAAGAGTTGGGGGTACGTTTATTAAATCGCTCAACTCGCTCTCTTTCATTCAGCAGTAAAGTCCGGAGCAACTCTTGGCGATGTTGGGTATGCGATTCAAAAGCACGCTGAGTTAGCTGGTTTTAGTATAGTACGTGAGTATTGCTGTCATGGTATTGGCAAAGAGATGCATGAAGAGCCACAAGTGCTGCATTATGGGCGACCCAATTCTGGCGTGGTTTTAGAAGCTGGGATGATTTTTACCATTGAGCCCATGGTGAATCAGGGCAGCGCTAAAACGAAATTGAAAAAAGATAACTGGACCGTTGTGACAAAAGATAAAAAGCTCTCGGCACAATGGGAACATACTGTTTTAGTTACTCAAAATGGTTATGAAATACTGACATTAAGGAATGAAGAAAGCGCTTTAAATTAATAAAACTTACTGTAAATTATATGGATGTAATCGAGTGATACTTTAAAAGTAAATAGGAATAAACATGCAGTACGATTGGATATTGTTTGATGCGGATGAGACCCTGTTTCATTTCAATGCATTTGAAGGGTTAAAAGCCGCATTTATTGAATTTGATGTGGATTTCTCAAAAACGGATTATGAAGAATACCAAGCTCTTAATAAACCTCTTTGGGTTCAGTATCAAAATAATGAAATTGATGCAGAGACATTAAAAAACCGTCGGTTCTCAGTATGGGCGAAACGCTTAAATGTGAGCGAAGTGACCTTGAATGCTGCATTTTTGCAAGCTATGACAAAAGTTTGTATCCCTTTGGATGGAGTGCTGGATTTACTGTCTTCTTTGCAAGGTAAAGCCAAACTGGCCATTATTACTAATGGATTTACGGATTTGCAACAAAGTCGGTTAGAACGCAATGGGTTGCAACATACGTTTGAGTTTTTAGCTATTTCTGAGCAAGTTGGAGTGGCCAAGCCGAATAAAGGTATTTTTGAATTTGCTTTTGAAAAAATGGGCCACCCAATGAAAAGCAAAGTGCTTATGGTTGGAGATACATTGAAATCAGATGTGTTAGGTGGCATAAATTTTGGCATTGATACCTGTTGGTATAACCCACATTCTCTATCTAATACGGAAGACTTTACGGCAACCTTTGAAGTTTCTTCCCATGATGAGTTAAAACACGTCTTGATTCAGGCATAATAGCGTCCATTTGATTTTAGATGGACACAACATTTTGGATAATCTAAACCAACCCCATACATTAGAGCAATTACGTAATGGCGAGTTAGCGGGTCTGACTCGCCTCAGCTTGTCAGAAAAACTGACGGAATTTCCTCGTGAAATCTTTTCACTTTCCGATACTTTGGAAGTATTGGATTTATCGAATAACCTTTTGACAGATTTGCCTGCCGACCTTTCTCGTTTAACAAAATTACGTATTTTATTCTGTTCTAATAACCAATTTACGCATTTACCTGAAGGGCTAGGCGTTTGTGATTCATTGGACATGATTGGGTTTAAACATAACCAAATCTCCAATGTGTCGGAAAATTCATTACCTGAGAATTTGCGTTGGTTGATTTTAACGGATAATAAAATTACTCAATTACCTGAAAAAATAGGCGAGCTGTATCGATTAGAAAAATTAATGCTTTCAGGTAATCAGTTAACGCAACTTCCCGAATCTATTGCCCGATGTAAGAATTTGGCTTTATTAAGAGTATCGGCTAATCAATTAGTGGACTTTCCTTATCTCTTATTAAGCTTGCCCCGTTTGGCATGGTTGGCGTTTGCGGGTAACCCTTTTTGTGAAGCAAGGGCGTCTCATGATGATGTGGCAACAGTTTCCAGTGAGCAATTAGAATTGGGAGAGGTGCTTGGAAAAGGTGCCTCTGGTGTTATTTTTCAAGCGAGCTGGAAAGCGAATGCAGCCAATGCGCTAGCCTCAACCTATGAAAGCGTTGCAGTGAAAGTGTTTCGTGGACAAGTAACGAGTGATGGCTACCCTCAAGATGAGTTGGATGCGTGTTTGTCCGTTGGATCTCATCCTAATATAGTTCGACCTTTAGCAAAAATAATAGAAGAGAATCAGTCTTCATTGGTTATGGAATTGATCCCTCCGTCTTTTGATAATTTAGGACAACCGCCTAGCCTTGCTACATGCAGTCGTGACACCTTCACAGAAGGGCAGCAATTCTCTATTGATGAAATTCAAAATATCATCGCACAAATGGACAGCATCAGAGCGCATTTAAAAGCCAAACGTATTTCACACGGTGATCTTTATGCTCACAATGTATTACTTGATCCAAATGGAAATATTTTATTAGGTGATTTTGGTGCCGCATCAAAATACGATGTCTTACCTATCTATCAACAACATGGTATTCAGCGCATAGAGCAAAGAGCCATGACTCACTTTATTGAAGATATGTTAAGTCTGTGCAATGAGGAAGATAGGCAGACGGATGCGTACTATGACTTAAAGCGACGCATGTTTAATATTGGTTAATCTTCTTTAATTACCTTATTAAGTACCTTTTGTGTGTTTGTTATATGACTAACCTGAAGTCTGCTCATGCAGCGGTTAATGGTTTTCAGTAGTGAAATTCAACATCCTAGGTACAATATCGATCAAACTATTTTGGAATACCCCCTTTTATGAGTAAATTGTTTGTTATTGGTATGGGGCCAGGTGATTTAGCACTGGTTGCACCGAGAGCATTGTCGGCATTAAAAGCCAGTTCGGATATGGTAGCTTATGGTTACTATTTGGATTTATTAGGTGAAATCTGTGATGGAAAACAACATCACGATTTACCTTTAGGTGAAGAAATTGGTCGTGCTCGATTAGCGCTTAACTTGGCGGCTTCTGGTAAAACCACGGCACTTATTTCCAGTGGCGATATTGGTATTTATGCCATGGCGACTTTGGTGTTTGAGTTGTTGGACCAGCAGTTGCAAGGTAATGAATCTCATCCTGAATGGTTGGATGTGGACATTGAAGTCGTGCCCGGCATTTCAGCAATGCAAGCTGGGGCCAGCCGAGTAGGGGCTATGTTAGGACATGATTTTTGTACTGTCTCTTTATCCGATCTATTAACACCTTGGGAAACCATTGATAAGCGCATTCATGCGGCGGGCTTGGGGGACTTTGTTGTATCCTTTTATAACCCTGTATCCCGTAAAAGAGATTGGCAATTAAATCATGCTCGGGATGTATTATTACAATATCGACCTGCTTCTACACCAGTAATGATTGGGCGTCAGCTGACTCGACCAGAAGAAGACATTACCTTTACAACTTTGGGTGAACTGGATGCTAAGCAAGTTGATATGTTTACTATGGTTAGCGTGGGTAACAGTGAATCTCGTCATATTGTGAATGGCAAGAAACATTGGATTTATACACCTCGTGGCTACTCCAAAAAACTTTAGATACGTTCTTGTCTAGCAGAAATAAAATGGCATTTGTATAAATCAGGCTTAGGCCATCTTTGAAAGCAGTGAGTTAAGTATAAAATGAAAGTATTTTTTATCGGCGCAGGTCCGGGCGATCCAGATTTGATGACAGTGAAAGCCGTGAAAACCTTGTCTCTTTGCCCTGTTGTTTTGTACGCCGGCTCTCTAATTCCTCGCGAAGTGGTTGAAGGTGTTGAAGCTTCAGCTGAGTCTATTATGGATACGGCTCAAATGAATCTAGATGAAACGACAGCGGTTATTGCTCAAGCATTTAAAGAAAATAAAAATGTGGCTCGTTTGCATTCTGGAGACCCTTCTTTATATGGTGCAACGGGTGAGCAGATGCGTCGTTTGGATCAGTTGGGTATTGAATATGAAATCATTCCCGGTGTGAGTTCGGTGGCCGCTTCAGCTGCGATGTTAAAAAAAGAGCTAACCCTTTCAGGCGTTTCCCAAACTGTCATTATGACGCGATATGAAGGTAAAACGCCTTTTCCTGAGCGTGAACGATTACCCGCATTGGCGCAAAGTGGCGCAACCTTGGCGATTCATTTAGGGGTGACGCGAATTCATAAAATTGTCGATGAACTGATTCCACACTATGGTGCTGATTGTCCTGTGGCAGTTTGTTATCGCACCAGTTGGCCAGATCAAGATTATGTAACTGGTACCTTAGCCGACATAGTTCAAAAAGTTCGAGAGAAGAAGTTTACTCGAACAAGCTTGATTCTTGTTGGACAGGTATTGGATACGGAAGACTTTGATGAATCGTATTTATACGACAAGGATCAAGCGCACATTTACCGAAAAGTGAAACACAAGAAGAAAAAGTGAGACCTTTGCACGAAGTCGTCGTGCAAAGGTCTCAAAGTAAGTTATTCCTATAACTTGTCTATGCTGACAGTTTAAAAAATTGATGAATATAATGAAGAGTAAACTCCATGCAATTAAATAAAATACCGACAACAATTGTTACTGGCTTCCTTGGCAGTGGCAAAACTACCTTATTGTCTAATGTTTTAAAGCAAGCCGCAGGAAAACGCATCGCGGTGATTGTGAATGAATTTGGTGAATTGGATATTGATTCTGAGTTATTGAGATCTTGTCCTTTAGACTGTGAAGAAGGGACAGAAACCCGTTCAGAAGAAGGGTTTTATGAATTGGCGAATGGTTGCATTTGCTGCACAGTAGAAGAAGAATTCTTACCAGTTATGGAGCAATTAGTTGCTCGTCGGGATGACATTGATCACATCTTAATTGAAACCAGTGGTTTAGCTTTACCAAAGCCGTTAGTTCAAGCTTTTAATTGGCCTGGAATTAAAGAATATTGCACAGTGGATGCTGTGATTACTGTAATTGATGGTCCTGCGGTTGCAGCGGGCCGTTTTGCCCATGATGCGGATAAAGTACAGGCTCAACGTTTGGCGGATGAAAGTTTAGATCATGACCCAAGTTTACAAGAACTGTTGGATGATCAATTAAGCGCCGCGGATCTGGTTATAGTAAGTAAAAATGATCTGTTGGCTGACAGTGAAAAATCAAAAGTAGCAAGTGTTGTAGCTAACCGAGTACCTGCCAAGGTAAAAACGGCCTATGTTGATAACGGTTTAGCTCCTTTAGATATGCTATTAGGAATGGAGTCTGCAACAGAAGAGCATATTAATCATATTCATAATCATCATGACCACCATCATGCCCATGGTGAAGAGCATGATCATGCCCATGACCACTTTGATTCATTTGTTTTGTCTTTGGGTGAAGTTGACTCTGATGCATTGCAGTCGGTTTTAAATCAGTTGGTAACGGAAAATAATATTTATCGAGTGAAAGGGTTCGCTGCTGTTGCTGGTAAACCTATGCGTCAAGTGTTTCAAGTGGTTGGTGAGCGATTAGAACGCCATTTTGATCGCTTATGGACTCAGGGAGAGACTCGCCAAACCCAATTGGTGTTTATTGGTAAAGGACTAAATAAAGCCGATATAGAAACGTCATTATCGACAGCGATTGTGGGTTAAGGTTTTATTTATGCATTTATTGGCTGCACAGCCCGGAGGGTTTGTTGATGATGAAGGTATCATCGACTTAGGACAGACTGCTGGAAAGGTCGTACTTTTGGCTGCTTCTGATAGTGTCTTAAATGCCTGTGCTCTTGCAATGGATGAGGTTAACGAACTTTCGGGTTTGGAGTCTTATGTATCAAGTATCCGTCTTGCTAACTGGATGCAGCTTTTAAAGCCCGCAGCCTATGATTTGTATGAAGATAAAGTGTTGGATCATGCCGAGCTAGTTGTTGTATCACTCTTAGGTGGCCAGCACTATTGGCCATATGGTTTTGAGCGATTAGTCGCATGGTCTAAAGTAAAAACCAATCGGAAATTGATTCTAGTTCCAGGGGATGATGCCGAAGATGATGACCTTATGCGGGCATCCAATGTGGACTTGGGTCTTGTTAAGGATGTGTGGCGTTATTTGCGTGAAGGTGGAGCTGAAAACTCGCGTAACTTATTATTGTTTTTAGAGCATCAACTAAAAAGCCGTCCTTTAGAAAATATAATGAAGCCGCAAAAAGACAGGCTTGAATATCGTCCACCTATTTCCTTGCCTGCGTGTTTTGTGTATCACCAATCGAGAGCAGCTAGCATTCAAGAATGGCGCAGAGACCAAGAATCAGATGCTGTAGATGGCGTTTTATTATTTTATAGAAGCCATGTTCAAAGTGGTAATACGCACATGTTTAATGATTTATTAGACGTGTTTGCAGAACAGGGATTGAAAGTCATTGCGTTAGCCATTCGTTCATTAAAAGACAATGTTTCATTATCTATGGTGAATGAAGTCATAAACCAACTATCAGCAAAGGTTATTTTGAATGCGACGGGCTTTGCCAGTAATCGTGTTGGTAGCCCTGATCTTGCTTCAGAACCGACGGATTTTCAGTCTTCTTTTGATCGCTCTATTCCTGTTTTACAACTGATTTTATCGAGTAGTACCCAAGAAGATTGGCAAGATCAGTTAAAAGGTCTACGTAATCGAGACATTGCCATGCAGGTAGTATTACCTGAAATGGACGGTCGAATTATTACTCGAACCGTGAGTTTTAAACAGCACGCTTCTTACCATGAGCAAGGGCAAATCGATCTTGTCCGCTATGGTATTCATAAAGAAAGAGCTCTATTTGTTGCCAAGCTTGCGAAAGCCTATTGTCGATTAAGTGAGAAGCCAAATACAGAAAAGCGCATCGCATTAATTTTAGCGAATTACCCAACAAAAGATGGTCGTATTGGTAATGGTGTTGGATTAGATACGCCTATGTCGACCGTGAATATTTTATCTGCAATGAAAGCGGCTGGATACCCTGTAGAGCAGGTGCCAGAGACTGGAAATCAATTAATAGAAGAGCTTTTAGGTGCTATTACGAATAATCCCAATACCTTGCACGAAAGGGGGTGTTGGCAAAGTTTGTCTTTAAGGGATTATAAAAAATATTTTTCTAGTTTGCCGATTGAATCTCAATCCTTAGTGTTGGATCGCTGGGGACCTCCTGAAGACGATCATAAGTGTCGAATTCAGCAGGGCGAAGCGAGAATGATGCTGGCAGGAATTCGCTTAGGAGAGACGTTTGTTGGTATTCAGCCTGCAAGAGGGTTTAATTTAGATTTAGCTGCAAATTACCACGATCCTGATCTGGTGCCTCCGCACAGTTATCTAGCGTATTATTTTTGGCTGCGAAATGTGTATAAAGTAGATGCGGTTGTACACGTTGGTAAACATGGAAATCTAGAATGGCTTCCGGGAAAAGGGACGGCCTTGTCTGATCAATGTTGGCCTGATATTGCATTAGGACCAATGCCTCATTTTTATCCTTTTATCGTCAATGATCCCGGTGAAGGCGCTCAAGCAAAACGACGCGCTCAAGCGGTTATTATTGATCATTTGATGCCGCCGATGACACGTGCCGAGACTTATGGAGAACTGCTTGAGTTAGAAGGTTTGGTAGATGAATATTATCAAGCGATGGGTATGGACGTTCGACGCGAAGCGTGGCTTAAAGATCAAATATTGAAGCTAGTTGAAAGTACGCATTTATTAGAAGAAATTGCTCTAGAAAAAGGCGCTGGTGAAAGCGCAGTGTTAGAAAGTTTAGATACCTATTTGTGTGAGATTAAAGAAGCGCAAATTCGTCATGGATTGCACATTCTTGGTCGTTTACCAAAAGCAGAAAAACTGGCAGATACACTGGTTGCTTTATTGCGTTTGCCCCGTGGAAGTTCCCCAGAAAGCCAAGGCATTCTTCATAGTTTGGTTGCTGACTTAGGTTTGCAAAATAATGGTGCTCTGTTTGATCCTATGACTTCCACTGCAACACCTTGGTTAGGCAAGAAACCAGACTGCTTACAAACGCTTGCTGATTCGCTTTGGAGAACGGAAGCTGATACCAGAGAAAGGTTGGAATGGTTTGCAGAAAAAATTTGTTTGGATTATCTCATCAATCGAGAGGAAGATCGCGATTATTTTGATGATTTGCCATTAACAAAAGTGCTGTTGGAACATGCAAAAAACCGGCTAATTCCTTCATTAGAAAAAAGTGCCTTGGATGAATTACAGGCATTGTTAACAGGATTAAGTGGCGGTTTTATTCCACCTGGGCCAAGTGGCGCGCCAACCCGTGGTCGCTTAGATACATTACCCACAGGGCGTAACTTTTTTTCTGTTGATAATCGAGCGATTCCTTCCCCTGCGGCTTGGGCGTTAGGTCAAAAGTCGGCTCAGGTTTTGTTGGAAAGATACCTACAAGAGCATGGTGAGTATCCAACGGAAGTGGGGTTGTCCGTTTGGGGAACCGCGACCATGAGAACTGGAGGGGATGATATTGCTCAAGCCTTTGCTTTGATGGGCGTGCGTCCAGTTTGGGCGGCTGGCTCTAATAGAGTGTCAGATTTTGAAATCCTTTCTTGTATGCAATTAGGCCGACCAAGGATTGATGTCACCCTAAGAGTGTCTGGCTTTTTTCGTGACGCGTTTCCTAATGTTATGCGTTTATTTGATGCGGCTGTTCAAGCAATTGCTGATTTTACTGAGCCGGGAACAGGAAATGTAATCCAGAAACATATTATTGAGCGGCAAACCGCCTTGGTAACTCAAGGTGTGAATAATGAAGATGCAAAAAGATTGTCTCGTTATCGTGTTTTTGGGAGTAAACCGGGAGCCTATGGCGCGGGTTTGCAAGGCTTAATTGATGAACGTTGTTGGGATACCCGACAGGATTTAGCGGAAGCTTACCTTAATTGGGGAGGGTATGCTTATGATGGTAAGTCTGAAGATGGTGTATTTGCAAAAGAGGCTTTTTCTGATCGGTTGCTTAAAATGGATCTCATCATGCAAAATCAAGATAATAGGGAACACGATATTTTAGATTCAGATGATTACTATCAATTTCAAGGTGGGATGACGAATGCTGTCACTGTATTGAAAGGTGAAGCTCCTGAAGTATTTCATAACGATCATTCTAATCCTTCTGTTCCTAAAGTTCGTACATTGAAAGAAGAGTTAAATAGAGTAATAAGAACTCGTGTTCTCAACCCTAAATGGATTGATGCAATGCGGGAACATGGTTACAAGGGCGCATTTGAAATGGCGGCTACAATAGATTATTTATTTGCATACGATGCTACAACGGATTTGGTGGCGGATTATCAGTATGAAGCGGTGTGTGATAGTTTGATTTTTGATGAGCAGAATCGAGCGTTTTTAGAAGAGAATAACCCTCATGCATTAGAAGAAATGGTTGAGCGCTTATTTGAAGCAGGCCAAAGGGGTATGTGGAATAACAACGAAAGTTATCAAGATGCGTTACAGCAGATCTTGCTAGATATCGATCACCAAAAAGAATGTGTCAGCTATTCTTAAAGAGAGCTTTGCACGAAGTCATGAGCGATGCTAAAACGAGGAAAAAATAGACGAGGCCAAAATAGACGAAAAAGCGGAGTTCGTGAGTTATAAATGTGCATTTTGAGTCTGTTTTTAACAAAGTATTACCCATTAAACCGTTAATCTATTAAACGGTATTTAACAGATAAGGTGCTTCCAAAAGAAGCTAAAATAAGAGAAAAGTATGATGACTAAAGAAAACGCAAAAAAAGGAATTATGATTTGTGGTCATGGAAGCCGTGATAAAGATGCAGAAAGAGAGTTTGGTTTAGTTGCGGCTGGACTAAAAAAACGTTTTCCAAATTTACCTGTTGAGTATGGATTTTTAGAGTTTTCTGCACCGAATATTCATATGGGATTAAATAGTTTGGTTAAACAGGGAGTAGAAGAAATCTATGCTGTACCAGGAATGTTATTTGCCGCTACCCATGCGAAGAATGATATTCCGTCGGTCTTAACAACGTATGAAGAAAAAAATGCCAATTTAACTGTGACTTATGGAAGAGAGTTAGGCTTACAGGACGATATGATCGAAGCATTTCAGGCTCGAATTTATGAATCTTTAGGCATTGACCCTGAGAATCCTCCAAGTGATTTATATGATACTTTATTGGTGGTGGTTGGAAGAGGAACTTCAGATACAGGTGCTAATGCAGAAGCCGCAAAGTTGACTCGTATTGTGAATGAAAATATGGGGTTCGGTTGGGCGGATACTGTTTATTCAGGTGTAACCTATCCTTCTGTCGGAGCTGGATTGGAGAAATTATTAAAATTAGGTTATAAACGAGTTGTTATCGCTCCATATTTTCTATTTACTGGTAGATTGATAAAGAGAATTCAAGGATATGTGAATAAAGTAGCTCAAGAAAACCCATCCATTGAGTTTATTCAAACGCCTTACTTAAGCGATCATAATAAAGTGATTGATGCGTTTGAAAATCGTGTTAAGGAAATTATGGAAGGAACTCTTGTTGCTCAAGGAGAGACTTTAATGAGCTCGTTTAAACGTAGGTTAGCAGCAGGTGAAGTGGATGTTCATCATCACCATGCGGAATTTGTAGACCCTCAAGATGATACAACAGGGTTGTCTGACTCAGATCATGCTCATAGCCATGGTCATTCGCATAGCCATGGTCATTCACACAGTCACGGAGTATATAAGCATATTGGTCATCCTGAAGGGCCAAGAACTATGATTGGCGAAGGTGTGTGTTGTTGTTTTATGGGGCAATTTACAGAAGAAATTTTGCTAGAAGAAAAAGATAAAATTAAAGGTGATTGTAATAAAGAGGCGTTTGCCCATCGATAACGTTAATAGAGAATAATTAAAATTGAGTATATCTAATATTACCAAATCACAAAAAAAAATGTTAAATCATCATAAATATTGTTATTTTATGACAATATTCAATTATTAGGTTTTTATTAATGACTGATAACCCTCTTTCTCTAATGAATTCTAGCTACGGTGTGATTATTCACAGGGATTTTAAGCCTCTGTATGTTGATGAACAATGTGCTATTTTATATGGTTATGAATCGTCTAGTGAAATAGAAGCATTGGGCTCATTATTATATCTTATTGCCGAAGAAGAGCGTGAATTAGCTCAAGATCTGTATAAAAAGATAATGAGTGGTGAAGAGAAACCGAGGGTGCAGGGTTTTAAAAATCTTGATAGGTATGGTGCAGTTAAACACTTGTTATGTGTAGATCATATTGTTGAATGGGAAGGTGAACCTGCGTTACAAGTTTCTATTGTGGATATGACTGGAGCTGTTGAAGCTGAATCTCTTTTAAGAGAAAGCGAGCAAAGGTTTCGAGACCTAGTAGAAGGCTCTATTCAAGGTATGGTGATTCACCGTAACTTTAAACCACTATTTGTTAACCAAGCTTATGCAAAAATGCTTGGTTATGACACTGTCGAAGAAATACTTTCTCTGCCTTCAATTGAAGTGTTTTTTGTCGGGGAGGATATTTATCGCTCCGCTAAGAGAGCGCGTGATATTCTCGATGGAAAAATAGATAAGCGAAGAACTCGTCACTTCAGTAAAAAGAAAAATGGCGATATTATTTGTGTTGAACTGGTTGAGCGAGTCATTATTTGGGATAAACAAGAAGTCATTCAAACGGTATTAATTGACGTAACGGAACAAGTTCTACTTGAAAAACAGTTGATCGAAACCGCCAATACCGATGGATTGACAGAGTTACATAACCATCGTTTTTTGATTGACTCCTTTGAAGCCTTTTTTGAATCTGAAGACATTTCAATGATTTCTTGTATTTTATTGGATCTAGATCGATTTAAACTGGTTAATGATACTTATGGTCACTTAATTGGTGATGATGTATTAAAGCACTTCTCCTCTCTTCTAAAAGACGTAGTCGGCAGCCAAGGAATGGTGGGGCGTTATGGCGGGGAAGAATTTTTGGTTATCTTACCTAAATTAGGTATAGATGATGCGTTGAGAATAGCGAATCAGATTTGTAATACCACTCGATTAACACCATTAGAATCTGAAAAAGGAGACATTCATTTCACGGTAAGTGGTGGTGTAGTAGTGAGACAAAAAGGAGACAGTTCTGTACATCAGATTATTGATAGGGCAGATAAGGGATTATATCAAGCTAAGCAAAATGGTAGAGATCAAATTGTCTTTTTAAATGAGTGATTGATATTCGATGTTTACCTTAATCATTGTTCAATTTTATTAATTGGAAATACCATGTCAAAGAAAGTCTATTGTCTTGCTCAATTCAAAGCAAAGCCGGGTAAAGAAAAAGCATTATTTGAAGTTCTACAATCTTTAGAACCAAACACTCTTAGAGAAGATGGATGTTTGCAATATCGATTAACACGACACATTGACAGTCCTTTTGCTGAAGGAAACAGTTTCCCTATTGTTTTTAATGAAATATGGTCTGATATGGCGGCATTTGAGGCCCATTGTCAAAGAAAAGAAATAGTCGGTTTTTTTGAGCGCTATTGTGCTGCTGAGGATGGATTGGCTGAAGATTGGAATGTTACTGTGTATTCTGATGAGCCTGAGCAATACGATGCTCCAATCATAGAGTAGTTAGGGAAGGTGCGAATAAGCCTACTAAGCCTCAGTCTTTCAGAGAAACCGTCAAATAAGGCACGATTCTGCAGGAATGTTAATACCTTTCAAAGAGT
>CANLRQ010000048.1 GCA_947493575.1 uncultured Marinomonas sp.
GAATACTTCAAGCTAAAGATACGACAATCTTCGCTGCCAGATAATCAATCAATGTTTTATACATAAGATCAATCTCATTCAACAAAGCGGAGAAGAGCCGACATATTATTGAAAACCATTTAAAAAATAATGAGTTAATAAGAGTTGAAATAGAAAAATTTACGTCCGTCAGCACCACTCCCGTTTTTATAATTCGCTTACGTAACCAAACTCACAGTTACCAAGCTAACCTTTTTTGGGAACACCTATCCACCTGACAAGTCTGTTACTACACTTCCTAGCTAAGCACCTAATTAGTAATAGGTAGTTGGCAATGGATTTACGTTAACAATTTTTTACTGGAGGAATATCAATTTCACTGTCACTATAAAATGACTCTATAGCCTAAAAATATCTGGAAGCGTCCGCTTTCAGCAAAAAAAACATAAGGTTACTTTATGATTTCTCTCGCTTACATAAGCAATTCATCAAAAAGATATACGGATGATGAATTAAAGCACATGCTTAAAGATTTCCAACGGCGGAACGCGACTCAGAATATCTCCGGCGTTCTCCTCTACAATGGCGCAGGCACCTTTATTCAAGTTATTGAAGGTGAAGAAAAGCCTATCGACGAACTCTTCAATAAAATCAAACGCGATATTCGTCATAAAAATGTCTATTGTTTACGACGTGCAGTGATCAAAGAAAAGAGCTTTGTTAACTGGAAAATGGGGTTCCGTAACCTCAGCAAAGACTCAACCTACCACAATGAACACTTTTCTGAATTTATGAACGATAAGAACTTAGACCACTTTATCGCTAGTGATACCGATTTTGCATTGAAAGTACTTACTCACTTTAAAGACACTGCAAAAGAACTCATATTTTAACGGAGCCAAGTTATGCTTTCTATGTTAAAAATATCTCAAAAAATCTTTTTAATGGGATTTGTACAACTTCTACTAATCGTCTCGGTTGGCTGGTACAGCATCACCCAATTAAATAAAATAGGGGTAGAGATACACGACGTTGCTAACAGCAACATCCCACTAACACAATCCATTACTCTAGTAACAGAACATCAGTTACAGCAGGTAATTTCTCTTGAACGTGTTATTTCTCACGCATTATTAGATCACATTGAAGGTCATGGGTTATCAGCGACTTCAACCAAACTCATCGAAGAACTGAATAAAAAAATCAAATCGTTACGCGATGAAATGCTAGAAACAGAACATCAAATTCAAGCTTTTCAAGAAGACATCCATACAGAAGAAGGTAAAAAGAAAGTTGAGGACCTACTTCATGACTTTGAAGCAATAGAAAAAGAGTTTTTCAGCATAGAAGCAGAGACTGAAATCTTTTTACAATCTATGGCGAGTGACGGCATTTTAACAGCCATAAAAAAGCTGGATAAATTGGAAGACAAAAACTTAGTATTAGACAAGCATTTAATAAGCCTCCTTCATACGGCTGAAAAATTCTCTATCGACGCAGCGAAAACAGCAGAAGAAGATGAAATACGTGCCGTTCAGGTTATTCTAGTGGGCCTTGCTATAGCCGTTCTGTTGGCTATATTGGTACCAATCATCATTGGTCGAGCTATTACTAATCCGATCAACTCATTAATTGAGCGTATTCACGAACTGGTGAGCGGCGATGGTGATTTGACGTTCAGAATAAAAAGCACCTCAAAAGATGAAGTAGGCACCGTATCAAATGCATTAGACTTATTTTTGGAAAAACTCCATAACATTATGATATCCGTTAATGGATCTTCCACATCATTGGGTAAATCATCTGAAGTAGCAACAGAAGTCATCCAACAGACATTAAGCAGTGTTGAGCACCAAAAAGCAGCAACAGAACGAGTTGCCAGTGCAGTAACTCAAATGAGTCAAACAACAGGTGAAGTAGCCAGAAACTCAGCCGAAGCGGCGGGTGTCACCCGACAAGTAAAAAGTAAGGTATTAGAAGGCCGTCAATCTGCCGAAGAAACTCAGGAAATCATCAAACGTCTTGCCAAAGATGTGAAATCCACCTCGACTGATATTAATGGGTTAATGAAAGAAACCAATAATATCGGCATGGTATTAGAAACCATCCAAGGCATTGCAGAACAAACCAACCTATTGGCATTAAATGCCGCTATTGAAGCCGCACGAGCGGGTGAAACAGGCCGAGGGTTTGCCGTTGTTGCAGATGAAGTTCGTTCTCTTGCTCAAAGAACCCAAGATTCAACGGTTAGCATTCAAGAGTTGGTAGAAACACTGCAAAAAGAAGCCAATCATGCGGTAAGCAGTATGACAAAAGGCTTAACCATTACTGAAGAATGTTTAGCAAAAAGTGCACATACCGCTCAAGTATTTGAAGATGCAGCCACCGCAGTGAATGAAATATCTGATTTCAATGCCCAAATAGAAATAGCGACAGAAGAGCAAGTTGAAGTGGCCCATGAAGTTCAAAAAGACCTTGAGAACATTAATGGAATTGCAAAAGAAACTAATAACAATGCAGAACGTGCAGAACAGTCAAACAAAGAAATTGCCGTTAACTTGATTGATCTTCATTCAAACTTAAATCAATTCAAAATATAGCAAGCGTTGTTCTAAAAACGCTACTCAGTACTATCAAAAGGGGTCCGATTTGGATCCCTTTTTTATTCTAATGGGGCAATATCTATAACCAAGCATAAACAGATACGCATAACAGTTTCGTGATAAAAGTTTTCCTCCTTAAGAAAAATAGTTCTTCGGTGTACAGTGAAAAAACTGGTGGAATGCATAGGTAAAGGCTGAAGACGAGCTGTATCCCACATCCAGCGCTACTTGCGTCACAGATAACCCTTTTTCCAACAACACTAACGAATGCAGTAATCGCATTCGCTGTCGCCATTCCTTAAAACCTATGCCTGTTTGAGCGATAAAAATACGACTAATTGTTCTACTTGATACACCCAAATGAAAGGCCCAATCATCAAGAGCCATTTCATTACTTGGGTTTTCTTGTATGGTTTCGACCAACACAGCAAGACGTGTATCCTGTGGTATAGCAAGCGTTATCCCTCTGTCTTTCTGAATAGATAATTGGTCCAGTAATACCGTTAATAATCGAAAATCTGCTGGGTTCCACGCCAAATCTAGATCACAACGCTCAACCACTTCTAAAATCAGCTCTCGAATAAGAGGTGAAATATTCAATACCTTACTTTCTTCCCCTAAGGCTGCTACATGATCAGGACGAAAATACAAACTGCGAAACTTCGCTCCCACAGGGGTAAAGGTTCTATGTTCACAATCTGGCGGTAGCCAAATAGCCTTATGAGGAGGAATAACAACCATCTTGTCAGCAAAAGTGACATTTAATAAGCCACTGGAGGCATACATGAGTTGATACCATTTATGGCTGTGCATACGACCTTGATGGGCTGGTGCCATATCATGTTGATGCGCTAACACGTACCTGTCTTCTGCTTGTGCTATCTGCACATTCGATTGCAGTAAGGTTAAACCTGTCTTGATATCGATGCTTGTACTCCTAGCTAATTGAGAGCTAATTGAGAGCTAATTGAGAGCTAATTGAGAGCTAATTGAGTGCCTTCCAACTTAAACAGCTGCCAACTTAAGCGCTTTCCAACTTAAGCGCTTTCCAGCTTAGACACATTTCCTGAAGAACAGAATAAAAGTCCGTTCGTCTATATAATTTGTCACGTTATGGACAGAAAGACAATGCAAGCCTTGCTATCCTATGCTTAATACAAGCAACACACATGGAGACAAGTAAAATGAAGGCGACATCCATCCCTACTCCCACACTGAAGTCATGGCAAACACCGACAGTCTTATTAATGCTGGTCTCTATTATTGTTCCCATGTCATTTGCTACATGGCAAGCCCTGTTAAATAACTTTGTCATTGAAAGAGCAGCCTTTACGGGTGCTGAAATAGGTTTATTACAAAGTGTCAGGGAAATTCCTGGCTTTCTTGCGTTTACCGCCGTATTTGTTCTTTTGTTTCTTCGAGAACAATTTTTTATGGTACTGGCGCTGATTATGCTCACCATTGGGGTCGCGATCACAGGCTTTTTCCCATCCGTAGGGGGGGTGCTTTGCACGACTCTGCTTATGTCCATTGGCTTTCATTATTTTGAAACACTCAAACAATCACTTTCATTACAATGGCTTACCAAAGAAGAAGCACCTGAAATCTTAGGCAAACTGATTTCCATTGGTGCCCTGGCCTCTTTAATTACTTATGGTTTGTTATGGTTTGCCTTAGAAATACTGCAATTGGACTTTATGTGGATTTACCTTATCGCAGGTTCACTGGCACTAACCTTGGTGATGTTTATTTGGCTTGCCTTCCCTCAGTTCGAAAGTAAAACCCCACAACATAAAAAACTCATTTTAAGAAAACGCTATTGGCTGTATTACGCTCTCGTTTTTATGAGTGGTGCGAGAAGACAAATTTTCGTCGTGTTTGCAGGCTTTCTTATGGTTGAAAAGTTCGGTTATTCAGCAGCAGACATCACCTTATTATTCTTAATTAACTACGCCTTTAATTGGTTATTTGCCAAAAAAATAGGTCGTTTTATTGGCATAGTTGGCGAAAGAAACGCACTGATATTTGAATATATTGGCCTGATTCTTGTCTTCGTTGGTTATGCTTTTGTCGAAACAGCCGAGTGGGCAGCAGGTCTATACGTTATTGACCATCTGTTTTTTGCATTAGCCATCGCCATCAAAACCTATTTCCAAAAAATTGCAGACCCAGCGGACATCGCCTCAACCTCTAGTGTGTCTTTTACCATTAGCCACATTGCCGCCGTCGTGATCCCGGTTAGCTTTGGTTTATTATGGCTGGTTTCCCCAGCGGCAGTCTTCCTTGCTGGCGCAGCCATGGCGGTCGCCTCTTTGGTATTGGCGTTTAACATCCCAGACACACCAAAATCTGAAAACGAAGTCAGACGTTTTAAGTGGTCTTAAGGGGTTAATCCATTCGATTTCGTTGTTTCGATAATGCTGTAGAGAATTGTGTTGCTTTTGCACCGTTGCCTGTGTTCACACAACGAGTTTTTACGTCCGATAACGAACGGTTTAATGGCTCGTTCCGCACGATTGTTGTCCAACTGTAGTTCAGAAGGTTTAAGGTATTGAGTAAGTTCATCTCATTGATTGAGTCTGTACTGTATCGCTTTGGCAATTGCGCCACTCGGCGGGAGCCTTTGACTTTCTTTTTCTAGTCATTAAATATTTTCAGCACCCCCAATATAGACCTTCCCACTTGTAAAATTTAGTGGGATTCTTTCTAAGCTTAATCCTTCGCAAGGACCTTCAACACACTCTCCGTCACTGAACTCAAACTTCGCATAATGAAACATGCACATAAATTTTGAACCATCGCTTGTAAAAAACTCACCTGGTTGGTTATTCAACGGCACATCAAAGTGAGGACACATATTCATGAATGCTCTAATTGCACCATTATCGTTATGTAAAAACATACGAAACACTGTCTTTGGGTTATCTCCAAAACTAAACTCTAGGAATTCACCTGTATTGAGTTCATCCAGTGAACAGAGGTAGGTTCCAGACGCTGGCGCATTCTTTTCTTTATACCAAAATTTCATTTAACCCCCAATGCCATGGACGAATGACGATGCTGTCAAACAGGTTATTTTTAATGTAGGGATCATCTTGCAAGTATGAGTTTACGTCCTCTAAAGATTTAGCTTCGATCACTAAAAGCGTACCATTCATATTGACACCCTGATCATCCAGCGTTGGCCCACCAATAACAACTTTAACCGGGTGTTGATGTTCTCTTAGATGAATACGATGCTCTGACCTTAGTTTCTCACGTAGTTCAAGCTGCTTTACTTTATCTGTGGTAAATACAACGAAATACATATTATTCAACCGAATTAAGTACAAAGTTAAACTCAATCAAATGATCACCATAAGATAATCCGTATTGAGTTGCTTCTTCAGCAGACAACTTATCAAAGTTTTTTGCCAGCGAGCTTTTCACCCCAAATACCACATCCGAATCAATATGAGGATCCGAAGAATCAAAAAACTGAGTAACAACACTTTCATAACCTTCAGCGGAAACAATAAAGTGAATATGAGCTGGTCGATAATGTGGCCTCTTAAGCTCATTAAGTAATTTGCCAACAGGGCCATCACTTGGCAGTGGATAAAATTTCGGCTTCACTGTTCTAAAAAAGTAATGACCGTCAGCATTTGTTTGAAACAGCCCCCTAAGATTCATATCAGGCTGGTCAGGGTCTTGTTGATCATAAAACCCCTCAGCGTTAGCTTGCCAAACATCTATCTTAGCACCATTTATTGGGTTGCCATCTAAGCCAGTTACGACACCTCGAACTAAGCATGGCTCCCCATCTTTTGGCGAACGAGATATATTTTCACCTAACGACATTTCTTGGGCACCATCACGATAAAATGGCCCCAAAACAGTTGCTTCAGTAGCGGCTTGTGGTTTTCGATTGTTAATGGCATCTTTAAGTGCCGTGACCCCAAATGTGTCTGAGAGCAAAATAAACTCCTGTCGTACATCGTCACATTTGTGTCCAACATCTGTTAAGAATTGAACTCCGGTCATCCACTCTTCATCGGTCGGTTCAACTTCGTTAATAAAATTATGCAAATGCTTAACAAAAGAACTCATAACCTCATTCAAACGTTTGTTTTCTGATTTTAATGTTTCAGTCACAACCGATACTGAATTATATTCATCAAACATATTCTTCATCCTTTTGATACTTTACTCTTTCAATAAGTATTGAAATGCCTTGCCCAACACCAATGCACATAGTACAAATAGCGTAGCGCCCATTGGAGCGCTCCAATTGATTAACGGCAGTCGTAACTAGGCGAGCTCCACTCATCCCCAAGGGGTGGCCAAGCGCAATCGCACCACCATACGGATTGATTCGCTCATCATTGTCCTCCAGCCCAAGGTCACGAATAACGGCTAACGCTTGTGAAGCAAACGCCTCATTCAATTCAATAAGATCGATGTCTTCGATACTCAATTTTAGTTTTGATAAAAGTTTCTTAGTTGCTGGGCTTGGACCAAACCCCATAATCCTAGGCTCAACCCCTGTTGTGGCCATGGCAATCACTTTTGCTCTCGGTGTTAATCGATATTTATCAACGGCTTCTGCGCTTGCAAGAAGCACCGCGCACGCTCCATCGTTTACACCGGAAGCATTGCCTGCAGTTACAGACCCACCCTCACGAAAGGGTGCTCGAAGCTTTGCAAGATCTTCAAGTGTCGTTTGAGGTCGAGGATGTTCATCTTGATTAACAATAACCCCATCACCATGACGCTGAGGAATAAATACAGGACAAATTTCACTTTTAAAAAATCCTTTTTGAGCTGCTAAAGCGGCTTTCTGCTGACTCCCATAGGCAAACGCATCTTGATCCTCACGTGATATTTTGAAGTCTTCTGCAACGTTCTCCGCTGTCTCAGGCATCGAGTCGACACCAAACTCTTTTTCCATGGCTTTATTCACAAATCGCCAACCTATTGTGGTGTCATACAGCCCATTTGGCTTTCGGCTGAAGGCAGATTCAGGCTTGCCCATAACAAAAGGGGCACGGGACATAGACTCAACGCCCCCAGCAATGACTAAGTCTACCTCTCCAGACTTTATTGCACGTGTGCCAATCCCAATAGCATCCATACCAGACCCGCACAATCGATTGACCGTCGTGCCTGACACCGTATATGGAAGCCCAGCAAGTAACGATGACATACGAGCAACATTACGATTATCTTCACCAGCTTGATTAGCACATCCGAAGATCACCTCATCGACACATGAGAAATCTAGTTGTGGATTTCTTTGAATAAGTGCTTTTAGCGGAATAGCACCTAAGTCGTCAGTACGGACACCCGCTAATGCACCACCATAGCGGCCAATTGGCGTTCGGATAGCATCACAAATATATACATCAACACTCATTTTTTAGCCTCTGTATCTGAGATCAAACGTCTATGAACTGGGAATAGCTGCAAATTGAATCTCTTGGAAATAACCCCCCACACACCCTTAGGAGCCCATAACATAGTCACCACAGCGAAAATACCGAGCACTATCATGTAAATAGCTCCATAGTCAGCGAGTAACTCTCGAAGCATAAAATAGATAATCGTTCCAATTATCGGCCCCTCGATGGTACCAATACCACCGATGACCACAATGAAAATTACCGCTACAGTCCAATCAGGGAGACTAAACGCGGCATCTGGTGAGATTCTTAATTTCTGTAGAAAAATCAACCCGCCGACAATGCCAGTGACTACAGCAGCAACCACATAGATAATCATTTTAGTTTTAAATATATTGATTCCGAGACTGTCTGACGCAGGCTCTGAATCTCGAATAGCAGTTAATGCCAAACCATATTTAGAACGTAGAAGGGTATAGACAAGTGTCATTGAGCCAAGCAAGATAAAGATCGCTGTATAATAAATAAGCATCTCTCGTGCTTGCCGACCATCCGCCATTCCCTTAACGATACTGGCAGGAAGGCTCATACCTGAGCCACCACCAAGGGACTGTATCTGGGCAAACGAAAGGCGGAAAACTTCCGCGACGACCCAGGTTCCTATCGCAAAATAAGCGCCACGTAAGCGAAAGACTACATACGCTGTCGGTATTGAAATCACACCTATTAAAATGCCTGCAATAGGAATAGCCACCAAGGGGTGAATACCAAAATAGACTGCCCCTGAGATCATCAGATAGCCGCCAAGACCAACAAATGCTTGCTGTCCTACCGAAACAAGTCCCGCGTACCCAGCCAAGAGATTCCACATTTGAGCCAGCGTTAAATAGTACGCAATCTCTATAATAAACCGCATGTCTCCTCGATTTACCGCAAGAGGCATAGAAATGAGTGCGACGATAATTAACACCCACATAACAATCGCAATTTGACTTGCTTTGGTACTGCGAGTAACTAAAAAATCTTGCATGTTAGCCATTAATCAATACTCCTAGGAAATAACCCTCTCGGTCGAATAACAAGGATCACTAAAAAAACAATATGCCCCATTAAGATCTGCCAACCTGGGTCAATATGAGCGCCTACCGCTTGAGCAACCCCCAGAATCAAACCACCTGCAAGCGTTCCCCATAAACTACCTAACCCTCCGATGATTACAGCTTCAAAGCCATACAACAGTCGACTCGGTCCGACAGAAGGGTCAAAATTCGTTCTCATGGACAGTAAGACACCCGCAACTGCTACAACGGCCATCGCTACTGCCATCGCTAAGCCAAAAATATGTTTGTTACTAATTCCCATAAGTCGAGCAATATCTTGATCATCAGAGGTTGCTCTAAACGCTCGACCAAGTTCAGTTTTGTAAAACACAAACTGCAATACGACGATGACCAAAATACTCAAAATCAAAATAATTAGTGGCAACACACCTATCGAGATGTATTCGCTAATTTGAATGCTTGCTATGTCCAATCCGTTATCCAAATTGACCCGTTGGCTGTCTCCGGAAAACACCTCTAACAAGACATTTTGGATAATAATAGACAGACCAAACGTCACCAGCAAAGGAGGTAGAATATCCGAGCCTAACGTGCGATTTAGCAGTACTCGCTGCAAAATGTAGCCACCCCCCCCCATCAATGGCACCACGACAAGTAGAGCCAAAAACGGATCAATACCAAGCACATCAATGACAACTAAACCCACATAGGCAGCCAAAATTATAAAATCACCATGAGCAATGTTTACTAATCGCATGATGCCAAACATCAACGATAGCCCCGTAGCAAATAAAGTATAAAGTCCTCCTAGAAGAACCCCTTGGATGAGTAAATGAATCCACTCCATAATTAGAGTCCGAAATATGCTGATTTAATTTCTTCACGCGAGACATCTCCAGGTTTACCCGTTAGCGATGCTCGCCCCTCTTGGAAACAATAAAATCGATCTGAAACAGACAATGCTTGATTAATGTCTTGCTCAACAATTAACACTGCAGTGCCATCCGCTTGAATATCCGGCAAGGCCGCATAAATATCTTTGATCGTAGTGGGCGCTAGCCCGAGACTGATTTCGTCACATAGCAAAACTTCGGGGTTAGACATGAGCGCGCGACCAATCGCAACCATTTGCTGCTGACCACCAGATAATGCCGTACCAGGATTTGATTTTTTATCTGCTAGAACGGGGAACAGCTCATAGATTTTTTTCAGATTCCACTTGCCTAAACGCTTTGAATAATTGCCGATGATGAGATTTTCCTCGACACTCAAGGAGGGAAAGAGCCTCCTACCTTCCGGCACCATAGCAATGCCAAGCTTGACGATTTCATCTGCAGAACAGGCGCCTATAGGTTCACTTTTATACTGAATTTGTTGATTTTCGTTTTGAATTAAGCCAACTAGGCTGCGTAAAAACGTTGATTTTCCAGCACCATTTGAGCCAATAACAGCAACAACCTCTTTCGCATTGAGTTCAAAATCTATCCCGTATAGAGCTTGAAAATCGTCGTAATAAGCCACTAAATCTGTCGTTTTAATTAGGTTCATTCTGCACTGATCCCCATATAAATTTCTTGGACTTTTGGGTCGTTCATAACAATATCCGGTTTGCCTTCAGCTAGCTTCACGCCAAAGTCAATTACCAGCAAACGATCAACAACAGAAACTAAAGCATGGACTATGTGCTCAATCCAAATAATCGTAATGCCATCGGCCCGTAAACTTTTAATAAGTTCAACTAATTCATGACACTCGTACTCTGTTAAGCCTCCTGCAATTTCATCAAGTAAAAGAAGTGATGGTTTAGTCGATAAGGCTTTTGCTAGTTCAAGTCGTTTTCGCTCAAGAAGTGTTAACTCTCCAGCTGGCCGATTTGCCTTTAGTAATAAACCCGTTCTTTGAAGAACATCAACCGCGCAACGCTCAGATTCAGCAGATGAAAGTCCAGCACTAAAATGCGCGCCAACCAAAAGATTTTCGAAAACCGTCATTCCACTAAACGGACTGGGTATTTGGAATGATCGACCAATTCCTTGAATAGAGCGCTCAAAGAGATTTAGTTTGGTAACATCTAATCCATTAAAGATAACATTGCCAGAATCAGCTTTTATACCGCCAGCAATTAGGTTAAAAAGCGTACTTTTACCCGCACCATTCGGCCCTATTATTCCCAGCGCCTCTCCTTTATTTAGCTTCAGATCAATGCCATCTGTAACCTTAAAGGAGCCAAAACTTTTATGGAGGCTGTTCACCTCTAGTATCGTTTCAGACATGCAAACTTCTCATTGTTATTGTTGTTTTAGAGCCGACTAACACCTATGTTGTGCCATCGCCCTATCCTAAAGTCTGTTAGCTAAGATAAAGCTTGCATATCACCGCCTAACGGAACTTCTGGAGCAAGGTCATTGTTGATAATTACCATGTCATACATATAATCCCCACCTAGACGCCACTGCCCTCCGACTACCGGTGTTTTGGAAACGTTTGGAATTGGACTATCTTTCCAGTTAACGTTACCAACGATGGTGTTAAGGTTAGTATCGCGAATCGCATCGCGAACCAAGCCAGGTTCACCCAGTTCACCGGAGCGCTTCATCGCATCAACCGCGACTTCAAACAGGGCGTGTACAAAACCTATCGGTTGCGTCCACTGCTTACCGCTGGAGCGAGAGTACTCCATAGCAAGTTCTCGTGCGGACTCTCCAGAAAGAGAGGAAGAGAATGGATGATTCGGAGACCACCACACTTCTGTGGACAAGTTATGACCAACGTTACCCAGTGACTCAACGGCTGAAGGGAACAACATGCCTTTGCCGACAGAAGCGATCTTAGGATTGAAGCCCTGTTGCTTTGCTTGCGTCCAAAATGTCGTGAAATCCGGTGGAATCACAACCCCAGTCAATATTTCCGCCTCACCTTTTCGATAGGCATTAATTTGCGTGGAAAAATCATCGCTCATATTTTGGAAACGCCCTGGATCAATTAACTTAAAACCTTTCTTAGCAAGTACAGGTGGAAAGCCAACACTTGGATCACCCCAGGCATTACCATCGCTATCATTTGGAAAAAGACCCGCTACTACTTTATTCGTGCCTAGGCTCTCCCACATCCCAGTGTAGGTCGATATAACATCTTCCAAACCCCAGAAGAAATGATATGTCCAATCAAAAGAACCGCCACCTGGAGCAGGAAAAACACCTCGTGGAATCATCCATGCTTGCCATGGCGCAATTGTAGAGATACAGGGTACTTCATTCACTTCACATTGGTCAGAGACAGGGTTCGTGGTTTCAGGCGTAGCAGCAACTAACATTATGTCTACTTCCTCTTCGAGAATAAGTTGTGACGCCACTTCGGATGCTCTACTTGCATTTGATTGGCTATCCCGCACTAAAATCTCAGCACGGTATACTTTGCTACCTATCTTAATGCCATTTTTTAGTTTTTCTCGAATGCCTGTTAGAATGAAATCATCCGCTTCTGCAAAGGACGCTAACGGCCCCGTTTGCGGACTAACGTAGCCGAATTTTATTGTACGTTCTGCTGCAAACACTGGGGCGATACTGCCGCCTCCAAGCACAGCGACACTGGCAACTATCCCACCTGACTTTTTAATAAAACTACGTCGTGATGAATCGACATTGAAATGAGGATTATTATTTTTATACTTCATAATGTTTCTCCGTTTTTACCTTTAATGACTAGTTGGTCGACAACCTCGGTAGGCATCTTCTAATACAGCTTTTACACCCTCGAAGCTTAGTGGTCGTGGGTTGTAATATGGGTTCTTTGTTGCAATTTCTGCCGCTTTTTTTAGATCGTTTTCCGACATTCCCAAAGAAGCCAGAGAAGTAGGGCCATTGATGGATTTGATCAAATCGAAAATAGCAGCGGACGCCTCAATTGCATCGACTTTTAACGCCCTTCCTATCGCAGCCATTGCAGTAGGTGCGTATTCGCTATTAAAGTGGGTTGCGTGAGGTATCAATACCGTATGAACTTCACCATGGGGTAAATTAAAACTTCCTCCTAAGGTGTGGCATAGCTTGTGATGGATCGACATACCGACAGCACCCAAAACCGTGCCTGCGAGCCATGCACCGTAGAGTGCTTTTTCTCGAGCATCGATGTTAGATAAGTTGACAGCCAGTAAAGGCAAACTCTCTGATAGCGCTCGAATACCCTCTTCGGCCATTAAGGAAGTAACTGGATTTGCATCTTCGGCATAAAGACCCTCAACACAATGTGCAATCGCATTCATACCACTGGTCGCCGTAATGTAAGCAGGCAAGCCAATTGAAAGTTCAGGGTCGTAAATAACAGTTTTTGGCAATACCCGAATGTCTCGTCCAGTCGTCTTTATACCGTCTTTGGTTACCCCCCAAACGGATGTCATTTCAGAACCTGCGTATGTGGTAGGTATGGCGATAATAGGGATACCCGACTCAAGCGCGATCGCTTTCGCCAACCCAATTGTGGAACCACCACCAATCGCAATACAAGCATCAATTTCCAGCCCTTCCACTTGTTCCATAACATCAGACACTGTTTCAGCTGGGACATGCATCACTGCTTTGTCATAAATACCTTTGGCAATTTCACCAACACGCGCGGCAATATCTTGCGCTAAATGTACTTGCTGCGGCGTTGATAAAATCAAAATTTTTTTAAGGCCTAGGCGTTCCACTTCATTTTTTACTTCAGACACTTTTCCAGATCCGAATACAACACGGGTCGGCAAACCTGTATAAACAAATTCCATCTGAAACCTCTATTACTCGTTTAATTTAGTTTTTTCTAGCTAAAGCGTTCCCCTCCGTGTCACGGAAGTACTCACCACAATATGTAATTATCGTTTGTAGAAAGGAGGGATATTGGCGTCAACATTAATCCAAACCGACTTAACTTGAGTGTATTCGCGCATAACTTCAAACCCCATTTCGCGTCCATAGCCCGAGCGTCCGACACCACCAAATGGGCTTGCTGGGTGTACCCGTTTATAGCAGTTAACCCAAACCATTCCAGCGTGCATTTCACGCGCGAAATAATGCGCTCGACCAATATCTTTGGTCCATAATCCCGCCCCAAGCCCATATTGCGTACTGTTTGCAATCTCCAGTGCTTCATCATCATTTTTAAAGGTAGTTATGGAAACAAATGGACCGAACACTTCTTCCTGACAGACTCGGTCAGTATATTTTGCAAGCACGATGGTAGGCTCAACATAAAAACCATCGACTAAACTTGGAGTAGATGGCTCTTTACCACCACATAAAATAGTAGCGCCTTCCTCTTTAGCAATTACGCAATACTCAAGAACACGCTGTTGATGTAACCGGGAAGTCAGTGGCCCCATCTCCGTCTTAGGGTCACTAGGATCTCCAATACAAATAGATTTTGCTAACGCAACAAATTTTTCGCAGAATTCTTCTGCAATACTTTCATGAATAATAATTCTAGAACCTGCGATACATGCTTGACCTTGATTGTGAAAAATCGCCCAAGCACTTCCACCAACTACCTGATTTATGTCAGCATCTTCAAAGATGATATTTGCACCTTTCCCACCAAGCTCAAGTTGCACTTTTTTAAGGTTCCCAGCAGATGCTTGAACAATTCGCTGTCCGGTCGCAGTTGATCCAGTAAAAGCGATTTTACCTACATCCTCATGCTCAGAGAGGCGAGAACCCGCCGTATGACCATAGCCTACAACCACGTTCACTACACCAGCAGGAAAACCCACTTCAAGCATCATTTCTGCAATACGTAGTGTGGAAAGTGGCGTAATTTCCGATGGTTTAATCACAATCGTATTTCCAGCGGCTAACGCAGGAGCCATTTTCCAGCTGGTAAACATAAGTGGGAAATTCCATGGCACAATTTGACCAATCACGCCAATTGGCTCACGGGTAGTAAAGTTAAGAAAACCTTCATCGACTGGAATTGTCGCACCTTCCAGTTTATCGGCCATACCACCAAAATAGCGGAAACAAAGCGCTGTCCGCTTCACATCTAAATTGCGGGTATCTCTAATTGGGTGACCTGTATCTAAGGATTCAAGCTGTGCCAATTCCTCGGCACACTCTTCAATTTTATCCGCTAGCTTTAGTAACAAAAGGCCACGTTCCGAACCTGTTTTAGCGGCCCATTCTGGGAAAGCAGATTTAGCAGCATCGACAGCAAGATCAACATCACCTTCCGTTGCTTCAGCCACTTTTGTGATTAACGAATTATCGTGTGGATTTATTATATCAATCGTTTTTCCATTAACGGAATCAACCCAACTACCATTAATTAATAGTTTATTTAAAACCTGCATAATCAATAACGCCTTATCTTATATTCAAATAAAACAGCCAACTAAAACTCAACAGGCACCATAGGTACGGTGCCATTTCGGATCATTTCAAGGATTTCTGGGGAACCATTCTCCCAAACCAGTAACATAGAACGCTTTGGAGATTGCCCCTGGTGACGAATATCACCTGGCATAGCGGAAACATCACCTGCTCTCATGGTGACAGTCGCTATAGGATGGCTTTCTTTGTCTTTAATGTCCCAGATAATTTCATCTGACATCTGCAAAAACCACTCACAGCGATCATTCCCATGATCGATTGGCAGTATGTATTCCTCTGTTGTTGGGCAGAAAAGGCTTTGACGCACCACAGAGACAACAGATGGGTTCCAGGTAACATCTGAACGAGACAAATAACCAAAAAAATTGAATGCACTTAGCTCACCTTCAAAGCCAGGCATGGCTTCAATAATAGGTTGCTCTTGATCCACATCTGCAAACGCTCGATTAACTGAATACCCATTTTCATCCGAGCGCAATGGCGCATCACCGGGCATTCCCACCATTCGTTTGGCAACTTCACGCTGCCGATCAATTAGCGCATCCTCATTACCATTTTTACGACCCCAAGCAAGACCTGTCTCTTGTGGGGCGGCAAATGGGTCAAACCCTTCATTAACCCAATCAGAAAGTATGGATTTGAATACGCCCATCAAAACATCAGATTTAAAGTTTTCTGTATAGGCACGTTCCGATACAATCCAATCTTGATGCTGAGCCCCCATATACATATCAACATTACCGTAGTGATTTATGGTTCCAAAGACATCATCGAATGCCACTGTGCCATAGAAGAACCCCCACGCGACATCTCGCATTAATGCACGAAGAAAGTCGTCAATAGACATGACGTATTCACCATTAGGGCAATTAATATAGGCAAAGTATTCATCACGATTGAATGAAAAAGTACCTACCGTAAATGTTTGATAACCGCTAACTGAATTATCAACCGTAGCTTTTATAACTGAAGTCATTAACACATCCTCTTTTATAGTTTCTTTTAAATGCTTAATAACCAATCATCACTTGAGGCAAATATCTGCCCATTTCTCAATCGACTCTTCACCTAAAATGGATTGAATCATCAGTGTTGAAGGGCGATTTGCATGAAATCTATACGCGTTTTTTTCTGGCAACAGCGCCATGTGGCCTCGCTTGAGAAAGATACGGCCCATTTCTTGACCGCTGGTATTGGTAGGCAACTTGAATGCCCCGTCTTTGTCATCATCAATGACCGACTCGTCTTCAAGTTTTAAGTAATGGACCTCAACATCGTAGTCCATTGCTACAACAAATTCGTCATGAGCACATACATACCAATCAGATCCGCCTTCAGCTCTAACCGATTCTATGGTGTAATCAAGATTTTTCGCAACAACGATGCGATCGTACGGAGCGTTGGTTGCCGCAACTTCATAAAGATTTGAAAACGCATATCGCTTCGGATCTTCATTTAGGCACTGCACCCCTCCCTTACGATAATCGTCGATTGAAGCGAACACTGTTTTGTATTCTGTTGACATATGGTTTCTCCTTACGGATCCATGCCCTCACAGGATGGTTGTTATTTTATTAGTTTCAAGATAATGTTCACATAGAGAACAAAGCGTTCACTATACGAACTTTGTATAAGGATAATGTTAGATGAATAATGAATTGTCAAGTCTTATTGATGATAAAAATTTTGTTAACTCTTTGGCACGTGGTCTATCCGTCATTCAAGCCTTTGATAAAAACGATTCAAAATTAACCTTGACTGAGGTCGCTAAAAAAACCGACTTAAGTAGAGCCGCAGCCCGCCGATTTTTATTCACATTAAACGCGTTAGGATATGTGATAACAGATGGGAAGTTATTCTGGTTAGGGCCAAAAATATTAGAGCTCGGGTATGCATACCTGGCCTCTCAGCCTATTGTCGATATCGTTCAGCCTTATATTGATACCGTCAGTAAAGCAACTGGAGAGTCATGCTCGGTTTCCGTTCTTGAAGGAACAGATGTTGTTTACATTGCTCGTCACCTCACTCATCACGTGATGTCTGTTACGCTAAATGTAGGAACGAGATTGCCGGCTTTTGTTACCTCAATGGGCCGGGTAATATTGGCTAATAAGGAAAATGATGAAATAGACCAAATATTAACTCGAACACAAATCAAGAAGCACACAGAGTTCACCCTAGTTGACAGGGAAGAACTCAAAATGCAAATTGGAAAAATTCGACAGCAAGGCTATTCTATTGTCAACCAAGAGCTTGAAATTGGCCTACGTTCAATAGCAGTACCGATATTCAATGCCCGTGGTAAATGTGTCGCAGCGATAAACGTGGGTACTCAGGCAGCACGTGTTTCTGAAGACACTCTCTTAAATAAAATTTTACCTGCTTTAAAAAATGCCTCCAGTGAAATATCAAAAGTACTCCCATCATAGAACAACCGAAATTGCTCGATCAAATAAATGTAGGAACTAATTCTTCCTACATTTACGTTAATAACTAGAGGCCTCTGCACGAAATCATGAGCGATGATAAGACGAGTCTATTTTTAACAAAATATTAGCAAACGTAGTAATCGTGCAAAGGTCTCAAGTAAATAATCCAATTCAAAAAAATACTCGTTCCTTCACTCGCTATTCATCATAGATTTGTGTCAATTCAAAAAGCCAACGACCATTTTCCTTAAGTAACTCATTTATGTCTAAATACTTATGGCACGTAAATGGATATTGCTAACGTGACACAGCCTCAAAAAAAATTGCATAGTTATTATATTTTCTTTATATTTGTTCTTTATGCGCACTTAAGTTCACTATACAAACAAATGTTTTACAACAACTATAAAGGTTAGAAAAATCATGAAAACAATACCCCAGATCTCCTTAGAGGAAGCCGCATCACTTGTAAGTAATGGCGATACCTTACTTGTTGGAGGCTTTGGGATGACAGGTAATCCTGTACACCTTCTTAATGCTTTGGCAGAAACTGATACTAAAAACCTTACTTACGTTGGGAATAACGTTGGAGAGCCAGGGCTAGGCGGAGGTCGCCTGTTACGCAATAAACAACTGAAGAAAGCAATTGGCTCCTACTTTACAAGTAACAAAGAAGCTGTAACTGCAGCCCAATCAGGAGAGCTGGATATCGAACTTCTGCCTCAAGGAACTCTTGGTGAAGCAATGAGAGCCGGAGGTTCAGGAATTGGGGGCTTTTTCACTCCTACATCTGCAGGCACACCGCTAGCAGAAGGAAAAGAGTCTCGTATTATCAATGATATTGAAATGGTGTTTGTGCCTGCTTTAAAAGGAGATGTTGCGTTCATTAGAGCTTGGAAGGCCGATACTGCAGGTAACCTAGTCTATCGCCTTACCGAAAATAACTTTAATCATGCCGCTGCCACTGCAGCCAAACTAGTCATTGCAGAAGTAGAAGAAGTGGTGCCTGTAGGGAAAATTGACCCTAATAATGTCCATACCCCCGGATGCTACATCGATTACCTTGTCACTGCAAAGTTAACAATCGAAGACCTAGGATCATCAGCATCGGTTTCATCCAGCCTTAAAAAAGTCGATAAAGGAAGGATTAATATGGCGAAGGAAGCCTTAAAAGAACTTAACAAAGGCGATGTTGTTAATCTTGGTATTGGCGTTCCAACCTTAGTAGCTGACCTTTTAACCGATGAAAATGATGTTACCATGCATACTGAAAATGGAATGCTCGGTGTTGGCCCGGAGCCGAAATCAGGAGGGGCAATGGAGTTTCCAGTTAATGCGGGGAAAATACCTGTAACAGCAGTACCTGGAGCGAGTTATTTTGATTCGACAACTTCTTTTGGCATGATCCGAGGTGGCCATATAGATGTCGCCATCATGGGAGGGTTAGAGGTAGATACTCATGGGAATCTTGCAAATTGGGCAGTTCCGGGGAAACCATTGTTAGGTGTTGGTGGTGCGATGGACCTTGCCTCAGGTGCAAAAAAACTCGTCATTACAATGTCTCATACTGACCGTGAGGGCCACTCTAAAGTCGTACCCGAATGCACTCTTCCACTAACAACCAAAGAGTCTGTTGATGTTTTGATAACAAACCTCGCAAAGTTTCGCTTTATTAACGGAGAAATGTTACTCGTCAAAGTTATGCCAGGAGCCTGCCTTGATGAAATTTCGTCAAAAACAAAAGCAAGCTACAAAGTTGCATTAGAAGAGCCTGCTCTGAGTAGTATTTAATTATGGGAAAAGAGCCAATTTATTAGCTCATTTTAAACAACGAGAGAAGATACTTCGCTTGCAGGCATTAATGTTTGACTATGACTTACTAGCACTGACTATTTCAACTTTCATTTTTAGAACTATGTAGACGAAGGGCTAGGGAAGGTGCAAATAAGTCTACTAAGACTCAGTCTTCCTTGCTGGCGCAGCCATGGCGGTCGCCTCTTTGGTATTGGCGTTTAATATTCCAGATGTGCCAAAACCTGAAAACGAAGTCAGATGCTTTAAGTGGTCTTGATACTACAATGAGCCTATTTTACCCTCTTTAGAGGATCTAAATACGCTTAAAGTGATTTAAATACAAGTACATAGACACACTTCCCCACCTTCCAAAGAACCTAATGTTTGAAGAACATCAAACATTAGGTTGATAGTTTTTTATTGCGCCACTCCTGTCTACTCTCCTATGATAAGCAATCAAAAAACTTTGCACGACTACCACGCTTGCTACTACTTCGTTAAAAAAATCATACACTATAGTTGGAGAATTCAATGCCTATATCAGCACCGCTAATGAGTCACTTTGAACACCCTGAGCTGATTCATCATCAGTCTTACATTAATGGGAAATGGGTTGATGCATTTTCAGGTGACACCTTTGCAATCATCAATCCATCTACTGGTGAACATTTAATCGATATGACGAACGTCGGTGCAATAGAAACCAATAATGCCATTGCAGCCGCCCAAGCTGCGCTTGCTGAGTGGCGCAAAGTGCTCCCAAAAGAAAAAGCCCGTTTATTGCGAAAATGGCATCAGCTAATTATTGATAACCAAGATGACCTAGCGAGATTAATGACATTGGAACAGGGTAAACCTTTTGCAGAATCCAAAGGTGAAGTGCTTTACGGAGCGTCGTTTATTGATTGGTTTGCCGACGAGGCTCGACGCCTATACGGAGATGTGATCCCAACTTTTGCACAGGACAAACGCTTACTGACTGTAAAGCAGCCTGTTGGTGTGGTAGCGGCTATCACTCCATGGAATTTTCCCATTGCCATGATCACTCGTAAGGCAGGACCAGCGTTAGCCGCAGGTTGCACCATTGTAATAAAACCATCAGATGAAACGCCTTTATGCGCCCTTGCACTGGCGGAATTATCCCATCAAGCAGGTATTCCTGCAGGAGTGATAAATGTCGTGGTCGGGAAGAATGCTGTTGAAATTGGCAATGTATTAACATCCCATGCTGATGTGAAAAAGCTCAGTTTTACAGGGTCTACGCCTGTTGGAAAATTGCTGCTGTCTCAATGCGCTCAAACCGTAAAACGGACTTCCATGGAATTAGGAGGCAACGCGCCTTTTATTGTGTTTGATGATGCCGATTTGGATGCGGCCGTTGAAGGCGCTATTGCATCTAAATACCGTAACGCAGGACAAACCTGTGTCTGCGCCAATCGTATGTTAGTACAAGCAGGAATTTACGATGCGTTTTCTAAAAAACTGGCCGCACGGGTACAAGAGCTCTCAACAGGCGACGGTTTTAATGACAAGGTTCAAATAGGTCCATTAATTAATAATGCCGCCATTAACAAGGTTTCTGAACTGGTTGAAAGCGCCATCCAAAACGGAGCAACTGCCCTTGTGGGCGGCAAACCTGCCGATGCGCTTGGTACTCGCTTTTACGAACCAACAGTGCTTACTGGCGTCACTCAAGACATGAGTATTTTCCACAGAGAGATCTTTGGCCCAGTTGCCCCGTTATTGAAATTTGAAACGGAAGCAGAAGCCATTGCCATGGCCAACGACACACCTTTTGGTTTGGCATCCTATTTCTATTCACAAAACATTGCCCGTATTTGGCGTGTGTCCGAAGCATTAGATTACGGCATGGTCGGTATTAATGAAGGCATTGTTTCAACCGAAGTAGCGCCTTTTGGTGGAATAAAAGAATCTGGCAGTGGCCGCGAAGGTTCTAAATACGGCATCGATGAATACGTTGAAATCAAATATTTATGCATGGGCGGCTTAAGCTAATATAACGTAAACGAGCCGCGACTAAGCTTAAAACCAACAAAGCTTTATCGGTTAGGTTTGCCCATCCGATCTGATTTATAAAATGATTAATCGGTGGCTCTTTAAAAACATAAACTTAAAACAGCCCTCTATCGATTAAATACTCTAGTTCCCACGGTCTCCGTGGGAATTCATACAAGGTTACGGCATCCGTCTGCATTACCACGCTGGAGCGTGG
>CANLRQ010000049.1 GCA_947493575.1 uncultured Marinomonas sp.
GATCCCATCCCGAACTCAGAAGTGAAAAGCGTCATCGCCGATGGTAGTGTGGCATTCGCCATGTGAGAGTAGGTCGTCGTCAAGTTTCAATTAGAAAACCCTGATAGGTTATCCTGTCAGGGTTTTTTTTGTTTGGGATTTGGTAAAAATGAACTACTTACTCTAGTTCCCACGGGGACCGTGGGAATTCATACCGTGTTACTCGCGGCATCCGTCTGCATTACCACGCTGGAGCGTGGGAACGAGAATCCCCTGATGTTACCAACAATTCAAAAACGAACCACTTCAACAATTGAAATCTGATCCAGTTGTGCTCTAGTTCCCACGGTCTCCGTGGGAACTCATACCGTGTTACTCGAGGCATCCGTCTGCATTACCACGTTGGAGCGTGGGAACGAAAACCCTCTGATGTTACCAACAATTCAAAAACGAACCACTTCAACAATTGAAATTTGATCCAGTTGTATAACTATATTCTAGCTCCCACGGTCTCCGTGGGAATTCATACCGTGTTACTCGCGGAATCCGTCTGCATTACCACGCTGGAGCGTGGGAACGAGAATCCCCTTATGTTACCAACAATTCAAAAACGAACCACTTCAACAATTGAAATCTGATCCAGTTGTGCTCTAGTTCCCACGGTCTCCGTGGGAATTCATACCGTGTTACTCGCGGCATCCGTCTGCATTACCACGTTGGAGCGTGGGAACGAGAACCCCCTGACGCTACCAACAATGCAAAACTGAGCGACTTCAACAATTGAAATTTGATCCAGTTGTACAACTATATGCTAATTCCCACGGTCTCCGTGGGAATTCATACCGTGTTACTCGCGGAATCCGTCTGCATTACCACGCTGGAGCGTGGGAACGATAACCACGAGAGCCCCCTTGACGCTACCAACAATGCAAAACTGAGCCAGTTGTATAACTATATTTTAGCTCCCGCGGTCTCCGTGGGAATTAGCACCTTCTCTAGCAAAGTGGTATTAAGAATCACTCTAGTAATCACTTATTGTCATATATTAGAACGTATATTCTACAAAGTCGGCACTATCAAACGACTGAACACCGGTTAAATCTGTGATGTTATCAAATGTAATAACATGATCACGATTACTCGATGTACTCCAGTCATTGTCATACCAGAGCTCAGCCTTACCAGATGTAGTGTTGTGAACCACAACAAATGCTTCTATTGCTGCACCTGTATCAGATGAGATTTGATCATTGCTCAATGAAGATTGTAGCTCGATTACTTTGTGTTCATCTGCACTGCCTATATTGGTAATACCAAGACGGTTTTCTACATAATCTTCCGTTGATAGATTTGCTCCCGCTTGCGTTGCACTGGTATTAGAGAAATCAAACTCATTAAGGCCAACTTTATCTGAGTCTTGATTAAAGTCTAGAATGATGTCTGTTTGATTAAAGAATTCAGCGAGTCGGAACTGATCCGATCCACCATTACCTGTTAAAGTATCAGCACCACCTAGGCTGTAAATAATATCGCTATTGCTTCCGCCTTTGATAACGTCATCACTTAAAGAGCCTGCGATTCGTAATACACCTGTGAAAGTGCTCGCGTCTATGTTTGCAGCAGAAGAAAAGCCTGCTAATTTAGAGCCATCAGAAACGTCAACACCGGCTTTAGCCATAATGCTTAAATCATGGGAACCCGTAATACTGAATACAGATGTGCTGCTATTACCAATTGCATATCCGAAATCATTATTGTCTTGATTTGTATCGATAACATTGGCATTTGTCCCCGTGCCTGTTGAATCAATAGTAAGTGTGGCAATGTTAGAGCGCAGTTCAATACCGTATCGTTCATTGTTATTTGAACTGGCGGTAATAACTGTCTCTCCATTTGTTTGATCAAGACTGTGCAGTTCTATTGTTGCTGTATTACCCGCATTTTTACCTTCTACTCGAAGTGCGTAACTTCCTCCTGATGAAATATCCGTCGCATATTTAATTCGATCGGAGTTTTCGACATCAGATAGAGTGAAACCGTTATTGGAGCTCCCTGTTCCTGTAAAAACAAAGTTGTTTATAGTTGTGAAGTCGGATGCACTGAAATTTTCTGCACCTTCATAGCCCTCTAGAACCTCAATACCTGTTGCGCGATTTACTTCAGATGCAGTTAGGTTGTTAAAATTCTTTGTTGCGAGAGTATCTGTTCCTTCTCCACCATTAAGTGAACTGGAAGAATTAATAGTGCTATTTTTTAGAATAATGCGATCATTTGCTGAGCTACCGATAAAAGTAAAGTTGGCTTCTTCACTGTCGCTAGCATCAATATCTACACCACCAGCTGTCATTGATGAAGCATAGACAGTGCTTAACCCTGTAAAATCGTTATGCTCATCCATTAATAAAGCAGCATCTCCTGAAATATTCAGGGTAGAGAGCGTCATTTTGTTTAGCCCTAAAGAAATATAGGAAGCGTTTTCTGTGCTTGAAATATGGGCAATTTCAAAACTGGCATCATTTGTATCAGTGTCAGTTGTTGTACTGAATACAGTGAACTGGCTTGCAGATCCTGCGCCATTTAGTTCGAGTGTAAATGCATCTGTATTTCCAGTACGTTCACTTTCACCGCTGAAATGAGCACTGAATAATCCAAGGGTATTTGACATGCCCACTGTTGCAGCAGAATCAAGATTGATTAATTTAGTGTGGGCGCCTGATACTGAATCTTTATCCCAAACTTTAGACTCTCCTGTAATATTGGCGAAATTCAAAGTAAATGAGCCTGACGATGACTGGTTGGTTAAATAGAAATTCTCAATATTGCTTGAGACGGGTGCAATAGTACTATTTTGGTTTCCGTCTTGTACGCTTCCAATACGTATGCTCAGTTGATCAACCGCTTCTTTACCATCAAGTGTGTCTGAATTTGAGATAGTGGACGCATTGCCTTCTGGATCAAATACAGCTGAATAAATATCAATTCCACTAGAGCCGGTAAGATTGTCCGTTTGTGAAGTAAGTAGTATTTTGTTGGACGCAAACTTTCCTATGAAATCAGATACTTCAGTAGTGGTGAATGGGTTTGTTTCTTTCACATCCGAAAGCAGAGATATCAATGTACTGACATCTGCAGGAGGATTTGTTTCGACGTAGGCTTTAGATATTAAGGCTTTGTTATTTAGTAATGTCGCAACAGGAACAAACTCAGTTGCTAAATTTTCTTGAGATAAAAAGTTTACTGCCTCAAATACGATTTCTCCGAAGTCTGCACCTTGGCTTATTCTTGCTGTAAAAAATGCCTCTGCTTGAGAGCCAGGGCTTGTTGGGTCATCGTCAGCAGTAAGGCCAAAATTCTTCATTAATATATCGACATGACTTTTCTCAGTAACATTGCCATCTAAAATATGCTCTTTAAACACCGAAGTAGCAGCAAGCGCTTTAGATAAATCAAGAAAACTCGCTCCGCTGTCAATAATGTTAGCTAATGCGGATAAATTACCCGGGTCAATTCCTCCATGAAATAGCCCAACAATAAGTTTCAGTATTTGATTTTCTTGTGTTTCACTTATAGCCATGCTGATCTCTCCAAATTATAGAAATTGATAAATAAATGTTTTTATTAATAATGTTAATTGATGCACTTCCAAGCCATGGCGTTAGATTTATGAGTTCTAACTTCTTATTAAGGTAGGCTTTTAGACCATGCCCTGCGGGTCTTTCAGAGAGCGACATATTTCGTTATGACTCTTTAAAAGGTATTAACATTCCTGCAGAATCATGCCTTATTTGACGATTTTTCTGAAAGACTGAGACTTAGTAGACTTATTCGCACCTTCATTAAATAAACAGTATACCTAAGAAGTGGATTTATCAAGAAGTTGACTTTAAAAGACCTTATGCTGAAGCATTTATAAAATTATTGCTTTTGGTTGTTAATAAGCATCATTTAAATTTTAAATATCATGAAAAATTATTGTCTTCGGTTTAAATAAAGAAAAAATAGAGGGTGAAAATGAATTTCACATAATGAGCTTTGTTGAAATGGCTATTTCTAATAAAGCTACATCTTCATAAAAGCTGCGTAGAAATAAACAACCACATAGTAATAATATCTTTATACGGTTGTTTATTTGAGAACGTTTTCTCAGAAAGACCCGCTTTCCACATTCGATACTCGCCTTGAATAGCAGGTTTTTATCCACATGTTGAGGCAAGAGGATTTGTTCTCCCCTTCCCTAGAGCGACTTTCGAACCGTTTTTCCGTTTAAGTTTATCGCTGATCCAATATCCTGTTTCGATCATTTTCTCGAGGTCAACACCGCTTTCTATTCCAAGGCCCTGCAATAAGTAGAGTACATCTTCGGATGCCACATTACCTGATGCACCTTGTGCATAAGGGCAGCCTCCAAGCCCTGCGACGGAGGCGTCGATAATACTGATACCTTCTTCAAGAACGGCGTATAAATTGCCGATAGCTTGTCCATAAGTGTCGTGAAAATGTGCCGCGAGTTTGTTCATAGGAACATCTCGCGATACGGCTTCTAACATGCGTTTTGCGTTGAGAGGTGTGCCTGTTCCAATGGTGTCGCCTAAGGAAATTTCATAACACCCCATATCATAGAGTCGCTTAGTAACACGAGCGACCTCCTCTGGACTCACTGCTCCTTGATAAGGGCAACCTAAGACAGTGGAAACATAGCCTCTAACAGGAATATTATGACTTTTTGCTAATGCAATGACGGGTTCAAAACGCGTTAAACTTTCTTCAATAGAGCAATTGATGTTCTTCTGAGTAAAGGCTTCAGATGCAGCACTAAAGACAGCTATTTCATTCGCCTGAGCCGCGATAGCATTTTCCGCCCCTTTTAAGTTTGGTGTCAGAGCAGAGTAAATAATATTTTCTCGACGTTGAATACCTTGCATGACTTCTTTGGCATCGGCCATTTGAGGAACCCATTTAGGGGATACAAAACTGGCTGCTTCAATATGTGTAAGTCCCGTGTTGCTTAGGCGGTGGATCAATTCCAATTTAATCTCTGTTGGAACCATGCCGCCGAAGGCATCACTAGATTCATTTTGTAAACCATCACGTGGGCTCATTTCAACTAGCTTTACATGAGTAGGGAAGGCCATAATTAAGACTCCTCTTCATCAAAACACAGTGACAATAATTCCGCACCGTCACTAACCAGTTCACCTGTAAGGAAAAAGATTTCTTCTACTAGGCCATCTTTTGGTGCTTTGATTGCGTGCTCCATCTTCATAGCTTCCACGATTACTAAAGTCTGACCTTGTTTCACGGTTTGATTCTTCTCGACCAAAACGGCAACAACAGAGCCATTCATGGGGGCTGTTAGACGGCCTTCAGAAGAGCCTTCTTGTTGTTCAAAGGTTTCCACAAAGCGTGTTATTAGATAACTTTGACCACCATTGAATAGCGTTAAATTATTTTCTCTCAACGAGCCAAATACGGAAGTACGGTGGCCATCAATAACGGTGTTAAGTTGATCATCTTGGAAACTAACTTCTACTTCAAACGCTTTATCTTTATAGGTTATTTGGTAAGAAGACTTGACCTTTGTTTCATGACTTTCGACAGTAAGGTCATGGGTGTCTCCTGCGATTTCTAAACCTAATGATCGCTTGAAAACGGAGTTTAAGCGCCAGTTATGATTCGTCACAAAAGGCGAGGAAGTTCCTACTTTTGAGGAGCTTGCCGACTCTTCTCTCAAGAAAAAGCAAGCGGCTAGAATAAGCTGTTGCTCTGTATTGATAACCTTCTTTGGTATTAAATCTGCCTGATGTGTATCGATAAAATTGGTGGTCAAATCCGCTGCGCGAAATGCATTGGAATCGGACAAGGTATGTAGAAAACCAAGGTTAGTAGTTACTCCATCGATTCGATAATGCTCTAGGGCTTGTACCATACGTTCAATGGCGCGTTCACGATTCTCATCCCAGACTATTAATTTCGCAATCATTGGATCATAGTGAATGCTTACTTCATCGCCTTCAATAACACCTGTGTCCACACGAACATGATGATTAGCGTGGGGTGTTTTTAAATAGTGCAAAGTGCCTGTAGCAGGTAAGAAATCATTATTTGGGTCTTCCGCGTAAACTCGGGCTTCTAACGCATGGCCATGTAATGTTATTTGATCTTGTTGTAATGGTAGAGTTTGCCCAGAAGCAATGCGTAACTGCCATTCAACCAAATCCTGTTTGGTGATCATTTCTGTTACAGGGTGCTCTACTTGTAAACGAGTATTCATTTCCATAAAGAAGAAAGAGCCATCTACATCGTAGAGAAACTCCACAGTTCCAGCGCCAAAATAATCAATGGCTTGGGCTGCTTTCACCGCAGATTCCCCCATTGCTTTACGAGTCTCAGGCGAGAGATTAGGTGCAGGAGCTTCTTCAAGAACTTTTTGATGACGACGTTGAATGGAGCAATCCCGTTCAGATAGGTAAACACCGTTTCCGTGTGTGTCACAAAATACTTGAATTTCCACATGTCGGGGCTGAGTAAGGTAACGTTCAATCAACATATCCGAATTGCCGAAAGCGTTTTGTGACTCTCGTTTTGCGGCAGAAAGGGCTTCGTCGAACTCTTCCGTCTTTTCAACAACTCGCATGCCTTTACCGCCGCCACCCGCAACGGCTTTTAGCAACAGAGGGAAGCCGCACTTTAATGCTTCTTCGCGCAGCACTTCTGGATCTTGGTTGTCACCGTGGTAACCAGGAACCAAAGGCACACCTGCTTCTTCCATAATGGCTTTTGCCGCCGACTTTGACCCCATAGCAGCAATGGCGGAAGCGGGTGGGCCAATAAACACCACACCATTTTTAGCGCAGTTTTCGGCAAAATGTGTGTTTTCAGAGAGAAAACCATAACCAGGGTGAATAGCTTGTGCTCCGCTTTTAAGAGCAATGTCGAGAATCTTATCCTGTCGCAAATAGCTTTCAGAACTGGGGGCAGGGCCAAGTAAAAAGGCTTCGTCCGCAAGAGAAACATGGCGTGAGTAGCGGTCTGCTTCTGAATAAACCGCAACACAACGAATACCCATTTTTTGTGCAGTTTGAATAACACGACAAGCGATTTCGCCTCGGTTGGCGATTAGTATTTTACGAAACATGTTCCTTCTCCTCTGGAATCCAAGCTGGACGACGTTTATTCAAAAAAGCGGTTAATCCTTCCTGACCTTCTTCACTGACACGAATATCGGCGATGCATTGGGTAGTGTGTTGAATAAGCTCTGTTGATAGGTCTTTTTGACTGACACTGAAGATTAACGCCTTGGCGGCTTTAGTCGCTTGAGGGCTATTCTGTTGCAGCTGTTTAACCATTGCCTCTGCGGCGTTATTTAAGTCTTCAAGGGAATCGAGCACCTTATGAACTAAGCCCATTGCCAGTGCTTCAGAAGCACTGATAACTTCAGCGGTGAGAAAAAAACGTCGTGCTTGGCGTTCACCAATGGCTCGAATAACGTAAGGACTGATGGTTGCAGGTGTTAATCCTATTTTAACTTCACTGAGACAAAAGCGAGCATTGCCTTGCGCTAACACAATATCGCAACAGGCGGCTAAACCAACGGCTCCACCATAGGTTGCACCTTGGATTAAAGCGATTGTCGGGCAAGGGAAATGGTTCAATAGCCTCATTAACTCGGCGAGCTTCGCGGCATCCAGTAAGTTGTCTGCATGGCTGTTTTGCGCCATTCGTTTCATCCAGCTGAGGTCGGCTCCGGCGGAAAAGTGTTTACCGTTCGATTTGAGTATGAGAATACGAGTTTGTTGATTCTGTGCAGCTTCATCAAGTTTATCCAGCATTTGCTGAATGATTACATCATCAAAAGCGTTGTGTTTTTCAGGGCGATTTAAAATAAGCTCAGCAACCCCTACTTGAGGGTAATGCAGAATGACCTGTTGCTCTGAGTCAATCGCTTGGATGGTGTGTTCAGTATGCGTTGTCATAGTGTGTGCCTCCGATTACATACGGAATACGCCAAAGCGCGTCTCTGTTTGTGGACGGTTCTGCGTTGCCGCAAGACTGAGGGCGACAATACTACGTGTTTGAGCTGGGTCAATCACACCATCGTCCCATAGGCGACCACTGGCATAATAAGGATGACCTTGATGTTCGTAAGTGTCGATAATAGGCTGTTTGAATACAGCTTCGTCTTCCTTACTCCATTCTTTTCCATCTCTTTCAAGTTTGTCCCTACGAACTGTTGCCATTACACCAGCTGCTTGTTCGCCACCCATAACGGAAATACGCGCGTTCGGCCACATCCAAAGGAAATCAGGATTGTAAGCACGGCCACACATGCCATAGTTACCAGCGCCAAAACTCCCGCCAATCAAAACAGTAATTTTAGGCACATTGGCACAAGCGACAGCCATAACCATTTTTGCGCCATGTTTAGCTATGCCTTCGGACTCGTATTTTTTACCCACCATAAAACCAGTGATATTTTGCAGGAACAGCAATGGGATATTTCGTTGGCAGCAGAGTTCAATAAAATGCGCACCTTTTTGAGCGGATTCACCAAAAAGAATGCCATTATTGGCAATGATACCCACAGGCATACCATGAATGTGAGCAAAGCCTGTTACCAAAGTCATGCCATAAAGCTGTTTAAACTCGTCAAATTCTGAGTCGTCCACGATTCTTGCGATGACTTCTCGAACATCAAAGGGTTTGCGAAGGTCTGTACCCACAATTCCGTACAGTTCTTTTATGTCGAAGCGTGGCTCTACGGAAGCTTTATTGGTGACTTTGAGTGCTTGAGCTGGATGGGTGTTTTTATAATTAAGGTTGGCAACACAACGACGTGCTATTTGTAAGGCGTGTTCGTCGTTTTCAGCATAATGATCGGCAACGCCAGAGGTGCGACAATGCACATCGGCTCCGCCTAAATCTTCTGCGGACACCACTTCACCGGTTGCTGCCTTTACTAGAGGTGGGCCTGCAAGAAAGATGGTTCCTTGATCGCGCACAATAATGGACTCATCCGCCATCGCAGGAACATAAGCCCCGCCAGCAGTACATAACCCCATTACCACCGCAATTTGTGGGATGCCTTTGGCCGACATACGTGCTTGATTGTAAAAGATGCGGCCAAAATGGTCTCGGTCAGGGAATACATCATCTTGTTGTGGCAAGTTAGCACCACCTGAATCAACAAGGTAAATACAAGGCAGATGATTTTGCTCGGCAATTTCTTGCGCGCGCAAATGTTTTTTGACGGTAAGAGGGAAGTAAGTTCCGCCTTTTACCGTGGCATCGTTGGCGACTATCATGCATTCTACGCCATTGATTCTACCCACTCCTGCAACCACACCTGCCGCTGGAATAACATCGTCATACACTTGGTAAGCGGCTAATTGCCCAATCTCTAAAAAGGCACTGCCTGCATCAATTAGGTGGTTAATACGGTCTCTCGGTAAGAGTTTTCCACGTGCAAGATGACGTTCTTGATAAGAAGGGCCACCGCCTTGAAGGATAGAATGAATTTTCTCTTGTAAGTCGGCGACGACTTCAGACATGCTGGTGGCATTGGCTAGAAATTCTGTGGAACGAACCTGTATTTTGCTTTGTAAAATTGGCATTGCCGTGCTCCTATATCTAGAAAGCGGACTCTAGATAAATTAGTCTAGATGAAAGTGGCTGGATCAAAAGGGTAAATCGCGCTTTGGGCTGTTATCTTGTGAATAACGACTCAAACCAAACCAAGTTTCCATCAATGTATTGTTAGAAGGTTATCTTCCTTTTCCTTTAATAAAGGTGACTAAAATGCTCTTTATTCTTATTGTTAGTGAGCACTTTAGACACAAACAGGAAAACGATCAGTAACTTTGACTAAATCGGTGATACCTAGTTGCTTTATTTATCTAGATGGAGTTCACGGCCGATTAACATACGGCGAATTTCAGAAGTACCCGCACCGATTTCATACAGTTTTGCATCACGTAACAAACGGCCTGTAGGGTATTCATTGATGTAGCCATTGCCACCTAATAATTGAATAGCATCTAACGCCAGTTGAGTTGCCATTTCTGCTGAATATAAAATTGCCCCTGCGGCATCTTTGCGAGTGGTTTCACCGCGATCTGCTGCCATTGCTACCATATAAACGTAAGACTTTGCTGCGTTCATACGTGTGTACATGTCTGCTAGTTTGCCTTGAACCAATTCGAATTCACCGATGGCTTTACCAAACTGTTTACGGTCACGGACATAAGGGACAACCACATCCATAGCGGCTTGCATAATGCCTAATGGCCCACCAGATAGCACTAAACGTTCGTAATCCAAGCCACTCATGAGCACTTTGACTCCGCCGTTGAGTTGACCAAGAATGTTTTCTTTTGGCACTTTGCAATCTTGGAAAACCAATTCACAGGTATTGGAGCCACGCATTCCTAGTTTGTCCAGCTTTTGCGCTTGAGTGAATCCTTCACTGTCTCGCTCTACGATAAACGCGGTGATGCCTTTTGAACCCGCATGCAAATCAGTCTTCGCGTAAATCACATAGACATTGGCATCTGGCCCATTGGTGATCCACATTTTGTTGCCATTCAATAGGAAGTGATCGCCCGCATCACGTGCGTGCAACTTCATGGAAACAACATCTGAACCTGCATTCGGTTCTGACATGGCCAAAGCACCAATATGCTCTCCAGAAACCAACTTAGGTAGATATTTTTCTTTTTGTTCTTGAGTGCCATTTTTATGAATTTGATTCACACATAGGTTGGAATGCGCTCCGTAAGACAAAGCAACCGAGGCGGATGCTCTGCTTAACTCTTCCATAGCGATAACATGAGCAAGGTAACCCATGTCCGCTCCACCGAACTCTTCTTTAACGGTAATGCCTAACAGACCCATATCGCCCATTTTTGTCCATAGTTCATTAGGAAACAGGTTATCGTGATCAATTTGTTCGGCACGAGGGGCAATCTCAGCCGCAGCAAATCCATTCACATGGTTGCGAAGCATATCGATGGTTTCGCCAAGCCCAAAGTTGAGTTCAGAGTATTGTGAGATCATGTTATATACCTATTTTTATTTTTGTTTCAGGTTTTATTCTTGTTGCATTTTGGTTTTAAAAATTCGTATTTTTTTGACTTTTAGGCCACATCGGAAGTCGTTGTTTTAGCTTCCGATTCTTTTAAATCATTCAGGGCGGTTTGGCACCGCTGCTCAGCATTCTCTATTTCAATTTGTGTCATTTTTAAATCTTCAAGTTGTTGCTCTAATTGTGCTTTTTTCTGTTGAAGATTCTCTAGCATTTTCACAAGCTGGCGTTCGCTTCCGCTTGGTGTTTCGTCCCAAAGGTCAAACAGTTCCCGTGACTCTGCTAAGGAAAAGCCCAAACGTTTGCCGCGTAGAATTAATTTTAAACGCACTCTATCTTGAGGGTGATAGATGCGAGTTTGTCCCTTTCTCTCAGGATGCAATAACCCCTGATCTTCATAAAAACGAATACTGCGAGTCGTAATATCGAACTCGGCAGACAAGTCACTGATGCTAAATGTCGGTTTGCTTATTGTCATATTTGTACTCAATTTGAAATTTTTTTGTTTAATCACTTGCTAATAGGTTAATCAAGGTTTACGTTTACGTAAAGGTAATTATTGAAAATAATGTATTGTTATTTTTTGGATGAATCCAAAGTTAACAATAACAACAAGAGGTCTTTAAAAGTGACGACTAAAAACGAAGTAGAAAAAGACGCGATTGTCATTGTTGGTGCAGCACGAACTCCAATGGGAGGCTTGCAAGGTGATCTAAGTTCTGTGACTTCGCCTGAGCTTGGCTCGGTTGCAATTAAAGCGGCTCTTGAGCGTTCAGGGTTAACTCCTGTGCAAGTTGATGAAGTCATTATGGGATGTGTTCTTTCTGCAGGATTAGGCCAAGCACCGGCTCGCCAAGCATCCTTAAAGGCTGGTCTACCACTGGATACGGGTTGCACAACCATTAATAAAATGTGCGGCTCTGGTATGAAAGCTGTGATGTTAGCCCATGATCAAATCTTGGCAGGGTCTGCCTCTATTATGGTTGCTGGTGGCATGGAAAATATGAGTCTATCACCTTACTTATTACCGAAAGTACGTGATGGATTACGTATGGGCCATGGAAAAGTATTGGATCACATGTTTTTAGATGGCTTAGAAGACGCTTATGAAGGCGGGTTGATGGGCGCATTTGCTCAGTCAACAGCCGATGAATACAAACTTACCCGTGAAGTGATGGATAATTTTGCCATCGACTCCTTGGACAAAGCCAATGCTGCGATTGAAAAGGGTTTCTTTCGTGACGAAATTGCGGCTGTCACAATTCGTGAACGCAAAGGCGAGCGAGTGGTTGATATGGATGAACAACCGGGTAAAGCAAAACCAGAGAAAATTCCTCATTTGCGTCCTGCTTTTGCGAAAGATGGCACAGTCACCGCTGCTAACGCGAGTTCTATCTCCGATGGTGCTTCCGCTTTGGTCTTGATGAAAGAAAGCGAAGCGACTGCGAAAGGTCTGCCTATCATGGCTCGCATTGTGGCCCATTCCACCCATGCACGAAAACCCGCTGAGTTTACCATTGCACCAATCGGAGCGATTGAAAAGGTCTTGGAAAAGTCTCAATGGACAAAAGAATCTGTGGATCTATTTGAAATCAACGAAGCCTTTGCTGTGGTGACCTTATTGGCTCAACAAGGTCTTGAATTAGACATGGATAAAATCAATGTCCATGGGGGAGCCTGTGCTTTAGGTCATCCAATTGGCTCAAGCGGTTCTCGCGTTCTAGTCAGCTTGATCTATGCTCTTAAGCAACGCAATTTACACCGAGGTGTTGCATCTTTATGCATTGGGGGAGGAGAAGCCACGGCGGTAGCGATTGAAGTGCTGTAAATCTCATTAGGATTCACAGCGATAAAATAAAAACAAAAACCATGAGAGAGAAAAACATGATTCAACGTTGGTTGGAAGATGACATTGCTTCAGGTCCAAATATGACCATTGAATTGAAATAGCGAGGAACAGTCGGATGGATTTTGAATTAAACGAAGATCAAGTTGCGTTTGCTGATATGGCAACCGCTTTTGCTCGCACAGAATTGGAACCTTTTGCAGCGAAATGGGATGAAGAGCATTTCTTTCCCGTGGATGTTATTCGTAAAGCAGGAGAAATGGGCTTTGCTTCCTTGTACTCGCCTGAGTCGGCAGGGGGGTTAGGTTTACCTCGTTTAGATGCAAGCATCATCTTTGAACGTCTTTCAATGGGTTGTACTTCAACAACGGCCTATTTGACGATTCATAATATGGTGACTTGGATGGTGACCTCTTTTGCACGTCAAGAAGTACTGGATAAATACGCCGAATCTTTAATCAGTGCGCAATTGTTAGGCTCTTACTGTCTGACGGAACCTAATGCGGGTTCTGATGCGGCATCCTTAAAAACCACCGCCGTACGTGAAGGCGATCACTACGTATTGAATGGCAGTAAGGTATTCATTTCTGGTGCCGGCAGTACGGATGTTTTAGTGGTTATGGCCCGTACTGGCGGTGCAGGCGCTCGTGGTGTATCCGCGATTGTCGTAGATGCACACAGCGATGGCATTTCCTATGGTCGTGCGGAAGACAAAATGGGTTGGAACAGTCAACCAACACGCATGATCACCTTTGAAAACGTTAAAGTGCCTGTGGAAAACCTTTTGAGTGAAGAAGGGGAAGGCTTTGTGCTTGCCATGAAAGGCTTGGATGGCGGTCGTATTAACATCGCCTCTTGTTCAATTGGTACTGCGCAACAAGCCCTAAATCAAGCCCGTAACTACATGCTTGAGCGCAAGCAGTTTGGTCGCAATATTGGTGACTTTCAAGGTCTGCAATTTCGCTTAGCGGATATGGCAACGGAACTTGTTGCTGCGCGTCAGTTGGTTCGATTGGCTGCTAGTAAGCTAGATAATCAACATGTGGATGCCACCACCTATTGTGCCATGGCTAAGCGCTTTGCTACGGACGTTGGATTTAAAGTGTGTGATGAAGCCTTACAGATCTTTGGTGGCTACGGCTACATTAAAGAATATCCGTTGGAGCGTCATGTAAGAGACAGCCGAGTACACCGTATTCTCGAAGGCACCAATGAGATTATGCGAGTGATTATTGGGCGTCGTTTATTAGCCGATACTTATTCAGAGTTCTAGAAAAGTTCAGAATTTTAGAGAAGTTCAGAACGTTACTACCGTTTAGAATTTGAAGGAAACCTTATGTCAAATGCACTGTTACTTGAAAAACGCGGCCATGTTGCCATTGTGACCATGAATAACCCTCCAGCGAATACTTGGACATTTGAAAGCTTATCTTCGCTGAAAACCATGGTAGAAGAACTCAATGCGGATAAATCCATTTGGAGCTTAGTGATTACTGGCGCTGGGGAAAAGTTCTTTTCCGCTGGGGCGGATTTAAACCTGTTTGCAGATGGGGATCGTGCGGTCGCGCGTGATATGGCCCGTGTATTTGGTCAAGCGTTTGAAACATTGAGTCAGTTTAGAGGTGTATCTATTGCCGCGATTAATGGCTATGCCATGGGTGGTGGTTTAGAAGTGGCGTTAGCGTGTGATTTACGCATTGCAGAAGAACAATCTGTGATGGCATTACCAGAAGCCAAGGTGGGTTTATTGCCTTGTGCTGGTGGTACGCAAAATCTCGCACTGCTGGTGGGAGAAGGCTGGGCTAAGCGGATGATGCTTTGTGGTGACCGAGTTAAAGCGCCACAGGCATTAAACCTTGGCTTAATTGAGGGAATGGTTTCTCAAGGTGATTCATTAGAAAAAGCCATTGCCTTAGCAGAACAAGTTGGCCAACAAAGCCCTTCTGCGATAGCGGCTTGCAAAACCTTGATTCAAAATCATCGAACAGGATCGGTTCAACAGGGCTATATCCTTGAAAGAGAGTTGTTTGTGGATCTGTTTGACACGGAAGACCAAACAGAAGGAGTGCAAGCCTTCTTAGAAAAACGCGCACCTCAGTGGAAAAACTGCTAAATTTTCATAGTGTGAGATCTTTGCATGACTATGTATATTTAACTGTAAATACGAGACTGGAGATAGTATGAGCTGCGTTATCTTTATTGAACACCCCACTCAAGGCGATAAAGTCTTGGGTGAAATTCGCTTAAACTCTGAAAAGAGCTTGAATGCGTTAAATTGGGATATGGTGCAATTAATCCGTCCCATGTTGGAAAAATGGCAAGAAGATGACCGAGTCTGTGCTGTGTTACTAGGCAGTGAAGGTGAAAAAGCCTTTTGTGCGGGTGGTGATGTGGTGAAGCTGCATCAGGCCATTACTCAAAGCGAAAACAAAAGTGGCATGGATGAGTTCTTCACGCAAGAATACGCTTTAGATTACTACTTACATACTTACCAAAAACCTCTGATCGCATGGGGTAAAGGCATTGTTATGGGCGGTGGTATGGGCTTGCTTAATGGTTGTCAGTTTCGCGTAGTGACAGAAAGTTCACATCTTGCCATGCCGGAAGTAAATATTGGTTTATATCCTGATGTTGGTGCGTCATGGTTTTTAAATCACCTACCAAAAAGAAACGGTCTATTTTTAGGTCTGACTGCCTGTGCGATTCATGCAAATGATGCGGTATTCCTAGGTCTTGCGGATAGAGCAATTGCGAATGATAAATTCGATGAGTTGCTGGATAAGCTGTTGACTAGCACATGGGATCAACCGGCTGTTGAAGTGATCGACACTATATTACGTCAATTGGAATTGGACTCTTCGGCTGTTTTTGCAGAATTGCCACATCCAATTCAAGATCATCAAGAGCTGATTGATGAAGTCATGGGCAAAGAAAGTATTGTCGATATTGTGAATGCTTTTCTAGCTCTTGATGGGTCAGACAAATGGGTAGGAAAACTGCAAAATACTTTGAAATACGGCAGTCCTGTTTCAATGCATTTAATAAAACGCCAACTAGACCGATGCCGTCACGCTTCATTAAAAGAAGTCTTCCAAACGGAACTGGATCTAACGGTAAAGGTATCACGTCAACGAGAATTGCCAGAAGGTATTCGGGCTTTGTTAATTGATAAAGACAGACTGCCACAGTGGACTTACACCAGCGTAGACCAAGTAGAAGACAGCTTTATCGATGGTTTCTTTGAATCACCTTGGACTCCAGAAAATCACCCGCTTAGGGATTTATAAATACGAGTTTATTGGTCTCAGGTCATAAAATAACAATAATAGGAGTGACATTATGCAAACCATCGGATTTATTGGTTTAGGCAATATGGGTGGCCCAATGGCGGCCAATCTCGCGAGAGCGGGCTATTTGGTAAAAGCATTTGATTTATCTTTAGATGCCTTAGCGAAAGCCGAGGCAGCAAGTTGTGTCGTTACGCAATCTGCGGCGGAAGCGGCTCAGGGCGCGGACGTTGTTATTAGTATGCTGCCAGCGGGCAAATATGTGAAAAACCTCTATGTTTCTGCTCCAGTTCCTATATTTGATGAAATTAAAGACGGAGCCTTGGTTATTGATTGTTCAACCATTGAAGCAGATATGGCTCGCTCAATTGCAAAACTTGCAGAGGAAAAAGGCATTGATTTTATGGATGCCCCTGTCTCGGGCGGTGTCGGTGGTGCAATCGCAGGCACGCTGAGTTTTATTGTGGGCGGCACGGCAGAGCAATTTGAAAAGGCCAAACCCGTACTGGAAAGCATGGGAAAAAACATTTTTCATGCAGGTGACCATGGTGCGGGTCAAATAGCAAAAGCTTGCAACAATATGTTGTTAGCCGTGTTAATGGCGGGCACATGCGAAGCCTTAAATATGGGCATTAAAAATGGTCTAAATCCAAAAGTCTTGTCCGACATTATGAAACAAAGTTCGGGCAGCAATTGGGCGTTACAAGTCTATAACCCTGTACCCGGCGTAATGGAAAACGTTCCTGCATCGAATGATTATCAAGGCGGCTTTCAAGTGGATTTGATGTTTAAAGATTTAGGGTTAGCGATGGATTTAAGTCAATCCAGTGCGAGTCCAACACCAATGGGATCGGCAGCAAGGGGGCTATTTAACCTCCACAAAGCCCAAGGTAATGGTGCTTTGGATTTCTCCAGTCTGATTCGTCTTTATTCATAATAGCATTACGAAAGTGATTTAGAGCGCAGTTACATATAAAAATTGAGCGTAAGGAATAAAAATGCAAGTTCAAGATAAAGTTTTTGTTATTACCGGAGGGGCCCGTGGTTTGGGTGCTGGAATGGCAGCACATTTAGCCTCTCAAGGAGCGCACATTGCTCTGATAGACATTGATCAGGCCAGTGTAGACAGTGCCGCCGATGCCTTATCAAATCAAGGCATTAAAGCGAAAGGATATGAATGCGATATTACCAACGAAGAGCAGGTAGAAAGTACTTTTGCTAATATTAAAAATGACTTCGGCGGTGTGCATGGTTTGATTAACAATGCGGGTCTCATGCGTGATGGCATGTTGGTTAAAGTGAAAGATGGCGAATTGGTTGGAAAAATGTCGTTGCAACAATGGCAAAGTGTGATCGATGTTAACTTAACGGGCACCTTTTTATGTGGTCGTGAAGCGGCTTCAATTATGGCTTTGCAAGGTGAGGGCGGTGTTATTGTCAATGTTTCATCCGTATCCCGTGCAGGTAACGCAGGCCAAACAAATTATTCGGCAACCAAAGCCGGTGTGGCTAGCATGGTGGTCACTTGGGCAAAAGAGCTAGCCCGTTACAAAATTCGTGTTGGTGGTATTGCTCCGGGAGTGATCGCCACAGAAATGACCGCTCAAATGAAACCAGAAGCCATTGAGCGCATGTTGAGTGCCGTACCTTTACGCCGTTTAGGGGAAGTCGATGAAATGGCACATACCCTACAATACATAGTAGAGAATGATTTCTTCACAGGTCGAATTATTGAAATGGATGGCGGCCTGCGAGTTTAAAAATATAGAAGGCTCGAAACAGAGACCTAACTAAAAACAATAGAGATAAGGTAGCTTAATGATGAAAATCTTAGTCGCTGTTAAGCGCGTGATTGACTATAACGTGAAAGCACGCGTAAAAGCAGATCAAACAGGGGTAGATTTAGCCAATGTGAAAATGGCATTAAACCCCTTTTGTGAAATTGCCGTTGAAGAAGCCATTCGTTTGAAAGAAAAGGGTGTGGCGGATGAAATTGTCGTCGTGTCTATCGGCACAAAATCCTGTCAGGAACAATTGCGTAACGCTTTGGCCTTAGGGGCAGACCGTGCGATTCAAGTGGATTCTGTAGACAGTCCTGATTCTTTATCTGTGGCCCGTATCTTGGCAAAAATCGCGGAAGCAGAACAGCCCGGTTTGGTTTTATTAGGCAAGCAAGCGATTGATTCAGACAACAATCAAACAGGCCAAATGCTGGCAGCGTTAATGGACCGACCACAAGCAACCTTCGCTTCAGAAGTCGTGATTGAAGATGGCACTGCTTTGGTGACTCGTGAAATTGATGGTGGCTTGCAAACGTTGAAGCTGACATTGCCAGCCATTGTTACCACGGATTTGCGTCTGAATGAACCGCGTTATGCGTCGTTACCAAACATTATGAAAGCCAAAAGAAAGCCGCTTGATGTAAAAACGGCAGAAGAATTGGGTGTAATGGTTGCAAGCAATCAGTCCGTGGTAAAAGTAGAATCCCCTGCTGAACGTTCTGCGGGTATCAAAGTCGGCTCGGTGGATGAGTTAGTCGAAAAATTACGTAATGAAGCAAAGGTGATCTCATGAGTATTTTAGTTTTAGCAGAACACAATAATCAATCGCTTCAGTCCGTTACATTAAATGTGTTATCAGCGGCGCAGCAAATTGGCGGTGATATTGTTGTCTTAGTGGCAGGCAGTGCCTGTGCTACGGTAGCTGAAGAAGTGGCTAAAATAGCGGGTGTTAGTCGAGTGATTTTGGCCGATTCCACAGCCTATGAACATCAGCTTGCCGAGAACGTCAGTAAATTGGTTCTGGAATTGGCGACAGGCTTTACTCATATCCTAGCGGCCTCAACGACAACAGGTAAAAATATCCTGCCGCGTGTTTCCGCATTATTAGGTGTGAATCAATTATCGGATGTTTTATCCGTTGAATCTTCTAGCTGCTTTAAACGTGCTATTTACGCAGGCAATGCCATTGCAACGGTAGAAAGCAGTGATACGGTCAAAGTCATGACTGTGCGTGGAACGGCATTTGATGCGGTTGCCAGCGATGGTGGCAGTGCAGCGGTTGAAACAAGTGACTTAGTATTTGCATCAACAGACATTAGCTTTAGTCACGAAGCGTTAGCGGAATCAGACCGTCCTGAGTTAACCGAAGCCAAAGTGGTTGTGTCTGGTGGCCGTGGTTTAGGCAACGGTGAGAACTTCGACATCTTGTATAAAGTGGCAGACAAATTAGGTGCCGCAGTAGGCGCATCCCGTGCCGCAGTTGACGCAGGTTATGTTCCAAATGATATGCAAGTGGGTCAAACAGGGAAAGTGGTTGCCCCTGATCTTTACATTGCCGTCGGTATCTCTGGCGCTATTCAGCACCTAGCGGGAATGAATAACTCGAAAGTGATCGTAGCGATTAATAAAGACGAAGAAGCGCCGATTTTCCAAGTAGCGGATTATGGACTAGTAGCCGATTTATTTACCGCCGTCCCTGAATTGGAAAGCAAACTGTAATAAGAGGCCTTTGCACGAGTGCGCCGTGGCGGCTTTAACAAAGGCTTGGCTTTATTCTAATAACGGCTTCTATTCATTTTTGGATAGGAGCCGTTTTTATTAGCAGACTGTCCTTTTATTCTCTTCATTTCTCATACTCCCTTTTACTTGTTCCCACGAAGACCGTGGGAACAAGAGTTACAGTCTATTTGATATTTTTGAGTGGTTTGGTGTATCGGATGTATGTCGTTTTATGGAGATTTTTTCCATAACTTGTAAAGTGTGATTAGGTCTCTTTACTTGTACAGATGATACCTTTCTGTGTACTTTTATCTGTTTTATTAGGGAAAATCATTTCAAATGTACGGTATTCGTACTACTATAGACAGTGAAAGCGAGAAGCAAGTTGGCCTTACTGCCTATAACTTGTGGAAGGACCCCAGAGATAAGTAAGTGTCTGTGTTAGGGTGCGACCTTTCTCCATTGCCCATGGGTAATTAGGGCTCACATTTTTAAAGGGTAGCAGCTCATTCTGTTACCCTTTTTCTTTGGAAAATCAGTTCCCCACATCTGTGCTTGTTTAGCTTTTTGGCCTCGGTATGCATAAAGTTCCATAGAGTCTGATTTTCATACTTAGCAATTACTACAAGCATTTGTGCTTTAGACTTATAACTGCCGATAAACTGAAATCTTTGGGTTTTATCTTTTACTTGTTCCCACGAAGACCGTGGGAACAAGAGTAAATAAGCGGCCAGCGGGTCTGAATCCCTGTCTTAAGAAGACATACAGATGTTTATACCATGTCTCAACGGCCTAAGCGGCCAGCGGGTCTGAATCTCCAATGGAAATAATATATGGTCGAAAAATAGGAACGTCTCAACGGCCTAAGCGGCCAGCGGGTCTGAATCCGAAGTAGTTTTTCTCGTTCCCACGCTCCAGCGTGGTAATGCAGACGGATGCCGTAACCTTGTATGAATTCCCACGGAGACCGTGGGAACTAGAGTAAATAAGCGGCCAGCGGGTCTGAATCCTAGAAGAGATGATCGATAGGATGCCGCAAACGGTCTCAACGGCCTAAGCGGCCAGCGGGTCTGAATCATTGTCGGGATAAATCCCGACCTTGTATTTTTTCTCGTTCCCACGCTCCAGCGTGGTAATGCAGACGGATGCCGCAACGTTGTATGAATTCCCACGGAGACCGTGGGAACTAGAGTAAAAATATCCTGCCGCGTGTTTCCGCATTATTAGGTGTGAATCAATTATCGGATGTTTTATCCGTTGAATCCTCTAGCTGCTTTAAACGTGCTATTTACGCAGGCAATGCCATTGCAGCAGTAGAAAGCAGTGATACGGTCAAAGTCATGACTGTGCGTGGAACGGCATTTGATGCGGTTGCCAGCGATGGTGGCAGTGCAGCGATTGAAACAAGTGACTTAGTATTTGCATCAACAGACATTAGCTTTAGTCACGAAGCGTTAGCGGAATCAGATCGTCCTGAGTTAACCGAAGCCAAAGTGGTTGTGTCTGGTGGTCGTGGCTTAGGCAACGGTGAGAACTTCGACATCTTGTATAAAGTGGCAGACAAATTAGGTGCCGCAGTAGGCGCATCCCGTGCCGCAGTTGACGCAGGTTATGTGCCAAATGATATGCAAGTGGGTCAAACAGGGAAAGTGGTTGCCCCTGATCTTTACATTGCCGTCGGTATCTCTGGCGCTATTCAGCATCTAGCGGGAATGAATAACTCGAAAGTGATCGTAGCGATTAATAAAGATGAAGAAGCGCCGATTTTCCAAGTAGCGGATTATGGACTAGTAGCCGATTTATTTACCGCCGTCCCTGAATTGGAAAGCAAACTGTAATAAGAGACCTTTGCACGAGTGCGCTGTGGCGGCTTTAACAAAGGCTTGGCTTTATTCTAATAACGGCTTCTATTCATTTTTTGGATAGGAGCCGTTTTTATTAGCAGACTGTCCTTTTATTCTCTTCATTTCTCATACTCCCTTTTACTAGTTCCCACGGAGACCGTGGGAACTAGAGTAAATAAGCGGCCAGTGGGTCTGAATCATTGTCGGGATAAATCCCGACCTTTTTTCTCGTTCCCACGCTCCAGCGTGGTAATGCAGACGGATG
>CANLRQ010000050.1 GCA_947493575.1 uncultured Marinomonas sp.
GACAATATGAAACGGTTTGCAACACAATGGGTTGCTCACAAAGCAAAAAGCCTTCGTCTTTTCTGCTTGCGTCACTGTCGTCGTCAGCGCAGAAAAGACAGAAGCCTTTTTTTGAGTCAGGTAATAAAAATGGATAAAAAATATCAGGTTGCAAAGTCTGAGGGATCTTGCTTGCCTAATACTTAGAATTCGAGTAAAAGTATAAAAAGCAATACGAAAAAATCTAAAAATACGAAGGTTTTTGAAAAGTAACCTTCGAGAGTACAAATAACACCGCGATATAAACAGGGACGTCGCCAATCTTGAAAAAGCAAATTCCCTATAAATAAAGCGGCCGTTCAACAGACGGTTATAACCATGGCTTCGCCACTGTATAACCGCTTAGTAGTTATGGCCTCAGAGAGTAAAAAAAGGCAAATAAATTAGATGGTTCAATATCAGTTTCGTAAACCCAAATTTCCAATATTGCTAGCCTCCGACACGATTGTGGTTGGTGTGGCGAGTGATAGCGAGGTTAATAAATGGATAAAGAAACTAACCTTTAACGAAAATAGTTCGTATAAAGTAGTTGATGCGACAGCTGAAGGCTGGTCATATTATCCAGAATATGGCGTTATAACACCTTTATCGATAAACAAAAGATGGACTAAAAAGAAAATTATAGATTTCTACAACGATTCGATAAAAACCGAAGAGAACAAGAAAAAGTATGTTGCTAAGTCGCTTGGCAACATAAAGTTAGGTGTGATCATGGAACAGATTGCACAATTGTCAGGTACGCCATAACAAGGCAAGTCAATCTGACAGCTTACACTCCGCTTGTTTTTATGCGGGAAAAGCATCGCATAAAAACAAGCTCCGTTACAGCTGCAGTTGCTTGCGGCGTTAGCTTTCAAGGAAAAACATGCACCCATCCGAAAGAATTAAGCACATAAACAAGTAATCAAAGACACCTAGTAACTTAATTTATATATTTCAATAAGTTAAGAGTTAAAAAAATATAGAGTAGGCGTGGTTGTTGATGTTTCTCAAATCACTGCCTAAACTAAAAAACCAAACTCAAGGATGAGGAAGAAATTATGCCAAGGGCCAGAAGCCAACAGGTCAGTTTGTCTGATACTCCGTTTTATCACTGCATCAGTCGGTGCGTTCGCCGTGCTTTTCTGTGTGGTGAAGATGTTGTTACAGGTAAAAGTTTTGAACACCGTCGGGGTTGGATTGAAGCGCGTTTACTGTATCTATCTCAGATTTTCTCTATCGATATTTGTGCTTATGCTGTGATGAGCAACCACCTTCATATAGTGCTGCACGTCGATGAAAAACAAGCAAAAAATTGGTCTACACACGAAGTATTACGACGGTGGCATTCTCTTCATAAAGGCACATTGTTTACTCAACAATTCGCTCGTGGTGAAGCCTCGATACTTGCTTGCATGGCGTATGTCGATTTGAATCCAATTAGAGCGGGCATTGCTACTACGCCTGAGAAATCGGAATTCACCAGTATCAAAAAAAGGGTTGGAGCCGCGAAAGAAGGAATTCAACCAAAAACCTTGTATCCTTTTGTAGGTAATTAACGTAAAGACTCTTCAAAAAAACACGGAAAAAGGCATTGCATTTAAACTGGCTGATTACCTGCAACTGGTTGATCTTACAGGGCGTATTGTCCGACATGACAAGCGAGGAGCTATTGATTTGTCTTTGTCTCCTATCTTAAAGGGGTCAGATCCCTTAAAAGTAATATTGATGTTTGTTCCTACCAGCGACGGTGTTTAAGGGATCTGACCCCTTTAAATTACTCGGAAAACTGGATGGAGATCGCGACAAAGTTTGAAGCGCATACACACGGAGTCGTCGGCCAAATACAGAGTATTGAACGTTACAAAAACAGCCAACCAAGAGCAAGGCCGAATAAACGCTGTTGCCTATTGTTAGTTTATTAGTATTCTATTGATGGTTATTTTACTTGGATGTCTTTGATTGTCATTGTTGATGGCTTTATTATGTTTCTTGAATTCAAGTAATAAGTCAATCTGAAGGTTTTAATATGTCGAAGTGGTTTAAAGATGAATTAGATCGAAAGTTGGTTGCTCTTTTACAGGTAAACGCTAGAGAATCGACAAGTCGGTTAGCTAAAACCTTAGGTGTCGCTAGATCTACTGTGCATGAGCGTATTACACGTTTAGAGCAAACAGGTGTGATCACTGGTTATTCTGCGGTACTTAGCCGCAACCCTTCTGAGGGTAATGTGCAGGCAATGGTTATGTTAAGAGTTGAACAGAAAAGAGGTAAGCAAGTTGTTGCACGCTTGAATAGCTTTCCTTCCGTAAAAGTGTGCTTGGCTGTCAGCGGTAATTATGACTATTTTTTAAGTGTTGAGCAGGCGACATTGGAAGAATTAGAAATTCTTTTAGATGACATAGGTGAAATTCCAGGCGTTGAACGTTCTACATCTTGGGTTGTGCTATCACGAAAATTTGACCGTCGATATAAAGAAGTATTAGAAAAAGTAAAAACACAAATGAATGAAATAGGTGACCCTTAACTACTTATCTTAAAGCTTTAAAAAACGAATAACCTCTCCCATCTCGGCAACTGTTCCTAAGTTGCCCTATTATCCTACATCCATGTAGGTATCAGTGCATGACTAAAATTTTAGTTGGCTTTTTCCCTTTAAGAGACCTCTATAAAAGTGTTATTTCTGCACTGCTTTTCCTCAAAAAAGTCATTACATTTTGTAAAAAAACAACTTATTCGGTGCTTTTCTCTATAAGAATGTGAGCGGGTAATTTTTCCGTATTCTTCTTAGGGAAACAGAGAGCTTTTACTGTTAATAACCCCTAGTCTGAAGAAGGATAAAAAACATAATAATAAAAAGTGTCGTTTAGACTTGTCATTTTGTTGGTTTTTTATGAATTTCCGTAATTTTTACATGATGCATTAGGCAAATGATGGTGGTTAGATTAAAGGACTAGTTAAAGAGAAAAACAATCAAGAGGAAATAACGATGAAGAAAGTGACTCTGAAGAATGGAATGAAAGTAATAATTGGAGGCGTAGCCATTAGCCTGTCAGGTTTGACTTTTGCTACAGAAACATGGGATATGCCTTTAGCGTATTCAGCAACAAACTATCACTCTGTCATTGCGAAGGAGTTTGCTGAACAAATTTCCGAAGCTCAAGGAGAGATTGAAATTGTTACTCATGCTTCGGGCTCACTTTTTAAAGGTGGAGAGATATATGGAGCCGTTCGAAAAGGTTTAACACCAATAGGAGAGCGTTTGGTTTCAGCATTAAGTAATGAAAGCCCTGTATATTCTATAGACGCTATTCCTTTTTTAGCAACGACTTTCCCTGCTTCATGGGATTTGTATCAAGCATCCAAACCCGCAATGGAAGATGTGTTAAAGAAACACAGGTTGAAGTTGTTGTATTCTGTGCCATGGCCACCACAGGGCTTGTATGCAAATAAGCCGATTAATTCAATTGCTGATATGAAGGGTTTAAAGTTTCGTGCTTATAATCCTGCTACCTCAACAATTGCTGAATTAATGGGAGCAATTCCTACTAAGATTGAAGCTGCTGAAGTCTCCCAAGCTTTTGCTACAGGTGTTGCAGAAAGTATGTTGTCTTCTGGTTCCACTGGATATGATCAAAAGCTTTGGGAACATGTTGATTATTGGTATGACGTAAAAGCATGGTTACCAAAAAATATGGTTTTTGTGAATGAACGTGCTTGGAAAGGGCTATCGCCAGAAACTCAACAAATCGTCTTAAAAGCGTCTGCTGATGCAGAGAAAAAAGGTTGGGCGAAGGCAGAAGAGCTATCAAATTGGTATAAAACTGAATTGTCTAAGAATGGTATGAAAGTTGAGTACGCAGGAGCGAAATTAACAGAAGAACTGCAAGGAATTGGATTGAAAATGACTATGGATTGGCTTGAAAGTTCTGGCTCGGATGGTCAGAAGATCATTGATACTTTTAAGGCTAAGTAAGAGTGATTTTTGTAGGGGAGTTCGCTCCCCTAAGTTCGTTTAACTGAAGTGGATTTCTTGTCTATGTTGTTAAGTAAGCTCGGAAAAGGACTTGATAAACTGTATACATTATCAGGGGCATTAGCTGCAATTTGTTTGGTTGGAATGGCTATGTGTGTGATTGTGAGTATTACCAGTCGTCTTCTTGATTTCTATGTTCCTGGATTAACAGAAATTGCTGGATATCTAATGGGAGCAGCAAATTGCCTCGCACTGGCTTATACCTTCCGCAACAAGGCGCACATTCAAGTGACGTTATTTATTGAAAAAATGGGTGTTAAACAACAGCGCATATTTGAAATATTTGCCTTGTTTACTACTGCAGCAGTGACAATCTACGTTGCGTATTATATGTCTCGGTTAACTTATTTTTCTTGGGATTTTCATGAGCTGAGTGATGGTTCTATTGCCATACCTTTATGGATACCTCAAATTATTGTAGCAATCGGTACTGTTTTTTTTGCGATCAGTTTAGTGCATTCATTTGTAGAGCATACGTGGCTTGTTATGACAGGCAAGGCAAAAAACATTGAAATATCATCATAGGGCATAGTATGGACGATATATTTTTAGCGAGTGCATTGCTTGTTGTTTTATTCTTTTTTTTAGGTTCTGGCGTTTGGGTCGGCGCAAGTCTTATTGTGTGTGCTGTGGTTGGCATGGAGATTTTTACCAATAGACCAACAGGAGACTCCATGGCTGTTGTGATATGGGGTTCTATTTCATCATGGACATTAACTTCTTTACCATTGTTTATTTGGATGGGGGAAATTTTATTTCGGACGAAATTATCAGAAACTTTATTCAAAGGGTTAACTCCATGGATGTATAGACTACCTGGAGGGCTACTGCATGTTAACATCAGTGGTTCAGCTATATTCGCAGCTATTTCTGGTTCATCTGCGGCAACGGTTGCTACTGTCGGAAAAATGTCTATCCCCGAATTAAAAAAACGCAGTTACTCTGAAAAAATGATTGTTGGAACCTTAGCTGGCGCTGGAACATTAGGGCTTTTGATACCCCCCTCGATCTCTCTAATTATTTATGCTGTGACTGTTAATGAATCCATTGCCAAACTGTTTATTGCTGGAATTTTTCCAGGGTTAATGCTAGCTGGCTTATTTATGAGCTATGTTGTGGTGCTATCGTACTTTCGTCCATCTGGTGATATTAAAAGTTTGTCTTTCACATGGATGGATAAGCTGAAGTCCTTAATCAGTTTAATGCCAATTATTCTTTTAATTATTTCAGTAATTGGATCTATTTATACTGGTATTGCTACTGCAACTGAGGCAGCGGTGTTAGGTGTTGTGGGCTCATTATTAATTGCTTTATCTCAAAAAAGCCTTGACTGGGTTTGCTTTCGAGAATCTTTAATGGGCGCAATTAAAACGTCTAGCATGATCGCTTTTATTTTAATGGGAGCCCATGTTTTGTCTTTGACCATGGGATTTACAGGATTGCCGCGACATTTGGCGGAGGGTATCGGAGCGTTAGAGCTATCACCATTAATGCTGATTGTTTGTCTTACTATTTTTTACATTATATTAGGCTGCTTTTTAGATGGTCTGTCATCAATCGTGCTAACTATGGCTGTGATTGAACCTTTGGTACGCCAAGCAGGATTTGACATGATCTGGTTTGGAATTTATTTGATGATTGTTGTGGAGATGGCACAAATTACTCCTCCTGTAGGCTTTAATTTATTTGTTTTACAGTCTATGACTGGGCATAACATGGTATTTATAGCTAAAGCTGCTTTCCCTATGTTCCTGTTGATGGTGGTGTCCGTTTTTATCTTGGTATGGTTCCCTGAAATTGCTACATATCTACCCAATGCAATGAAGTAATGGTTCATTAGTTTGCATCATTGTATTTTGCTTATTGAAAAAGCCACCTTTACTGGGTTTTTTTATACCAGTGAATAGCCTGAATAATATCGAAGACAGGTAATTGTGTGGCTTTTTTAACGGCATCGATATAGGGAGATAAATTAGTGCACTCCAAAACAATGATTTTAATTGTTGGATTTTGTTTTATTAATTCTAAAGCAGAAGTAACGACTTCAATTTCGGCTTTTTGAGTATTTAGAGTGAGTAAATCATTTTTGATGGTTTTATACAGTTCACCCTTTTTTGGAATATCGCCAATAATTATGTCGTTTGAATAATTTCCTCCAAAATGCGTTGAATTTAAACTTTTAGAATCAAATGTTAATACACCAATTTTATCGTCAGTTTTATTTAAAAATACGCGTGCAAAAGGAATCGTTAAAAGTGAACTAGTAAGAATAGGAGTATTGGAGAAGGCTTTTAGCTCGTTTTGCATTTCACCTAGAAAGCCACAAGTAGTCACTATGAGATTAACCCTTTTATTTTGAAGGTTATCTAAGCTGTTAAAAATATCTTGTTTCACTGAAGGGGCAATACCATTTGATGTGACGATGGAGCTAACAGCGGCTGATAATACTTTTTCATAGTTCACATTAAAGTCGAACGTCTCAGGATTACCAATATCACCTATGACACGGGGAAACTGAGTGTTTAGCATGATTACACCGAGAGAGAATTTTTTATCATCTTTTATCAATTTTAAAACCCTATTCTTAAAAGAAATGCTTACCGCTATATCATTTAATCAGAGGAATTTTAAATGAGCAACATCTATGTTATCGGAGCTGGTATTGTTGGTGTGAGCTGTGCTCTTAACCTGCTCGAAAAAGGCTTTAATGTCATCCTCATTAAAAAAGAAAGCAAAGTAAAAGAAACATCTTTTGGCAATGCTGGCGTTATTACTAGAAGCTCGGCTTACTTAATTAATAATAAAAATTTAATCCCCAATTTAAGAAAATACCTTTGGAATACTCACCCTGCAGTAAGGATTAGTTATAGTTATCTTATTAAAAACCTTAATTGGTCTGTAAGATTTCTTTACCAATCACTAGAGAAGCAATCTGAAAAGAATATTTTCAATCTGGACTCTCTTATTCGAGTGTCATTAGATGAACATAAGAAATGGCTAGCAGAAGCGGGTCAATTATCACGGTTGAGAGAGGATGGCTGGTTGAAGCTTTACCAATCATCAAACGGGGTATCATCTACTCTGTATGAGCAAGAAGTATATCGAAAGTTAGGTATTAATTTTGACATACTGAGTATGAATCAAATACAGGCTTTAGAGCCGGCATTAAAACCTATTTACAAAAGTGCTTTACATATTAAAGACGCTGCGTCTGTTGATCACCCCGGTGAAGTGACACAAAGCTATATTGATTTATTTGTTGCAAAAGGTGGTCAGGTTGTTATTGATGATATTCAGAGTCTATCGTTAAATGGAAAGCACGTTTGTTTACAAGGAAACCTTGAGTACCTTGCGGATAAAGTTGTATTAGCTGCGGGGCCATGGTCAAACGATTTGCTAAAATGTGTCGCAACCCCGTTACCAATGTGCTTCGAGCGCGGCTACCATGAGCATTATGATTACCCTAAAGGTAGTCGACTTAAGCGTCCTGTCTACGATGTGGATAAAGCATTTGTTATAACGCCGACAACTAAAGGGTATCGAATTACCAGTGGTTCTGAACTTAAAGATAAGTCAGACGTTGCTTCTCCTTTTCAATTGAAGGAGGTTTCTGTTTCAGCTCATTCAGCTATTGAGTTAGGAGAGGCTATACCAAATAGTTTATGGAAGGGCAATCGCCCAACTCTCCCAGATTCTCTACCCGCTATTGGCCCTTGTCCGAACGTAGATAATATTTGGTTGGCTTTTGGACATCAACATGTTGGCTTTAGTACTGGTCCAGCTACAGGAAGGTTGATCGCAGAGATGATAGGAGATACACCCACTTTTATTGATAGTAAGCCTTTCTTACCCGCACGTTTTTTTGAGAAGTAATAATATGACCCTATAGGGTAAAGAGGAATTATTGAATGAGTATATGCCCTTTAATTCCTTAAAATTCATTTCCTAAGCACGATACTGGCACAGTAATTGTTTGTTTATTGGTTATTACCAATAATTAAGGTGAGCTAATCGTGATGGAACTCCCAATATTGAAGGCTTTGTTAATAGAAAAACAAGTATTTAAGCCATTCAATTCTCTCGCTCTATTTTGGGGCGACTATGCAGGGAAGTATTTTTCTCTGGTTTTTTTTGGTGCGCTGCAGGTGTTTTTATTGCCATGCTGTATTAAGGGAGAAAAAAATGGATAACAAGCAAGAGACTTTGTTAGCTATCTTTACTGATCTAGATGGAACCTTACTTGATCATCATACCTACAGTTTTTCCGCAGCTCTTCCCATGTTGGAAAAATTAAAAGTAATGGGTATCCCAGTTATACCTAATACCAGCAAAACGTTTTCCGAATTAATTCCTACCTGTCAAAAATTAAATCTAGAGTCACCTTTTATTTGTGAGAATGGTGCGGCTATTTATATACCTAAAGCTTTTATGGTGGATTCTTTATTGGAGAAGTTGAAAGCTTCTTTAGAGGTTTACGAAGAGGGTGGTTATTACATTAAAACCTTCACTGAGCCTCGGGAGTATTGGTTAACGCTTTTAAAAACAAAGGCGGCTGTTTTTTCTCATTTGTATACTGGGTTTTCTAGCATGTCGATTCAGGATATTCAAAATGAAACTGGCCTTAGCTTTGAGCAAGCTAAAGCTGCTTCGAATAGACATTTTGGTGAGCCGCTCAAATGGTTAGGTACTCAAGAAGAATTAACCCATTTTACTGAAGTGATGCAAGAAGCTGGAGCCTATGTAGTGAAAGGAGGCCGTTTTGTTCATGTTAGTGGCAAGACAGACAAAGGCAATGCAATGGCATGGCTATCTTCTTTTATGGGGGTTAATACGACGGTTGCATTGGGTGATGGTGAAAACGACAGTTCCATGTTGGAAAAAGCAGATGTGGCAGTGCAAATTCGCTCGCCGATTCACGCTTTTCCTCGATTAAAGCGTAATAGTAACGTTATTCAAACCTCTGGCATTGGACCAATAGGTTGGTATGAAGCAATTGAAGGTATTTTATCTAAAACGAACATTTAAGATTGGATTACAGAACTTAAGAGATAGTTTGTATTAACGCACTTATCGATATCTCTTTTAATTATCAATTACGGTTTATGAGGCAATTGTTATGGCGGATTTTTATCAAAACGGAATTGTAACGACACTGCATAATCTAACTAAACGCAGTACCAGTGATCTAGAAGCAGAGTTGACAACTTTTTCTGAAACAAGACCCCTTGGCTTGATTCTACCTTCACTATTTTCAGAGTTAGAAGGTGAGGCGCTGCCTGATATTATTAGTAAAATTGCTGAGGTGCCTTATTTATCACAAATTGTTATCGGGCTGGATAGGGCTTCTTTAGAAGAGTATCAACATGCAATTAAGTTCTTTAGTAAGCTGCCACAACATCATCGTATTTTATGGAATGATGGCCCGCGCTTAAAAGCCTTGGATGCCAAATTACAAGAGATGGGGTTAGCTCCTACTGAGCTAGGAAAGGGAAGAAATGTTTGGTATTGCATGGGGTATGTTTTAGCTTCTAGAAAAGCTGAGTCCATTGCATTGCATGATTGTGACATTCTCACTTATGAGCGTGATTTATTGGCTCGGCTTATTTACCCTGTTGCTAACCCACAATTTAACTATGAATTTAGCAAAGGCTTTTACTCACGTTTTGCGGACGGTAAGTTAAATGGACGAGTGGCTCGTTTGTTAGTGACACCTTTGATTAAATCCTTGAAACGAGTTCTAGGACATAATGAATATTTAGATTTTATGGACAGTTTCCGTTATTCGTTATCGGGTGAATTCTCTTTTAGGCTCGATGTTTTAACTGACTTACGTATTCCTAGTGATTGGGGATTAGAAATTGGTGTCCTATCTGAAATGCACCGAAACTATGCATCTAATCGAATTTGCCAAGTGGATATTGCAGACTCTTATGACCACAAACACCAAGACTTGTCCTTAGAAGATGATAATGGCGGTTTGTCAAAAATGTCGATTGATATAACCAAAGCATTCTTTAGAAAATTAGCGACCCAAGGTTACACTATTAATACTGAAACGATGCGAACGATAAAAGCGACTTACTTCCGTATTGCATTAGATTATATCGAAACCTACAAAAATGATGCGATTATCAATGGCTTGACTCTGGATATTCATACGGAAGAAAAGTCTGTAGAAATGTTTGCTAAAAACATTATGCAGGCTGGTACACAGTTCTTAGATAACCCGATGGAGACGCCTTTTATTCCGGCATGGAACCGTGTGACAAGTGCTATGCCAAATGTATTAGAAGAGTTGAAAAATGCGGTTGAAGACGATTATCAAGAGTTTAAAGAAACGGCCAATCTTATGTAAGAAGGAAAATTAATCTATGACTATACTGACGCAATTGTCTGAAAGATTACAGCAGCAGCTTTCTGTCATTTATGATGGTATTGCAATCAAAACCAGTTATGACACATTGAGTTTAGAGTTAATAAAGATGATGCGTCTTAATGAAAATTGTTTTGAACCTATTCCTTACGTTAACCATTGGTCTCAAGAGGATATGATTCTAATAACTTATGGAGACAGTTTACTTGAGGATGATATAAAACCTCTGAAAACGCTGGATAAGTTTTTAGACACACATATAGGGGACAGTATTAATAGCGTTCATATATTGCCGTTTTTTCCCTATAGCTCGGATGATGGGTTTTCTGTTATCGATTATTCAAGTGTAAATGAATCTTTGGGTGATTGGTCGGATATTAGTCATATTGCCAGTAAGCGTAACCTGATGTCTGATTTGGTGATCAACCATTGTTCCAGTCGTGGCATTTGGTTCGAGAATTTCATTAAAGGGGAAGGAAAGGGCTGTGACTACTTTTTTACAGCTAATCCAGAGGATGATTTAACTAAGGTCGTTCGCCCTAGAACAAGCCCCTTATTGCGTCCAACAGAAACAGCAAATGGTTTACAGCATGTTTGGTGTACTTTTAGTCATGATCAAGTGGATTTAGATTTCAGAAATACTGAAGTATTGCTGACTTTTGTTTCTATTATCCGTCAATATCTTGATGCTGGTGTCAAAATATTCAGATTGGATGCGGTCGCTTTTTTATGGAAAGAGTTGAATAGTTCGTCGATTAATCTTCCACAAACTCATGAAGTTGTAAGGTTACTAAGAACTCTGGTTGAGCATGCCGAGCCAGAGGCCATTATCATTACAGAAACTAACATCCCTAATACTCAAAACCTGACGTACTTTGGCAATGCGAACGAAGCCCATTGCATTTATAATTTTTCATTACCTCCTTTACTGTTAAATACGTTAATTACAGGGGACTGTTTATATTTAAAGCGTTGGTTAATGAGTATGCCCCCAGCGCAGAATGGAACCTGCTACTTTAATTTTATAGCTTCCCATGATGGTATTGGGCTAAGACCTGCGGAGGGGCTATTAAGTGATGTAGAGCTTAATACGCTAGCAAATACCATGCAGAATTTTGGTGGTAGGGTTTCTTGGAGAACAACGGAAACCGGCGAGCAAAAAGCCTATGAAATGAACATCTCTTTATTTGATGCCTTACAAGGTACTGTTGAAGGAGAGGATAAATGGGGGCTAGAACGATTTATGTGCGCCCATTCTATTATGTTTGGTTTAGAAGGCATTCCTGGGGTTTATATCCACAGCATGCTGGGCACACGTAATGACTATGAAAAACTAAGGAATACTCATCATAATCGATCGATTAATCGTCACAGATGGGATTACGAACTGTTAGGTGACCACTTAAATAATGAACGTAGCCCGCATTATAAAGTGTTATCAAGGATGTTATCTTTAATTGATATTAGAAAGAAACAAGTCGCTTTTCACCCTAATGCAATTCAATTTGTTTTACATTTAGGGCTGAGTTTATTTGGCTTTTGGCGCCAAAGCTCTGACCGAAAACAAAGTATTTTCTGTGTTAGTAATATTACAAAAGTGCCTGTTGAATTGCGTCTTAATGAACTTAATTTGATTGGTACTGATTCTTGGTTTGATTTAATTTCAGGCCATAAAGTGGACAACTTAACAGAAGTAATGACGCTTTCTCCTTATCAAACTGTTTGGTTGACGAATGTGTTATTAGATAATGAATCCTGAGTTCTAAGATGTGAAACGGGTGTGCTTTATCGACTTAATGGTATGAAGCACACCTTTATTCCTTGACATTATAGTCCATGGATTATAATTTATCGATTGCCCCATCCTATCAGAGATAAAAATGTACCGAGACGCAGCTATTACTTTTTTACAAACAGCCCAGTGGCTTAATGGTTCTGTTGCACGAGAGTTAGAGCCTTTAGATCTTACTGCTCAACAGTTGAAAGTGCTTTCAATCGTTGCCCAGTCGGAGAACCAACAGGCAAAGGTAAATGAAATAAAAGCACAAATGTTTGATCCAATGTCTAACGTATCTCGGTTATTAAATAAGTTAATGGAGAAGCAGTTGATAGTTAAGGTCAGAAACACAGAAGATCAGCGTTTAGTACATATTCAAATAACGCCTTTAGGATTGGAATCTATGTGTCTTGGTAAGGAAAAAATGGATGCAGGCTTGTTACCTATGGCGAAACTTGAAGAAGGTGAAATGGAAGTGTTGGTGAAGTTATTAAAGAAAATGAGGGAATAATATTTATTTATTTTAAATCCATGGATTATAAGTTCATGGTCTATAAAATCATAGATTGTAATTTTATGAACCGTATTTCGGTGTATTTTTTCAAATAAACATTTTTAGATGGGTTATTAAATGAAAATTTGTATTTTAGGTGGAGGCATTGGTGGGTTAAGTGCTGCTATTTTTTTAAAAGAAGTGGGATATGATGTGATTGTGTATGAGAGATCTCTTACTAACCATTATATGGGGGCTGGCATTGTTTGTTGGCCTAATGCCTCATTTATTTTAGAAGAGCTTGGGGTATTGAAAGAGGTTGAACGTGTTTCTGGTGCTATTCATAGAATGAATCGCTACTCAAAAGAGGGTGATCAACTTGGCTCATTAGAGATCGATGATCTCAATAAATTAATGGGCTTTTCAAGTTATTCTGTTCTTCATGCGGATCTTTCGAAAGTGTTAATAAATAAGCTAAATGCTTTAGAAATTCCTATTTATTATGATTTTAAAGCGGTTGATATTATTAAAAAAGATCAAGGGAAAGTCCGTGTTATTTTTGAAAATGGTGTAGAAATAGATACGGAAAAGGATGATGTTATTGTTGGTGCGGATGGAAGAATGAACTCTATAGCAAGGCAGTTTGTCCACGGTTCAAATTCACCAATCTTCCAAGGGTTTATTAATTGGGTTGGGGTATTTGAAAGTGAACAACATGTATTTGATCGCATTTGTATTTCCGATTACTGGGGGATAGGTGAGCGTTTCGGGATTGTTCCTGTGTCATCTAAAAAAGCCTATTGGGCAGGAGGGTGTGTATCAAGAGCGCAAGATAGTAGTCAGAGCGAGAATTATAAAACGGAATTAATAAGGCGATTCGAATATTGGCCAGATCCGATTGAAAGAGTTATTAAAGGCACAGATAGTCGCCGTATCAATAAAATTTATGTTCATGATCACGACCCAATAGAAACGTGGCATAAAGACAATGTTGTTTTGTTAGGAGATTCTGCTCATGCTCCTTTACCAACATCGGGACAAGGGGCTTGCCAAGCTTTAGAAGATGCGTGGCACCTTGCTAATTGCTTGAAGAGTCAATCAAATACTGTGTCTGCGTTTGAATTATTTACGCAGTTAAGAAAGGTGAAAACAGCCGCTATTACTATGGGCGGAAGGCAACTTGCTGCTTCCATTTTTAATGACAATCCAGAGTTCTGTTATCAAAGGAATGAAAGCAGTAAAGGCATAAATTATAGTGATGTTGTATTAGGTATGGCGAAAGGATGGTCTAATGGGTTGCCTTTATAGGTGGCCATTATAGTGAGTGAGGGCTAAGTGCCTTTGGTAATTTCCTGACTAAGTTGAATTAAGGCTCTTTTGAAAGACTCTTTAGACTGACCGCCTGTAATAGTAAATTTATTGTTAATAATGAAGGTTGGAACGGAAGATATGCCCATATGCTGCATTTGGTTTTCTTCTTTCCTAACTTCTGCTGCAAAATCATTACTGTTTAACACAGCTAAAGCTTCTTCTTTTTCTAGACCAACAGAATGAATTACATTCAATAATGAGTCTGTTTGATTAAGAAGAATGCCATCCGAGAAATGTGCGCGGAACATAGACAATGAAAGCTCTGTCTGTTTGTTGTAGATTTTTGACCATTCTAATAAACGATGACAGTCAAAACTGTTTATTATCTTATGTTGACTATTATTGAAATGGAATCCTGACTTCTTTCCCATATCGACAATACTTTGGTTACTCTGTGTAATTTGTTCTTCTGTTAGGCCATACTTTTCTTGGGAGTGTGTCTTTAAATCTTGCCCTTCAGCGGGAATATCAGGGTTTAATTCAAAGGCATGCCAGCTAATGTCTGCTGTTATTTCATGTTTGATATCATCTAATGCGCTTTCTAAGTTTTTGTAACCAATAACGCACCATGGGCACATTACATCAGAAACGATGCCTATTTTTAGATTTATCATGGAGTGATCCTAGTTTATATCAATTCACCAGCAATGAACTATTTGTTTCTGAGTCTGCTGTAAAAACACAATAGATTATATAAAAGAGTATTGAATATCTGAAGTCATAATTTAAAGTTATAACTAAAGAGTGACTAATGCTTTAGTTATAACATATTAAACGATTAAGTTTTTCTTGTCTTGAGTTCAAGTGCGTTAAAAAGTAGTTACGCTTTATGCATTACCTGATGTAGATGAGAGGTTCTTTTGTTTTTCTGCAAAGATTAGTAAAGATAAAGCTAAGCTACCCATAATTAAGAAACCAATTGTCATAGGTAATGTATTGCCATTGTATAATTGACCAATAATGGTGCCAATAGTCAGAGACATCATGGAGGAAGTAGAGCCAATAACCGCAGAAGCAATACCCGCCACATGCCCCATTGGCTCCATTGCCATGGCATTTAAATTGCCAAAAATGAGTCCAAAACTGAAGAATAAACTGCCTACATATAACATAAACATCCAGAGTTCAATTTCAACGAACATTTGAACGATACAAAAAATGAATGAACTTAGAATGACTGCTTTAAATGCGCGAGTGGCGATTAGATGCATTCCAAGACGCTGAACAAATTTAGAGTTCATTAAAGACGCGATACCCAATAATAAAGCCAAGACACCAAAATACACACTGAATAGCTTACCCGTGTTGAATTGCTCCTGAAAAATTTGTTGCGATGAATTTAAATATCCTATTAAACAGCCAAAAATCGTACCCATTGCAATAGTAAGACTCACGGTTGACTTATTGGTTACAACTTCTTTAAAGCCATATACAAACCCTGCTTTCGTAAAAGGAATTCGTTTGTTTTTTGGCAATGTTTCATCTAAGCGAAAGTAAATCCAAAGGAAAATAATAAAAGCGTATAAAATGTATAAGATAAAAATACCATGCCAATTGGTAAATAATAGAATGGCTTGGCCAATTGAGGGAGCAAGTGCAGGTACTAAAATAAAAATCATCATAACGAGAGACATAATTTTAGCCATGTCTCTACCTTTATATTGATCTCGAACCAGTGAGATAGCAGATATATATGGGCCTGCAACCCCTAAGCCTTGAATAAAGCGACCTATCAAGAGTGCGTCTAGGTCTGTTGCCATATAGCACATTAAAGTGCCAATTAGATAAATTCCTAACCCAGAGTAAAGAATGGGTTTTCTTCCCATCGCGTCAGAGAGTGGCCCGCATATTAATTGACCTAATGCCATTCCAAGAAAAAGCATGCTAATAATTAATTGTGTTCGGTTAGGGTCTTCTACAGCTAATTCCTTAGTAATAATACCAAGCGCCGGCAATAGTGCATCTATAGAAACAGCCACAATGGACATCAAGGTCGCCGTTAGAAAAGTAAACTCCATTGCTGATAGTTGGCGTTTTTCTGGAGGAAGAGTCTCGGGAGTAGATAAATTAGCAGTCATGTCACAATCCAAGTGAGTCATAGGAGTTGCGTATTATAGGCTTATATTCTGTCATCTATCATGACTTTTTTTTATAGATTGTATAATGGGAGGCCTTTGAACCACCATGACGCTCGCTAATGCTTATTAAAAACAGACTTATCATCGCTCATGACTTCGTTCAAAGGCCTCAGTGCTTTAATCGTTTGCTAAAACAAAGTCTCTTAATTCATCGAGTGTCTGGTTGTATTTTTGATAACTTAAAAATACAGAAAAGAGAGAATTTAATTCTCTAGCTGGTCAGGAATAAGGTAAAAAAAATCAAAAAAAACGCCTCAAATGAGGCGTTTTAAAGAAAAAATAGAATTTAAATTTACTATTAGATTGCTAAGAAGTGAGTAAGTTTAATGCTCTATTGTTTGAAATGTTGGCTTGAGCTTGAACGCTAATTGATGATTTTTCTAAAATAGTCTGAATAATTTGATCAGATACTGTTGCTGCGTAGTCTGCATCTTGAATTCTAGAACGTGCAGCGGATTGGTTTTCTTGAGCATTTAGTAAAGTATCGACTCGGCTACTAAAAGCATTTTGCGCAGCACCATATTCAGATTGAATTGATCCAACATTTTCTAAACTTGCATCTATTGAAGCTAAGGATGTGGTCAAAGCAGTAGGGTCTGTGAAGTCAACGCTAAATAAGCCATCGGCATTTAATTGAGAGCTGATATCATATGTGCCAACATTAACCGTATTTCCAGCATCTGCACCTACTTGGAATGATAGGCTAGAATCTTCAGTCAGTAATTCTTGGCCACCAAATGACGTGCCTTTAATAGTATCTTGAATATTACTTAAAATACCTGCTGCTTCAGCTTGAATCGCTTCTCGATCACTTGAGTTTAGGGCACCATTTCCAGACTGAATGCCTAATTCACGCAATCTTTGCAAATTGTCCGTTATTTGATTAAGGCCACCACTTGCAGTTTGTAATATTGAGCCGCCATTAATCGCGTTTGATACCGCTTGTTGATCACCATTTATCTCAGATGTTAAGCGATTAGCGATCTGCAATCCTGCTGCATCGTCTGCAGCACCGTTAATACGGCGTCCACTAGCAAGCTGCTCATTCGATCGAGCGATACCAGAAGATGCACCGCTATTAACAAAGCTCGACGAAGAATTAATTTGTATGCTCATATGGACAACCTCCTGCTGAATATATTTTAATCAAGTATAGTGCTTTAAAAATAAAAAAACAAAACTTTACTCAAGTTTTATGATATTAAGCCGAACCGCTGTTTCACGCAATTTTTATGAGTATTCATTAATTACGTAAGCGAGTCTTCTTATACCATCTTCTCTTTCTGTTAAATTGTGCCCTGTAAAATTCAGTCTCATGCAATTACGGTACTTTCCTGTAGACGAAAAAAGCACGCCCGGTGCAATATTCACATTATGTTTACGACCAATTTCTGCAAGCTTGACAACATCCATTGAATCATCAAGCTCTACCCATAAAACAAACCCTCCTTTGGGGTAGCTAATACGCGTTCCTTTAGGAAAGTAGGTTTGAATGGTTTTTAAAAAATGATCTCTTCCTTGTTGGTATTGCAAACGCATTCGGCGTACATGTCGTTCGTATCCACCTGTTTTTATAAAATCTGCAATGGCTAGCTGTGGTAAGGTTGGACACATTGAGCTACTGACATATTTGATATGAGTTACTTTATCTCTATATCGCCCTGGGGCTATCCAACCAACTCGCAAGCCTGGAGCAATAGTTTTAGAAAAAGAAGAGCACAATAAAACTCTACCATCTTCATCAAATGCTTTGATCGTTTTAGGCCTTGGAAAATCGTACGACACGTCACCGTATACATCATCTTCAATAATGCAAATATCATAGCTTTGAGCCAGTTTATAAAGCCGTTTTTTCTTTTCTTCCGAGAGTGAGTATCCCATAGGATTGTTACAGGTTGGAGTAATTAAAATGGCTTTTATTGGCCATTGATCTAATGCTAACTCAAGAGCTTCTAAGCTAAGTCCGTCTTCTGAATGAGTTGGTATTTCCATGGTTTTTAAATTAGCAGCCTTAATAGCTTGCATTGACCCATAAAAACTTGGAGACTCAATCGCAACAATATCTCCTGGTTGAGTCACTGCTCTAAGGCATACAGACAATGCTTCTTGGCAACCTGAAGTAACAACCAGGTCATCTGGGTGAAGTAAACACCCTGATGCAACGGCTAAGCGAGCAAGTTGTTCTCTTAATTCCGTTGAACCTCTGATATCGCCATAAGGTAATCCTAGATCAGGTCTATGCCGGCTTAAATCTCCAAGCTTTTTTAATAAGGGTTTTAAGCTAGTTGACGTCATATCTGGCATTGCGTGTTGTAATTGAAGAGTGCCTTTTTCAGATCGATTTAATAGTAGGTTGAGAACTTCTTCCCACTGAGATACCTCCATAGGGCGTTGTGGTGGTCTAGATGTTGTTGGTAATGACGTGCGTAATTCAACTTGTCGAACAAAATAACCAGACTTAGGTTTTGCTTCAACCATGCCTTCTAGTTCAAGCTGTCGGTAGGCCTCCTGAACCGTTGATAAACTTACATTATGTTCATGAGAAAGTTGTCGTACAGAAGGAAGTTTTGACCCTACGGGAAAGAGTCCCTGCTGAATGTACTCTTTTAAATGATTTGCGAGTGTTTCATAAAGTGTCATAAATGTATTCCAGAAAATATATCTGTATTCACTGTAAAGGAAAAAAATAACCTTTTATAGAGAATTTACCATACAGATCATACAATACTTTTAAATACAGATTGAATCTTATTATTTTGTATGGTTTAAAAAGGCGGTTTTTATATCTGTATCGCTCTTTGCTATAAAGATACACTGTTGTTCTTATTTAGAAATATTTTTAAGGAGGTTCAACATGTTGATTATTTCAATATTGCATTACGTTCAAGAGCGATTTGAAAAGTATAGAACCCGTAAACAACTGAGTGGATTAGATCCTGTGCAGTATGATGACATTATCATGTCTAATGAAGAGATTAGACATGAAGCTAGGAAAGGTACGTTACTTGTTGTGTGAATTGATCATGTTTAAAAAGGCGTCATAGATGGAGTGGGCATTTTTTACTTCTGTTGCTGTGTTTGCATTTGTAACGTCGGTGACTCCAGGGCCTAATAATATTATGTTGTTAGCATCTGGCGCTCAATTTGGTTTTTTTAAAACCGTTCCACATATGGTTGGCATTTTGGTGGGGATGGCAACCTTATTAATTTCTGTATTAACTGGACTAGGTTTGGTTTTTAATGCATTCCCTGTCTTATATGAAGTGCTGAAGTGGTTTGGTGTGCTTTATCTTCTGTGGTTGTCATGGAAAATAACGTTTGCTTCAGTGAGCGAAGGAAATGAGATTGAAACCAGAGAATTTACTGATGATCAGGCGAAGCCTTTTCGATGGTGGCAAGCCGCGCTATTTCAGTTTGTTAATCCAAAAGCTTGGATGATGTCTGTAGGGTAAGCGTTCATTCTACGCCGTTATTCACCCTAATCCGTACACACTCTAAACTGGATTCTGTTTTTATCTCATAACGGAGTCCATATCATGGCCAAATCTTATACCCGTCGCTCTTCCTCTGAATGGCAACAGATCATTGACGATCAAGCCGAGTCTGACTTTTCAGCCCCTCAATATTGTCAACAGCACGGTGTCAGTTACGCCAGTTTTAGTAAATGGCGTCGGCATTTTTCGGGCACCAACCCCCCATCAGGTTCCATCCACTCAGATTTCATCGATCTGAGTCAGGTTCCTGCTCTCTCTGGTTCTGGGCGCTGGAACATTACTCTGTGCCTAGGTGATGGTGTTGAACTTCGACTGAGTCGTGACTGATGTTTATGCCCAATCCCAATGCCAAAATTTGGTTGCATACCCAACCCACCGATATGCGCAAGTCTTATCATGGTTTGTTAGGGCTGATCAAACAGCATCTCAAAGAGAGTCCCCTTATCGGGTATTTTGTGTTCATTAATCGACGTAAAACTCAGATGAAAATTCTCTATTTTGAAGCCTCTGGTTACTGTATTTGGTGCAAACGACTGGCGCAGGGGCAGTTCAACTATGCGCAATCAGAAAAAGACAAACACGCCCTCAGCACGATAGAATTACAACATTTATTAGCAGGCATAAAAGTGGAAAAATATCGTCAATTTAAACGATACAAACGAGCATCATAATGGGTTGGATGGTATAATCCAACCCTATGAACGATGCCACTTACCGACCTATTTTACCCTTCAAAAATACCGACTTGCTTCACGCGAATGAGGTCGAAAAGCTGCGTGCTGAAAACGAAGCGATGTCTTTAAGAATCCGCCAATACGAAGCCGAAGTGTGGATGCTAAAACGAGAGTTGTTCGGGCCAAAAAGTGAACGTCGAGGCT
>CANLRQ010000051.1 GCA_947493575.1 uncultured Marinomonas sp.
CCCACGGTCTCCGTGGGAATTCATACCGTGTTACTCGCGGAATCCGTCTGCATTACCACGCTGGAGCGTGGGAACGAGAACCCCCTTGACGCTACCAACAATGCAAAACTGAGCCAGTTGTATAACTATATTCTAGTTCCCACGGTCTCCGTGGGAATTCATACCGTGTTACTCGCGGAATCCGTCTGCATTACCATGCTGGAGCGTGGGAACAGAAGCGAGAGCCTCCTGACGCTACTGTTACCAACAATGCAAAACTGAGCCAGTTGTATAACTATATTCTAGTTCCCACGGTCTCCGTGGGAATTCATACCGTGTTACTCGCGGAATCCGCCTGCATTACCACGCTGGAGCGTGGGAACGAGCCCCCCCTTGACGCTACCAACAATGCAAAACTGAGCCACTTCAACAATTGAAATTTGATCCAGTTGTACAACTATATGCTAATTCCCACGGTCTCCGTGGGAATTCGTACTGTGTTACTCGCGGAATCCGCCTGCATTACCACGCTGGAGCGTGGGAACGAGCCCCCCCTTGACGCTACCAACAATTGCACAAAGAATATTCTTAACTTAGTGTTTATGGTGATGGTGCTCATGATGGTGTTCATGAATATCATGTTCTTCTTTAGGCAATTCTTCTCCATCATAATAGAGACCAATGTCTGCACGAACTTCGTCCAGTGTACTAATTAAATCAAGGGAGTCTTGCCAAGTAAAACTGGGGCTTTGTAATAGACCTTCTTCTAAGCATCTATTTACTTCATCTATTTCAAATTGATAGCCCATTCCTGGGAAGTCAAACTCAATGGCTCTTTCATTGTTACTAAGATCAATCATTTTGCATGATTTTGCCATTAGCCATGTGCTGTCGATTTCTATATATCCTTTACTACCTGATAAAACGGCTTTATTAGGTGAGTGAGATATGAGGGAAGATTCTAAGCTGGCAAGTTGCCCTTGTTCCCAGCCTAGCAATATCTGATTTAATAGATCCACATCTGTATCCCCAATAATAGACTGATTCTGAACAAAATCTGGCTTTCCAAAAAAAAGTTGGGCTAGAAATACAGGATAAATTCCTAAGTCTAGTAATGCTCCACCTGCTAATGATTTGTTGAGTAACCTATGTTGTGGATCAGTAGGGCCTACAAAACCAAAATCTGCTTTGATACTGTGAAGCTGCCCCAGTTCACCGTCTTTAATCCAGTCGTAAACTTGTTCTATTACAGGATTAAAGCGAGTCCACATAGCTTCCATTGCAAAGACTTCATGTTGTTCGGCTAAATTGTAAAGTTCTAGGGATTGTTCGTAATTAATAGTGAAAGGCTTTTCACATAGAACAGATTTTTTCGCAAGAATGCAGGCTTTGGCGATATTGAAGTGCAGATGATGAGGAACTGCAATATAAATAACATCAACTTGATCGCTGTTAATTAAAGAAAAGTAGTCTACAAAAGCGATGTCTATATCAAAGTCTATTGCAAATTTATCAGCAGTTTCTTTTTTTCGAGAAGCTACTGCGACCAGTTCACCTGTTTTTGCGTGAACAAAATCTTCGGCAAAATTTCTAGCAACCGTTCCAGTTCCAATAATTCCCCAGCGAATCGTTTTCATAATTTTATCCTACTGATATGCAGTTGCTTTAATGTTGGTTTTTAAGTTGCTTTTGTAATTCTTTAACTTGGTTTTCAAGGTCGATGATTGTTTGTTTTAAATATTCAATTTCAGAATCGTTTTTTTGCTTTAAAGCTGGGAAGTCGGAGTTTGTAATTGAGACATTAGCTTCTCCAAATAATTGTACATAACGAATTTCCCTTTTTCCGGGCACTTTTGGTAATGGGCTAATATAAGGGCCACCTGAAATATTTTGTAGTGAAACTAGAGTGTCTTCTACTTCTGAGAGGTTTTTAAATTGATACAACCTAGATGACCTTGATCTTAACTCTCCTGAAGTTTGAGGTCCTCTTAGCATGAGTAAACAGATGATAGCCAACTCAGAATTACTAAGTTGAATATCAGAAAATTCAGTATTACAAAACCGATGTTGGTATTTAGAGGTTTTACTGTTAAAAGTTGAAATATCTATAACGAAGTTATTATTTATCAGTGTATTGAGTTCGGATTCAAGTGTTGTAAGATCAAACTCTGTAATGGGATCACGACTAGACTTTTGATTGCAGGCGCTTTGTAACGATTTTAGGCTTAAAGGATAGAGGTCTGGTGTAGTGATCGACTTTTCTATCAAACTACCAATAATACGGATTTGTTCATTTGATAAAGACAATTGGCTCATAGAGAATCCTTATTAACATAAAGTACTAAATACTATCTTACTCTGACTTCTGCTTATTTTGAAACTTGATGGGCTTAAATAAAGGCATTAGTAATAAAGAAATCACTCCATTTGTTCGATATTGCTTCGTTTGAGGCATCCCGATATTAATATTTTCATCGCCCAAAAGCGGTTTTTTTGTATAGGTAGTAAACAGCCTGTCCCAAATGCTGAGAAAAAAACCATAGTTACTGTCTGTTTCTTGACTTATTCTAGAGTGGTGAATTCGGTGCATTTCGGGTGTAATAATAAATAGTCTTAATGTGCGCTCAAATGCCTTAGGTAAAGAGACATTGCTATGATTAAACATAGCTGATGCATTTAAAAGTATATCGAAGATCAAAATAGTCGCTGCCGGTATGCCAAAAATGATTAAAATGATACTTTTATAAACGAGCGATATAAGGATTTCTATTGGATGAAAGCGGACAGCTGAAGAAACATCCAGTTCAGAGTCTGAGTGGTGAACTCTATGTAGCCTCCAAATCCAATGAACTCGATGAGATAAATAATGCTGCCAGTAAATTGCTAAATCTAATAGAGCAATGCTGAGTAAAAGGTTTACCCACATAGGCAAGGAAAGTAAGGTAAGTAGCCCGTACTCACTTGAATTATAAGCAATTAAGGATAATAAAAGAGGCTGTACGAGTTTTAACACCATCATATTGATAGATAAAAGGCTTATATTCTCTAGCCAGCGTTGTTTCCAGTGAGTGAGCTTTTTATGCGGACGCAAAATCTGCCAAGCGATGAGTGGCGTTATAAATGCTAAAAAAAGCATCACTCTTAGAATGTAGTCCGTCATACAGATGCACCCTGAATTATGTCTAATTGAGTATAACCGATCTTACTCGATTTCATTTTATTAATACGAAATAGATTAGACAAGGTTATGTGAAAAAGTTTCATTGTATTCATTAGGATTAAGCAGAGATGCTTAGGGAGGTGTTCTGAGTAAAGCAGCAGACAGCCACACCATAGACCATATTAATCAGCAGCTATGGTGTGTTTGCATGAGTTTTAAGGCAGTTTTTCCATTGCTGCAATCATTTTCTCTAAAGCTTCTTTTAAGACGGAGCGTGGACAGCCAAAATTCAATCTTAAAAATTGAGCGTTACCAAAATCTTTACCATTTGAGAGCCCTACTCCTGCATCTAAGAAAAAGTTATAGGGATTTTCTAGTCCTAATGCACTTACATCTAACCACTCTAGATATGTCGCTTCAAGAGAGTAAAATTTGATAGGTGTGTTTTTTAACATGGAGCGAATAAGTTTTTTGTTGTCTCTTAAGTATTCGATTAGCTCTGATCGCCATTCTTGACCTTTTTCATAGGCGGCTTGAGCAGCGACGAGTCCTAAAAGGTTTGGTGATGGGATAATGCCTCTATTCGCTTTATTGAATGCCGCTTTTATTTTGGGGCTTTCAATTACAGCAAAAGCAACGCCAAGCCCGGCGATATTGAATGTTTTACTAGGGGCCATTAATGTAATACTACGGTTTTTAGCATCTTCGTTTAAACTTGAAAAAGGAGTGTGTGGTTTATCTTCTAAAATAAGGTCACAATGGATTTCATCTGATACCACAATAAGGTCGTTTGCTTGAGCAATTGCATGAATGTGATTTAGCTCTTCAGGAGTGTATACAGTACCGCCTGGATTATGTGGATTACATAATAAAAGCATTTTAGCGTTTTCTTGCGAGCAAGCACTCATTAATTCATTAAAGTTTGGTACCCATCGATCAGCTTTATCTGTATTCATTGAGACATGAATGACTTCTCTTTCAGAAAATTCAGCGGCTTTTGTTAAATGATAATAGACGGGGCCTGGGATAACGATCCCATCGCCTTTGTTTGAAAAGCTTCTAACAGATGCATGAAGTGCGCAGACCAAGCCAGGTAAATATACAATAGATTGGCTGTCTATCTTCCAGTTGTAGTTTGTTATTAAATGGTTTTGTATGCTTGAAGATAAGGCATCAGACGCTGAAGTATACCCAAAAACACCATGCTCTAAACGTTCTGATATGGCGTTTTTAATCTCGATGGGGGACGCAAAGTCCATATCGGCAACCCACAAAGGAGTAACCTTGTCTGGATATCTTGACCATTTATCACTGTTTGTATTTTTCCTTGGAATAATCAGGTCAAACTGATTCTCTTTTTCCTGTATATTTGCCATGTTTTCCTCGCAAAATAAAGTGAGCTCTGGTTAATTGCTATTGATTTTATAGTGTTTTGTGTAAAAAGCGATCATAATTAGGAAAGTATTTTTTTACTTATTTCTTTTTTTATTTCTCTAAAAGCGACCTTGTCAGTAAGGCAAAAGTATTAAGTTTAAAATGCAATGAAATAAAAAAAATTAAGTTTTTTTCGATTACAACGCTTGTATGCGAAAAGACTAAATGCAGCACTTGTTGGGTTGAAAACAGAATTAGAGCGAGAAAAAGCAATACAAGTTGCTTTAGTAATTGCTTCTTTAATTGATGGTATGTGGCTGATAGGTTCATTAGATGGGAAATGAATCGGTCTCAACCTATGTTACTTACACGTCAATAATTAGTGAAAGTCAAAAAGGAATTCTCAGGGCGCATTTACGATATTGAAGCAGGGAATGACGGTAACCGAATCATTCAAAATATGATTGGTTCAAATGCATTTGAGCTAGGCTATTTCAAGTTGTTAGTTGAATCGAGTGAATCAGGCATGATTTTTCAGTAAGTAGAAACACTAGCCGTAATACTTTGTTAAAAGCAGACTTATCATTTCATGACTTCGGGCAAAAGTATTTGTTTTTTTATTGTTTTAAGCTTTATCTTAAAGTTAAATGCCTTTTTTGACTATTTTTTTAGAGAGGATTTAGTTGAAACAGGTTTAAAATCGATGCGTTTCTTGTATATTTGCGGTTCTTCTCTTCTATTAAAAACTAGGTTGATTCGAACGTCTCAACCCCTTTTCAATCAAGGATCAATCAATGGTTAAGCAGACTATTTTACCTATATGGAGTTTGTTGTTTGGAATTGCAATAATCACCATGGCTAGTGGGCTTCAGGGGTCGCTAATAGGGATAAGGGCGTCACTGGAAGAATTTGATACAACGGCGACAGGTCTTATCATGTCCGGCTATTATGTAGGCTTTATTATTGGGTCTATATTAGTGCCAGTATGGGTAAAAAGCGTTGGTCATATCCGAGTTTTTGCAGCCGTTGCGTCTCTCGCTTCAATTACCATTTTAATGCAGTCAGTTGTTGTCGATCCTTGGTTTTGGGCACTAATGAGAACAGGGACAGGATTGTGCTACGCAGGGTTGTTTATTGTAACTGAAAGTTGGCTTAGCGATATTTCTTCAAATGAAACACGAGGGAGATTGTTTTCTTTCTATATGACAATTTTATGGGGAGGTTCAATATTGAGTCAGATGCTGTTGAACATAGCATCCCCTAGTGGTTACGATTTGTTTATTCTGACATCGGTACTTATATCATTTGCTTTGGTTCCTCTGCTTTTGGTTCGAACACCATCGCCTACTATTGCTACCCCCGAAAAGCTTAATATGGCTATTCTCATTAAGACCGTGCCTCTTGGTGTGACTGGGGTTACCTTGTCGGGAGTAGTAACAGGTGCAGTTTTAAGTTTATCAGCGGTTTATGCTCAATCCATTGGTATGAATATAGGGGAAATCTCATTCTTTATCGGTGCCAGTTATGTTGGTGGAATGCTGCTTCAGTGGCCAATAGGTAGATTATCTGACATACAGGATCGTCGAGTGACTATAATGTTGGTAGCTATCATTGGCTCTGTAACAGCTTTCATTGTTCCATTAGGAATGTATATAGAGAATCAAAATCTTATGCTGTTTGGGATGTTTTTAATTGGCGCCTTTTCTTTTCCGATGTATTCACTATCTGCCTCTCATGTGAATGACTTATTGAGACCTGAGCAAATTTTATCTGCCAGTAGCGGACTAATTTTGTTAAATGGCATTGGTGGTGCAATTGGCCCGATTATTGCTGCTCTTGCTATGGATTTTATTGATATTAATGCTTTGTATTGGTTTGTTGCTTTCGTTAACATCTCTATTGGCTTTGTAGCAGTCTATTGCATTAACTATCAAGCGCCAATGATTATTGAAGATCAAGGTGATCAGGTGCCTGTTGCACTTAGTGTTGGTCCTGTTGTAGCTGCGGAAATGTTTGTTGAGGCGGATTCAACCATAGAGACTGAAGAAGTTACAGAAGTTGAAATAAAGCTTTAATGTAAAAGTAATTAGTAAAGTAGTGTTTTAATTCTAAATAAGAATAATTGTATGTAAGTTATATATTAAATGAGGAAGCAGTATGATTCGTAAATGTTTATTTCCTGTTGCTGGTTACGGTACGCGTTTTTTGCCTGCAACTAAGTCTATGCCAAAAGAAATGCTTCCAATTGTTAATAAGCCTCTTGTGCAGTATGGAGTGGAAGAAGCAGTAAAAGCGGGTTTGAATAATGTTACTTTTGTAACGGGTCGTGGTAAAAGAGCAATTGCTGACCACTTTGATATTAGTTATGAATTAGAGCATCAGATATCAGGTACTGGAAAAGAGAAATACCTAGAAGGTATTCGATACTTAATTGAGAATGTGAATTTTTCTTATACTCGTCAAAATAATATGCTTGGTTTAGGTCACGCAATTTTAACGGGGGAAACACTTATCGGTGACGAAGCGTTTGGTGTTGTGCTGGCGGATGACCTTTGTGTGGAAGTAAGTGATTCTGATGGTGGTGTAATGGAGCAAATGGTGAAGCTGTATAACCAGTTTCGCTGCTCTATAGTGGCAATTGAGGAAGTGCCTGCGGATGAGGTAAATAAGTATGGTATTATTGCTGGAGAAAGTATGGTTGACGGACTCTATCGTGTGACTGACATGGTAGAAAAACCTGATCCAGAAAGTGCACCTTCAAATCTAGCTATTATTGGTCGTTATATATTAACGCCTGATATTTTCCAGAAGATACGTGATACGCCTCCAGGAAGAAATGGTGAAGTGCAAATTACTGATGCCTTATTAAGACAAGCCAAAGAAGGTTGCGTCTTAGCATATAAATTTAAAGGTCGTCGTTTTGATTGCGGCAGTGTTGATGGTTTTGTTGAAGCAACGAATTACTGCTATGAAAATGACTATAAGAAGAACGCTTAACGATAATGAGCTTTAGTGGATCGTTTAAGTAACTTAGAGAGCCAGTTCAATCCAGGGCAAACGTATGAACATTTTATGAACAACTAAGCGGGTGTTCTTGTTGCATTATTGACCATTTTTCGGAATTATCAAACTCTTTTAAGCCGATGACTCTATTAGAATGTATGATGCAACTTGATGACCTTTTCCAATCAGTCAAATGTTCCTATGATTTTGGGGAAGTAATCTTCATGACAACCTGTGCCATACTTTGCGGTGCTGATGATTAGGAAACCATAACGCTCTTTGCTGAAGCACGCAAAGCATGATTTAAACAATACCTCAAACTCTCTGGTGGTATCCCATCTCATGATACGTCCAATCGGCTTTTTTCTCTGCTAGACCCTGCGTGTTACCAGGAGATGTTTTGCAGTTGGGTGCAAGATGTCTTAGTGGATACACCGTTATCAGGTGTGGTTGCTATTGATGGCAAAACGGTTCGCGCTTCTCGATCGAAACATCCACATGGTGAACGCTTGGGCGCCTGATATTGGTGTGTCTCTTGGGTAGTATAAAGTTTTTAATCAAAGATCTACCTGAAGGCGTTGTTCGAGAGGAGGAGGGCAGGAGCTTTCTCGAACTATAAGTTGTGTTGGCAAGGTCATCTCAGGGTTAGGTTTTTTGCCTGATAAAATATCCAATAACAACTTCATAGAGGTTTCACCTATAAGTTGGCGTGGTTGATGAATGGTGGTTAATTCTGGAACACAATATTCACTTAGCGCGAGATTATCAAAGCCAATAACAGATAAATCAGTTGGTACCTTAATTTGCATTTCACGAGCAATTTTTAACACGCCAATGGCCGCTTCATCACTGTGACAAACAATGGCTGAAGGTGAGTTCTTGAGTGAGAGTAGCTGTTTGCCGCAGTTGTACCCACCAAGAAAAGACAAATCGCTTTCAAGGATATAATCATCGTGTGTGGGTAATTTCCATTTTGTCATGGTTTCTTTATAACCATTAGTTCTCGCATTAAAAACAGGGTTTTCAGTCTTTCCTGTAATGCAGGCTATTTTATGATGCCCCATCATGATTAAGTACTCGACACCTTTCTTAGCGCTATAATTATTGTCTATGTGAACAGTTGGGACGGCAATATCTGAAAAATACTCCCCTGCAATAACAATGGGTAATTTAATCTCTCCTTGTGTATTGAGGATCATAGATTCAGGGATATCGGATGACAGCGATAAAACGCCATCCACTAATTTGCTTTCAAACAGTTCAAAGTAGCTGCCAATACGAGATGACTCATTCCCAGTATCACCAATTAAAAGTTTATAACCATGTTTATGAGCTAAGGCTTCAATTCCATGAACAATATCAGAAAAAAATGTGCTGTCTATATTGGGAAGAACGACCACTATGGTTTTAGATTCGCTTTTACGTAAGCTACGAGCTAGTCCGTTAGGTGAGTAACCTACATCCAATGCTGCTTTTTCAACCTTTTCACGCGTATTAGGCGAAACAATTTCTGGGTTGGCTAAAGCTCTCGATACAGTTGCAGTAGATACACCCGCAAGCTTTGCTACATCTTTAACCGTTGCCATGGCTGTCCAGTATGAAAAAAAATGAATGGGTAACTGAATTCAAAAGAAATTACCTTGTGTCAATGTATGAGGTCGATCCATCAGGTCAATCTATTATGTCAATGTATTATGGAGATAGGAGTGAATCATTATTTGCTGTATCTTAGCAAAAACCAAACAAAAACACATTGATCAGAGAAAGTAAAAGGCTTGATTCAGTAGAGCAATCATTAGGGCAAAGCAATCGCCCTAATGATTAACACAAGCTTGATTAACTTCTATTGTGCTTTGCTTTTTTAGTATGCCGCATCGGCGAAGTAGTAATCCGCAGCATTCTCTTTTGTAACTAAATCAGCACCTAAAATTACACGTGAAGGCTCATGGAATAGACGGCCAATCTTTTCACCTTTAATGCCGTGTACCGCTAAAGCAATACCTGATGCAATCATAGATGGGCTGTAGGTAACCGTAGCGCGCACCATGTCATGATTATTTTGGATTAATTCGATAATGTCTTTTGAACCTGCACCACCAAGAACGGTTTTAATGTCTGTACGACCAGCTTCTTCAATGGCTTTTAGAACACCTTTTAACATGTCATCATCTTGACACCATACAGCATCAATTTTTGGGTGTTTTTGTAGGAAGTTCTCCATAACAGATAAGGCTTTTTGAGTTGACCAATCACCTGGTTGAGAATCTAGAATATTGATGCTTGGGTAGTCACTCATAACTTCATTGAATGCATCAACACGCTGTTTATTGATAGGGATTTGCAAACCTTCGATCACAACAATGTTACCTTCACCTGACATTTCTTCAGCTAACCAGTGTGCTCCAACACGGCCTAGGCCCGGATTATCTCCTGCAATAAAAACATTTTGAGCAGGAGTAGCAAGCTCTCTATCTACAACAACGGTGTAAATGTCTTCGCTGTATGCTTCTTCAATGACTTTTTGTAATGTTGCTGGATTATGAGGAAGAATGACAAGGGCATCGATTCCTTTGATCATTAAATCTTCCACATCCCCTACTTGTTTAGACCCTGAACTGGCGGCGACTACATAAAACTCAATGTCTTCCTCTTCTTTTTTTAAATCTTTTACGGCTTTATTTGCCCACCACAATAAGCCAGCTGTCCAGCCATGATCCGCAGAAGGAACACTGACTCCAATTTTATATGTTGCAGCATAGCTGCTACCAATGAAGGCAAACAGCATGGTAAATACTGTTAGTACTCTCATGATTTTATTTTTATTCTTCATGGAAACTCTCCGTTGAGATGATTGTTGAACATCGTATTAATAATGAGCAAAACGCAAATTTTGCTCGGTTTCTTGCCTTTCTTTTTTATGACATGCATGTAAAGAAAAACGAAGTCGAAATTAAAGTGAGGCCTTTGCATGACTATTAAGCTTGCTAATACTTTGTTAAAAACAGGCTTATCATCGCTCATGACTTCGTGCAAAGGTCTCAAAGTGTTAGATAAACGCTTTGCTGAATGATGTGATTAACGGTCTCCTTTAAATTGCACTAGCACGGCAATTAAAATAACGAGGCCTTTTACCATGCCTTGTAAATAGGGAGATATTCCCATTAAATTCAGCATGTTATTGATAATGCCAAGGATGATGGCACCAATGACGGTGCCCCAAATGGTGCCTTTGCCTCCTGAAAGAGCCGTTCCACCGATGACGACCGCCGCAATGGCGTCTAATTCGTAAAACAAACCTGCATCACCGGGGCTGACAGAATTTAATCTAGACGCCAGTAATACCGCAGAGACCCCAACAGAAAGTCCTGCAATCATAAAGGTTAAAAAATATACCCAGCGGACTTTGATGGCGGAATAAGAGGCTACTTTTGAATTAGAGCCAACAGCGCAGACATGACGTCCAAAGGCGCTATGTTTTAATAAAATATGGTAAGCAACAGCTAATAATAAAAAGATCCAAACCGGATAGGGTATTGCCCAGAGGTAGCCACCACCGATGTCAGAGAAGTGTTGGTTTTCAGATACCATTTCTCCCGCATCACTAATGTAAAGTGTCATGGAACGAAAGATGGACATGGTTGCTAATGTGGCAATAAAAGAGGCTACTTTTCCACGAGTGATAATCAAGCCATTAATAGCACCAAATACACCACCTAGCGCAATGGCAGAAGCAACAGCCATGGCCACAGCCCACCAACCATCACCCACACCATTGATAATCATGATGGCAAGTACACCTACCAGTGCGACCATTGAACCTACAGATAAATCAATACCACCTGCGATAATCACAAAGGTCATACCAAGAGCAATAATGCCGGTATAAGAAACTTGCCTTAAGACGTTAGTAATGTTCCTTGGCATCAGGAAGTGCTCACTCGCAATCGAAGAAAATACGATTAGAAGTAGTAGCGCAATAAAAGGTGCGTAAGCCGCAATATTAAGTCGTTTCATGCGGGTTATCATGGGCGACAACTGGGACATGATCATAGTGGAACCTCGTTTTTACGTATTTATTATTATGGATAGTGACGGGTATTCAGTATTGGCTAAGGTGTGCCGTTTGAATTCATGCTCTGGCCATGGTTTTCAATCCTGCTGCGTAATACATGATTTCTTTTTCATTAATGGAATCCCCTGTAAGTTCCCCCATTATTTCTCCTGCTCGCATTACCATGACTCGATTGGATAGCCCCATAACTTCTTCTAGTTCAGAAGATATAACGATGACTGAAACCCCTTGATCAGTAAGAGAGCGTATGAAGTGATAAATTTCTTTTTTGGTGTTTACATCAATACCACGAGTAGGTTCATCTAGAATGAGGATGTTGGGTTGCGTATCCATCCATTTTGATAAATAGACTTTTTGTTGATTGCCACCACTTAAATTGGCTAAGTTGGAATTAATCGAAGCGGCTTTGATATCAAAGCGTTGCACATAATCTTGAGCAACAGTCTTTTCTTTGTTGTGTTGAATTAGCCCGCGAACATAGGATGACAGGGAGATTAAAGTGATGTTTTTCGGGATGTCAAAATTCATGATCAACCCTTTTCCTTGTCTGTCTTCTGATAAATAGGCGAGGTTGTGTTGCACTGCATCGGAGATGGTATTGATCTCGACTGGTTGTCCGTTAATTTCCACGTCGCCGGAGTCTTTTTCTCTTAACCCCATAATGGCTTCGGCCGTTTCAGTTCGACCCGCACCAATTAAGCCTGCAAAGCCTAAAACTTCGCCTTTTTTAAGAGTAAAATTAATGTTGTTTAGTAAACCATTGATAGACAAATTACTTACTTTTAGAACCACGTCTTCTTTGTGCTCTGCAAGTTTTGGATAGATTTGATTAAGTTCACGACCGACCATTTTTCGAGCCATGTCTTCTTCATTGATATCACTAACATCGTCCACGCTGATTAAATGACCGTCTCTTAAAATGGCTAAGCGGTCACACAGGTGTTTTACTTCCTTTAATTTATGAGAAATAAAAATAATGGTGACGCCTCTTTGTTTTAATGTTTCAACAAGACCAAAGAATATGTCCACTTCATGATCGGTCAGTACGGTCGTTGGCTCGTCCATAATTAAGATGCGAGATTCATTCACTAATGCCTTGGCGATCTCGACCATTTGCTTTTCTGCTACGCTGAGATCTTCTATTAAAGAGTCGGGGTTGAGATCCGTTTGTAACTCTTTTAATAATTGGTTTGCTTTACTGCGCATCAGTGACTTATCGAGTAAAAATCCTTTTTTTATCTCATTACCAAGGAAAATATTTTCAAACACATTTAAGCTGCTAATGAGATTAAATTCTTGCGGAATCATTGCTATGCCAAAGCGTTTTGCATCGGCTGAAGAGTGAATAGAGACCTCTTCACCATCAATTTTAATGCTGCCAGAGGTCTTGGTATAAATACCACTGATGATCTTTAGTAGCGTTGATTTACCTGCGCCATTTTCACCAAGTACACCCAGAACCTCACCAGAGAAAATATCCAAAGTGATTTTGTGCAGAACTCTCACGCCTGAGAACTCTTTGACTATGCCTCTGATTTGCATAACAGGAACATTCATCGGGCTTACCTCTTTTGTTTTTTTATCCGCTGTTGGGTATGTTTCATAAGGCAATAACTACTCACAAGTTTGATCAAGTGAATGCCAAGCGCTGTTATTCTCTGAGGAGTTGAGCACCGCTGTAATGAACTTCATACCGTCTACCCCATCGTCAATACTTGGAATAAGACCCTGAACGGAATGAACGGGTGCGCCGTCTTCGATTGATTGAATCGCTAAAGCAATATCTAGATATAGATTTGCAAACCCTTCTAAATACCCTTCAGGGTGCCCAGCTGGTGTTCTAGATAAACGGTTTGCTTCTGTTCCAGCGCCATGTCCTGCACGAGTGATTTTTTGTGTCGGTTCACCAAAGATGGATAACCAGAGTTCGTTGGGTGATTCTTGACTCCATTCTAGGCCTGCTTTTTCTCCATACAGTCGTATTTTTAGGCCATTTTCATTACCAGGCGCTACCTGACTGGACCACAGCATACCTTTGGCTCCTTGATTAAATCGCAGCATGGTATGAACGTTATCGTCGAGGCGGCGGCCTTCTACAAACGCAGTTAAATCTGCGGATACTTCTTGGACTTTTTGACCAGATATAAAACAAGCCAAATTAAAGGCATGTGTACCAATATCGCCTAAACAGCCAGCCATACCAGATTTCTCTGGATCAGTACGCCATTTAGCTTGTTTGTTATCAGACTCTTCTGCTTTATCAGTAAGCCAATCTTGAGGGTATTCTGCTTGAATGACGCGTAAATTACCTAGGACTCCAGTATCAACCAAATGTTTTGCATGTCTTACTAGCGGGTAACCCGTGTAGTTATGAGTGAGAGCAAAAAAGGCTCCAGACTGCTGAACAAGCTCCTTCAATGCCAGTGCTTCACTGAGATCTTTGGTAACAGGTTTATCACAGATAACGTGAATGCCTTGTTCCAAAAAAGCCCGTGCGACAGGGAAGTGCATATGGTTCGGTGTCACAATAATAACGGCTTGAATGCCATCGGGACGTTGCTTTTCTGTAACGGCCATAGTTTCGAATGATGCGTAAGAACGCTCTTCTGAGATACCTAATGTTAAAGCTGAATTAAGCGCTCTTTTAGGGTCGGAAGACAATGCCCCCGCTACCAATTCAAAGCCATCGTCTATGCGTGTTGCGATACGATGTACTGCGCCAATAAAAGCTCCGTCTCCACCACCAACCATACCAATACGAATGCGTTTATGTGTCATGGTTTTACCTCTTCAACTGAATGCTTTTGTGTTTTTCTTGGTTAATCCAAACCAAGAATGCGGCGGTTCATTTCATGGTCAATACCACTGGCTGCAAAGTCATCAAAAGCTCGTTCAGTAATTCGAATTAGATGATCGTTGACAAATTTAACGCCTTCCTCAGCCCCTGCTTCAGGGTGTTTCATGCAGCATTCCCATTCAATGACTGCCCAGCCATCAAAGTTATACTGAGTTAATTTAGAAAAAATGCCTTTGAAATCTACTTGGCCATCACCTAAAGAGCGAAAACGTCCCGCTCTATCTATCCAGGTTTGATAACCGCCGTATACTCCCTGTTTTCCTGTTGGATTAAATTCCGCGTCTTTCACATGGAACATTTTGATACGATCGTGATAGATGTCGATAAAGGCCAAATAATCGAGTTGTTGCAGAAGAAAGTGTGATGGATCAAATAAGATATTGGCTCTTGGATGGTGATTGGTTGCCTCTAAAAATAAGTCGAAAGTGACTCCATCGTGTAAGTCTTCACCCGGATGAATTTCGTAACAGACATTGACACCGCAACGGTCAAATTCATCTAAAATTGGTAGCCAACGATTGGCCAGTTCTTTGAAGCCTTCTTCAACTAAACCTGCTGGCCTTTGAGGCCATGGGTAGAGGTAAGGCCAAAGCAAAGCGCCTGAAAATGTTACATGATTTGTAAGCCCAAGGTTTTTTGATGCCTGAGCCGATTTGAATAACTGGTCCACCGCCCATTTTTGCCTGGCGTCAGGGTCGCCTCTTACATGATCTGGAGCAAAACCATCAAACATATCATCATACGCTGGATGTACAGCAACTAACTGCCCTTGTAAATGAGTGGAAAGCTCTGTGGCAACCATGTCGTATTTTGCGAGTGTTTCTTGTAGTGAACGGCAATACTCCATGTCACTTGCTGCACGGTCTAAATCAAACAACCTTTGATCCCATGTTGGGATTTGCACTCCTTTGAAACCAATACTAGAGGCCCATTTGATGATATTTTCAAATGAGTTAAAGGGGGCTTCGTCACCAGCAAATTGAGCGAGAAACAGCGCAGGACCTTTCAAGGCTTTCATAAGGTTAACCTCATCATTATTTTTATTAGTGTAGGTTCTATTTTATGTAATCGATTACATTTTTCTCTTTAAAAAAAGACTTAAAACGATATTTCGCTAAGTCTTTTTACTTGATTTCAATTGAGTATAGTGATTTTACACCCCGTGTAAATGGGTTTTTTTGTTAAAAATGGGAAAAAATATTTTTTTACAAAAATGTAACGAATGAAACAAATTACAGGAATGCAGCTAAATATAGGTTTTTTAGAATGTTTTTTATAAATAAAAAGAAAAATACTGCAAAAAAAACTAATCAAATACAAAAAAAAGATAATTTTCCCCATTAAAGTTTCAATTTACATTCTAATTACTCCTTTTGGGAGAATCGTTCACTTAATAAGAATAAAAGGAATGAAAATGAAAAAGTTAATTTCTATTGGTTTACTTGCTGCTACCTGTGCTGTTGGCCCTGCGATGGCGGCAGGTGAGAAAATTGGGTTGTTGATGTCGGATCTACGTTTAGAGCGTTGGCAGAAAGACAGAGATCTGTTTACTGAAGCAGCGGAATCCATGGGGGCAAAAGTCTACACTCAATCCGCTAATGGCGATGTAACAACTCAAATATCTCAAATCGAAAACATGATCTCTCGTGGTGTTGATGTGTTGGTCATTGTGCCAGAAAATGGCGAAGTGCTGAGTAATGTTCTAGCAGAAGCTAAAGCCGAAGGCATTAAAGTATTAGCCTATGATAGATTGATTAAATTCGCAGATATCGATTTGTATGTATCTTTTGATAATGTTCGAGTAGGTGAAATGCAGGCAGAAGCATTGCTTGAGCGTACCCCAACAGGAAATTACTTTTTAATGGGTGGCTCACCAACGGATAACAACGCGAAGATGTTCCGTGAAGGTCAAATGAATGTATTACAACCTGCCATTGATTCGAAGAAAATTAATATAGTGGGTGACCAATGGGCAATGGGTTGGTCTGCCGAGGCTGCATTGAATATTATGGAAAATGGCTTAACCGCTAATAACAATAACATTGATGCTGTTGTTGCATCCAATGATGGAACCGCAGGTGGTGCAATTCAAGCATTGGCGGCTCAAGGTTTGGATGGAAAAGTTGTTATTTCAGGGCAAGATGCGGACTTGGCGGCCATGCGTCGTATTGTGAAAGGTACGCAGACAATGACAGTGTACAAACCGATTGCAAAATTGGCTAAAACCAGTGCTGAGATGGCAATGAAGTTGGCGAGGAATGAAACAATTTCAGCGACAGGCCATGTAAATAACAGTACTAAAGATGTGGATGCTGTATTGCTCGCGCCTGTTGCCGTGTCTAAAGACAACTTAGACAGCACGGTCATTGCCGATGGATTCCATTCTCATGATGATGTTTATAACCCTTAATTAATTCGTAATACAGGCATTCAAAAGAATGTCTGTATTTTTCATAGGGAAACAATATGACGCAACCACTATTAGAAATGCGGAACATCGTGAAAAGTTTTTCCGGTGTTCGAGCATTAAACGGAGTCAGCATTAAGTTGACTGGCGGAGAAGTCTTATCTATTTGTGGTGAGAATGGCTCAGGAAAATCCACGTTAATGAAAGTGCTCAGCGGTGTTTGGCCGTTTGGCTCTTATGAAGGAGACATCTTTTTTGAAGGTCAGCCTGTTAAAGCAAGCGGAATAAGGGACACTGAAGCCCTAGGTATTGTGATCATTCACCAAGAATTGGCGTTGGTTAAAGATATGTCGATTTTGGAAAATATTTTTTTAGGCAATGAATTAGGTGGTTTTACGCAATTAAACGATGAAGAAATGTATCGCACAACGCGAGATTTATTAAAACAGGTAAAACTGGACGTATCGCCCAATACCTTGATTAGAGAGCTGGGTGTTGGTCAACAACAGTTGGTGGAAATCGCCAAAGCTCTGAATAAAAATGTCAAACTGTTGATTTTAGATGAACCTACATCTTCTTTGACGCGTAATGAAATACACATACTTTTAGACATTGTGCAGGGGCTAAAGGCACAAGGAATTGCCTGTATTTACATTTCCCATAAACTGGATGAAGTCTTAGCCTTGTCGAACTGGGTAGCGGTCATTCGTGATGGGGATCATATCGGCACCAAGTCTGCGACTGAGCTAACGCAAAATGACATTATTGGTATGATGGTTGGGCGTGAGCTAGAAGAGCTGTTTCCAAGAGAAGAACACGATATTGGAGACGTGGTATTACAAGTAACACACGCTCAGGCAATGCAAGCGGGTGCATCGGTTCCTCAAGTAAACGACGTCAGTTTTACGCTGAGGCGTGGCGAAATTCTCGGCATTGCTGGCCTGATTGGTTCTGGACGAACCGAATTAATGCAGTGTATCTATGGTTGTTACGATGGACGCTATAGTGCGTCAATTGAGATGGAAGGCAAACCGTTAAAAATTCGCTCACAAAGAGAGGCATTGGCATCAGGTATTGCCATGGTTCCCGAAGACAGAAAACGACACGGTATTGTGCCTATCATGGGCGTTGGCAAAAATATCAGTCTGTCCGTATTACGTGACTACATCACATCCTTTGGTGGCATTAATCTTGGGAGCATTGATGAAAGCCGAGAGTCTCAGGAGATTATTGATTATATCTCTCGATTAAAAGTAAAAACTGCGTCACCTGAATTACCGATTAAAAACCTCAGTGGTGGTAATCAACAAAAAGCCATCATTGCTAAATGTCTGTTAACTAACCCCAAGATTCTAATTTTGGATGAGCCAACTCGCGGTATCGACGTAGGCGCGAAGTATGAAATCTATAAATTGATGCATGCCTTAGTAAAAGAAGGCGTGTCCATCATCATGGTGTCTTCTGAATTGCCTGAAGTTATCGGCATCAGTGACCGTGTTTTGGTGATGCATGAAGGAAGTTTAAAAGGTGAGTTTGACCATCAAGGGCTCACTCAAGAAATGATAATGAACTGCGCTATAAAAGAAGGTGTGTAGAATGTTTAAAGCAATAAAAACAAGTCAGTTGCAACTGCTTGCAATGATAGCCGCGATGCTGATCATTATTGTATTTTTCTCGGTTGCAACGGAAGGGGCCTTTATTTCACCGCGTAATATTTCCAACTTGATTCGTCAAACCGCCATTGTGGGTGTGTTGGCCATTGGCATGGTGTTTGTGATCATCAGTGCTGAAATTGATTTGTCTGTGGGTTCCATGATGGGGTTATTGGGGGGCGTCGCCGCTATATTGGATGTGTGGTTGCATTTACCTATAGCATTAACCATTTTGATTACCGTGTGTGCAGGCTTGGTATTAGGTTTATTTAATGGCTGGTGGATTGCTTATCAAAGAGTGCCTTCCTTTATTGTGACGTTAGCGGGGATGTTGGCGTTTCGAGGCATTTTAGTAGGGTTAACGGATGGTGCTACTGTCGCGCCGACGTCCAGTGATTTGTCTATTATTGGGCAGAGTTATATTCCGTCTGGCTGGGGTATCAGTGTTATTGGTGTTTTGTGTCTTGGGCTTGTAGCGCAGGTGTATTCTCGTCGTAAAGCGAGAGTGAATCATGGATTAGAAAACACCAAAGCGAAGTTTGAATACACAAAAGCCTTTATTGTTGTGGCTGTGTTGCTTGGGTTGCTGGTTTCATTAGAGAACTATCGTGGCATTCCTACTCCGATACTGGTTATGGGTGGTTTGATTTTATTGGCTACGTACATTGCTAAGCGAACTGCATTTGGTCGTCGAGTGTACGCAATCGGTGGCAACATTGAAGCCGCTCGTATGTCTGGGGTGAATGTTGAATGGAATAAGATGTGGATCTTTGGGTTCAACGGCATGATGGTTGCCATCGCCGCCTTGATCCTGACATCAAGGTTGGGAGCCGGCTCTCCTTCTGCTGGTAATATGGCAGAGTTGGATGCCATTGCCGCTTGTGTCATTGGTGGAACCAGTTTAGCTGGTGGTATCGGGACGGTGTTTGGAGCGATAATGGGCGCCTTAATCATGGCTAGCTTGGACAACGGCATGAGTATGTTGGACGTACCAACGTTTTGGCAACTGATTGTTAAAGGATCGATCTTATTACTGGCAGTATGGTTGGACGTGAAAACGAAAAAAACCAATAAATAAGAGGTTCAATGAATTATAACTAATGAGTCATAGCCGCTGATTAACTGAAGCGATCTTTAATGTAGATTATTTCAATTAAGGCGGCTTTTCTTGTTAGTAATGTTGGTATATGTTTTGCTTTTGTTATTGCTTACTCATTTATTAAAAAGGAAATTTTATGGGCGTAACATATGGACCGCTTGAGGCACTTCTTCCAAATAATAGGTATAGAAGAAGGGTTATTATTCACGAGATAAAAGGTGTTTTAAATACTAGTGGCTTTAATGACCTGTTTCAACGCATGTCAAATCCTTCAACCAGTGTGTCAGAGCGTCATGCATTGGCGAAAGAAATGCAGATAATGGAATCAAACATAGATAAGTCTCGTATCCTAATGAATATGCAAAGAGAATTAGAGCGATTACGTATTGGAGTAAAAATGGAACCAATACCAGATGATATCTTGGAAGATCAGGTAAATACAGCTAATAGTACTGTTGTTAGAGCCACTTGCAAAAACATTCCCAAATCAGCTCATCAACTGCCAGTTAAATACCAAACCAACAACACTTCAGACAAA
>CANLRQ010000052.1 GCA_947493575.1 uncultured Marinomonas sp.
AATAGCAGTTTGGCGCCTTTATGTAAGGTAATGTGTTATTTTTGTCTGAAGTGTTGTTGGTTTGGTATTTAACTGGCAGTTGATGAGCTGATTTGGGAATGTTTTTGCAAGTGGCTCACTTTATTTTTCTTGAGCCTATTTTTATAGCAATAGAATAAGGTTTGTATCTGATTTCAGTATGATACTTTAATGCTCTCCCACATCAAAAGGTAGAGTGCTATTTTGAATAAAAAATGTTTTGTGTCATCAATGTGTGTTGATGATACAAAACAAAGAAGTTTACATTAACTCTATTAAATACGTTAAACATCCACTTCATCTAAAAACCACGTTTTCAATGCTTCCCTAGCCATGCTGGTTTTGGCATTTTTTGGGTAGACAATGTAATACCCACCTTGGTCGTTTTGTTCATCTTCCCATACTTTGATTAGTTTATTGTGGTCTGTTTTTGAACCTAAGAGAATGCTGGGTGCTAAGGCAATTCCTTGGCCGTTACTCGCGGCGTCCATTGCTAAAGCGGTTTGTCGGCGTTCTTTGGAAAGACCGCGCGATTATGGTTGTTCACATAGGGGCATTTTTATCTTTAGCAATCGGGTTTATGAATGCTTAAGCGCAACGTGTTGATTGAAAAATATTAAATGATCACGGATTAGCGTTTTTACTAATCCGTGAATCTATTATGTTATGAATTGTGTCATGGCTTGAGTTGCCATTAGAGCTGCTTATTTAATGCTTAAAGGGGTATTAGAGAGCTCTTTATTTTGTTTATTCCAGCTTACTTTAAGCTCTATTTTGTGGCGTGATGCACCTTCGCTGGCGGTGATTTTACAGTCTAGTAACCCTTTGGGTTGTAGAACCAGTTGGCCTTCTTCATCAGAAAAATCCACTTCTCCTTTACCTATGCCTTCTGCAATAGAAATAAGCAACTCTTGGATAGATTGAGGGTCTTGAAGTGATACATGTTGAAATTCATTTTTAAACCGCATGACGTATACTCATTTTCATTGATTTATTTAGCTGCTTTTGGGCTTTTTTCTCGGCTTTTAATCTGATCTTTTCTTCATTCTTAGCTGTTTTTAAATAGCGTTTTGGATGGAATACTTTCGCTGTATCAAAATCAGAGCTCAGTCCAATAATTCGACCTTTAGGCTGAATAATGGTTACCCCGTAACCTATGCCTTCTAAACCTTCTTTAATACGTGAATTTCGGTCTAAGGTAATGTCGCATTCAACATGGAGTAAACCTTGCTTCACATTTAGCTGTTGACCTTGCTGGTAATTTACATGGCCACGAACCACTGCATGAATGCCGCTTTTGCGTATGGTATTGACGCCTTTTTGTGTGAGCGGCTTATCAGACTTGCGGTACTTGGTTCTAAATGTATTGGCTATTGAGCTGTAATAAAAGTCAAACAGGTTGGAGTGAAGTTGTTTTTTAAAGCATTTATTTAAGTGAGATACACCTTTTTTGGCAATTAGTTCACTGATGGTGTCATCTACTCCTGCATGCACAAATAAGAATGATCCTTTTTTATAGGCAAGCTGCATTTCGTTAAAGAACCAAGAAAATTCGCCTTTTTTGGATAAAAACAGTGTTTGGCATTTTTGTGCTGTGGCATACACCTGAGGCAAACTTAAGCCTGCTTTTAAGCAGTTTTTCTCAAATGAATGAGATTTGGTGGTCATTTTTTTCAGCTCACGCTCGATGCCTTCTTCAGGCACAAGTCCTTGAGCGAGTTTTGGAAATTCGGAAAACCATTCATCAGAAGGGAATAATTGAGCTTTGCACTCGGCTTCGCTTGGTACGCCTTTTTGCCAGTCTGTATCCGCTAAGTAGATATCGAATACTTCTTTTAGCAGAGGAACAACCTTGTTTCCCATACGTACAAACATATGTTCGTTGCCTGTGTCTCTTTCACCAGCGATAGACAGTAAACCAATTAACAAACGCAAATCATGATTGCCTGCTAGTAATTTTAAATCTGCCCCTAAATCGATTATCTCTTTAAGTTTACGTAAGAGCGCTAAATTACTTGGGCCTTTATCAAGGCAGTCACCACCAACAATAAAAGTGCTTTTTTTACCTTGTTTGGTCAGTTTAAGATGCCCGGACCTATCTCTAATAACGCCACCCGTGGCAATAAGTGAGGCTTCAAAAGCATCGGCGTCAGCATGAGGGTCAGAGATAAAAAACAATGTTTTGGAAGGCCAATGCCATTTAGGTTGCTTCTTTTGAATCGTTACTGCGTTGATAAGCTCATTTTGTTTATTTACTAGAGCGTCAGCTGAACCTTTTTCTATTAACCAAGAAGATTTTCTAAGTTGTTTTTTGTCGGTTTTATTAATTAACTTTTGAGCAGAAGAAAACAGTGTTGATACGGCTTCGGGTGTGGAAGCTTCTGACACTTTAATTTGTCTCATTTGCTTTTTCGTTAGCTTTTTTACCTTAGGCTTCTTGCTGTGTTTTGAATTGTCCTTTATTTTCTTCAAAGTACTGGAAGAAGGTACAAGTGATAATAATGGTGAAGAAAGGGTCATAAAAAGTACCTATAAAGTCGATATGCAGTTTCAAAAACACAGAATGTTTGTTTTAAACTTGGTTATGCAATTAGTCATTAAAAGAAAGAGCGTTCTTACGAATTTTCCAGTTTCCCGCAACATGTGACCAAATACCGTCACTCTGTTTTTGAATCATGACTGGGTGACTATGATGCATGCTAAACTTCTTAATATCGCATAAAGATATTACATTTATATGAAATGCAGCGTGGCGAAATGATGCTCCGTGACCAAAAAATAAATGGACAGTGTTATTTTTTGTCATGGTGTTGCTTGGGGATTCAGTTTGATTGCTTAATTGCGCATCAATAGCTTGGATGTGAGATTGTTCAATTAAGCAATTAACGACTCGTGTTCCTGCCATCATCAGGGATTCTGCCCCTTGTAAAGGTAGACAATATTCGCTGTCTGATTTCCAATTTTCTGGAGGCGAATCAAAGCGTGGATCTGCCTCTAGAATGGACTCAATTTCTTTAATTGTTAAATTTGCAACACAACCAACACTGCGCTCAGAAAGCATATCATGGGTGATATGAGAGGGAGGTGTGGTAAATAGGTGAGCTAGCTCCTGTCGATAAATATCAGCTGTCTGCCAGGCTCTTAATTGATTTGATGAGTGAATGATGGGATTTAATTGCCAACCATTAGTTTCCAATAAACTTGCAAACTTCTTTGCCTCAACAATGACTTCCTGCTTACCTTCTTCGGTAAGTGCAAAAGGCTGTAATGCGCTTGGGACGTCTTTCAATTGCTTATAAGCGCCGTGTCTAATCATTGCAATGATGGGGTAAGGTGATTGGTTTTCCTCTGTCATTGTATCCTCAATAGTGTGTTTTATTAGGCCAGCTTCGGCTTTATTAAAGTGTCCACTTTGTAAATTTGTAAATTCGCTTTAAAAACCGCCATGGACAGTTTTAAACTGACTGTCAGCTGCAAACTGCCTATGGCGATGATGAGTATTTAAGTGTTCTGAGTCAGAGCTAAATAGGCTTCAGCTATGTATTCAAAATCCACGCCACCATGCACTTCATACACATCTACCTTGTTTAAGACAGCTAAATACTTTTCTAATGCTGGAATTTCTGGCCCCATCAAAAACTCATTGTTTTCATTTTGGAAGAAAGGTCCCGGGCTTTTCATAATTGCACTGATTAATTCGATATTATCCGCTGGGTTAATCTTCTTTAATTGAGGTTTTTCAGGGTTGTTTCTATCCCAGTTGAGCAACAATACAGTATCTAATTTGGTATCAAGATGTACCTTATTATCGCCGTATACATCATCAATCATGACATCGTATTTCTGTTCTAAATCCCAAAGTACTGCTTTTGGTAGGTTGTTTAAACGTTCCTGCTCTTCAGAATCGATAATGCTTAAGAGTTTAGGGTTGTTTAAAATGGTACCTGGATTAATACGAGGTAACTTAGGCACACCACGTGCAGTCACTTCCTCGCCTTCAGCCTTTAAAAATAAACGATCATTTGAGATGAATTTCGCATCAATATGATCCATTAGTTTTAGCATTAGAGTGGATTTACCACCGCCAGAGAAGGCCGCGACAGCAGTGCCTTTACCGTTAATGCTTACCGCTGCTGCGTGGCAAATGACATGGGCCTGCTGCTGTAGGTAGTTCATATATTGGTTATTGATAAAGTTGACGATCTGGTTGATGTTTTTCAAGCAAGGACCAAGGGCTATTTTGCTGCTATTGCTTTGAAAAAACGTCATTCCAGTGCGAACTTTATGTAATAAACGACCTTGGTGGATGTCTATATGGCTGTCTTTTCTGCCGGATTTTCCTGCTTCTCTAGCCCAATCTTTCCATGGGTAATCTGGAGCAGGTTCAGAGCTTTCAAGTAAATAGATTTCCATGTTTGAATTTTGGGCTTCTGCTTCCGCTCCTTGAGGATAACTGCGGAAGTAATACTGTAACTCAGTAACAAGAATCGCTGTATTACTGTAAACGGTTACGTGACAATCACTTAATGCAAGGTCAAAGCGATGAGTGCAAACATTGGTATTAATGTTAAGTTCTTTTGAAATAGCAGATAAATTAGCGTTCATTTTTTGTCCAATTTAGTCAATACATAATTACAATAGGCTTCAGCCGCATCAATTTTTGAGCCTTCAAGAGCACCTTTAAAACCACCAAAGGCGGAGACTTCAAAGACGATTGGCCCTGTATCTGTAAGAGCAATGTCGACAGTTGTAAAGTCCAGCCCAAATGGGGATTGTGCTTTACGACCTAATTCAATCAATTCGTCTGAAGGCTGATAATCTTCATAGCGACCGCCATCATGAATGGTGGTATTCCAAGTGTCACTTTGGGAAACACGGGCATAAGTACACAAGTATTCACCGCCAATAAATACCATTCCCAAGTCTCTCCCTGAAAGGTCAAGCTTCTGTTGTAAATACATCATGGGATTATTGACTTTAAAGATTTCAAGCTCTTTTGTGAGTTCCGCATTCGATTGACTGGCTTCTAAAATAGTCATACCGCGTGCTTTGGTTGAAAAAAGAGGCTTGAGTACGGCACTGTCGTATTCTCTAATGGCGCCAATGGCTTGATCAATGTTTTCAGTGACAAACGTAGATGGCATTGGGATGTCTGCATTTCGCAGTGTAACGGTACAGCTTAAACGGTCAACTAAGCGAAGAATGCTTTCGGCAGAGCTAAAAACGGATACGCCTGCGGCTTCTGCAACGCGCAGTAATTCCACTCTATCTAACATGCTAGGGCTGTAAGTTTGGCTGGCTTTTTTGACGATTAACCCATCAAGCTCACATAGGTTTACCCCGTTTGCCATTAGGCTTTTGGTGTTTAAGTCTAGGGCTATATCAGCCATATCGATGACAAGACGGAAGCCTGTTTTTGCTTCAAGTCTGTCCGCTAGCACTTCAGTAGACCATTTTCCCGGTATACCAATGACGCCAATACGTAGATTATTCAATGAACAAATCCTCCAATGGGATGATAAATGTGTGCTCTTGACCCGCTTCTATTTCCAGTACGCGATCTAATAGATAATTGGCTCTTAAATACATGCGCTTAGATAAACTCGGGTCAAGAATGAAACGTGTGGAAGAGGTAAATGAGCGGATTAAGCCAAGCGCTATCCTAACCTCAAATGTCGCATCTTGTTGAATGTGTTCTGACTGACGAATGGATTGAAAAAAGTGAATAGCAACTTTCATCATATTACTTCGGCGTTGTTTATCTAGGATAGTGAGCCGATAAATTGACACCATAAATACCGATATGTCTTGGGCATAATCACTGTATTTTGAACGGTGTAAGTCGATGAAATTAATACGTTTTTCTTCAGGTTCGTAAATGATGTTATCAAGGTTAAAGTCGCCATGGGTATAAACAGAAAATGGAGATTGCCAATTTTCTTCTTTCATTTGCGCCTGTTTCAACTTTTCGTCAAAAGAGGGTTGAATAGCTCCGCAAATACTGGCGTTTTGTGTATTAAACTTAGGATGAACAGCATAGACACTGGGTAAGCGTTTACGCAGTTGACGAACAAATTGCGCCGGTGCTGCGTCATTTGTTTTGGTTTCATCCCAAATAGAATTTAAGGTAATAATAAGTTGCTTAATGGCTTTATCTAAAACAGCTTGGTTGCCATTAACTATTAAGGATTCAAAGGTAAAGCCGGGTAAGTGTTCTATTAAGAGAGAAGCCGATTTTTTTTTGCTTTGGTAGGCCAGAATTTTAGGGGCAAGTCCCGGGTAGATGTCGTGCCAACTTTCTACCCCTTCGAGCTCTTCTTGCAGCTTCTTTTTTTCACCTTCTTTAAAAATAGCCAGATAAGGGCTGTTTTCTTCTTCACTATTATTGAGTCTTCTTATGCCTGATATTGCGCTGCCAGAACGTGTTTCTGCTACCGTTTCAATGTGCATTTCTGTTGAGTCGAATTCAAATTCATCAGCCACATTAGAAAGTGAATGATAGCGATGCTGATTCATTTTCTGGCCAATACTAATAGAAAGAACCGTATCAAAAACATTTTTCATTAGGTCAAGCATCTGTTTTATTAATGAAGTCACAAACAGTGCTTGGGTAACCGCATGGTTCAATTCAACAGAAGCCGATTTTTTAAGAACCTCATCAAGTGATGATTGGAAGTTGTTTTGTAAGGTGACACACTTCTTTCCTAATTTGATGGCTTTTTGAGAATTTGATTCATTGAGTATGGGCTCTACCGCATCAATTAAAATGCGTATTTGTTTTATAACCGCTGGATGTTCCTGCATCGGGATGATTTTTTGCAGTTCAAGGTAATCATTTTGATTGAGCTGTTTAGGCTGATTGAGCTCTTTTACTGACTGTCGGGCAAGTTGAATTAAAGTGTGTATCTCTTGAGCAAAGAGCGCTACTGACTTTAATCTAAAACGAGTACTCTCGTCCTTTTCACCCCGAAGTTGGCTATCGATAGCGTTTTGTACACGAGAGCATAAATTTGCTGAATAACCTGACCGTCCAAACAGTTGGGCAGCAAGCATTTTGCTTGGGTGTAGAAAAAAGTGTTCAACTTGTAAGAGTTGTTGATTAATTTCAAGTAGAAAAAAATGAATGGTTTCGTTAGCGACTTTGTTTAATTTAGCCATTGACAGGTAAATAACCTATTACAATTTAATGACAGGACTTAATTGATGTATTAGCAAATAAGCATATTAGTGAAGTATAGCGAATGTATGTGGATTTATTGTTACGAAGGTGTGACATTTTTGTGAAGCTTTCAAAGGCGGGGGCGGGAGATGAATGGTATAAGTTCACCTCCCGTAAACATAATGGAATTTAAATACGATTTAAAAGTTCTGCTTTTTTTGTATTGAACTCATTATCAGAAATAGCACCAATATCACGTAATTTAGATAGCTTTTCGATGAGTTGAATGCACTCATCAATTGAATACGAAGCTGTGTTAGAAGAATTTGTATTGGATGGGTTTGTTAGAACGGGTTGTTCTTGTTGCACTGACTGAGGGTAGTTTGACTGGTTAAAGCTTTGTAATGGTTCAGCGAAATTTTGTTGCATTGCTGGTGGCGTTCCAGCACCAGAAACAATAGGTAAGCTAGCCACTGAAATGGTACCGTATTGACTGCTAAAAGTGAGCGAATTGTCACTGCCTTGCTGCTGGCTAACACCACTAATATTGTTATCGAGGGTGTTGTACACAGTTACGCTACCATTAATATCTACCGCGAGACGATTAGGAAATACTGCGTACCTAAGGTTATTTTGTGCACCACTGCTAAAGGGTTGACCTAAATCTCCCGGCCACCATTGATTGCTTGCAGGGGAGTTTGCCGAAACTGGAACAAAAACTTGCATATTAGAAAGGCCATTTGCAAGGTCATTACAAAGATTATCAACTGTCATCTTTAAGCCGTTGTTAAACATGTCTCCAACCATCGTCATGCCTCCGCGCATCCATTGTCCAGAACCACCTAATTCAGGAGAGTTAAATTGAGCCATGGAGCTGCCTCCATTGTTGACAGCAATAAGCATATGCATGATCGCATCATAGCTTAGGTTATATTGGTTACATAGGTTGTTAACGAGTTGTTGGCCTTCAGGTGTTAAATTTTGCATGTTTTTGATCTCAAAGTGGTACGGAGAATTGCTTTTTTATTTACCCAACATTTAAAAGAGAGAGCAAGATAAAAGGGGGGGCAGCAAATGCTGGTCCACAGGTTCCGTGAAGGGGACAGTTTAACACAGAGATTACTGACAAAATGATGACAGGCGATCTTTTTTTGAACAATTATTCCCTAGAGCTATTTTTAGCATGAAAAACGCCCTTGTAATTTCTTATAATTTACAAGGGCGTTTGCAATACACTGAGTTAAATCATCACTATGCTTAAGGTAGTGGAAGTGCTTTTAGGTTTCTGGATGAATGATTTAAGCTGGTTAGCATTAATTGTTGGCTGTGCTCAGTATCGCCAAGAGCATTTAATAAGCGACCTAACTCACCTAATGCCTCACTGCTTGGATCTAAATCAATGGCAGATTGATAATACTCCTTCGATTTACCCCAAAGCTTTTGCTGTTGACTTAAACGTCCACAAACAAGTAATAGGTTAGTACTCTCAGGGTATTTTTTCAGCCATGATTCTGCTGCTTGTAATGCTCTTTTGGCGTTGATGTTATCCAAATGACCATATTCAAAAATTAAGGTTTCAGACCACTCATGATTTAAACTTTGGCGGATGAACTCTTCTGCTTTTTGATTGTTGTTAAAACGAATTAATGAGCGTGCGTACAACACTCGCATGTTCTCGTCTTTATCCAGCTCACTTAACTTATGCCATAGATATTCCATTTCTCTAATAAGCTCTTCAGGAGCGCTGCCTAATTTGCTGCGATACTGCATATTTTCTAGCAGGGCTAGGAAAGCTTTTTTCTCCAGCTCAAGCATATTTGCATCATCTAAAATGCCTTCTTTTTTTAATTTAGGTGTTAACGCTAAAAGAGCATCCCAATCTTTTAAATGGGTATAGGCTTGCACTAACATTTTTAGCACTTGTCTATGCTTAGGTTTTACCTTATTAAGTCTTAACAGCGTTGCTAGGGCGCTTTCATAATGCTTTTGACGCATCTGAATCTGGCTTTGAGCAAAACTAATGGCAAAATCGGCTTCAGGAGTTAATTGATGAGCTGTTTGTAACAGTGTTTTTGATCTCGAATGTTCGTCCTGTTCGCTGGCAGCATAAGCCGCACCAATGTAATTGATTAGAGGGTATGGCACCTTATCGGCACTTTTGGTTAATAATTTCTCCGCTTTTAACCAATTACCGCCTACGAGTTCAAGTAAGCCTTTAATGGTGTTTCTTGAAGCACGCTTTTGGCTAATATTTCCTGTTAATTTAGCTAGGGATGAGCCGGGGCGGAGTGTTGCAAATAAAATGCGCTTCGACCAGTCGAGTACAATCAAAAGGGTAATAATGAAGAGAAGAAATACCCAGAAGCTGGTCTCAATAGTGACTCCCGCGAAGGCAATCAGTATATAACCTGAGTCTTGACGCATTAATAAGCCTAGGGTTCCCCCTAAGATTAAAAACAGAATCATGATTAGGAAAAATTTTCTCATGCGCTCACCTCGTTCAAATCAATGTTTGATTGTGCGTCGCTCTTTGGTAGTGCAGGTGTTTCAGAAGCTTGGTCAGTAGTTGGCTCAGGAGTAGGTTCTGCTTTTGGTTGAGATGTCTCATTCATGTCTGTCTGAGGCTTCACAGTACCCATTTCACTGTTTTCACTGTTTTCACTGGTTTCAGTGGATGACGTGGAATCACTTTGAGCAGCTTCTTCGCTTTCAACAACTGAATTGTTAGTTGGGCTTGGCTCTGCTACCGTTTTAGGTGTTACTTCAGCCTCTGTTATCACTGTTGCTGTTGCTGTGGCTGTTTCTGTTGCTATTTCAGCAGGACCAACTCTGGATAGATTCTTATCTTCTACTATCTCTTCTTGAAGAATGCTTTTTTGGGCATTGTTAAGAGAGAGAGATTGCCATTCAGTCATTAACTTCTTAATGGCAGCAAGGGAATCTCTAGGAAGGGGCAGCTCAGGCTCTGGGTTTATTTGCTGTAACGCGGTAATACTGGTGATAAAGGCAACCACAGGCTTGGCTTTAATTTCAAAATGGGTGCTCACCGCTTCGACGACGTGTTTTAGTGCGGTTTGATAAATAGTGTTTTGTTTTTTCAATAAGGCTAATTGAGCCACACTGATCTGTATTTGTATTGAGCTAACTAACTCTTGGTAATCCGCAGCAGGTAATAGCGCTTTAATAGGTTTGTGATCGTAATTGATGACAACAAGAGATTTTACCGACGCCAGTAGTTCTGATAATACTGACTGAATGCTTCTTTCACTGTTGTCTAAACTGTCGTTTTCAGAGGCATTGTTTTTCTGCCATTGTGTGGATGGCTCTCGTTGTGGCAGTTTATTAATTTGTGAAGCCAGAGCATCCAGTTGTAAGTAGAGACCTTCAGTATCAAAAGAAGAGGTTGCTTTAAGTGCTTGGATGTCCTTAGCAATGGCTTTACGTGTTTCGAATAGTATTGGGTCCGCCATTTCTCCAAGGATCTGATCCGCGGACGAAAGTAGGTTTTCAGCACCGGTAATGTCGTTTTCCATTAAGAGTCTTTGGTTGGCTAGGCGGATTAAGTATTCCGTTTCTGCTAGCTTCCAATCTTCTTTGGTTGTATTGCCAATACGATTGAGTTGTTGACCTAATGACACTAGCTTACTGTTTTGCTGAGTGACTTGTGTTTGTGATCCTTCTAAATTGTCTTGCAATTCTTTCAAAAGAGAGTCGTGTTCACGTTGTTTTTTTTGTATCGCAGGTAAGGATTGAGAGACGCGACCTTGTTGTGTGACCTGTTGATTTAAACTGTCTTGTGATTCGCTTACTTTAGATAGTTGTTGAGTTATAGGTTGAAGATTTTCGGTTGCAATACGTTGTTGGTAAAGATTCCACCCACTGAGCCCTATTGCCACAGCACCAACTGCAATGGCGACTAGTGACAGTGTATTTTTAGGGCTCGTTTGAGACTTAGGTGTAATTGGCTCAGCACTTTCTTTCGATTGATCCGTATCAGAAGTGGTGTTGTTTGTTGTATTTTCTGTCATTTAAATATCCTGTAAACAATCGATGGCTTGCAAAATACTGTTGTCGTCTGCTCCAGTTGCCTGAACTACAGAGCTCCAACCATGGCGTCTGGCTAACTCTGCCACTCGCGCACTTGGTGTAATAATAGTCTTATCACACCATACTTTTGCGTGTTTTGCTAAAGAAGCTTGTAAATTTTCTAAGCCTTCTCCGCTAGTAATAAGAATTAAGTTGGCTTTGTCTGCTTGGGATAACTGCTTGTCTGTATAGTATAAAGGGATTCTTTCATATAAATTTAGGTGATCTACCTTTGCTCCTCTTTGACTAAGAGTGTCACTTAATGTTGATCTTCCTCCTTCCCCTTTGATAATAAGTACTTTCTTTTCATCTAAGTTTGCAAGTAATGGCCAACGAAGTAAATCTTCCGATGTTTGTCCAAGATTTGTTGTCGCGGGAATGCCTTCTTGTTGCAGCAGTTTCGTTGTTCCTTGCCCAATACCAATCCAGTGAATGGCTTCAGGTAACATTGGCCAACATCTATCTAGCCACTCGCAGGCTTCACGAACGGCATTTTTGCTAACCAAGATGACAAAGTCATACAAATCAATATCAAAAATTTTAGATTGTATCGATGCTCGTTTTTGAGGGTCTGTAATCGGGCAAATAGTCATCGCAGGTAGAGCGATAGGGTTAGCCCCATGAGACTTAAAAAAGGCATAACTACTTTGATTCTCGGGTTCGGGGCGAGTAATGACGATTGTTTTACCTGATACTTGCATACAACCTAACCCATTACTTCAGCTAGCAGTTTGTCCGCGCCTTTACTTAAAAGTTCTTCTGCTAACCGCGTTCCTAGTTTTTCTGCGTCTTCTTTTGCCCCTTGGGATTCAGCTGTAATAATGGACTGCCCATCAAGGGAGCCAACTAAACCACGTAAGTGAATGGTCTCTCCATCGAGTGTTGCAAAACATGCGATAGGAGCTTGGCAGCCACCGTTTAAGCGTTTATTAACCGCTCTTTCAGCGGTAACACAGTAGCGCGTTTCAAGGTGGTTTAATGGTTCTAAGAGTGTTTTAACTCTTTCATCGTCGATACGACATTCAATACCCATTGCACCTTGGCCACCCGCAGGTAGGCTGACTTCATCAGAAATACAGTGCTGAATACGATCTTGCATTTCAAGTCTAATGAGACCTGCTGATGCTAAAATAATGGCATCGTATTCCTTGTTGTCTAATTTTTTTAGGCGAGTGTTAACATTGCCTCGTAAGTCTTTTATTTGTAAATCAGGGCGTACTCTTTTGAGTTGGCAAGAGCGTCTAAGGCTAGATGTGCCCACAATTGCCCCAGCAGGCAGATCGTCTATGTGTTGGTAATGATTGGAAACAAAAGCATCGGTTGGATTCTCTCGTTGACAAATTACTGCTAGACCCAGACCTTCAGGAAAATCCATTGGAACGTCTTTCATTGAGTGAACGGCAATGTCGGCACGTTTTTCAAATAATGCGTGTTCTAATTCTTTAACGAACAACCCCTTACCGCCAATTTTAGATAAGGGGGAATCTAAAATCTGGTCACCCTTAGTGGTCATTCCTAAGAGTTCAACCGATAGCTCAGGGTAGAGAGCTTCTAATTGAGCTTTTACGTTATTCGCTTGCCAAAGTGCAAGTTGGCTTTCACGAGTGGCGATAATAATTTTTTCTTTCACAAAGGCTCCTAGATAAAGGGGGCGATCTTCATTTTAAACAGGTTTTCATTTTGATGAAGATGCAATGGCGTCGTTTTTTCTATGATACCCACAAAGGTTCCATGCGTCATCCTCAAACACTTTATAAAGCGTCTTGGTTGATGTACTCTTTGGCCTTTGTTGACCTAAGTGGGAAAGAATTGAATGAGTGATACAACTAAAGCGACGAATCAGCAGTGGGGTGGCCGTTTTTCTGAGCCAGTAGATGCATTTGTTGCACGTTTTACAGCATCTGTTGAATTTGATCAACGTATGGCGAGCCAAGATATACAAGGTTCAATTGCACACGCTACTATGTTGACGCATGTTGGTGTATTGACGGAATCTGAACGTGATCAGATTATTCAAGGGTTACAAGAAATTGAAGCGGAAATTGCCCGTGGAGAATTTCAGTGGTCGATTGAACTTGAAGATGTTCATATGAATATTGAAGCTCGTTTGACTCAAAAAATTGGTATTACGGGAAAAAAATTGCATACGGGTCGTTCGCGTAACGATCAGGTTGCAACCGATATTCGTTTGTATATGCGTGATGAAGTTGATTTTTTATTAGACGAAATTACGCGTATGCAACAAGGTATTTTGAGCCTAGCGGAAAAAGAAGCTCATACTATTATGCCGGGCTTTACGCATTTACAAACCGCTCAACCTGTCACTTTTGGTCATCATTTAATGGCTTGGTACGAAATGGCTCAGCGTGATTATGAGCGTTTACTTGACTGTCGTAAGCGTATAAACATTCTGCCATTAGGCGCAGCAGCATTGGCTGGTACGACATACCCAATTGACCGTAATATGACGGCTGAACTGCTTGGTTTTGAACGTCCTACTTATAACTCTTTGGATTCGGTTAGTGATCGTGACTTTGCAATTGAGTTTACATCTACGGCTTCCATCATCATGATGCACCTTTCTCGTTGGGCTGAAGAGATGGTTATGTGGGTTTCAGCGCAATTTAATTTTATTTTCTTACCTGATCGCTTTTGTACTGGCTCTTCAATTATGCCGCAAAAGAAAAACCCAGATGTGCCAGAATTGGTTCGTGGTAAAACAGGCCGTGTGTACGGTCATCTGATCGGCTTGTTAACTTTAATGAAGTCGCAACCACTGGCTTATAATAAAGACAATCAGGAAGATAAAGAACCGTTGTTTGATGCGGTAGATACATTAAAAGGTTCTTTACGTTCTTTTGCGGACATGATTCCAGCCATTGAGTCCCGCAAAGAATACATGTATGAAGCTGCTCGTCGAGGTTTTTCGACAGCGACAGATTTAGCCGATTATTTAGTGAGAGAGGGTGTTGCCTTCCGTGATGCTCATGAGATTGTTGGTAAAGCAGTTGGATTTGGTGTGCAAGAAAACCGTGATTTATCAGAAATGACCTTAGAAGAGTTGCAATCATTCGGTAACATGATCAAAGAAGATGTCTTTAACGTACTGACTCTAGAAGGTTCTGTTTCTGCCCGTGATCATGTAGGCGGAACGGCACCGAGACAAGTGTTGCTTGCTGTTGAAAGGGCAAATGCTGACTTGGCTACACGTTTAAATGCGTAATGTTGCTTAGGTATAAATAATAGAAGAATGTGAGACTTTTGTTTGTTCTTTTATGAAGGGGGAAGCTTTATGCTTCCCTTATTGTTTAAAGGTGTTGTCTCAAGTTGTCATTCTGAATAGTAATGTGGGTCTAACTCTAACCCCAGTAAACGTGAAAATGGTGAGTTAGGGTTTAACATCTCAGGAGTGAATCCAAATTCAAAATGAAACGTACTTTTTTGGCTGTTACAGCCTGCTGGGACAATAAACCATTCTCCTGACTCTCCTTCAGGTGGTATTTTCCAGCAAATCCCCTTTATATTTACATAACGGGTTCCATCTGAGTCTTTCGTTATTTGGTAGCTGTCTTCTTTTATGTCGCCACTAAGGTATCTTTTTTGCTCCTCAATAGCTTCTGTCAATGCGGCCTTGAATGCTGGTGAGAATACATTTTCAGATGACTCTTCTTCTAATAAATCTGCGGGCTGTGTTAATAAATTTTGATTAACAATATCAAATGAGTCGGCAAGGGTCGGATTCTCAATCGAGTCTACGCCTGCTAATTCGTCCTCAATTAAAGCTTGGGAGGATGCCGATTCCTCTGTGAGAGTAATTGAGCTCGATGTTACTTTTTCTGAAGTGATTAAACTTGATGTTGTTGTTTCGGCATTGTTTTTTGGTTCAACAGTAATGGCTTTTTCAATGTCGATGGCTGACTTATTTACTACACTTGAGTTATTTATGTCACCTAGTTTATTTACAGCATTTTTCTTTTCATTTTTGATATTTGGTGCACTGCTGTTTGTGACTTTGTTTTGCGTTGTGTGTACTTCTATGTGCTCATTTTTTGTTAGTACCAGTGCTTCGGTTTGATTAGGAAGTGCTGGGGGAAGATTCGGTTCAGACTGCGATGATTCTGATTCAATTGAAACTAAAGGCGTTGGCGTGTCTTTTTGTGTTAGCGTGCCTTTTTGTAATAGTGTCTCTATTGGGAAAATGTTCGAAGTTTTATTGCTTTGTTTAACAAGGGTATCTGGTTGGTTCTGTGTGTTTTCAGGAATAAAAATATGACTCAACCAAGAGCTGTTTCCAATGCTATAGAACCCAATTGAGTGAACGATTGCGGCAATAAATAGGATGAAAAGCCATTTTGTCATTGCTAAGCGTTTGCGCTTTTTGGGGGTTACCGTAGGATGTGGGTCCTCTTGAATATTAATAGTGGTTCCTTTCATACAGCAGGCTGATTAAACAGAGTCTAAGAATACTATATCAAACTTCATCTACAAACTGTTTTGAGGGGGAATTTGCTTGGAGTTTTGTCTTGTTTGGCTTGGGTATTAAGGCGCTCACAAGTATACTGTCACCATTATTTTACTATTTATGAGATTTGGTGATGTATAAATTGATCTTGGTAGTCTTTTTCTCAAGTATGATTATTGCGTGTGGCAATAAAGGTGCTTTATACCTTCCAGAAAAAGAACCTACATTCGAGACAATAGCACCAATAAATTAAGAGGTTATTTCATGGATTTTTTTAATTATTCAGCTGAACAGTTACATGCTGAAAGTGTCCCTTTAGCGGATGTCGCTGCAACTCACGGTACACCAACTTACGTTTATTCTAGAGCAACAATTGAGCGTCATTACAATGCCTATGCGAATGCATTTTCAACTCACCCAACACTAATTTGTTATGCGGTAAAGGCTTGCTCCAATATCGCATTTTTAAATGTTTTAGCCAGAATGGGTGCTGGGTTTGATATCGTATCTGTTGGTGAACTAGAGCGTGTTCTTCGTGCTGGTGGAAACCCTGAAAAAGTTATGTTTTCAGGGTTAGGTAAACAAGCTCACGAGATGCAACGTGCTTTAGAAGTGGGTATTCATTGCTTTAATGTAGAGTCCGAAGCCGAGCTTTATCGTTTAAATGACGTCGCTGGAACATTGAATAAAAAAGCCCCTGTTTCATTGAGGGTGAATCCTGATGTTGATGCGAAAACTCATCCTTATATTTCTACAGGTTTAAAAGAAAATAAATTTGGTATTGATATTAAAGAAGCAGTTCGTATTTATCAGTTAGCCAACTCATTACCGAATCTTGATGTGATGGGAGTAGACTGCCATATCGGTTCTCAATTAACTGAATTAAGACCTTTTTTAGATGCCTTTGATCGTTTGATGACGTTAATTGATGAATTGAGTTCTGTGGGCATTACAATTAAGCACGTGGATTTAGGTGGTGGGTTAGGCGTGAAATATCGCGATGAAGTTCCACCTGAACCAGCTGAATATGCGGCGTTGATTTTAGAGAAAGTGAAAGGGCGTGATTTCAGTTTGGCTTTTGAACCAGGTCGTTCTATTGCCGCAAATGCTGGGGTGATGTTAACAAAAGTTGAATTCTTAAAATGCACAGACCATAAAAACTTTGCCATTATCGATGGCGCAATGAACGATTTAATACGTCCTTCTTTGTATAGCGCTTGGATGGATATTATTCCGGTTGATATGTCTTCTAAAGGTGAAGGGGAAAGAGTCTATGATCTCGTTGGACCTGTATGTGAAACTGGTGACTTCCTAGGTAAAGATCGTAATTTAGATATCTCTGCCGGTGACTTGTTGGCTGTACGCTCAGCGGGTGCGTATGGTTTTACTATGTCATCGAATTACAACAGCCGTGGGCGTGCAGCTGAAGTGATGGTGGATGGAGATAAGGCTTATTTGATTCGTTCTCGTGAAACGATTGATCATCAACTTGCTGGCGAGCAGCTTTTACCAGAATAAGGGGGTGAGTTGTGTTGCTGAAATTTACAAAAATGCATGGGTTAGGAAACGATTTTGTTGTCGTTGATGCGGTTTCACGAAAAGTCTTCTTTAACAAAGAACAGATTGAAAAATTAAGTGATCGTAATTGGGGTATTGGGTTTGACCAGCTGTTAGTTGTTGAGCCGCCACTTAGCCCTGATATGGACTTTAGATATCGTATCTATAACTCTGATGGTACGGAAGTTGAGCATTGTGGTAATGGTGCTCGTTGTTTTGCGCGTTTTGTGATCGACAAAGAGTTGATTAATAAGTCGATCATTAATGTAGAAACTCGTGGAGGGAAAATCCAACTACGTGCTCTTGATGATGGTCAAGTAACGGTAGATATGGGGGCGCCTAGCTTTTTACCTGCTGATTTACCTTTTACAGTGGATAAACTTGAGTCTCTTTATACGCTAAAGGTGTGTGATAAGAATGTTGAAATCACCCCTGTTTCTGTTGGAAATCCACATGCTGTACATAGGGTGGACGAATTAGATGATGGTTATGTGGCAACTGTAGGGTGTGCTGTAGAGTCTCATGGTCGTTTTCCGAACTGCGTAAATGTTGGTTTCATGAAGGTATTAAATAGAAGTGAAATCAGGCTGCGTGTGTATGAACGTGGTGTAGGTGAAACTCAAGCTTGTGGAACAGGTGCCTGTGCTGCTGTGGTTGCGGGCATTAAGCAGGGTTGGTTAGACCCAGTTGTTGTTGCTCATTTAAATGGTGGGGACTTACGAATAGAGTGGCAAGGAGAAGGTCATCCTATTTTAATGACAGGTCCTGCTGCGAAAGTCTTTGAGGGGCAAATCTACATTTAAGGGTTATTTATGAAGTCATCTGAAGTTGCTCAATATTTGTCTGACAATCCGGCTTTTTTTAAAGATCATTTAGATCTGCTTGAGTCTATGAGTGTTCCTCACCCCACAAGAGGGGATGCGATATCTTTGTTGGAAAGGCAAGTTATGCTGTTGAGGAAAACGGCTTCAGAGCACCAATCTCAGTTTCAATGTCTGGTGTCGGCTGCAAGGGAAAATGAGTCGATTATGCTTAAAAGCCGTCGCTTGATTCTGGCGGGTTTGGAGTGTGATTCTCTTGATGCTTTCGTCTCCGTTGTGGATGATATTTTACGGAATGAATTTGGTGTACCTTTTCATGAGTTTATTTTGTTCTCTGAGGAGATGGTTGATTCCAATATTAAGGTTTCTACTTTAGATGAAGCTGAACCAGTGTTGAAAGAAATTCTTTTAAAAACAGGCTGTTATTCAGGTGTGTTATCCGTTGCTGAAGCAAATTACTTATTTGGTGAAATAAGTGATAAGGTTATGTCTGCTGCTGTATTGCCCTTAATCTCACGTTTTAATGGTGAATTAAAATATTTGGGTGTTTTGGCGTTAGGGAGCAATACGTTAGAAAGGTTTAGTAAAGATAAGGGAGATTTGTTTTTAGTTTACTTATCTGAGTTATTAAGTGCGATTTTACTTAGGTTAATTAAATGAGCTTAATTACGTTTGATTTGGATAATACCTTGTGGGATGTCGAGCCTGTTATTGTGCGTGCAGACTTTGCAATGGAAAATTGGTTTGATGATCGCTTTCCTGGTTTCTCTCAGAAATTTAACGCCCAGCATTTGCAAAATATAAAGCTTGAGCTTATTGCAGTGGACCCTTCTCTTAAGGTTGATATATCGAGACTTCGAGTAGAAATGTATCGTAAGGCGTTAATACTCTTCGGCTTGCATCAAGAGGAGTCTGCAAAAGTTGCCATGTCTGCTTTTGCTCACTTTAATGAATGGCGTCAAAAAGTAGATCATTACCCGCATACCCTTGAGATGTTAAAGCAATTGAAAAAGCATTATCGCCTAGCTGTTATTACCAATGGCAATGCGGATGTTTTTCATCCTTATGTTGGTTTGGGTGATGTGTTTGAGTTCGCTATCCGAGCGGACAAAGAAGGTGTAGTCAAACCCGATTCAAGCCTTTTTAAGAAAGCCGCTAATACGGTTAATCTATTGACTGAGTCAGTCATTCATATAGGGGATCACCCTTACGATGATGTCTTTGGTGCTAACCAAGCTGGATGTAGAAGTGTTTGGTTTAATAGGCATGGGGCTCGTCGTTGGAAGGATGATTGGCCCGGTCGTCCCGATGCAGAAATTCATTCTTTAGTAGAGTTGCCTAGTGTGGTTGCTTATTTAACCAAATAGTGAATTACTATCGAGGAATTAGCTTTTTTTCATTTTTACCCAGAAAAATTAATGTTAAACTGCACGCAATATTAATTAGACGATGTAAGGAAATTCAAATGGGTGATAATACCGTTCAAATTACAGATGCTCAGTTTTCTGAAGAAGTGTTAAATTCAGATGTGCCAGTTTTGGTTGATTTCTGGGCTCCTTGGTGTGGTCCTTGTAAAATGATTGCTCCAGTATTAGAAGATATTGCTGGTGAGTATGCAGATAAACTAAAAGTAGTAAAGCTTAACGTTGACGATAACCAAGAAACAGCACCAAAGTACAATGTACGTGGTATTCCAACTTTGTTACTTGTTAAAGGTGGTGAAGTGGTAGCGACTAAAGTTGGTGCCGTATCTAAGTCTCAGTTAACAGAGTTTGTTGAAAGCGCAATGTAATATTGTTCTTTTAGACACAAAAAAAGCAGCCTTGGAGCTAATGCTGTTCACTTAAGGGTTGAATTTAATTGAATAGCCCTAGAAAATCCGATTAAGCATTCTTAATCGGATTTT
>CANLRQ010000053.1 GCA_947493575.1 uncultured Marinomonas sp.
TGGGGTATCGCCAAGCGGTAAGGCAACAGGTTTTGATCCTGTCATGCGTAGGTTCGAATCCTGCTACCCCAGCCATTTCTCTTCCCAGATTCATTTACCATCCTATATTTTTTTACTATTAACTAATAAGATTAAATATTTATTAGTAAAATTCAAACCTGAAAGTTTATACTACTTCCAACCTTCAAATAATATGGATGACCAAACTATGAAAGCAGCTCTTTTACTTTCTTCTTTAGTTCTTGCCAATGCAGCACAAGCGGATGTCTTAGGCTTAACGGCAGAACTTGGTGTTTTCTCACCAGATCCAACTATTCAATTTTCTGACCATGACACGCCAAGCGACTCAACTGACATGGAAGCAGACAGTAGCCGCTACTATGGCATCGCCTTTGAGCACCCACTACCTTTAATTCCTAACATTCGCCTTCAAGGCACTGATTTAAAGTCAGAAGGCACTGTTACTTCTAGCGTAACATTTGAAGGTCAAACACTTTCAGGTAAAGCAAAGCTGGATTTATCACATACAGATTACACCTTCTATTATGAATTTTTAGATGGCATTCTTTGGTTAGAGCTAGATGCAGGCATAACGCTAAGAGACTATGATGGCTCCATAGAGCTGGATTCGGTAAAAAGCGGGTTATCAGCAACCATTCCGCTAGCATACGTCTCAGCTTACGCAACTATCCCAAGCACAAGCATTTCTATCGGTGGAGAATTCAAAGCCCTTTCGGTTGGCGATTCAAGCATTACAGATACAACGATCAAACTAAAGTATGAGACACCTTTCCTTGTTGGCCTTGAGGGCGGTTACCGCTCAATGAATATCGATTTAGTCGATGTTGATAACAAAGACGTTAACAGTGAAAGCTCCGGTGTATTTCTTGGTGCATTCATAGATTTTTAAGCCATCAACCATAAAAAAAGCCCCTAACAATTGGATACTCAAATTGTTAGGGGCTTTTTAGTTCTGTTAACTACAATTTTTCAAAAGGTAAAAAAATTACCCCTTAACAAAATGAATTTCATCACCTTGAGTATCGGCAACAATGTTATCTCCATTCACAAACTTCCCTGACAAAAGTTGATTTGCTAATGGGTTTTCAATCCAGCGCTGAATAGCACGTTTTAAAGGTCTAGCCCCATAAACAGGATCATACCCAACCTCAGACAAACGCTTCATTGCATTTTCACTGATCTCTATAGACATCCCCATTTCTGTTAAACGCATGTTCAAATGTGATAACTGTATACGGGCAATACCTTGAATTTGCGATAGCAGAAGAGGATGAAACACCACAGACTCATCTATTCGATTAATAAATTCAGGACGGAAGTGATCCCCAACAACCGTCATAACTTTGTCTTTAATTGCTTCATATTGACTATCATCTCGATATTCTTGAATCACATCAGAACCAAGGTTAGACGTCATAACAATAACAGTGTTCCTGAAATCAACCGTACGCCCCTGACCGTCAGTCAATCTCCCATCATCTAACACCTGCAATAAAATATTAAAGACATCAGGGTGCGCTTTTTCAATTTCATCTAATAACAGTACAGAATAAGGGCGGCGACGAACCGCTTCGGTTAAATAACCACCTTCTTCATAACCCACATAACCAGGAGGAGAACCTATCAAGCGAGCAACCGAATGCTTCTCCATAAACTCTGACATGTCTAAACGTACCATTGCCGAGTCAGAGTCAAATAAGAAAGTAGCTAAAGACTTACATAATTCCGTTTTACCCACTCCAGTAGGCCCTAAGAACAAAAAGGAACCATTAGGTCTATCAGGGTCAGATAGGCCTGAACGAGAGCGTCGTACAGCATTTGCTACAGCTGATACAGCTTCCTCTTGTCCTATTACAGATTCGTGCAAAGCGTCTTCCATGCGCAACAATTTCTCTTTTTCCCCTTCAAGCATTTTATCAACGGGAATTCCTGTCCACCTTGAGACAACTGTCGCAATTTCTTCTTCACTTACCCGGTTGCGCAGCAGTTTCGTTTGACCTAGCTCTTCAGCTTGACTGGCTTTTTCTATTTCCGCTTCAAGCATTGGAATAACACCATATTGCAGCTCGGACATCTTAGCCAAATTGCCATCCCTTCTAGCTTCTTCCATTTCATGACGAACCGACTCAAGGTCTTCTTTCAGCTTTTGACCACCTAGAACTAACGCTTTTTCCGAATTCCAAATTTCGTCCAAATCAGAAAATTGTTTTTCTAGTGATGCGACTTCTGAATCTAACTCTTTCAGGCGCATTTTTGATGACTTATCCTTCTCTTTCTTAAGCGCTTCTTGTTCAATTTTTAACTGAATTAAACGCCTTTCAAGCCGATCCATATCTTCTGGTTTAGAATCCATTTCCATACGAATACGACTGCCAGCTTCATCAATTAAATCAATTGCTTTATCTGGAAGTTGCCTATCCACAATATAACGCTGAGACAACTTAGCCGCTGCAATAATAGCGGAGTCTGTAATATCCACCCCGTGATGCACTTCATAACGCTCCTTAAGCCCTCTCAGAATAGCTACCGTATCGGTAACACTTGGCTCTTCAACAAGCACCTTCTGAAAGCGGCGCTCTAACGCGGCATCCTTTTCTATATACTGTCGATATTCATTTAGCGTTGTTGCACCTACGCAATGTAATTCACCTCGTGCTAATGCTGGTTTAAGCATATTACCGGCGTCCATAGATCCTTCTGACTTACCAGCTCCTACCATTGTGTGAATTTCATCAATGAACAGTATGATTTGACCTTCTTGCTTAGCCAATTCATTTAGCACCGCTTTTAGACGTTCTTCAAATTCTCCTCGGTATTTCGCGCCAGCTATTAGCGTCCCCATATCCAAAGATAAAACACGCTTATTTTTCAGACCTTCAGGAACTTCACCATTAATAATTCTCTGAGCCAACCCTTCTACTATCGCCGTTTTACCTACTCCAGGCTCACCAATAAGCACAGGGTTGTTCTTTCTACGGCGTTGCAACACTTGAATAGTTCGACGTATCTCATCGTCACGACCAATAACGGGATCTAACTTGCCTGATGAGGCTCGCGCAGTTAAGTCTACAGTATATTTATCTAATGCCTGACGATGCTCTTCCGCATTTGCATCATTAACACCTTCACCGCCCCTAACCTGATCAATGACTGCCGTAATATCTCCCTTAGTAACGCCTGTTGTTTTTAATGCTTTCGCTAAGTCATCCTTTCCATCAAACATTGCCATCAGCATAAGTTCAGAAGAAATATATTGATCTTTGCGCTTCTGAGCTTCTTTATCAGCTAAATTTAACAGCCTCACCAATTCTGGTGACATTTGTACATTTCCATCGTGATCCGTGACTTTAGCCAACCGAGTCAAGATAGAATCCAACGTCTCCCTTAATTTAGCAATCTGAACACCTGACTGCTGCAAAATTGGGCGAGTACTGCCCCCCTGCTGATCCATTAAAGCAATTAATAAATGGATAGGCTCAATATTTGTATGGTCTTGCCCTAAAGCAACAGATTGAGCATCGGACAAAGCGAGCTGCAACTTACTTGTTAAACGATCAATTCTCATTATTAAACCTCTATATCTAAGTAACGTATTATCACACTTGCTTACTTAATGCGTCTCAAAATTAAAAAACCAATGCCGAGGTGTCAAAATAATGACACCGATCAAAAAGAATCATTTTTTACTGCTAATTAAGGTAAGGCAATCATTACTCAAACCAAATAACACTTGCCATTCTTCCTGTGACTCCATCGCGACGATAAGAATAAAACCATTCTTTTTCTTCATAAGTACAACGTTCACCACCATATACTTGGTCAACACCAACACTCTCAAGACGCTGCTTTGCTAAGAGATACAAATCCCCCAGCCATTTTCCTTCTTGCTTAGAAACAAATGCTTTTGCAGCTTCGCCATCATGCTCCATAAAAGCAGCGCGCACTTCTCCCCCTACTTCAAATGCGGTTGCTCCGATTGCAGGGCCCAACCATGCATAAACAACATCCGTAGAGGAAAATTTATTCACTGTTTGCTCAATCACCCCATCGCATAAGCCTCGCCACCCAGCATGAACAGCAGCAACTTGTGAACCATCTTGATTCGTAAACAGTATAGGAAGGCAATCCGCCGTTAAAATAGCGCAAACTTGGTTAGCTGTAGAAGTCATAGCCGCATCCGCTTCTGTTCCTTTACCTTCACTCAATGGCAATGTTGCCACATTCGTACCATGCACCTGATTAAGCCATTGGAGCGAGTTTGGCATCGAAATTTTCTGCTTAAACAAGGTTCGGTTTTCTTCAACCAATTCATTACGGTCCTTTACATGCGCACCAAGATTTAACCCCTGATACACACCAGAGCTGACGCCACCTTTACGAGTAGATACAAATGCCTTCACATGACTTGGTGCTGGCCAATTTGGGGTTATTACACTCAATTCTTCAGTCACAAAAGTCGCCCTCTTTAAACAGTAATAAAAATGAACACGTCCAAAAAAAAGCAGCCTATTGGCCGCTTTAAAATTTATTTAATTGAAAAATCATCCCATCCTAACAAATTAGATACTCTCAATATCCAATAAATTACGATCGGTTACTAATCTTTTTAAAGATTAATAATATTCAGAGTCATCACTTCCTGAGTCTTCCATATCCTGTTTCAGCAATGCAATAAGTGCTTTCATGTCTTCAGGCAATTCAACTTCCCATTCCATAAATTCACCACTAATAGGATGAGTCAACTCAAGTTTTTTCGCATGAAGAGCTTGGCGACGAAACAATCGAATCCCTTCTTGAAGCTCTGGTGAGCAGGCTTTAGGCATTTTCAAACGCCCAGCATATTGTGGATCGCCGACCAAAGGAAACTTAATAAAGGACATATGCACTCGGATCTGGTGTGTGCGACCAGTCTCAAGTTTTAAGCGAATATGAGTATGATTTTTAAAACGCTTTACCAATCGATAATGCGTAATAGAGTCTTTACCATGAACAGGCTCTACAGCCATTTTTTGCCTATTGTGAGGATGACGCCCAATAGGCTCATCCACAACACCACCGCCAGTCATAACACCAATAGTAATGGCTTCGTATTCACGCCCCATACTTCTATCTTGCAACTGAGACACTAAGTCTGTTTGAGCTGCAAGAGTTTTGGCAATTACCATCAGTCCAGTTGTTTCTTTATCTAAACGATGAACAATTCCTGCTCTAGGCACATGACCAACTTCAGGTGCATGATGCAAGATCGCATTTAATAAGGTTCCGTCCCTATGACCTGATGCAGGGTGTACAACAAGCCCTGTTGGTTTATTTATTACTAAAATATCGCTATCTTCATAAACAATATTTAAAGGAATGTCTTCAGGTAAATGAACCTCTTGATCTTCAACCACAACATTTAACGTAACAACTTCTCCGCCAAATAACTTTTCTTTGGCTTTTACCTGTTTGTTATTTACTAATATTGTCCCGTCTTTAATCCAAGATTGAATACGCGACCGGGAGAAATCTTCAAATAACTCTGTTGCAATTTGATCCAATCTTTGTCCGCCAAAATCCACAGGAACTTGGGCTTCTTTTACTATACGCTCTGACATTTTGTAAACGCCTGTTTTTTAAGGTTTTTATTTATCAGCAGCGGAAAAGTGTCCATATAGTGTCCACTTTAATTTTTTAAATTGCTGATTGGATTGAATTTTACACTATCATGAAGGTGATCGGGTGCTAAATGTGAATATCTTAGTGTCATATCAATACTTGAGTGTCCAAGTATTTTTTGCAATGTCAGTATGTTGCCACCGTTGATAATAAAATGACTTGCAAATGTATGTCTTAAAACGTGTGTTTTTTGGCCTTTAGGTAGCTGTATGCTTGTTTTTAACAGTGCCTTATAGAAAAATTTTGATGATGATTTAAAAAGTTTATTGCTTGCGTGGGTTGGTTGCTCTTTTAGCTTTTTATAAAGGTTCTCAGATATTGGGATTGTTCTATTTTTCCCGCTTTTAGTTTCCGTAAATGTCACTTTCAAGTTTTTAACTCTAGTAGATGTTAGACCCTCGGCTTCACTCCATCGCGCCCCCGTTTCTAGGCAAACCAGACTGATCAATTCGGCGTCTGGGTATTGTTTCAAGGCGTTAAGTAATGTGATGATTTGATTGTTGTCCAAGTAGTGCATTTCTCGTTCTTTTTCTTTTATCTTAGACAGTGACTTAAGTGGGTTTTCGTATTCTATTTCTTTTATTTTGTGCAAAGCGTTGTAGACCGCATTGAGAAAAATCATTTCTGTATTGACGGTTTTTATTGAGCGGCCTTCTTCTATGCGTTCCGCTCTGTATACACCGTATTTTGATGATGTAAGTTCATGAGCGACTGGATCGCCTAGGCGTTGTGCTGTGTTGTGCAACTTCCTGAGCCGTTCAATGTTGTATGTCAGGTTTTGGCCGTGGAGTTTATACCAGAGATTAATAATATCAGATAAGCGCCGTGTGTCTTTTTGTCGCGACTCCCACGGCTTACCCGTTGTTGTATGTTGCGCTTCTACAAACTTTTGGTAACGTTCGGCCTCAGATTTTGTTTTACATGTTTTCCTGTATCGCTTACCGTTTGCGCCGCCTGCTCTGAAATCAACTTTCCAGCCTTCTTTGGTTTGTTTAATTGACATGAGAAAACCTCAAAACGGAGGGCTTAAGGATGCCTTAGTTTTTGGCGCACCCCAAAAACGACAAAGGCCCCTAAAAAGGAGCCTCATTTCATAGTTGAAGGGGGCTTGTCATCGCCAAATTCCTCAACTAGCTACTGTTAACCAGTAGTCTCAAAAGCCTGATGCCGAAGCAGCGCAGGAACAACTTAATTATTATAGGTGTGCCTATACATGTCAATAGATATTAATGCTGATTTGTCCTTATATGACACCATATAACACCTTTTTACACACTTTTGTCTTATTAAAGATATTGAGTTAGCTTCCCTAAATTTAATGAGTTAAGGGTACATGAGTAGATATTTTTCATTTGCTCCTTGCCTAATACCTGCTTAAAATACAACCGTTTTCCTGTCACACGATCCTTGCCTATATTAATTAGGTCAAGCCTTTGAAAACCTACCCTATAGATCATATCGCCTTTTACCCAAGAGTCTTTTATTTGAAACTTAGGAGGCATACTTGCTTTTGGTAATAGATAGTGCCGGTCATCAACTGTTTCTGGGGGTTGTGTGCTAATTGCAACTACAGTGCATAAGCCAGAGCAATTTTTTCTTTTTGGGGATATAACAATTACAGGCCTTTTTTTGACCATTTCAGGAACTTGGAAACCCGTTTCAAAGTTGCACATTAAAATGGTTCCGGGATTAGGATGAAAAGTTAATGCCATGCTTTATACCACCTTGCGACTTAATGACAAGTGTTGCTCTATTGGTTCGGCTTCGACTAATGCACAGCCCCCTGCACTTGCTTGAATTGCATAATGTGGTACTGATAATAAACGAGCTGTGTTTCCTGATTCCATTTGTTGTCCTTGTCCTGTTAATAGCCATTCTACTGATATCCCCTTTTCCGTATGAGTTTGGACGATTTCACGATAAGGAATGACGTTTCGAGCTTTCCATTGGCTGCAAGGCCAACAAGTAAGGACAGGTCTTTGTTTGTTTTTACACCATATACTTCTTTGAGCCTATCAATAATCGCTTCCGTTTCACTCATAAAATAACTTTAATAATATCTTTAGACTTGACTATGTATATTTTTATATCCGCCCTGATAACAGATAATTATTTTATACTTAAATGGTTCTATTTTGATTATATGTGTACAAGATAAGGGGTGTAGACCAATGAGTAAAGAATTAGAAGTCGTTAAAACAGCAATATTTGTTCAGATTGACGATGGAAAAACTAAAACTGTATTCGGCTGCCACCATATATGACCACTGAGCAGTGATCTGTATTGATCGGCAAATCTGAAAGCGCGGTTAAACGAGATTTGCAGCGTGGGCACATTGCCCGTTACCAGTCCGTTGTTGGTGGTTTGGTTTACGTGAATGTAGTTAAGGAAATGTAACGTGCAGAAGCTGCACCGGATGTTTAAATGGGCATTTTTTGTGGTTGGCAATGTGGGTTGATTAGTAGCTGTGTTTTTGGATTGTTTTTAGGGCGAATTAATCGCCCCTTTTTGGACTATAAGTGGCATTTTTTATATTTTTTGCCGCTACCACAATGACAAAGATCATTTCTGCCAATTTTATTGAGTCTTGTCTTGCTGAGGTTTTTTTCTTTATGAGACAGTAATTCGTTATGATCTCCTTGTATTATGCTACCTCCCATAGTCCAAAATCCAACGTTTAGGTTTGACGGTCTATTACACGAATAAGTAGAATCAATAGTTTTTAGAAGTTCGTGAGCTATTTGTCTCATTGTCGGTGGAACTTGATTTTCTATGGGTTCATCTATTCCGTTTTTCCCGCGCATTATTCCAAGTGAGTTATGTTTAGTGAGGTCTTTATAAGGCTTTGGTAAACCTTGTTTGTCGATATGAGCTCCCCCATCTTTATTTGTCAGGGCTAGAACTATATCTTTACGGCTAAACTCATATTTATTTTTATCTACAAAAACTATTCCATTCCACCAACTATCAAAATCTATAAGTTTATTATTAAGTGCATCATCATCTAAAAAAGCATATGTTCCTTCGTCAGCTCCTCCAATAGCAATACATACAAGACCTGCATGACTTCCAATATTTCTATCGTCATACGGAAGTGCGGTATCCAGAAACTTTTTTGAGTTCATTTGTAGATGATTGAATAGAGATTTACTATTTTTGGTGTCGTGTAATAGTGTTCTAACTACTGCAGCCAATCTTTTGCATTCAGATAAAGATCCTTGGTCATAATTTTGACAAGATGATTTAAGGAATCCTACTTGGTCGTATAGGTGTTCTTTAAGTTCGTCTATACTCCATTTGATAGTCATTGTTTTGTCCATATTGTGTCCATATAGGGGTGTTTAAAAAGGCATTAACTGTATGAATATACAGTTAATAAAAAGTAATGAATGCAGAAAATACGCGGTATTGCAGTGTTTTAGGGGTCAAGTGCAATAACTTTGACTTCTTTTACTATACGCTCTGCCATACAATGTACTTAAATTGTTGATCAGTGGAAATTACATAAAATTCACACTTCATCAAGTGATAATAAAGACTCGGCTCTGTTATTATTTAACACAGTGTTTCACACTTACGAGCCACAGATAGTCAATTTGGTAACTTTTACTTATTTAAGGTTTTAATTATACATGGGATTTCATCAGTCGTTGCTGCGATTCATAACAATTACTTGTTTTTCTTTACTTGTTTTAGCTTGCTCAAATCAAACAGTCCAAACTCCAGACCTTCCAGAGCAAGAATATTATGAAAAAGCTCAAGAAGCCTTAGAGGATGGATTGCCAACCACAGCAGCTCAACACTTAAAAGATTTAACAAACCGCTACCCATTTGGTGAATACACCATTAGAGCCGAATTGGATTTAGTGTATGCCTACCTCGAAGCAGGTGATTATATTGCAGCACACGCTCATGTTGAACGCTTCATCAAGAACTACCCGGATCACTCTTCGTTAGACTACGCCTATTATATGAGAGGCCTAACAACCTATAAAAGTACAGAAAGCTTTCTCGGTAGATATTTACCTTTAGACCCAAGTGAAAGAGATGTGTCTGAGTTAACAACTGCGTTCCACGAGTTTTCAGCGCTACTAACTCGCTTCCCAAACAGTAAATATGCACCAGATGCTAAAGATCGTATGGTGTATTTAAGAAACGTCATCGCTAAACATGTGCTACAAGTTGCTCAGTTTTATTTTAAAAGAAAAGCCCCTCTTGCTGCTTTAGGTCGAGGTGAAACGGTTCTAGAGAACTACCCAAGTTCAGATTCAGTTGAGGACGCTTTGGCTGTCATTATTCAAGCTTATATCGATTTAAATCAATTTGATTTAGCACAAAAAAATATCGAAGTATTACAAGCCAGTTATGCAAATTCAAAACACCTAGATCAAAACAATAAATTCATCTCTCCTCGCCTACCTAAAGATGCCGATCCTGATTTTTTCTATTGGGTGACATTAGGCGCAATTGATTAATCCTGTTTGTTACGTCCTTCTAAGTTCGCACTAACAGAAAGACGTAACAACCAAATAACTCAAAGGCTATCTTTTGGAAATATTGTTTTTTCTTGGTCATTTTGCCATTTAGGGTATTTCTGCATAATTTTTTGAAATTCTTGTGACTCTAAAAATAACGATAGCCATTTTCTAACATTCACATACTTACTCGCTTCAAACCAGCCAGTATTAACACCCGCAAATTGCCTAATAAAAGGAAAAATAGCCACATCTAACAACGAGAGTGAATTACCTAGCAAAAAAGCATTATCACTTAATTGACACTCTAATTTATATAAAAACTGCTCTCCTCTTTCCCTATAAAAGATCTCATCTTTCTCTGGGAAGCGATCTGCATATTTGTATTTATCAAGCCAGCCTTTGAACTCATTATCATTATCTTTAATCCATTCTTTAATAATGTTCTGCTTTAATTCATCATTAGGCCATAACTGAGTGGCAAGTACATTATCCTGATGTTTACTCTGTTCAATCACCCAAAATATAATATCCAAACTTTCTTCATATCGAACGCCATTATGAACTAACTGTGGGACAGTTGAGCGCCCACCTAAATTCAGCAACTCGATTGGCTTATCTTTGAGAACCACCTCTCGTAACTCAACTTGAAAATTAAGCAAAGAAATCACATAACGAGTGCGAATTGCATAAGGGCAGCGTCGGAATGAATATAGAATAGGTAAGCTGATACGGAACTCCTAGTATGAGACCTTTGCACGAAATCATGAGCGATGATAAAACGAGGCAAAAACAAGCGAAAAAGCCGAGTTTATGAGTTATAAATGCGCATTTTTAGTCTATTTTTAACAAAGTATTAGCAAGCTTAGTAGTCGTGCAAAGGTCTCAGTATATTAATATGACAATCATCAAAAATTATCTCATAGAACAGGCATAAAAAAACCACGGCTGTGAAAACTTCAACTTTGGAAAACCAAAAATAGAAGGCTATTCACTTGCGTGGCTTTTTTATATCAAACCGTTTTACGCAATGGTTACGTTTTCTGCTTGTGGGCCTTTTTGACCATCAACCACTTCAAAGCTTACAGTTTGACCTTCAAGTAATGTTCGACGGCCTGTTCCATTTATAGAACGGAAGTGAACAAAAACATCGGCACCTCCTTCACGCTCTATAAAACCAAATCCTTTTTCATCGTTAAACCACTTCACAACACCTGTTACTAATTCACCAGACATACAAACCTCATTACATTTCATGCTGCCCTAATTGGGTCAGTCTATTTATTACTTTTGAAATTAATACTCAAAAGTATCCTTATATTTACAATGACGCCTTTTAAAAGCCAGAAGAGTTAACACAAACCCACTGATCAAAAATACACCACATAATGGATAATATGACGTCCTAATTAAAATGGGAAGAACCAAAAAGAGAACTTCATGAAAAATTCATGACGAAAAAATTAACGATAACGAACGCACCAAAAAGCAACAAACGGCCCAAATATTGCTTCATCATGAAACAAAAATAAGAAAATGATTTTTATTGTCATTTTTGCACCATTTAAAAACAACAAAATCTATATGTGCACCATATAGATGCAAACGAAGGAAATCTTGTGGATCAAATTAATAATGCCGTTGAGACTCTAGTCTCAAGCTCCAACACTCTCTTCATTCTTTTAGGAGCAATCATGGTGTTTGCCATGCATGCTGGCTTCGCGTTTTTAGAGGTAGGAACTGTTAGACAAAAAAATCAGGTCAATGCGCTTGTTAAAATTATGACCGATTTTGCAATTTCCGCGCTAGTCTACTTTTTTATAGGCTATCAGATCGCTTATGGAAGCAACTTTTTCGCAAGTGCAACTGAGTTATCACAAAATAATGGTTATGAACTGGTTAAGTTTTTCTTTTTAATGACATTCGCAGCTGCCATACCAGCCATTATATCGGGAGGGGTTGCTGAAAGAGCGCGCTTTTATCCAATGCTAATCTCCGCAGCAATTATAGTAGGCATTGTTTACCCTTTCTTTGAAGGGTTAATTTGGAACGGTAACTATGGATTCCAAACATGGCTAGAGGGCCAATATGGTGCAGGATTCCATGACTTTGCTGGCTCCGTTGTTGTGCACGGAGTGGGTGGATGGGTTGCTCTTGCAGCCATATTATTACTAGGAACCCGTACTGGTCGCTACCGTGGAGGAAAAGTTGTCGCATTTGCACCTTCAAATATTCCTTTTCTAGCATTAGGCGCTTGGATTTTATGCATTGGGTGGTTTGGCTTTAATGTCATGTCAGCACAGACCCTTGACGGTGTGAGTGGTTTAGTTGCTGTTAACTCATTAATGGCAATGGTCGGCGGTATTATTGCAGCCATGCTTTTAGGGAAAAATGACCCTGGGTTTATTCATAATGGCCCTTTAGCTGGCCTTGTGGCCATTTGCGCAGGCTCTGACATACTTCATCCAATTGGCGCACTGGTAACAGGGGCCATAGCAGGAGCACTTTTTACATGGCTATTCATCTTAATCCAACAAAAATTACCCAATGTCGATGACGTTTTAGGCGTTTGGCCTTTGCATGGTGTGTGCGGTGCTTGGGGAGGAATTGCAGCTGGCATTTTCGGCACAGAAGCAATGGGAGGATTGGGTGGAGTAAGCCTGATGTCACAAATAATTGGCACCTTAGCTGGCATAGGCATAGCACTTGCAGGAGGGTTAATAGTATACGGCGCCGTGAAATCCATTAGCGGGCTCAGACTTTCTCAAGAAGATGAATTTAATGGAGCAGATTTAAGTCTCCACAAAATCAGCTCAACAAACAAAGACTAATCTTGTAAAACCAGTAATTACTGGTTCTTTTGGCCCTAGTGACTCTTCACTAGGGCTTTTTTTATGCTAGCCTTAGCAAAAAACACCATTAACCAACGATGAAAACATGCAAATTACTTTACTCACCCACCAAAGAGAACGGCAGAAAAGCACTGGCACAGGTAAACTTGTTAAGCAGGCCCTAAAGGAGAAATGCAACATCATTGAGTGGCATAGAAAGCATCCCGACTCTTCGTTAACCTCTTTAGATCATTCTAAAACCGCTCTTGTTTATCCCATACCTGAAACTGCGACATGGCCCATAAAATCTTTACCGGAAGATATAATCCCACACATCGAGCACTTCATTATTTTAGATGGTACATGGCAGGAAGCTCAAAAAATATATAACAGAAGCCCCTATCTTCACTCGTTATTTCACTACGCTCTCTCTACTCAGAAAAAATCAGCATACAAACTAAGGAGAAATCAAAGAGCGACAGGGTTATGCACTGCAGAAGTTGCTATGGAAATATTAGCGGTAAAAGGAGAAGATTGTTTTTTAAAGGATTTACAAAGAACTTTTAAAATATTCAATACATTAAGTGAGACCTTTGCACAAAATCATGAGCAATGATAAAACGAGGGAAAAATAAACGAAGCAAAAACAAACGAGGCAAAAATAGACAAGGGAAAAACAGACGAAAAAGCGGAGTTGTTGTTCAAAGGTCTGTAAATACTTAAAACCAAGGCAGCGCTCTTGATACGCTTTAAATAAAAAAAGCACACCCAAAAGGTGTGCAAAAACGTTCCAATAAAAAGTATTTAATACCTCAAAGTGGAACCTTGAATGATCGTATTTTACAGTTGAACCTTCTGCCGTTTACAGAAGGCTCAAGAATAAAATGAGACTAATAATTTACGTCCATATTTTATAAAGCAACCTTAATCACGCGTCGCTAGATCTTAGACAAATTAAAAACTGTAGTATGCACCCACAGCAGAAAAGTCTAATTCATCTTTTGTTTGTTGACCCGCTTCAACGTAAACATAAGCATTATCACCAAGGTTGTAGGTAGCTCCCAAAGCATACTCGTCATAATCCGAAGCACTGGAAAGATCTAAATCAACTTGCTGAAATGAGCCATATAAACGACCAATACCGTATTCATAAGAAGCACCAACACCAAGACGGCTATCAACATCCGTATTCTCTTCGTATTTAGCTAATAATGTTGTTGCGCCATCTAGTGCATAGCTCGCAGATAAACCGAATGTCTCTTCTGCATTGACTGTATTTTCTAAAGCATCATAACCAAAAGCCACTGTTAAATTATCAGCACTGTATTTCACAACGGCAGTTAATGACTCACCTTCTTCAACTTCAGCTGCTGCAACTTCGGATTCTGCATCACCTTTAACCTGTACAGAAAGTTGAACCTCTAACCCATTATAAGATGGGCTAAAGTAGGCAATGGTATCACCCTCTTCTGTTGTCTCTGATCCACCGATACCAGCAAATTCAAACTGATCTACACCATCTTGAATAGCATTGTTGTAAATACTATCAAATGTACCGACTTGAACTTTACCAAAATCACCTTTTGCACCAACATAAGCTTGATCAAGGTTTATTTCGATGTCTTTTGTTTTTTCATCAGCATCAGCTTCTAACTCATATTTGAAAAAACCGGTTACATCATTACTAATTTTGCTTTCACCTTTAAAGCCAAATGTTGAACCATTATCAGTAATTTCACTCTCACTACCACCAGCAGACAAATCAGAGTTATGGAAAACAAGCTGAATGTTACCGTAGGCATCTACATAAGAATCATCAGCAGCTTGTGCAACAGATGTAAATACAGCACTTGATACAGCAATTGCAATTAAAGATCTTTTCATCGGTTATTCCTTACTTAAATTATTATACAAATACCAGTCGACACACCCTGAGTGAGCGCATTCGGTAAAAACAATATAATGCGTTCAATTTTGCAAACAATAACCAGATCAACAATTGCCTTTTTACTTAACATTTCATGCTAAATTAGCAAAATATGATAGATATTATGAACTTACACTGTATCTATTTTTTTACACATTTCAAAAAAGAACTTACTAATCAATAAGTTAAAAAATAACCTTTCTTTCTGAAAAGAAAAAACCCAGTCAACTCTCACCCCATGCACAGAAATAAGAAAAGTAATCATTAACAGAAGAGGAAAAAGAGACAGAAAAGAGGAAAAAGGCTCCTATATTTTATACCCCACCCTTAATATAAAAATAATTTGAACACTATTTATGCAAATTAATGGCAAAAACAGAATGTCAAACGGAACTTTTCTAAGAATCGATAGTCCGTGCACAATAGACGGGGCAGAGTTGACAATTTACAAGAAGATCAAGGAAGAGGGATATCATCTTAATTTGTGCATGATAGCCTGTCATTCGCGACGAGTATCGAATGTGAATAGCTGGCCTATTTTCGAGATACTCAACAAAGAATACAAAATTTTAGAGCATGCCCTGCAGATTCGAGCCTTATTTGGCGGTTTCTCTGAAAGATTGAGTCTTAGTAGATTTATTCTCACCTTTCTAACCCCCTTATAGTTCTCCTTTATTTATCTTTAAAAAGAACCAAGGAGGGTAATCAAAAATAAGACAATTCTATCAATAGGAGTTATTTGATTATTTTTACCTGGAAGCCTCCAACGCTTTCAATAGAGGCACTCATCATTTCGCCAACTTCTACGGAACCAACATTTTCAGGCGTTCCTGTCATAATCAAATCTCCTGGATGCAATTCAAACAGGTTAGATAATCGACTAATTACTTCAACAACAGACCAAGTCAAGCAGGATAAATCACTCTTTTGCTTCGTCACACCATCCACTTTTAATTCGATATTACCTTTATTTATTCTTCCAATTTGCTGAACAGTTTTGATAGGAGACATAGGCGCAGATTGATCAAATGATTTACCTACTTCCCAAGGTCTACCTTTTTCCTTAGCCTGTGTCTGTAAATCTCTTCTCGTCATATCTAAACCTACGGCATAACCAAAAATAGCGTCGGAAGCACTTGCTTCAGATAGGTTTTTACCTCCTTTAGATAATGCAACAACTAGCTCTACTTCGTACTCATATTGGTTAGTTCCTGACGGATAAGATACTTCGGAAACCCCATCAAAAGGCGACTTAACAATACTAGAAGAATCTTTACAAAAGAAAAAAGGAGGGTCTCTTTCCGGATCATCTCCCATTTCCTTTGAGTGCTCAGCATAATTTCGCCCGACACAAAAAATACGATTAACAGGAAACTCCTTCTCTGATTGATCAATATCAAGCGATACAACATCTCTCGGTAAAAACACAAATTCTTGTCTCAGCATATACTATTTACTCTTTCTTAAAGGCTACATCATTGCAAGTTAATTAAAATAACACCCTATTTTCTTGACCTACATCACTCTATATAAAGATTACCTTATCACTCCTTGGTTAACTTATGGATACTAGGTTTTTTACTCAAGGGAGACATAAGGATAATGCGTTTATCGTTAGCCCATACCCTTCAATTCAAACAAGTTATCGCGTCTTTTAGCTTAGTTACTCTCCCTTTGATCGCCATATTTTTTTACCTTACTTGGAGTGACTTAAGTAAGAGAGAAAGTGATTTTGAATCTTTTGAAAAGCAATTCACAACCGCACATAATAATATGATAAAAGAACAAATTCACGCTCTCGTATCGAGAGTTGAAAAAGAAAGTCAACAAAGTAGATCAAGTCTTGAAAGCGTTATCAAAAACGAAGTTCAAAATGCCCATATTATAGCAACTCAGCTCCATGAAAGATTATCTAAACACCTTGATGACACTGATATCCAAGACACAATCATCGAGTCCCTAAGAAACATTCGTTTTTTTGAGGGAAGAGGCTACTTATTTATTGATGATTTCAACGGCAACACTCTTTTAATGCCTCCGTCTCCAGAATTAGAAGGCAAGTCAATTGCAGATATTCAAGATGATTCTGGCAAATACATTTTTCAAGATCTAGCAAAAACCGCAAGCTCCGAAAAACAAGAAGGTTTTTCAACTTATAGATGGTTTACCCCCAATCAAAGTAGCCATAAATACGAAAATAAACTGTCATTTGTTAAACAATTTAAGCCTTATAATTGGATTATAGGGTCTGGAGACTACCTAAGCTTTGCGGAAGCCCAAGCGAAACAAGACAGTCTTAATAAAGTGAAAGAAAATGCGTTAGAGAAGTCCGCTTTTATTATGATTTTTAACCAAGATAATCAGTCGTTATTTTCTTCTTCAACAAGCGAAAAATCTAAAACTGACATACTTTTCAAGAATGATACACCCATCACCAATAATGAAGACTTATCAATTACACATACCTCAAAAATAGCGTATTGGGATTGGACAGTAATTGGAGGTTATTACAATTCAGTACGAAGTACAGAGCTTCAAAACCAATGGAATACTCAACTTCAAAAACAAAATCAGCATTTTGACCGTCTCATTTTAGGTTTACTTATCGTCGGTTTTTTTATTTTTCTTGGGGCTGCCGCCATTTCTATTTGGCTCAACAGAACCTTTAACAAATATAAAGAAGAACAAGAAAAGCAACGTGATATTCTTTTGAAAAACCAAATAGAGTTAGAACTTGATGCACGTGTTTTTAATAGCACGACGGAAGGCATCATCATTACCGACTCCACCAATAAAATAATTAACTGCAATTCAGCATTTACAACAATTACTGGTTATACAAAAAATGAAGTTATTGGAAAAAACCCATCTCTCTTAAGTGCAAAAGAAACGCCCGTTGAAGTGTATAAACAAATGTGGGAAACATTAAACCGCACTGGGCATTGGCAAGGAGAGGTCATAAACAAACATAAAAATGGCTACCTCTATCCAGAGCTACTTTCCATCAATGTTTATAAAAACAATGACATCATCAGCTATATCGGCACCATAACCGATATTACGTCAAGAAAGAATACTCAAAATAAACTAGAGCACTTAGCACATTTCGATTCTCTAACCGATTTACCAAATAGAAGGCAGCTCAACGCGTTCATCACACACAATATACAAACCAGCAAACAAGTAGATCCCTTCATAGTTTTATTTATGGACTTAGATCATTTTAAATTTATTAACGATAGCTTGGGACATGCTGTTGGTGATGGCGTTTTAAAAGAAACTGCAAGCCGTCTAATTAACCTAACTCACAAGACGGATTTAGTTTGCAGATTAGGAGGAGATGAATTCGTCGTTGTGATTAAAGACCCTGATTCTGTCAACAATCTTCCGTCATATGTTAACTCTATCCGAGAAAGCATCTGCAAGCCTATTAACTTGTCAGGAAACACTTTGACTATTACTCCCAGCATTGGCATATCACAGTACCCTAAAGATGGAGGGAACCATGACGCACTACTAAAAAACGCGGATGCTGCTTTATACCTAGCAAAAGAAAATGGTCGGAATAGATTTGAATTCTTCTCAACCTCACTGAGCAAAATTGCCGCAGAACGTGTATCACTTGAAAGTGATTTACGCTCAGCCTTAGAATTAAATCAATTTGAACTGTATTATCAACCACAAATAAGTCTAGAAACGAATGATTTAGTTGGCTGTGAAGCACTGATACGCTGGCATCATCCTAAAAGAGGAATGGTTCCGCCAGACTCATTTATCCCTATTGCTGAAGACACAGGGCTCATTATTGATATTGGAAATTGGGTATTAGAAGCCGCATTTAATCAAATATCTAAGTGGAATATAAAAAGTAGCGATGCTTTTAATGTTGCTATAAACATTTCTGCTAGACAGTTTAGTGAATCTTTACCCAGCTTTATTGATAACCTTCTAAAAAAATATCGAATTCAAAGAGAAACCGTTACATTAGAAATAACTGAAAGTCTCCTCATAAAACAACCAGCTCAAGCCGCTGAAATACTCTCACGTATGCGCGCACTAGGTATCCACATAGCACTTGATGATTTTGGAACAGGTTTTTCAAGTCTATCCTATCTAAAAAAATTCCCTTTGGATAAGTTAAAAATTGACCGCAGTTTCATTAAAGAAATGCATAACGATAAAGATGATATAGCAATCACAAAATCTATTGTCGCAACCGCAAAACACTTTAATCTAACAACGGTTGCTGAAGGAATTGAGAATAAGCATCAAGAGAAATTGCTACGAGAAATTGGCTGCCACAATGTTCAAGGCTACTTTTATTCGAAACCCATTCCTGCATTTGTTATGGGTAAAAAGATACAACTGAGGACCCTGTAACAGATTCTGTGTAACTGCCATTTAGTTAAGGTGCTTTTCGAGGCGTTCCTCGAACTCAATAATAAAACGACTCATTGCTTGGCGCCAGTTTTGAATCGGCATTGTCCATTTTTTACTGGCTTCC
>CANLRQ010000054.1 GCA_947493575.1 uncultured Marinomonas sp.
GCCACCTCAATGCCGGTTGCCAAATAGCCAGTAAACAGGTTTCCGCTATTCTTATCCTATGCCAACGAAAAGAGCATAGTTTTGACAACATTTGCAAGTAACGACACTTGTCCAGTGGTTCACACGAGTTCATCTCCTTTATCCATACCTGACAACTCAACGTTGCCTTTTCCTCAACGCTCACTACCATGACTTTTAATCACAGCAGCTTGAGGTGGTTTGTATTCTCCTCCTGTAAAGCGAATACGGAAGGCCTTCTTCCATCTCAAAAACAGTAAGGAATGCTGTTAGGTTCAACAGTACTCCGTCTTGGCACACTCTCATCGCCATGCATGAGCTCAGTGATCTGGTTTAGGTCATGTTCATTGGCAGAAGTGGTGGTGAATCTATGCACCAAGCCACGTTTAGCATCGACTCCAATATGTGCTTTTAATCCAAAGAACCATTGGTTTCCCTTCTTAGTTTGGTGCATTTCTGGATCACGTGATTTGGCTTTATTTTTGGTCGAGCTAGCGGCTTCAATAATAGTCGCGTCAACGATGGTGCCTTCTTTGAAGTAAATACCTGAGTCTGATAGCCACTTGTGGACTTCTTTAAATAGTTTTCGTCCAAGCTTATGCTTTTCCAGTAAGTGCCTGAAATTCATAATAGTTGTGTGATCAGGTATCGCACCTTCTAAGGATAATCCAGCAAAAAGCCGCATAGAGGTAATCTCATAAAGAGCGTCTTCCATTGCAGGGTCTCCCATGTTGTACCAGTTCTGCATAAAGTGAATGCGCAACATGGTAGACAAAGGATATGGGCGACGTCCGTTACCTGCTTTTGGATAGAAGGGTTCCATTTGGGCTTCAAGCTGCTGCCAAGGAATCAATTCATCCATGCGACCAAGAAAGAGTTCTTTGCGAGTCTTGCGGCGTTTGCTGGTAAATTCGGTGTCGGCGAAGGAAAGCTGGTTCATGATCGATAGGCGTCGTAGTTGTCTTAAGTCGGCGAGATTATCTCATGTTACCGACTTAATCGCATGTTCCCAAAGTCAGTAAGCCGACAGCAACGCGCCATTTAGCGATTTTAGTTGAACAAGGTTGTTTGGTTCGGTCTGCATCTGGCGGACGCAGTACTCGGTATTTGCTCGCTCAGTAAAAACGGAGTCTATGACTGTCTGTTCTACGACTTCCTAAACTTAACAAAAAAAGGAATATGATTTTGGAGTTCAAAATAAAAACGCTAGCATCTCAATCACAACTTGACCTCATCAACAGTCTATTTCCGAGCTTAGACATCATGTCTTCAACAGATTATCTATCTATTGTTCGTTCCGGTGTTAGTGGAGAAAAGTTGCAAGCTATCGTTAAGATGACAGGTGAAAAGAGCTGATTCCTCACGCAATCGAAAAAAACACCTCATTTTTATCTATTATTATATAGCTATGAGATGCCTACAAAAGTGGGTCCATACCAGATCTCAAGGGACACACTCTGGTTATCTAGTGTGCTTAGCAACAAGCAACGTGTTGGTGGCAACTACGCATGGCAACAGCGCATTATCAAACCTGCACGACGCATTATTGATATCGAAATTCGAGCACGAAAATCAGCCCAAACTAAAGGTAAAGGTAAAGAAGCAGAAGTTGAGCAAGCGGTGCCTTCAACCGATGACGATATCACTGAAGAGGAAACAGATAACCCCGCCAACTAGGCTCCCATCAACGAGCCCCTCTCGAAGGGGCTTCCAACAAACTACATAAAGTCCCAAAATGGTTACTCTAATAGATTAAAAGTCATTTAATGTCACCAAAAAAGAACACTAAAGAATAATTTGACAATATTACCTTAAAGTTCTAGATTAAGAACATTAGGTAGGAATATATCTCATAGTGTAACCAAATAAGGACTTTATAATGAAAGGCGCGACAGCTACAGCATTAGCAGAAGAGATCGGCGACAGATTGAAGCAAGCTCGACTAAATCGAGACCTAACACAATCTGAAGTGGCGGAGCTTGCTGGCATTGCCCGCAAAACGGTTTTAAATGCAGAAAAGGGAAAAGTTCAGCTCGACATCATGATTGCTATATTAATGGCATTAGACCTCACGCAACAGATTGATCTATTTCTCCCTAAACAAGAAATTTCTCCCTTACAGTTAGCCAAACTGCAAGGAAAGAAAAGGCAGAGAGCCTCTGGCCAGCGCAGTAACAAAGATGAGGAAACACTAGAATGGTAATGGAAGTCATTAAAATAACATACCAAGACGATGTTGTTGGTGCGGTGAGTTTTGACACTGAAAAGGGACTTGGGTCATTTGAATATGATCCAGGCTTCATAAAAAAAGGGATAGAGCTGTCCCCGATCAAAATGCCATTATCGAATCGCATTTATAGCTTTCCCGAACTGGATTTCAATACCTTTAAAGGACTACCGGGTTTAATAGCTGACTCCTTACCGGATGATTTTGGTAACGCAGTTCTCAACGCATGGGTTGCAGGTCAAGGTCGTTCACCGAGTGACATTACACCACTTCAACGCCTCCAATATACGGGAAAGCGAGGCATGGGAGCTCTTGAGTATGCGCCAGCTACAAAGTTACGAAGTTTAAATGCTTCACAACAAGTAGAAATCCAATCGCTCGTTTCAATTGCACAAGAAATCTTAGATTCACGAGGTCATTTTGAAGTAGAACTCAAACAAAATGACCAAGACGATAAAGAAGCAATGATGTCTTTATTATCTGTTGGCATGAGTGCGGGAGGAGCACGGCCGAAAGCCGTATTGGCATTTAATGAAGATTTTACTCAAGTCCGCTCCGGCCAAACCAAAGTGCCAGTTGGTTTTACTCATTATTTGATGAAATTTGACGGCGTTAGTGAGCATAACAAAAATCAAGAAACCTTCGGTGACCCATTAGGCTATGGAGCAATGGAGTTTGTTTATCATCTAATGGCTAACAAATGCGGTGTCGATATGATGCCATGCCGCTTACTCCATGAAGGCAATCGACGCCACTTTATTACACAACGGTTTGATCGAATGAAAAACAGCAAGGTACACGTACAAACGCTAAACGGGCTTGCCCACGTTGATTATAAAAAGCCGGGGGCATTTTCTTACGCAGAGTTATTTGGCATTGCCAGACAGTTGAAGCTTTCTGCTGTTGAAGCTGAGCAGCTATTCAAGCGCATGACATTTAATATCATTGCTCGAAATCATGACGACCACTCAAAGAACTTTGCCTTTATTCTGAAAAAAGACAAATGGTCTCTCGCACCAGCTTATGATTTAGCTTATAGCTATAAACCAGGCAGTAAATGGGTGAACAGCCATTGGATGAGCTTGAATGGTAAAAGAGATAACTTTACACGCAGTGATTTCTATAGTTTAGAGAAACTTAGCCCTGTTTTTAACAAGAAAAAGATCGACGATATTATTGATGCAACGATTGAGCACGTATCAACTTGGCGTCAGCTTGCTGAGGAATGGAATGTACCAAAAACATTGATAGATGAAATACAAGAAAACTTGCGGCTAGATATTTAGTTAGCAGTAAAGTAACTATTCCTGTGAGCAAAAAGGATGGCCTCTTATTTCAGGCCATCCCGAACCAAACAACAATTTAGCACACACGGATACGATGAATTATCAAATCAATTATTCCCCGAAATTTCTTCCGTCGCATCCCGACGCAGTTTCTGGGCATCCATTCCGTTTAGCCGTTCAATTGCTCTGTCTGCGGCACTTTGACGGTTTCCATCAACGTTTAGCGTACTTCCTGAGCTTGTGAGTCGTTCCAGATCCAGTGACGGTACTTCGGGTAAGTTGCCTGTTATCGACAAGATACCTATCCATTCATCCAGATTGACTTGTCTCCAATCTACCTGCTTTAACTGACTCACTCTGCTCACATTTCCAGATAAGCTGAAGGAGGATCATGGTGAATGAATAAATCATGTAGGCCGTCATAACCGTACTCAGAACCGCGGCCGCAGCCGTTGATGACCCAGCCCCCATTAGAAGTCCCATGCAGACATAAAAGGCTCTTTAACCGCACTCCAGGTACTCGTTATCGGTTCCCTAAGCGTATTCCACAAACCATAGATTGCCGAAGACGGATTCATGGCCACCAGCTTCCGTACATGACATATCATTGGTCATAAACTGCGCCGCATTAAGCATCGCAGCGGCCTCTGCAAAGTTAGACTGCTTGATTGAATCTGGCTCTATACAATCTGTGCCCATACATCGAACTGGCCCCTCACAGTTGTATTGAGTTTCCATTCGAGCGTTTTGCACTTCAACGCTTTGTCCGCAGTCATACACCAGACTTTAGATATAGCAGAAGCCTTCATGACCTTGTTGATAGAATGGCCCCTCGCTGGCATGGGCGGGCAAGATGAATAGAAAGAAAATAATGATTGGGATAGTCACCCATAAGATAAACCAAGGGAACAAAGGGGTTCTCATTGTCAGCTCCAGAAAATTTCATAGAGCTAACATGCTAAAGATAACAGTTAGAGCGATTGGACAGATAGATGCAGAAATCGTGTGTGTTTCTGACTAGCTGTTTTGACCAGTAACAACAGCTAACTTTAACGAGCCAAATTTATAATTGGACCACTTTGAGCTAGAACAGACGGCCACCGTTATAGCTCGTTTTTGGACAAAAACGTGTTAGCTAACTTGCTACTTAGCCGTTCATGAATTAACTAAGTTATGGGAAAAACTTACTTTGAGTAATCTTAATATGGTACACATATCAAAAAACACACTATATGCAGCTAAGTTAGGGTGATAAACTAATCAGAAAGTAACCCTCTGATTTATAAAACAACACTATCACGATATGGATTAAAGGTATATTTGTCATTTGTTGAAAGGATATAAAAATGTATTTACATTGTTTGAAAATGGAAAATTTCCGAAGGTATGAACAGTTAGATGTTGAGTTCAATTCTGGCCTAAACTTATTAGTCGGTGAAAATGATTCAGGAAAAACAGCGATTGTAGATGCTATTAAGTATGTGTTAAATACTCAAAGTTACGAGTATTTAAGACCTTGCGTTGAAGACTTCTATTTAGAACCAAGCAAAGACGAATCTCATAGAGCCACTGTATTCCGAGTTGAATGTACCTTTAAGGGTTTTGATAAACACTCTGCAAAGCACTTTATTGATTGGCTAGGTACTGATAAAGAGAAGAATTTCTTCTTGAAGGTATGGATATCTGCAACAAGAAAAAATGGCAGAGTCTTTTACGAGGTTAAGGCTGGCAGTGATGATGAAGGGACTACAATTAATGGCGAAGCGCGTGACTTACTTAGGGCAACATATCTCAAGCCACTACGTGATGCTGAAAGCGAACTAACACCGAAAAAGGGATCTCGTTTATCTCAAATTCTTTATAACCATGATGTTTTCGAAGATGAAGAAAGCCATCGCTTACTTCGAATAATGTCCTTGACGAATAAGGCTATAGAAAAATTCTTTACAACTCATGATGGGAAAGAGTTGCTTTTAGATATAAACACATACCTAGATAAGTTTTCTCTTGAAAACAATAAGCTCAACTCAAGGTTTAATGTAAGTGATAGCTCACTCAAATCGGTTTTAGAAAAGTTATCACTAAGATTATTCAACCAATCTGTATCTGAAAACACCAATCAAGGTCTTGGTTCCCATAACCTTTTGTATATAGCCGCAGAGCTATTATTGCTGAAAAAAAGCAACTATCAGGGGTTGAAGTTAGGGTTGATCGAAGAGATTGAAGCTCATTTGCATCCACAAACACAAATCAGGCTGATTGAGGCTATTCAAAAGATTTGTGAAGAGAACAAAATTCAGTTCATACTCACAACTCATAGCACTAGCTTGGCTTCTAAAGTCAAATTGAAAAACTTAGTACTATGCAAAGATGGATGTTTATATCCAATGGGCCAAGAGCATACAAAGCTGAGAAAGGGAGATTATTTATTTCTGGAGCGTTTCCTTGACTCAACTAAGTCTAACTTGTTTTTTGCCAATGGAGTGATTCTAGTCGAAGGGGATGCTGAAAATATTTTGCTACCTTCTTTTGCCAAAAAGTTAGGTCGTGATCTTTCACAGCATGGTGTGTCTATTGTAAATGTAGGTAGTACGGCATTCTTGCGCTATTCAAATATATTCTTGAGACAGGACGAAAAAAAATTAATTCTTGATGTTTCATTGATAACTGATGTGGATGTAAGACCTTTTATTCATGAAGATAAGCAAACTAAAAATAAAAAAGACTCAAATGAAAATAATCTTAAAGATGGAGAAGGCAAAACTATTAAAGTTGAAATGAATTCAGTAGAGATTGAAGAGATGAGGACAAAAACAGCTCAAGGCATTCGAGATAAATATGAAGCCCCTATAACCGCTTTTGTTGCGCCTTATTGGACTCTTGAATATAGCATCGCTAGAAGTTGTTTAAGTGAATTGTTCCACCAAGCTGTTTATATTTGCCACAAAACAAAGTCAAATGATTATGTGTATGACAAAGAAGAAAAAGTTGCATTCATTGAAAAAGCTAAGGTCGAATATAAGAAATGGAAAGATGAAGATAATTTGAGCGTTGATGAAATCGCTTACAATATCTACAAGAAGATCATGCTCGATAAGAAAATTTCAAAAGCTGTTGTAGCTCAGGTTTTCGCAGACTTTATCATTGACGCCGATTTTGAAGGCGTAGAAGCAGATGAAAACCTTAGCTATTTGGTTAATGCGATTAAGAATGTGACGGGCAAATAAGTATGAGTCCGATAACAGAACAAGATATTTTAAATGTAGAGAAGAAACTCTCCCTAAAGTTCGATGATGGGAGTAAAGAGTTTATCAAATGTTCCGTCACAAAAGATATACAGGCTTGTCCGGGGGCAGGGAAAACTACCTCATTGGTTGCTAAGCTGGATATACTCGCCAGTAAAATGCCGTTCCCAGATAAAAGTGGCATTTTAGTTCTAACTCACACCAATGTTGCTGTTGATGAAATCAAACGTAAGCTTGGCCATAACGGGAGCAAGATTCTTGGATATCCCAACCATGTAGGAACATTTCAGTCTTTTATTAATAAATACTTGGCAATACCTATGTATGTGAAGATATTTGGGAAAAAGCCCGAGACAATAGATTCTGAAATATTCAATCAGAAACTGGTCTCTTTAATGAATTCCCACTGGATTGGTAAGATTTTATTAGGGCGGTGCCAAGAAAATAATTTTAAAAGTGTTGAGAGGTTTTTAGACAACTTAGAGGTATATGACGACAAAATTGTGTTAAAGCAATCTGGAGGAAGGGAAAAAACAATGGTTAACAGTACAAGACCATTTTATGCCCAGCTCAGATCTTACCTTGAAAGTAAAGTTGTAAATCAAATAGCCTCAAGAGGTTATTTAACATATAGACACTGCTATGACTTGGCAGAAGAATATCTGAAAGAAGTCCCTGAAATAGCAAGTGTCATCAGTTCAAGATTCAGATATGTTTTTGTTGATGAGACTCAAGATACAGATAATAGCCAATTTGAACTACTGAGAAAGATATTCGGAAAATCGGATTCTATCATTCAAAGAATCGGTGATAATGACCAATCAATATTTAACTTTGAAAGTTTAGATGAATTGACATGGGATGTTGATGATGAGCATATTAAGATATGTGATACTAAGAGATTGTCTCCCAAAATATCCAAGGCAGCTAGCAGTTTCTCAATAACAGATCATAAACTTGTTAGTAGTAGTCAAGTAAGCATTAATCCGGTAGTCATAGTATTCGATGATGTTCATATTGATAAGGTATTACATAAGTTTGCAGAGTTGATTAAGAGACACAACTTGCATTTGGAGGATAACCCTGTATTTAAAGCTATTGGAAATATAGCAAAGGATAACAACTATCACACCATACCGAGCTATATCGATTCTCATGCTATAAATCGTCCTGAACTTATTGATGGAGACAATATTAGAGATAAGCTTTTCAATAGTAGTTGTGAAATTACGCCATGCTTTATCAATAACGTTTATTGGGATTTGATAGTTCATTACCTAGGTGTGATAGGAATCCAAAATGAAGAGAGTAAGTTTACGGTAAGGACGCTAATTCACTACCTGAAGGTCAACAATAAATTTATTCTGGATGGGTTAAAATTGAACTCACTTAACATCATTGATGAGCTTTCCAGTAAGGCTGACCTCAATCTACATCTTGAAAAATCATTACAGTTACTGGCTGATTTTATGGGGTTCCAATACGAGCCAGATAAACTCATTACCGTAGTTTCTGACTACAGAACACCAAAAAACAAAAATGAGTCGAATAAAATTTCATTTGTTGTTGAAGACATCCCAATAGATATATCTGTTTCTACAATACATAAAGCAAAAGGTGAAACCCATACTGCCACTCTGATTATGGAAACATATAAAAAGGGATACGATATAAATCAACTATTGCCTCTATTAAAAGGCAAGAAGAAGAAAGGCTTTGAGGCGAAGAAAAAGGTACTTTATGTCGGTATGACAAGACCGACTCACTTACTCTGTTTGGCAATTCATAGAAGTTATTCTAAGTCAGCGAAAAATATAATCACTTTAAGCGAACAAGATTTAGAACAGATTAGGGCAAATGGCTACGAAGTGATAAGTATAGAGCAATAATTTAGGTTATTGTCAGCAATGAAAATCTGCTGCCCTAGAGTTTTCTGGGTAGAAATTTCAATCTTTCTAATCTATATCAGCTAATTAGTTAATATGAACATTGAGGAGATTCCCCCTTTTTTAGGAACCCTTCTTGGAAAACCGTTTTTATTCATCATTTTCCTTCCGAGATATAAAGCTACATTAGATTTATGTATAGCAATTTAAACTTTACTTATTTGACAACTAATATCTAAACACATTTAGGGGCAATTTTGAGTTACCGAATGCACGAAGGCAGCACATCATTTTTGCTTGCTTGCCTTTGTTATCAGCTGAAACTCCATGCCAGAACGTTTAGTATTACGGGTTCTATAACGCGTTGGATATTTGTCAAAAAAGTCAGATAACTTCTTCAGCCCGAAGTTTCGAGGGTCAAAGTCTGGCTTTAGTCTCTTTAAGTACTTACCTATTTCACCTAGTTTTGCCCACCCTGATTCATCACGATAGTTCTGCCAAGCCTGATGCATTAATCGCCATAACTCGCGTTCTGTGTCTTGATTAGAGCTTGGTTGCGACTCCCCAAGGTCAACAAGTTCTCTATCGCTACAAAATCATCACAAGCGTTTTTAAACGAAGTCGGAGTCATCGCTTTTCCTACTCCAATGACATGTATCTCCGACTCTCTTAATCTCGTCGCAAGACTTGTAAAGTCACTATCACTGGATATCAAAGCAAAAGCATCAAACCTTTGGCTATACAAGAGATCCATTGCATCAATAATCATTAAAGAGTCTGTCGAGTTTTTTCCTGATGTATAGGCAAATTGCTGTTTAGCTTGAATCGCTAACTCATTTAAAGGCTGCTTCCAGTTTTTAAGTTGTTCAGTAGAAAAATCGCCATATGCACGTTTAACGATGATCTGCCCAAAACTAGACAGTTCTTCAATAATCAGGTTTAACTTTGAGTGTGGAGTATTTTCTGAATCAATTAATACCGCGATTTTTCTGTTACTCATAATCCGTACGTAACCATCTTTATGTATTTAGTTGCACTATATCGACATTAGCAATCTTTGTTCAAATGGGATTGTTCAGAAATGTTATGAGTAACAACTCTAAACAAAAAAGGCGCAGAAACGTGTTATGCGGGAGGGTCTACTTTTGGCACGTAAGTAATATTCAGAAATTTCGAATGCTATATTAGCTCACTTTACTGCAAAAACCGTAACCAACGTTTTAATTGAGTCACCCGTAACCATAACAAAGTACATCTTGCTTCCCACATGTTGCCAGAACTCGGCCTCTCGTGCATACTTTTTTACCTTTTGGGTAGCAACTTTTTCTGGCAATTGGGTTTTAGTTAGCTCTGAGCATAGCAACTTTGAGCACAAAGCCTTCCAAGGATGCTTATGTGCACCATCTGAAAGCCGTTCCACGAACCTTTCAAGCGCGTGACGAGTCACCACGACAGGCCCAATATTTGGCACATTGATGACTTCATCGATTTCTCTCACGGTAGCATTATCGACGCTGTATTCTTCGAAGGAACGTGAGAGCCAATCGTCCCGCTTCTCTACCGAGATCTGTGCTTCTTGGTAACGGGTGAGCAAGAACCTTGTCAGGCTGTAAAGTGAATGCTGAGTTGAGCGTTGTTTATGTAACTTTTTGATGGCTCCTTTACTGACTCGGATTTGAAGCCCATTGCCGCTTCGGTTACTCCCCACCACCTCTTTCACTGACAGTAGGTGATGGATAGCATACAGCTTTATGTTGGCTTATGATGGTAGAGAGAATGCCGATCTTTCACTGACAATAGTTGATGAATGGGTTCGGCTTTCGTAACTTACTAAGTAGTAAGTAAAAATTTTGGTAGGACTAGGCGAATTCGAATCGCCGACCTCTACCATGTCAAGGTAATCATCAGCGATGGTTGATGCACTTTTAAACCAGTTCTATCCAATTCTTTGGCTCACAAACATAGATAACCGCGCCATAACCTTGATCCCACCATAAAGCTTGCCGATCATCTGGTACTGCAATTTCAAACCAAAATCACTCCTTGTAATTTGTGGGCGTAATTATTTGCTGTAACTTACTGCTGTTTCAGACAACAATCATGCAATGTCAGCACTGATTTTAGCTTTTATTTGGAAGTTCATTTTGGAAATGCAAGCCAATGTTGATAAGGTTTGACAAAACCATCAATAGAAACATCGAGTGACTAAACTGTTGAATTGAAAGAGGTTCATCGATTAGCTTAAGCCTTGTTAATGGTAATGAATCATATACAACACCACCAACACGGCGGTTTATTCTTTCATCCCCTAAATCAAAGCTCAGTAGGCACGTAGAGAAAATACTTTTTGCATTGCAAACCTGTGAAAGCGGAATACACATCTTCTTTTTGGCGTCATACCATGATTGTGCCCAGACTTTTCTGAGCTCAGAAAATGCTTGTTCATTTGATTGTTGAAAACTAATTAAATGGGTTAGTAGATTATAAAAAGCAGGATCCTTAAAGTAATTTCTTGCTTCATAGAGGCGAGATTGCCCAATAAATTCTACACCCTCTTCATTTGATGGTATTTGATATGCTCTATATGAAACATCATTGGTTAAAACAGTCTGATAAGCATGCCTTACAGTTTCAACATAATAGTGTGTTAACTCGTAATGCAGGTCGGACGGTCCCACAGGATTTACATCAGGCGTCTCATTAGACTGTCTTTCTGAGTCCTCTAGATATCTTAGCGCTCTTTCAATTTTCTGAATCTGGAGGACTTGAGTAGTCACATCGCCTTTGCCCCTAGAGCTTAATGCCGGCTTTTGATCAAACGACTCAATTTGATAGGCTTCCTCTTCAAGAGGACTTTCTTTTTGCGTTTTTTTTAGTACGACATAACTTGCAGACAGCCCTTGTTCACTCTTCATCTCTGTGAAGCGCTTCCGATCAACACGAATAAGCTTAGAAAGTGTACAATCCAATAATTTAACTCTTTTAAATTCCAGTTCAACGGACAGCCACCTCCAATACTCCATCAGATGAGTATAAGATGATAATGTTGTTGTAGCATTCGAATGGCCGACCATGAGAGCCAATGCTGGAAACAAAGCATGGCGCGTTGAAGGTATGGAGATAGCTCTTTCCATGAAACGTTTTTGAAAACCAGAAAATGTATCAGTGCGCACCCATTCTTTAACGACCTTTGAAATCGGATCTTGTTGGCGATCCTCGAGAACGAGTGATGAGGCAGTAAAGCTGATAAAAGTATGTCTCCCATCGTGCAATCGCATATCTGGCTCACCCGTCACGAGCTTTAGTGTCTCAATAACGCGGCTAAACTGACTGTCCATATGGCGTATTTCTTTCGGGTTGACTGAGTCAAAGAAAAGCGGGACAGACTTATTTTTCTGCCCTTTTGCTTTCTCGATACAGGAACCTAGTATTTCCAACTCTTCCTCGTTCAAAAACAATGAATATGGAATCCGACGATTTCCGCTTTTCGATTTTACCCGAACAGTTTCTTTTGATATGCGGTGCGTCCTCACATAAAGCACTTGCTCCTCACATGAGAAATCTCTTAACTTTAATCTCCGTATTTCTTCTCGCCTCAATCCTAGACGGCAACATAAGATCAAAATTGCTGCATTCGTAAACCGCTCTTCTGCGTTCAGATCTTTATCTAATAGCAAAAGCGAGAGTGCTTGCCCGTATTCCCATGGCATGATAATTCTGCCAGTCGAACTCTCTTCATCTTCCTCGACATCCAAATCACGAAAATCAAATTTAGCGACACCAAAATACTCATGAATAACAGAATGAAAACGAACCAATATCTTTGCTCTTTCAGCGCGGTTTTCAATATCTCCCGCATCAATAATATCTTGATAAAGATCTGAAAAATCTTCGTAGTCAAATGTCGTCAAAGATTGATTTGCAGCAAACTCAAAAAGATGCGGAACAACTTTTGAGAAGTAAGTTAGAATGGTTGAAGGAGCTAAACCGCCATAACGCTGCCCTCTTCGCCCAGAAATTACGTACAACCATGTTAAAACAAGTACAATAATTTCTGGTAATTCCTTGGAAGCCTTTACGAGATCAGAAAGTTTTTCTAATGTATTTGACGAAATTTGTTCTTGCCAAAAACAGATGATTTTCTCTTTTGATGTGCCAGGGTACTTACTGAGTTTGTTACGGAAGTCTGCCATAAACTGCTTAAAATAATCGTTCGTACGTGACTTTGCCTTAAAAAATGAACGCTCTGCAATAACGTTCATTGTAGCTTCTCCATTTGATGGCATGATGTAACGATGCTTGCGATCTAGCATTCTTAATAGAGTATGCTCTGAAAACCCTTTTACTCTGAGGGTTCCTTGGCGTAGCCCGTAAAGAGCGCCCGTTTCTGACCACCTAGGTGCATGATCAATAAGTTGATACAGCTTACTAAGAGTCATTTTTTTATCATGCCTCTGCCGGAACAGCGCTGATAGCTTTGCATACCCGCTAGCAGCCCGCTTATCGACTTTAACCTCAGGAGAATTACCATTCATCAATCGCTCTAATGCTTGTGGGTTAAGGGTAATATGATGGACTTCCTCCCTTTTGATCAACATTGCTAGAAGCAACGCAGACAACCCACCAAAGAAAACGAGTTTCTCTTTATCTATCTTCGCTGTGAGGTAACCATTTGAATACTTTATTGAGCTAATTCTCACTGATTTACGAAGCATCGCTGGAGAAAGCTCCCCTGTACCATCAAGTATCATGGAGAACAGTAAGATACTACTCAGGGTCTCTGAAGAAACCTGCTTAGGGTGAGTGATTAATGCTTGCGTGAAATCATGAAATGCCGAGTTAATCTGTGTGTAGTTCCGCTCACTGAGCATTACATCGTAAGGCAAGACCGCCTTAGCTACAGGAGATTTTTTAAAATAACTACCTAATGCAGAATGTAATTCATCTCTGTCAATTTCTGTCCGCTCGCCATCGCTCAATTCCAGATTTTTAAGCAATATCAATGCTTGTTCATGCAGATATGGGTCGTCCCCGTAATACTCAGACAACAGCTCGTAAAAGTCTTGATTTGTCTTAATTGCTTTATCCAACAAAAACTTCAAGTCAGACTGTATTTTTTGCTTAGAATTTTTCGATTGATTGCGAGACTTTTTCTGAATAGACCTTGGGACAAATTGCCCTTTGTTGTGCATCGTCGAATGAGAAAAGCTTGTTCGTCCAAGTAAGCTAAAACCGAGTCCATCAAGACATTTTGATATGACATTTCGATGTACTTCAACTTCAGGGCCGCCATACTGCATCAAAGAGGTGTTTTGAAACGAGTGCATATCGGTAGAAATATGCCCCATTTGATGGTCCAAGAATGGAACGGCTTCTTCGAAAGCAAATAGCGTATGATAGGAAAGGTGACGCACTGCATTCTGCGGTAAAGTCCAGTCATCTCCCATAAACACTTCAACTTGTGAAGTGCTCGGTGTCGCTAATTCTCCATTATCCAGCCACAACCCTAGAAAAGAAGCATTACTATCTCGGTGAATGGATGCGTTAAGCTTCACAGCCACTTTTTTATCGATCAATTTAACCCTTTTAATGATTTGCTCAATCCATCCAAGGGTGTTGCTGATCTGCTTCGTCATTAATTCAGGCACTGGGATGATACGAGTAGAACTCTCACCAAAATGGATTTTGTCGGCTATCAGTACACTTGTATAATCCTCGTTCCAGCAATAATGCTCGACAAAAATGCTTTTGTTTCGACGATGACTCGTCACTGTACAGAACATCAATACCGTGTAAGAGACGAGCTGATTATAAACGCCCCGCAAAGCATCAAGAGACTTTTCCTTTCTTACATTTCTTAGAGAAGCATTTAAAGCTGACATTTTTTCAGCCAAACGCACTGAAAAAGCTGTTTTATTAATAGCTAGCCTAGAGCCTATGACTGAGTTTCCTTCGGCAAGATCTAATTGATGTTCGAAATCAAACCCTAATGATTCCCTGCAAGTATTCATGAAAGCTAACTGCAAATGACGAGTCGAGTCAGACATGTAGTAGTGCCAAGTTGATAAGCCAAACTCATTATTAGCAAAGATAAGAGCCGCCTTATGCCGGCCACAATGAGATGCCACACACCCGTAAAGCAAATAACGAAGCACTTTGGGGCTAAGGCGCCTATTTAAGCAACCATAGTGAACTATTTCAGCACATGCTCTCGTTAACAAATCATTCGCTTTCTGTAAAATTTCATCCGGTAAAATTTGTTCAATTAAACCTGCTTGATATCCGGCAAAGAAAGTTCGAAACAACTTCAGAAATGAATTTGGTATTGGTAAAGCCAACCATTCAGTATGCGGTAACAGCCATTTAAAATCTCTATCACTAGGCTCGTAACGATCAGCGATATCAAGCTCTTTGCGCCAATATATCCCTGATGCGATGTCAACAATGCCATAAGATCCATCAGTTTTTTTGAAGCTGTCAGTATCCCCCTCTGATACAGAAAGATGCAAACCAAGCACCTCATGCAATTTCAAAGACGTTAAGATAGTTAAAAATGCGAGCGTTGAACTAACAGTCGGTTGTGCACTATTAATCCATTGAATTGCTTTGCTAAGCTCATAAGACGTTAGACGGTAAGTAACAAATGTGAGGCCAAATTGTTCTTTAGCCGATAGAATTTGATTTCTAAATAAGTCACGTTCAGCTTTTGCTGATGGATTAATTGAATTTTGGTCTAGCTCGATGTTGCCAACATCAGGGGTATCTTCGATATCTAAGTCATTCCCAGAAAAAGGGAATGGCTCGACGCTGACTGGCTCTTCCACTCCTACTTCAGGCCGTCTTGAACGTATCCTTTTTTTTACCTTTGAAGGTGTCTCTTCTTTATGATTTGAGCATAGGTTCCAGCCATCTCGAACCATTTTTAAATAAGCCTGCGAAACCACATATTGGTCGGTTATTTCAGTACAGAAATACTCGAGTGTTTCAATTACTGTCAACTGATTAGGGATTTGCTTTATCTTTGAACTATTAGCCCTATGTGACAAAATTAACCGAATATTATCAGCCGCTTCAGCAATCGTAACAAAACTTAACTTTGCCTCACGAGAAAGTAAAGCATAGTAAATAGATGCCATTAACTTATGAACAACAATTGGATCAATGTCGTTAGAGAGTATTTTTAAATTTAGAGACAACAGAGAAAGAAGCTGATATTGATTGATCCTGCCCTTACATGTTTTTCCGGCTTCATCCAACGTGGCCTCAAAGTCAACTTCACTTAAGATACATGATTCATCCAAAGTAATATTGGCTTCAGCATCAGAACTCCCGGACTTAACGAGATAGTAGCTAAGCAAATCCCCACCAATCCGTTGAAGTTTAACAGTTGCAAATTCTGGCAGACTATTCTCAAGAGCTTTTTTTAGTAGCGGATGCCGGTTCAATGCGTAATTTCCATCTGAGTACTACTAAACGAAAAATGAATCAATTCAAATTTTTTCTCAGCCAACGGTTTAACTACAAAGTCATACAGCACATAAGTATCAATTGAAAAACCCTTACTTTTCTCCAATGCTGAATATTGTTCAGCACTAACAAGCACTTCTTTTTTACCTTTACCACTTTTAGGGATAATTTCAATACTCGGTCCTTTCTTGTGCACATCACTTATTTCATAATTCAGAAATGAAATTTCTTTAGCATCAAGTTTAAAATCGGGTTTTTCAGGCGGACTAAGGATCTCTATTTGATGAGGCTCTTCGTGCCCCTCTACTTGAATACCAAACTCTTTAACTCTTTGATTGCATGCAATTTCGTGAAGAATTTTAATAGCCTCAAACGCATCTTGAACTTTTGAAAAGCCAGATGCTTCATATGACTCTGACGCAGGTTGGTCAACTTCATTAAGCTGTTCGATGGACTTTGTCATACCCTTGAAATGTAGATTCAACACATCACAAACAATTTCATTTACAGAATTAAGGAGATCAGGAGAGCTATCTGAAAAGTCATAATTTATCTGAATATGCTCCTCAAGCGCGGCGACTGAAAACTTTCTCGCATCAAGTTTAAAGCCAGCATCCTTCTTACGACCTTCTATTGGAGAGCCTTTACCATTAGCAACTTTTGCAAGTATTGTGACAAGGTTACCTATCAAGTCTACTGACTTATTCCCGCTCTTGCTGATATTACTAAATACAATCGCATTTAGTTTTTTATCAAATGTGACATCTTTAAGCTTTACGTTAATTCTGCATACATTTTTTATCATCAAACCTCCAAAGCGACTTCCATTTCATTCCAACAATAACTCATTAATATTGTTTAGAATTTACACAGCTTTGAAAAAATTTAAAAATCGAAAAACATCAAAATGACGCCTATTTACATAAATTAACAATTTTCACTAAAAGTAACATTTATGAAATACAAACACCCATTCTTAATAATTCATCAGAAAGCTTCAATAATTTCGCTGCTTCACTCATCATCTCCTCTCTCAAAAATGCTGGCTCATGCACAACAACACTAGCCCCCTGACCACGCAACCAAACACGAGTATCACAGTCATCAGGAACAACGGCACGTAAGAGAAACCATTCAACGTTAGGAGTATTCAAAATCAGTTGAGAATCACTTAGCTTGGTTTCCTCAAGCCTTTTTGCCAGATCCTTAGAAATAAGAGCACTTAAATGGATTGGCTCATCAGAGTATTTAAAACCAGATTCTCCACTATCAATATATTTTTTAACAGAGAAGTTTGGGTTGGGTCGGAAGCTTTCACGAGAAAATTCTAAAGACCTAAACCTCTGAAGAGCATACTGTCGAACGTCCTTATAATCATTATAAGAACCTAGAACATAGGTGGCACTTTTACGAACCATTAACCCATACGGATGCAGAGTAAAAGATTTTAGCTCATTCTTCTTATGACTACAGTAAGCAACGTCTAAAGCCTTATTAAACATAATTGCATCACAAATTAATTCCCAGACATCGGGGTCTATAGAGGCAGGAACGAGAGACTTACCATCCGGAATAATTCTTACCTTATCCATCCAACTAGCATACGTCTTATCAGATTGTGATTTTAAGAAGCTTTTCGCTCTATTTAATTGAGGATTCAATTGCGCCAGAAGCGGTGCAGGCATGATGCTTTGCAGATATTCATTAACTAAAATTGTATTTACAGCAGATGGCACATCCATTGATGCAAAACTCCCCTGATAGTCTTCAGTAAAGCACCATCTGTTCGGGCGAACCTTATTGTTGCAGATTATAGGGTAGTATTTTGCTAAAGCAGCAAGATCTCTCTGCAAACTACGAAGGGTTACCGAAAAGCCTTTTTCTTCCAGCTTTTCGAGCATATCTTTTGTTGAAATACTAGGCTTAGGCGCAATCGGCATTTGCTCCAGTATGCAGATATATCGAATGATATGGTCCATTTTATATACTCATAACGTATTTAAAATAAATTCTATCCTAGAGAGTACCTTGATTGTTAGTTAGATATTCCCTTAAAACCCAATAACTCTCGTTTATATAAGCCCACACTTCTCGAAAAAACCGAGTACAGCCCATCCTCAGCGACACTTTAAGCACCGACTAACAAAAACCCTAGTCACACTAGCATCAACTATAAATCCATTCACACAAAACCTAGCGAACACAAAAAGCAACAAAGATTACAAATTAGCAGAGAGATAGTAAGAGTCAATAAGGTGAAATAAGGTACTCGAAAAACAGAACTAGAGGATCTGTGACTCATTAGTACGAATCTCAAAAACATACAAGAAATGCTTTTGAAATGTGGCATTAAAAAATAGAAATTGCCATTTATGGCACAGATTGGTCACACTGAAGTCACACAACATATTTAAAATAAATATGGTCACAGATTGGTCACAAATATCATGTGACATAAAGGTAAGAAAAAATCTTGTAAATCAGATGATTATGAGAAAATTACTGAGGATAAAATGATGGTGGGTGTGGAGAGGTTCGAACTCCCGACATTCGCCTTGTAAGGGCGACGCTCTCCCAACTGAGCTACACACCC
>CANLRQ010000055.1 GCA_947493575.1 uncultured Marinomonas sp.
AAACACCTGTTTGCAGACAACCCGTTGAAATCGCCATTGCTCTAAGTGTCAATGACTCCCTAGAATGAACGCTAACCCTCTAATGCCGAAGTAAAGTCGACGAAATACCTCCCAATAGTGATTTTTTCTTCTTCAGAGAAGCTCATGTAACTTTAATCTCCATCGCCTAACTACTAAGCGGTTATACAGTGGCGCAGCCATGGTTATAACCGTCTGTTGAACAGCCGCTTTATTTTTAGGGAATTTGCTTTTTCAAGATTGGCGACGTCCCTGTTTATATCGCGGTGTTTTTTGTATTTTCCGAAGGCGACTTTTAAATCCCTTCGTGTTTCTTATACTTTTACTCGCATTCTAAGCATTAGGCAAGCAACGTCCCTAAGGCTTCACAACTTGATATTTTTTACTATTGTTATTGCTTAACGTGACTTATAGTATTTGGCTGCTTTGTATAAAAACCACTAACTCATTGAAATATATAAATTAAAAAGATAGGGATGTTATATGATTTTTTAGAAGTTTGTTACTCTCTGTAGTTACATGCAGAACAAGCCCAGCTACCAAACCTTTTCATACTTTTAGGCAATGCACTCAAATAGATAGGTTTTGATTTATTTGAGCAGTTTGGACAAATAGGTTTATTTGAACCAACTGATCTGGTAATTCCAAAATTTGAGTTACCAGACTCACAATTTGATTTCCATTTTTGAATAGCGCCATTTAATGCAGGATCCATACTCCATGTAGACGATATGAAGTCTACCTCATGAACGAAAGCGTTCATTACACCCCGATCAAAAACTCCGCGCGTAACACCTTTGTGATGAAACATAATTAAAGGTAAACCTTTAGAATAAGCTAATGCTGCTTCAATATGATTCCACTCTGTCGGAAGTGATAATTCTGACTCAATTTCATAATCTTTAATTTTACCCTCCGTGATCGAGAGTTGGGGAAAACCTAAAATTATTGCTCCCTTGCACTCGTCCATTATTTCAATAACTTCATCAAGAGGAGCTTTACTTGGGTAGTCGCTACTTCCTAAAGTTCTTGGGGTTAACCCCATATTTCGAATTGAAGTCAAAAATACTTCTAAACCAGCCTCGAACTCAGGAGATACCCAAGTCGGTCGACTTACGAAAATGTGCACGATACTCTCCTAAACTTCTAACTACTAAGCGGTTATACAGTTGCGCAGCCATGGTTATAACCGTCTGTTGAACGGCCGCTTTATTTTTAGGGAATTTGCTTTTTCAAGATTGGCGACGTCCCTATTTATATCACGGTGTTTTTTTGTATTTTCCGAAGGTGGCTTTTAAATCCCTTCGTATTCCTTATACTTCTACTCGCATTCTAAGCATTAGGCAAGCAAGATCCCTCGGACTTCACCATCAGATATTTTTTATCCATTGTTATTTCCTGACTCAAAAAAAGGCTTCTGTCTTTTTTGCGCTGACGACGACAGTGACACAAGCAGAAAAGACGAAGGCTTTTTGCTTTATACATAACTCATTGTGTTTCCACCAGCTCAAAATGTTGGAAGGCGCCAGAGGCTTTTTCGACCCTACAAGATAAAAAAGTCTCCTTATTACATCAAATGGTGTCTGCCTCTGGGACAACCGGCGAATTTTTTAGTTCCCACTTGGTGATGCTAGCGGATGACGCTAATAATACAGTATGAATTCCCACGGAGACCGTGGGAACTAGAGTAAAGGTTAGGTTTTCCTCTATCAGAAAAACTCTATAAAAAGCATGAAGTCTTTCGCCTTTTCTGCGCTGACGACGACAGTGACGCAAGCAGAAAAGACGAAGGTTTTTTGCTTTGTACATAACCCATTGTGTTGCCACCAACTCAAAATGTCGGAAGGCGCCAGAGGCTTTTTCGACCCTACAAGATAAAAAAGTCTCCTTATTACATCAAATGGTGTCTGCCTCTGGGACAATCGGCGAATTTCTCGTTCCCACGTGGTGATGCAAGAGGATAACGCTAATATAAATTCCCACGGAGACCGTGGGAACTAGAGTAAAGGTTAGGTTTTTATCTATCAGAAAAACTCTATAAAAACATGAAGCCTTTCATCTTTTCTGCGCAGACTACGACTGCAACAGATCAATAGATAACACACTTTTGTAAGCCTTTTAGAGCAACTGCCACACTCAGCTTTGACCTTTACTCAGAAAAAACATTATTAATAAAAAAAAGTGATCCAATTGCTTTGCTCACCTCGTATTAGTCTCTAATGAATACAGGTATGCTAAGTTTTACTATGAAGACAATAAAACTAGCGTAAAAGATAATGTTATGGAGCCGACTCATAATGAACAGAGCGACAGAACAAGTGAACTCAACGCTGTTAGAAGATATTTCTGCGGTTGCTACCCATCGGGACCAAGTCGCTTTGGGCAGATTGTTTGATCACTATGTTCCTAAAATTAGAAGTTTTTGTTTATCTGCTCAACCGGGGTCCACACTCATGGCTGATGACATTGCTCAAGAAGTGATTATCCGTATTTGGAATAAAGCAAGCACCTTTAATCCTAACGCAGCCTCACTTAATACATGGGTATTTACTATCGCTCGTAACGTCCGTATTGACTATTTGAGGAAACATGGCCGACATACTTCCAATATAGACCCGGAACTTCTTTGGAATGATGTGGTTGATGAAAGTATAGACTTATTTAGAGACGCCCAACAAGCACGTGATAAAACCCGCATTCATGCAGGGCTTTCATATTTGCCAGCAGATCAAAAGCAAGTATTGGAGAAAGTCTATCTAGAGGGAAAAACACATGTTGAAGCCGCTACAGAACTGGGACTTCCCTTAGGTACAATTAAATCTCGTGTTCGTTTAGCCCTTCATAAACTCACCATTTACATTAAGAGGTAGTCATTATGCTCAACTACCATCCAAAGATAGAGTTATTAACAGATTATGCATCCGGCTCATTATCACTCGCTCATTCTTTATGCGTTGCCACTCATTTAGAACACTGTAAAGAGTGCCGAGCTCAAATCAAAAAACTTGAGCAAGTCGGTGGTTTTCTGTTTGATGAAATCGATCAAACTGAGCAACCATCTACAACGATGAATACATTAAAAGAAGATCTATTTAAACGGCTCAACCAACCAAAGAATGAAGCTTCTCATTCAGAAGTTGCTGCTGATAAGTTGTCATATAACAATGCCGTCACTGAGAGCAAGTATTCCATTCCGAAAAGTCTGCAACAATTTATCAGTGAAGGCTATGATGCTCTGAACTGGGTACGAGTGTCGCCCTCTTTCCAGACCGCTATTTTATCCAATGAAGAAAATGGTACTCAGGTTGCCTTAACCAGAATAAAAGCGGGCAACCACATTCCTGAACATGCACATACTGGCGATGAATTTACTTTAGTATTAGAAGGCAGTTTTTCCGATGAAGAGGGAGTGTACAAGAAGGGCGACTTCATTCAACTTGGAGAACATAACACCCATAAACCGGTTGTCACTCGAGATGCAGAATGCATTTGCTTAACAGTAGTAGACGCGCCTATTCAATTTACGGGAGTATTTACACGTTTATTCAACCCAATTCTGCGAAAAATCCATCCCTATACTGCCTAAAAGCAAATGAGCCTACGCTCTCTTAACACAACGAGAGCGTAGGTTGACCTTCTTTAATTAAGCACAATAAGAACAAAGCACTTATCAAGTAAGTCGTATATACTCTCTTCTAACCTCACAACCATTAAGTCGAATAAAAAATGAACAAAATTGCTATTTTCGTTGATGTTCAAAACATTTATTACACTACAAAACACATATTCGGCAAACATTTCAATTATATGAAATTCTGGCAAGAAGTCAGTCAATTGGGCGTTGTTCATTCTGCATTTGCTTATGCGATTGATCGCGGCGACAGCAAACAATATCAGTTCCAACAGATCTTAAAAAACATTGGCTTTGAAGTGAAATTAAAGCCCTTTATTCAACGTAGTGATGGCTCAGCTAAAGGCGACTGGGATGTTGGTATTACTATTGATGTTATGGAAGAAGCAAATCATGTTGATATGATTATTTTACTGTCTGGTGATGGTGACTTTGATCGACTACTCACTCATGTTATGCAAAAACACAAGGTTGAAACGCGAGTGTATGGAGTAAATAAATTAACCGCTCAATCTCTAATTAAATCAGCTGATACTTTCCGCGAAATAGATCAAACGTTACTTATTAATTAAGTGATTCAAACCTAAAAACACATCTAAAATATGCCCTCTCACTTTCATGAATCACCTACTTTAAAGGTGATATCACCTGTCTTTTTTTTGTCACTCCATTGTCACTTTACTGTCACCCTTCACCTCTAGTCTAGATGGAATGTCTAAATTTGGTTTATGGAGAAGTTTACTTTGATGCACGTAGAACAAATAATTGCAGATAAGTCCCCAGGGTTTCTGCAAAAACATTCATTCATTACTCGCCCAACACTAGAGCTTTTGAAGCATCTCTTTCATGAGCAAGAAGTAAATCATTTTCTAGATGAAAATAAAGATTGCTTGGGGTTTGAGTTTATTGATCGAGTTCTCAATCATTTTAATTTCAACTATCAAATTAGCCAAATTGACCGTCGTAATATTCCAGCCTCTGGTCGAGTTATTATCATTGCTAATCACCCTCTTGGCGCTCTCGATGGATTGGCATTATTACGCTTAGTGGGAGAAGTAAGAAGCGATGTTAAAATCATTGCTAATGATATGTTAATGCACGTCCATGCTTTAAAAGATTTAATACTGCCAGTAGACAACTTGTCAGGAAAAAGCAGCAGTAAGCAACTAAAAAACATTATTGATAGTCTTCGTAACGAAGAAGCCGTGATTATCTTTCCTGCTGGTGAAGTGTCTCGTATGTCGCCAACAGGAATTAAAGACCAACATTGGAATTCCAATTACCTAAAATTGGCGCAAAAAACCAACAGCCCTTTATTACCAGCGTATATTAATGGTCGGAACTCACTTTTATTTTATACCAGCTCTCTTATCTATCGTCCATTATCCACCATACAACTCGCTCACGAGATGTTTAAGCAACAAAACCGCCATGTTCCCATACAAATAGGTCAGCAAATTCCTATTCAAGAGCTGGCCCAATTGCCATTAAGCGATAAAGAAAAAAACAAACTGGTTAAGCGACATTTATACCGTATTGCCAAGGGTAAAAACCCTCTGCTAAAAACCAAAACAACCATTTCTCACCCTCAAGATAGAAAACAGCTCAAAGCTGAGCTTAACAATTCTGAGTATTTGGGTTGCACAAAAGATGGTAAGCAAATTTATCTATTCGACTATTTAGAGCAATCGGCCACGATCCAAGAAATAGGTCGTTTACGTGAAATTGCCTTTCGTACTGTGGGTGAAGGAACAGGGCAAAGCACTGATTTGGATAAATTCGATCAATACTATCGTCATTTAGTACTATGGGATGAAGAAGGACTAGAAATTGTTGGTGCATACCGAATTGGTGAGATAAACCGCTACCTTAAAGAAAAAACCAAACATACGATTTACACAAAGGAACTGTTTAATCTTAGCCCTAAAATGGAACCGTATCTGGAGCAAGGCGTTGAATTAGGCCGAAGCTTTATACAACCTAAATATTGGGGAAAAAGAAGCTTAGATTACCTTTGGTATGGTTTAGGCGCCTATTTAAATAGACACCCAGAAGTTCGCTACTTATTTGGCCCCGTTAGCTTAAGTAATAGTTATCCTCAACTGGCTAAAGACCTAATTGTGTATTTTTACAGCATGTACTTTCCAGATAAAGACAAGCTTGCGGCCTCTTTTACCCCTTATCAAATTAGCTCAGAGAATAAAGGTTACCTAACAAACTTATTTTCTGGTATTTCATACGAAAATGACTTTAAAGTTCTCAAAGAACAACTCAGTCATTTAAGTGTCTCTGTACCGACCCTATACAAACAATACAGCGAATTATGTGAACAAGATGGCGTACGTTTTTTAGATTTTGGGGTGGATGCAAACTTTGGTTTCTGCATTGACGGTCTTGTATTAGTCGACCTTAACTCCGTCAAGGAAACAAAAAACAAGCGTTATCGAGGAACAACAACACCAAATAATGAAGAGTTACATTGAGACCTTTGCACTAAGTTATGAGCGATGATAAGACGAGTCTGTTTTTAACAAAGTATTAGGGAAATAGATTTCATTACGGATCTACTTCCCTTTTCGTTTTTCTTCCCTTGCATCATCTTTCACATCTACCGTTTGTTTACTTAATTTTTTATAAATTACATAAATAATGATTTTGATAATCAATAACACCGCTAAAGACCATAAGGCAATTTCTGTAGGGTTCATAAAGATTCCTGCTTACATTTTTTTCATGTCTAACTATAACGTAACTATAAAGCACTCATACTGACGTAACTCAATAATATGATACCTTTACACGAAGCGATGAGCGATGATAAAACGAGGCAAAAACAAACGAGAAAGCAGAGTTTATGAGTTATAAATACGCATTTTAAGTCTGTTTTTAACAAAGTATTAGCAAGCGCAATAGTCGTGCAAAGATCTCACAGTATATTCAATCCTTATGACGCTAAGATGACACCAGAAGTGCGCACTGTTTTGTACTATAGTCCACCAGCTGCATCGATAAAACTGCCGGTCACAAAAGAAGACTGATCCGATGCCAGCCACACAATGGATTCTGCGATTTCTTTTGCCTCCCCGCCCCTTTGCATAGGGATTTTTGATTTTAACCTATCTACTCGCATCGCTTCACCGCCAGAAGCATGCATTTCAGTATAAATCAGACCGGGACGTACACCATTAACACGAATACCTTCTGCAGCGACTTCCATTGCAAGCCCCTTCGTCATGGTATCCATAGCACCTTTTGAAGCGGCATAATCCACATATTCATTTGGTGAACCTGTCTGTGCAGCCCGAGAAGAGACGTTTACAATCACACCGCCAGAACCGCCATATTTAAAAGACATACGTTTAACCGCTTCTTTAGAACATAAGAAACAACTCATCACATTTATACGTAGAATCTCGCTAAAGCGCGCTTCGCTTATGTCTTCAAAACAAGCCTGTGTTTTTAAAATGCCAGTATTATTCACCAACACGGAAACAGTCCCTAAATCCCTATCGACTATTTCAAAGAGGCGCTCAACGTCTTTTGATAATGAAACATCCGCCTTCACAGTAATACACCGCACTCCTTGCTGCAAAATCACTTCTTTAACAGATTCCGCAGCCTCACGATTAGTAAGATAATTAATGCAAACTGCATAGCCTTTTTCCGCAAACAGTTTCGCAGTTTCAGCCCCTATACCTCGGCTACCTCCAGTAACAATAACGACCTTTTCATTATTCATAACTTGCTCCTTTTTGTTACTCGCTAACAATTATTTGATCCAACCAATCCAATACTAATGGTAAGAACTCCGGTGAAAGCGCCTCTTCTTCCAACCACATCATGGATAACCAGTTTATAAAACCAAATTGCTGACTGTCAAAGGTATCTGATTTCAAAAGGCCATGATTCGCTCCTTTGATCAGCTTAGCAGTTATTCGATTGGCCTGAGCATGAGAGGAGTCCTTCTTAATATTCTCATTCCAATAAGAAAACTCTTTGTTTGCATCTACATTTAGGTCGTCCTCTCCCCATAAAAGTAAGCTAGGTTTCGACAGTTGTTGATAGTCTTCAGTTGTATCAGACAACATATTTTTTACGACAAATTCAAAACGATCTTTTGGCATTCCATTCGTTCCAACACGTTCTTGATAAGACTCATACGTTGGAGCAGACAATAGAAAATCAATTTCACCTTGATACGTTGCCAAAGCCGTTTGTTTTTGCTCTTCACTGGCTCCCGATTCAGATAAACTGACATTAGTATAATATCGGCCCTGATCTATCCAGTTAGTCGCAAATCCGACACCAATGATAAAACCGACTTGTTCAGATTCATTAGCGAGTTTAGGAATCACCCAACCCGCCTGACTAAAACCAATAAGCCCAGTCTGACTGGCAGTAAAACCGTAACCATTCTGAACAAAATCAACAGCCTTTAAAACTTCTTGCTGACGATCTAACATGGATTGATGGAGCCAGTTACCGGAAGAGTCTCCTACTCCCATTTTGTCCCAACTAAAAACTGAGTAGCCACTTATTCTTAATTGGTCCCATATTAATGGATAATAGCCTTCCGCATCATAGGGTAATGCACCGTCCCCATGAACAAAAAGCAACACACCTTTTGCAGGGCCTTTATTAAGATTTTCAAGATAATGGCCTGATAATGTATTTTCTCCATTTTTAAAACTTACTTGCTCTGCGTAGGCTTTATGAGGAATAACACAAAGCATCATAAGCAAGGTACAACATAGTTTTAACATTCGCATGTTGAGGTCCTACTCTCAGATAATTCATAATTTAAAAACTTAGGGCACAGCAAGTACAGCACAATTGCACAAATCATCGCTTTCGAACTCTGTCAGATCGCCCGCATTTAAGCCCGGAACAGGAAAGACTCGGACAGTTAATGGTTTATTCAATCGAAATGCCATCGTCCCCGTGTCCCTCATTAGTGAGGCAATTTTCTCGACCGAGGTACTACCCGGTATTGGCACCGTATCTAACCCTATACCGCACACCGAGCTGTAGGTTAATAATGCCCGAATATCAAAGTCACCTCTTTGACTTCCTTTCGCTAATCCACTGTCTTCCGTTAAAGCTAACATCAACCCAGAAAAACCCACCAACTGAGTACATTGAATCGATTTGAATACTTTTGTCAAAAGAGACGAAACTTCTACCGTTCCCGCTGCACCAAAATACTCAACTCCCATTTCTTCGTACAACTGAGTCATACTGGCACAATCTTTTGATGGTGCAGCAGAGTTATCAAAACCTGAAAACACCATATCATCAGAAAGGCCCGCTTCGGTAATAATACGCTCAATGGTCGAAATATGGTGCTGAAGTGCCGTTTTCATGGAATCATAAAAACCTTTAAAGCGCTCATTATGACTCTTAAAAATATCTTTCTTTTTATACTCTTGTAACGCATGCAGCAGCAGGTCAGGCGTTTCTAAACCAATAACAAATCGATTCCCTAAATGTGAATCATGGTAACTTGCAGGAAAATACGGAATCAATGGCTGACAATTGAAATTAACCGTGAAGTTGAAATTGCCTTCACCTCTTGGTGTAATTTGACTGATTTTTTTGACCGCGTTAACCGACGTTAAAATCAAGTCATCATCTAGAATACCCATATCATCAACGGGCACATTGACACAGGCATTGCATAAATCACCAAACTCTTTAATCAGCTCTGGCAATAGATCAATTTCTGAATGGGTTTTCGCCTCTCCAATAGCAAAACGAATTCGCGTACCAGATTGGTTTGTTTCTTTTAATAATTCACTAAGTAATGCTAATCCTTTTCTGGCTGTGGATAAGTTGGCGGTATTTAAATATTCACCAAAGGGATTGGTTACTATCCTAATAGACTGGACAAGATATCCTTCGGAAGCAAAACGAGCAGATAATGTGTTACAAAAAATAGACGCTTTTGCAATCTCTACCTGCCATTTGGAGGCGTCATAATCTAATGATATAAAAGTTGTGATGGTTCTTACTTTACACAAGGTTTGATCTTGAACGTTCATTATTATCTCCATTACATAAGTCAATTAAACCAAGCATAACGACTAACTCAATGACTAGAACAGAGACAATCTAACCCTAAAAACACAATACAGTGAAAAGCGAACTTCGTCGCGTCACAGAAATACACCTACTATTGCTGGTGCTCAAAGTTCACAAATCTAAAGGGAAAATAAACATTTATTACTATTACTGAATCTCTGCAATAACCGTTGTGTGCTCAACAGAAGCGTCAAAAAATGTTGCTCTCACCTTTTTATAATCAGTGTCACTAAAAAAGCGGTCAGAGGTCTCTTGATCCGGAAAAGCCAATAAAAACACTCTATTTATTGGGTGCCCAGACTCATTAAAGCCAGTATCAGATACGTGAAAATCATAACGAAAACGTCCACCATATAAAGCTAAAATAGGCATCATCCCATCACGATATTCTTGATAGACATCCGCATCTGATACATGTAAAGCTACTAATCTTTCAAACATATAGAACTCCTAAGTTAAGGAAATAGAGAGCGTATCACTTCCTTTAACATTCACTAAATTTGTTTATCAAACACCTTCACGTTATCAGGGATTTGAAACCAATCTTGTTTTTCACTCACCCAAATATGGACACTGGGCTGTATCAAACTGGTATCTGATAAGTTAGAAGGCTTCAGCTTAATCTTCTCAGGTTCGGCAGGATTAAAATGATAAATACGATTACCGCAAGTAGGGCAAAATTTTGCGGCGCTGACATTGCCACTGTCAGCCACTCGACTCCATTCTTGCATTTCTCCCTCAAATACAACTGTATCAACATCGACCATCGCAGTTAAGCTAAATGCACTGGTTGAAAGCTTCTGGCACTCTTTACAATGGCATGCCGCAATTAAATTAGGTTCGGATAAAAGCGTGTAAGTCACACCACCACACTGACAAGAACCTTTAATTGGATAGGTCATTTCATTTCTCCTTACTGAGCTAAGTTAAAGTTCGAGTGCCATAAACACACTGTTAGGGTCAAGAGTATAACCTGAAAAAGGTCCACAATAGGTAAAGCCGTTTTTCTCATATAATTTACGAGCAGGAATAAAAAACGCCATCGATCCCGTTTCTAAACTCAACTTTTTATAATTTCTCTCTTTTGCAACATGAAGAACATGGGACAATAATTGTGAGGCAATGCCTTTATTTCTAGCTGCTTCACTGGTTCTCATAGATTTTAGTTCCGCATGTTCTCTGTCTAACTCTTTAAGCGCAACACAACCTAGAACCTCATCCTCTTCAGCCGCTGACCAAAAAGAAATGGATTCATGCTTTAGTTCCTGAGGATCAAGAGCATGCACACTTTCCAAGGGTGAAGTTGCATACATATCCTTCAGATGGTCATCTAATAATTGAAGAACCGCACCACTTTCTAAATTATCCAAGTTAATCTTCAACATTAATATCACTCCTTGTTCACATTTTCAGATTGAGTTTAAGGTATCTAACATAAATCTTTAAGGTTCTGATGGTTTACTAAACATCTCAAGCTTTAGCTTATAAGATTGCCCTAGCCAACTTGCACCTTGCGTATGATCAAAATAGTCATCACCCGTGACTGGGTGTAAAAATACATCTGTATTGCCTCTGTTCAAGATAAGCCAAGGAATAATGTCAGCAAAGGTTTCTGCTGCAAAGGACAACTGACAGCTCCACACAGGATGAGGCCCAACAGGGCGCTGATGGAATCGACCAATACGAATAGGGAAGCTTGCTTCTGCCTCATTAGCCAACTTCATTGCTGCTCCCATGCTTACTTCGTCATGAAAATAAAGGTGGGCGTGGTAGGCTTTTATGTTTCCAACAGAAGTAGACGACATAATAAATTTTCCTTGTACATTTTGGGAGATAAAAACATTCAATGACACTCAATATCAAAAAGCAAGTTTCCTCCTCATTACTCTCAATAGCTCCTTATTTACCCCCGCTCCATAAAAAAACGGCTCACACGGAACCGTTTTTTAATTGCATTCTTTTGCTCATTCCCAGATCAGTGTTTCATCAGCTTTCGTTAACACTATCTTTTTTCAGCACTCAGTTGAGCTTCTTGATCAAGTATATTGGACTGCTTTGCGATGTCATCGATTAATACCGCATCATGACTGCAAAATGCCTGTGTATTTAAGCACATTGGAGGCAAGTCTTCTTCTAGGTCCACTTCCATCGCTTTACTTTTTTCTGCTTCACTTATCAGCTCAGACACATGACGTTGCAATACTGCCAAACCTAATAACCCAAACACGATTGTGCCTATTGCCTGTCCATATAAGACCCCAACAGCACCAAACCAAGTAGCCCCGAAGTACACAAAAGGCAGGGTTCCCAAGGTCGCACGACCGATGCTCAATACAGTTGAATACAATGGTTTACCTAGATTATTAAAGGATGAATTCGCAACAAAAATTGCACCATTAAATACATAAGAAATCGCTACATAGGTACAAAAGGCCTGCACGATTATCGTTGCGTCACCCTGTAAGCCAAACCCTTGAATAATATAATCTTGAACTAAATATAAAATGAAACACACAATCACCGTGTAGACTGCGGTTACTAATAAAGAGTTCATTAACGTCTCTTTTACACGATCCAGCCTTTCTGCTCCTAGATTTTGTCCCAAAATTGGCCCCACTGCTCCGGATAAAGCAAAAATCAAAGCAAAACAGACAGGAATTAAACGTCCAATTACCGCATAACCAGCTACAAAATCTTCGCCAAATTGCGCAATACTCGTAGTAACAATCGCGTTAGCAATCGGCGTTGCTGTATTAGTAAAAATAGCAGGAATGGCAATTTTCAATATGGCTTTATTATGCGCTAGCCATTGAGAAACATTGGGTAGAACAACCAAGTCGTGATGTTTAATTAATGGATACAATGAAAAAAACAAAACAGCGAATCGAGCGATGACAGAAGCTAAAGCAGCACCTTCGACATTCCAATTAAAACCAAAGATAAAAATGGGGTCCAACACTGCATTAACAATCCCCCCAGACAAGGTGGCCCACATAGAGCGTTTTGCGTCTCCAGCAGACCGCAACCCAGCCCCCGCAACCATAGCAACGGCTAAGAAAGGCCCACTAGGGAGTATAATTTGTAAATAGGCTTCCGCCCTCTCTGCGGCTGCCCCTTGAGCACCTATAAGTGACAGTAACTCTGGGATATAAGCAAACATCAGCCCTGTAAAAAGCACGCTTATAAAAAATGCCGTAACAATGACACTGCCACTAATTTCTCGTGCTTGAGTAAAGTTTTTTGCGCCAATGGCTTTTGAGGTTAATGCCCCCATCGCAATCGAGGTACCAATAGAGACAGAAGTGGAGAAAAACATCAAGGTACCAGCAAAACCAACGGCTGCAGCCAACTCGACTTGGCCCAACATACTGATAAATAACATATCGATTAAGTCAACGACAAAGAGAGCCATCAATCCAATCGATCCCGACCCAGACATCACCAAAATATGGCGCATTGTTGAGCCTTCTACAAATTTAGCCTGTTGCATTCACTCATCCTCTATTCCCAAAAGATCGCTACCAAGCACATACGAGCTTATAGCATTAAGAGAATCATAACAGACTATTATTACAAGAGACCTTTTAACAAAATATTAGCGAGCGTAGTAGTCGTGCAATGGTCTCAAAGTATTAGCAAGAGTAATTTTTGACACCCTGTTTTGATGATTTATTGTGAACATAAAAAAGTCTCGTCGGAGCACTAAAAAAACAGCACTCATACGAGACAAAAGGATCAAACTGGAAAAGCAAAACCTCTAAGAAGATGTCAAAATAACCTTCTCAAGCAGTTTAGATAAGGATAATAAATGCTCATCTTCACCATTACCTCCAGTCAACATAATCCCAATATGATTACATGGATGGGCACCAAAAGACATGCTATTTGCCGCCTCATCACTAAACGACTCACGTTTAGAAAAAACCCACAAAGCCGCAACCCTAGCAGAGGATATTGCAGTTAAATACGCAAGAAATGAAGTGGAGTGAGAGGGATTAAACACGTAAAAAAATCACTCATAAAAGAGTGATTTTATAATCAGAATAGTTTGAGTGAACCTTTACTTACTATTGATTTTTTCAGTGCCAACTGCCGCGGCTGTATCTACACTGTATAACGTGTTTACGCCTTGAGTAAGAGCAGCCTGCGCTGTAATAGTGCTATTTTGCTGTCCTGTCGTTGCATTGTGAGCCGCATTGGATAGCGCTTGACTGGTTGCGATCATCAAATTACCGGTCGCTACGGCAGGTGCGTCCCCAAGTACTTTTGTATTTACTTGAGAAACTGAATCGGTAATTTGACTGTTTACTGCTGTTGGAAATGCCATGATGAGTTTCCTTTTTAAAATAATGAGACCATTTAGGAATAATGATACTGACACAATCGACGTCACTACGCGATTACACGAGAGTTCAATTATTTTTTGAGAATGCTAGGTCTGCCCCTAATGCCCCTAAAACCAACCACACAACGCCTCTACAATCCAGCGTTGACCATGTCTCTAATAACCTTGGCTTTCACAAAATGATCCAATTTATGAGTTTGAATCCACCATGTAGCCACTTCCATCAATAATTCAGGTTGGTCATTTTTGTTCGCGAAAAAAGCATAAAAAGACAGACCGACACCCTCACCTTTAGTGGCTATTTTTTGATCACAGACACGAATCATTTTCGCTCTTAATTCATTTCGCATCATTTATTTACCTGCTGATCGTGACACTTTTAATAGTTTGCCAGAATCCGTTCCGATATAAAGGATTCCAGTTGAATCCTGAGCAATGCTGCGCAGTCTGTCTTCTAATGTTTCTAAATAGCGTTTTTCAATAGTTTGATTTGCTTCATTGAGAGTAACTCGATTCAAGTGACGTAATGCTAAAGCAGTCGAGAGAAAATCTCCATCCCAATTAGGAAATACTCCCCCTCGATAACGGATCAAGCTACTTGGAGCGATGGAAGGAATGAAGACTTTGATTGGATTTTCAATACCCTCTTTTTCTTGCCCTTCACCAACGCTAATCGGAGCCCAATATTCTTTGCCATGGGAAACAATAGGCCAGCCATAATTTGCCCCCTTTTGAATCAAATTGATTTCATCCCCACCTCTTGGCCCATGCTCGTTCGACCATAAAGTCTGAGTTGCTGAATCGTAAAATATGCCCTGTGGATTACGATGACCATAGCTCCATATTTCATTTTTTATACGGCTGTTACTCGTAAAAGGGTTGTCAGTTGGGACACTACCATCAAGATTCAATCGAATAATGCTACCTGCGTGATTTGTCAAGTTTTGTGAGTTTGCTCTCGTCCCCCTATCTCCTACGGAGAAAAACACATGCCCCATATCATCAAAGGCAATACGTCCACCATAATGTTTGCTGCTTGAGGCTGCGGAGTTTGTAACTAAAAGATCTTGCCAGTGGGTAAGTTTATCCCCCATCAACTTGGTGCGTGCTAATGTGGTTGCTGATCCTTTAGGCGTTGGTTTGGCATACAGAAAATACAACCATTGGTCTTGCGTAAAAGACGGAGATCTCGCCACATCCAGTAAACCACCTTGCCCTCTATTATCCACTTTCGGTAACCCAGATAAGGCTTGTTGTTTTCCAGTTAGCAAATCCACTCTAAAGGCTTCTCCCTTTTTGAGAGTGATTATGGCTTCTTGATCGGTCAATAAACTGATCCCCCATGGAATCCCATCCAATTGAGCAATTTGACTTACTTCCATTCCGGAATCATCAGTCTCTAAAACTGATGCATTAATTGTATTCGTACCAAAAACCACCAAGTAAAATAAAAATCGCAACCACTTTTTCATTGGTATTCCTCCCAAGTATATAAGTCAGTTTAACCGTAAACCAAACAACCTACGCAATCTATTTTAAATAATTTAAGCGCTAAACGGCTTGCTACTACCAAAAGAAGAATATGATTGCTTAATGTCCTTTGTGTACTGGTTTTAATAAGTAGAGCGGTGGAATACTTTATAAAAGAGAGAGATGACTACGTTTTCAGGGGTTATGATTATGCTAGGGAAGGTGCGAATAAGTCGACTAAGCCTCAGACTTTCCATTATTAAAATAATGGGGTATTTCAACCCCATCATATATTTTGAACGGCTTACTCTTCTAGTGTACTTAAATCTCCCTCATCTTGACCTAGCGCTCTTGCTTTTAATACTCGACGCATAATTTTACCTGAACGAGTTTTTGGCAATACAGTAACAAATTCGACTAGCTCTGGTACCGCAATTTTACCCATTTCTCCCCCAACATGAGCTTTAAGCTCTATTTCCAAAGCTTGATTAGGAACGATACCTTCTTTCAGAATAACAAAAGTATGAATGGCATTACCTTTTAGCTCATGTGGCAAGCCCACTGCGGCCGCTTCCGATACTTTAGGATGGCTTACTAGCGCACTTTCTACTTCCGAAGTTCCTAAACGGTAACCGCTCACTTTAAGCACTTCATCCATACGACCAATCACCCAAATATAACCATCTTCATCTATTTTTGCACTGTCACCAGCTAAGTAATACCACTGATCATTATCTTGTTTAAACCAATACAAATCAGCATAGCGTTCTTTGTCTTTAAAAATAGTACGAGCCATTCCTGGCCAAGGGTTTTTAATGATTAATTTACCTTCCTCGTTTAATGGCGTGTCATTACCATCTTCATCGATCAGACCAATCTCATTCCCAAAAAAAGGTTTCGCCGCGGACCCTGGCTTCAAAGGCGTAATAGGTAAAGGGCAGATCATAAAACCGCCCGTTTCTGTTTGCCACCAAGTGTCAATAATAGGGCACTTATCTTGCCCTATTACGTGGTGATACCATCGCCATGCCTCAGGGTTAATCGGCTCTCCAACACTGCCCAATAACCGCAAACTTGATAAATCGTGTTTTTTTGGCCATCGATCACCAAAACGCATTAGCCCTCTTATTGCAGTGGGTGATGTGTAAAGGATGTTAATTCCATATTTTTCAACGATTTGCCACCACCTATTCGGATAAGGGTAATTAGGAGCTCCTTCGTATAACATGATAGTGGCACCGTTAATTAAAGGGCCATACACAATATAGCTATGACCTGTAATCCATCCAGGGTCGGCCGCACACCACCATCGATCTTGAGGCTTAATATCGAAGGCCATTCTATGAGTTGTTGAAGTATAAACAGCATATCCGCCATGAGTGTGCAACATTCCTTTTGGCTTACCTGTTGTGCCAGACGTGTATAAGATAAAGAGAGGATCTTCAGCTCCCGTATGCTCTGTTTCGCACTGAGAACTCGCAATAGGTAAAGATTTTAAGTCATGCAACCAAAAGTCACGAGCTGGCTCCATTTCTACTTCCAGCTGATTGTTTTTAACACAAATACACACTTCAATTGACGGTGTTCTCTGCATAGCATCATCCGCAATCGATTTTAAATCAATTTGTTTCCCACGACGCCAGCCACCATCTGCCGTAATTAAAATCCGGCTATTCGCATCATCAATACGAGAGGCTAGAGCTTCTGTACTAAAGCCACCATAAACGACAGAATGAATGGCTCCAATTTTGGCACAAGCCAACATAGCAAAAACCAGTTCAGGAATTTGAGGCATATAAATGGTAACGATATCGCCTTTGTTTACCCCCATACTTTTTAGAACATTTGCAAATTGGCATACTTCACGATTTAAACCGTTATAAGAATAATTACGCACTTGTCCGTTTTCACCCTCCCAAATAATCGCCATTTTATTACGATTGGGGCCCGCTATGTGGCGATCAATTGCGTTGTGTACAATATTAATTTCACCACCATCAAACCATTTGTAATGTGGCGCATCACTGTCATCAAGAACATTGTCCCATTTCTTATACCAGCCTAGCGTTTCTGCCTGTTCTTCCCAAAACCCTTCCCTATCGTTTACTGAATATTCATACATTTTTTCGTATTCATTTACATTTGCTTGTGCAATAACATCTTCTTTAGGGTAAAAAAAATCGGATTTACCTGAGTTACTCATGTTGCCTACTCCTCTATTTTCTAGATATGAGATCATTATTTTTCAATACTCATGTTGAATAAAATATAAAGTAGAGAAATCATACCCATTAAGAAATTAGACCTAAGTCTAAGGTTCAGGAAAAGGCATGGAGAAAACACAAAGCAACGAGTTGGTCTACCTGTAAAGAATGTCAGGGATAAGGGGGAAAAGCCAAAGACTGCGTAAGAAACTTCGAGAGTTTTTACACGAAGGCGATGAATGAGGGTGTCATTTGTCCTTGCCTGATATACTTGTCCGAATTATAAAATAGGGAATGAATAGAATGAAAAAAAACCATATTACCGCTGCATTAATTGCTACCTCATTAGCTGCTGTCTCAATGTCTTCTTCTCTAACTTATGCTGGTTGGTCGGATGCGCTTAAAGATGTTGTTAAAAATGAAGATGTTCAGAAGGTCTTGGATAAAGTTGTTGAGAGTGATACTCCTGGTAAAGTCAGTAATCTAAGTACTGAAACCGTGATCGAAGGGCTTAAAGAAGCGCTTGAAGTGGGTAGCCGACGTGCGATTAAGGAAATCAGCCAACCAAACGGTTACCTCAATAATCAAAAGATACGTATACCTTTACCAGATAAAGTGAACTCTGTAATGGTCAAGTAATCCTGTAGGAACGCTAAGCCACTTTCAGTAACTCTTGTCGCTTCTGTACAGGTGTTAAATA
>CANLRQ010000056.1 GCA_947493575.1 uncultured Marinomonas sp.
AAACACACCCTATGACTCCTCAAAACTATTTAGTGAAGAGCACAAAAAAGCTTGCGCTTAAACAGAGTATCTACAGGGGTCACCATGCCTTCTTGTAAAACTCTCAACAACCGCACTTGTACATTGGGTTCTAGTTCACCAAACTCATCTAAAAATAATGTTCCTTCATGGGCCTGTTGAAACACACCTTGTTTATCTTGTGATGCGCCTGTGAACGCGCCTTTTTTATGCCCAAATAGTATGGAGTCAACCAATTCAGTCGGAAATGCACCACAGTTCAATGCAACAAAGGGTTTCTTAGCACGTGAGCTTGAGTTATGAATGGCTCTTGCAAACAATTCCTTCCCTGTACCTGTTTCCCCTTGAATTAACACGGGAACTTCCCGTTCAGCCAATATTTGAGCTTGCTGCTTTAAACGCATCATAAGAGGGTTTTGAGTAATAATGTTGTCAAAAGCTGAATTTGGTGCGGGTTGGTCGTCAGTTAATTTTGCTAATTGAAAGCTACTAAGCTTATTAACAGAAGGGGTGTATTCAGCAGAGATTTCAAACGGTATAGAAACCTCTTCAACCCCTTTTTCTTTACTAGATTGAAAAAAACGTGCTGGATATTTTGTTTTACCTAGCAAGATCCATACAGACTGCATAGCAGGAGTGCCAGAACTCAATACAATAGATATATCAATGTTCGGCTTTTTATCTGCACTTAAGTGCTTATCAACAGCTTGAAAGATGGATTCAAAATCAACGGGAGAGATTAAGGTTTCCTGATGGCATTCTACAGGGATGTTTATTTGTTCCTTAAGCCATACTAGATAAGCAGTGCTCCTAGATGCTGGATATGAACAAAGGAGAACAACCCTGTCAAAAGTCTTCTTTAGTAAAGTCGATGCTATGGGTGCATCAAACGGTGTATTTGAAATAGCAGATTTTAAATCTGTTTCACCAATCCATGAAAAAAGTACTTTTTCAGCCATGCACTTCCCTATATAAACAGTCATCTTAGATGGGCAAAGGTTACTATAGTTTTTAGTTTATTACACTCATTAGCACTAGCAGCTCGATCAACAAAAACAATCAAAGACACATATAGGCACTCCAAGGTAATCAAGGCAGGAAAGTCCATATATGCAACAAATGCCAACGTTTCAATACTTCTTGAGTTGTCCAAATTTTGGCTTATGTATCATCCACACCTGAGCTAAGGAGAGAATACGAGTCTCGATCCATCCTTCACGATGCTCGAAATTTTTACCCGTCACAGAAGCTTCATCACATAGAAAAACACAGCAGGCACATCAACTGATGCAATGGTAATACGGAGTGTCAGACAAACTGATCTGTTGGCTTCTAGCCCTTGGCATGATCGTCCCCTCATCCTTGAGTTTAGTTTTTCAGCTTAGACAGAGATCAAAGAGCATCAATAAAGTAATGGGCGATAACTTAGTGGGTGTCACGCTTGGCTAGTATCGCCTCCCTAAATTACTCATATGGCGATTCTGGAAGAGCTTGAAGGTTTTTTATGTAACGCTCTTCATTATAAGAACTGCCATTATTTAGAGCTTCAAATATTTCTACAGACAGTGCACTAGCTATATGCCGCATAGCATTCTCTCTAGACTCACCTAAACCCATTAGCCTATCGAGTGTCATTTTCGTTTCTGGAGGGTTATTTTCAGCCAACTGATTTTCAATAGCGTCAATTACCGCTTTTCCAGCAATTTGCCCATTTTTTGTATCTGAACCTGCAATTTTTTTATTCATAACTCTATTCCTATATTGAAATTTAACGACTCACTAAGAGGTAAATAATAGTTGGTTAAAATAAGAGAGACTCAAGCAAAAAACAGGTGTGTTTTACCCCTTTAAGCAACTTGTATGGCTTACAGCCACCTGCGAGTGCTAGTTTTGTACTGTTTGAAATCATTACCAAATATTGTTGATAATACTTTCTCTTCTGGCTTTATTTGGAATAATGACATGTAGATAATAAAGCCAAAAACCAATAATACAGAAAAAATATTATCAAGAAATAGACCTAGACCAAAGAGAAAGCAAGCAAAACCAAGATACATTGGGTTTCTTGTGTACTTATAAATGCCACTCTGAACAAGCTCTGATGATGATTCTGGTTTTGTTGGATTTACGGTTGTATTTGCCACTTTGAAGCACCAAACACCGGATAAAGAAATTGCTCCAGATAAAATCGTGGTCAATATAAACAGATACGACCTGAATTTATAATCCAAACCAAGGTTAGGGAATATTTTTGAAAAGAAAATCATTAAGACAGCAAATATCAAAACTAATAAAACAGGTGGTATTTTTAATTCAAGAAACTTCATATCCTTTCCCCATTACTCCAATGTTTGATTTGTGAACCTAACTACTATTTGATTTGTGAACTTAACTACTAAGCGGTTACACAATATAACCGTTTTTTGAACAACTGCTTTATTCATCAATAAAGTAATGGGTGTCACACATTTTGCACTTCACTTTTTATAAAGGTGATCTAAGTCTTCTATTGCCACGTATTCATACTTTACAAGCACCATGAGAGTATTGATATATGCTAACCATTTTTTATGATGGCTTTTGCCCATTGTGTGCCGCTGAAATGAATCAGCTAAAACGCTTAGATTATCAGGAACAGTTGATACTAGAAGACATTCAAGCCAATGATTTCTCTGCACGTTTTCCCCATATAGACCCAATCCAAGCCGATAAAATACTTCACGGTCAATTAGATAATGGAGATATCATCAAAGGCTTAGAGGTCACATGCTTAGCTTGGAAGCTGGTCGATAAGCATAAATGGATACAAGTTTTACGTTGGCCATTGATTCGTATTTTCGCGGATCTTTTTTATCTTTTCTTTGCTCGCTATCGTCACCCTATTTCGTCCTTTCTAACAAGAAAGTCGCCTTGTACTGCCTGTCAAAAAAAACGTTAAAGTGCCAAAAGGAGCGTTAGTATGTCATCTTTTTATGTTCTTATCATTGGTGCCAGCAGCGCTATTGCGCAAGCGGCTATTCAACAATTCGATAAAGATCCCGGTTGTCTTGGTATTTTTGCTGTAAGTCGTTCTTTACCCTTTTATCAAGGTGAAGATGATGACAGCTATCCAGTAGAAAAAAGTCATAACAAAATACATTGGCTAATATGCGATAACACGGAATCTGAAATTGATGGGATCTGCCACCAGCTCAAATCCTATTCGGTCAATATAACCAAAGTACTCATATGCAATGGCCTCCTTCACGATGAAGGCATGATGCCGGAAAGGAAGCTGGAAGACATTAACGTCACACAGTTAGAAACCATTTTACATGCAAACGCCATCACTCCGATGCTTTGGCTAAGTAAGTTATTGCCCGTATTAGCAGGAAAAGAACCCACACAAATGGCAATTTTTAGTGCTCGTGTGGGCAGTATTGCAGATAACGAAATGGGAGGCTGGTATAGCTATCGCGCCTCAAAAGCCGCACTCAATATGTTGATTAAAACCAGCGCCGTAGAATACGCTAGACGCGCAAAAAACGTTAAATTGATTGCCTTTCATCCTGGTACAACCGACACGCCTTTATCGAAACCTTTTCAACGATCTGTCGCAAAAGACAAGTTATTCTCGGCTCACTTTGTTGCGTCTCAATTATTAAAGATATTAGACAAAGCAGAAATGAATAATAAAGCGGAATTCTTAGATTGGGACAATCAAAAAATTGAGTGGTAGTGACTTGGTTATTTGAGTAACACTGCTTTGTCAAAAGACATGAGACATTCAGTGTTACCTAATAAAACAATCGAAGACATCAACTTAAAAAGTTCTTCCATAACACAAGTATCAATGGAGAAGATCTGGGATGGATACAATAAAAGCGCTTCAATCCAACCGCAATGGTGGGTGCTCAAAGCTTTTTCCTGTTGCAGAATCCTCACCACATAAAAAGCACGGCAGACGCATCGACTGATGCAATGGTAATACGGAGTGTCAGACAAACTGACTTGCTACCCTTGGGATAATTTTTTCCTCATCCTTGAGTTTGGTTTTTTAGTTTAGGCAGAGATCAAAGAACATCAATAATCACATTGCTGCCCTGTATTGCTCTGGTAAACACAAAACTCAAATGTATTCTCACCAAGCACTTCAAGTTAGAAATACTACCTTAAGAGCTTAGGTTTAAATGTAAACCCTAACGACGGAAGATTTCCATAGTACAAAGTAAGCCATACCATTGAGTATGGATCTTCGTCTGTTTGTGCATATGCGTAGCTAAATTGGCCATCACCAACATCTATCCACGGCCTAAATTTTGATTGCGGAATATCTTTTAATAAACTGCCATAACCTTGTTGCATAATTACGTTTTTCACATGATATTCAGTAGGTAGTGGAATCCCCGTTTCCTTATAGAACAACCCCCTAATTATACGTTCGGAAACTCGACCAATTCGTTCTTTATCTATTTTTATAGTCGGAGTTTCTCCAAGGTAAATGCCACCCTGAGAGCGCATCTCAACAGAACCAAGGCTCTCATTAACAAAAGCAGCAAATCTTTCATGTTCTGGACGTTTAAGGGATCTCAAGATTACTTCATGGTTCTTTCTGGCATTCGGATCTTCGTCAACGTTTGCGTTAACAGTAACAGCCAATCGAAAATATTCGTCATCTTTGCACCAGCCAACTCTACACTCTTCACAGCATGGGACTGTAATAAGGTCATTCGGCCTAGGTCTTGGAAAAATATTACGTGGAGGTATGTGGTCTTTAGTAAGAGGCTTTACATCACCACAATACGCACACTCTCCAGTCTTCTTCATCATTGAGATCCCTCCAGATTTCTAACTACTAAGCGCTTATACAGTAGCGCAACCATGGTTATAACTGCCTGTTAAACAGCCGTTTTATTTATAGGGAATTTGCTTTTTCAAGATTGGTGACGTCCCTGTTTGTATCGCGTTTTTTTTGTATTTTCCGAAGGTTACTTTCCACAATCCCTCATGTTTCTTATACTTTTACTCGAATTCTAAGGATTAGGCAAGCAACGCCCCTAAGACTTCACAACCTGATATTTTTTACCCTTGCCATTGTCTGACTAAAAAAGGCTTCTGTCTTTTCTGCTCTGACTACGACAGTGACGCAAGCAGGAAAGACGAAGGCTTTTTGCTTTGTGCTGAATACCCCATTGTGTTGCCACCACCTCAAAATATCGGAAGGCGCCTCCGACTTTTCCCACTTACAGTCTAACCAACCCTGTATGCAAGTCTCTTTTTTTAAAGTCTTACATAAGAATATTCAATAAAAATGATTCAAATCAATGTCGCTATCAGATTTACCTTCTATACTCACTGCTAACCTAATTTGACACTTAAGTGGTTACCTGAACTAACCACTGTCAAATTAGGTTCCTTTTTACTCCTCTACCCCTTTCTGGAAAGTTAATCGACCTCCCGCTTACTTAAGATTTTCGTTTATAAAACAAACAAAAATTACCATTAAAAATTAGAACTGCTGATTTTTGAATGCATTTTCTGTAACATGCTTTTCATAATTGATTGTCTCAAATAATAGGATCTCCCCTGTTCTATTGGCTTTTTATTACCGTAAGCATTCATTATCTTGGTAATCAGATAAAAACTGTTGAACACAAGCGTCTTATTTAGCTAGAAGGATTAATAATGAAAAACATAGCGTACTTGCTAGCTTCATTCTTTATTTTGACCACCTCCTTTGGTATTCAATCTGCCCCCCTATCTATGGCGTTTGATGCCGACCCTGTGTCACTCGACCCTCATGAACAACTGTCTGAAGGCACACTGCAACTTTCCCATCTAACCTTTGACCCATTAATCAGATGGTCCCAAAATGGTGATATAGAACCTCGCCTTGCGACCCACTGGGAACAACAAGACGAGGTAACCTTACGGCTCCATTTGCGTAAAAATGTTGAATTCCATACGGGGAATGCATTCACAGCGAAAGACGTCATATTTACCATTCAAAGATTAAAACGATCTACTGATTTTCGTGCTATGTTTGATGCTATCCGTGATGTCAAACAGGTAGATGATTTTACCGTTGATGTTATTACTCACCAAACAACGCCTTTATTACTTAACATATTGACCTATGTATTCCCGATGGACAGTAAGTTTTACCAAGGGCGAGACGAAATAATCAAACATGGGGAAACATTTGCGTCTAAAAATATTTCTGGGACGGGGCCTTTTATTTTAAAACACCGTGAATCTGGTGTAAGGCTGGATTTCGTTCGCTTTGCTAATCATTGGGACAAGCAATCTAAAGGCAATGTAGACAGCATTAAAATGACACCGATTCGTTCTGACTCCACTCGATTAGCTGCTCTTTTATCGGGTGATGTGGACTTTATCTTCCCTATTTCTCCTATTGATATTCCCCGTGTTAAACGCTCCCCAAACATCAAATTTATTGGCATGCAAAGTACACGGATTTTGCTCTTACATATGAACCAAGCGAGACGAGTAGAATTTCGGGACCAAAGAGTGCGGAAAGCCATTAATTTGGCAATTAACCAATCTTTAATTGTTGAAAAAATTCTAAAAGGGTTTAGTGAGCCCGCGGGGCAATTGAGTTTTTCTCAATTTTTAGGACATGTTCCTGAAATAAAGCCAGTATATGATCTAGAAAAAGCAAAACAATTGATGATAGATGCGGGTTACGAAAAAGGTTTTCGTATTTCCATGATGTCACCTAATAACCGCTATATTCAAGATGAAAGAGTATCTCAAGCAATTGTGGCGATGCTGTCTAAAATTAACATTGCAGTCGATTTAAAAACCTTGCCTAAAGCCCAATATTTTCAAGAGTTTGATAAACGATCCGCCGATATGATGATGATTGGCTGGCAATCTGACACCAATGATTCGAACAACCTATTTGAATTTCTCGTTGCCTGCACAGACCCAAACACAGGCATGGGTGCTTATAATGCCAGCAGTTATTGTAATGCCCAAATAGATGAACGCATCCGCGCGGCGAATGTAGAAATGTCCCCTTCCCTTCGGGCCAAATTGTTACAAGATATCGAGCGTATCCTTGCAAAAGAATCCGCAGTCGTTCCTCTTTTATGGCAAAGCTTAGCTTGGGGAGCAAAACAGAATTTTAAAATTGAGAACATCGTTAATGAGCAAAACTTTCCTCATATAGGTGATTTAGTTGTTGAGTAATCCTTCTTTCCATTTATTAACTGTCTCATCTGTTCTTTTAGAGGACACACCTTGTGCTGCATTTTCTATTTAGACGCGTTATTCAAGCCATTATTGTAATGGTTGTTATTAGTATCATCAGTTTTTTAGTTCAAGGAAGATTAGGTGACCCGGTTCAACAAATGGTTGGTCAGTCCGTTTCGCTCGAAGATAGAGAAAACTTGCGGGAAGAATTAGGTTTAAATGACAGCTTAGTTGATCAGTATATGCGCTTTGCGAAAAACGCAATAAAAGGCGATTTAGGTGTTTCCTATTATTATAAAGAGCCAGCGTTAGAGGTCATTCTACGAAAAGTGCCAGCAACACTAGAGCTCTCATTTTCCGCTATTGTACTTATTATTGTCATTTCGATTCCATGTGGCGTCATTGCCGCGATAAGGCCTAAAAGCCTGCTGTCTAAAGCACTCATGTTTTTCAGTAGCATTGGGTTATCTGTGCCTATTTTTATTATCGCAATATTTCTGGTTTATTTTTTCTCTGTCGAATGGCAGATTGCCCCAAGCTTCGGTCGAGGAGAAACCGAAGTGATCTTTTCCTTTTGGGAAACAGGGTTTACTTCATGGGACGGCCTTCAGCACCTTTTTCTTCCTAGCCTGTCCCTTGCATTGGCTCTAATGCCTTTATTTGTTCGTTTAATACGTTCAGAAATGATGGAAGTACTTCAATCTGAATACATTAAATTCGCTTGGGCAAAAGGCTTGTCTCCAATGAGAATTTATTTTGTGCATGCTCTTAAAAACACACTTTTGCCTATCATCACAGTTGCTGGTATCCAAGCGGGCACCTTAGTCGCTTATACCATATTAACCGAAACTATTTTCCAATGGCCGGGCATGGGATTCTTGTTTTGGGATGCCATTAGTCGAGTCGATACTCCTCTTATATCGGCTTACTTAATGGTTGTCGGGGCTATGTTTGTTATTACTAATACCTTGGTAGATTTAATTTACGGGTTAGTCAACCCCACTGTTCGCCTATCGAGTCATGGATTATGAAGCATATCAATAAGGAGCAGGTAATCAGCACCAAATCAAAACACTGGATCCACCTTTGGCACGGTTTTCTAAGTGATAAAATTGCCGTTCTTTCTCTGCTGATATTTACATTTTATTGTTTAATTTCTCTAGCTGCGCCACTTATTGCTCCTTTTGATGTTCGTGACCCCAGTTTTATGAGTCTAGAGAATTCAGAAATTGCACCTTATTGGATTGATGGAGACAGCCGTTTTCTTTTAGGCACCGATGGCCAAGGAAGAGACCTCTTATCCGTCATACTTTATGGTACGCGTCTATCCTTAACCATTGGCATTTTTGCTGTGGTAATCCAAGGAGTCTTAGGCATTTGTATTGGTCTAATTGCGGGGTATTTTGGTGGCCGTCTAGATAACTTCTTAATGCGCTGTGCAGATATTCAATTGTCTTTTTCCAATATGATGGTGGCCATTATTGTAATGGCGTTATTCCAAACCGTTTTTGGTATTGCCTCTTATCAACACCTCGCAATGTACATACTGATTTTAGTCATTGGCTTGGCTGAATGGCCCTTGTTTGCTCGTACTGTTAGGGCTTCGGTTTTAGCTGAGAAGCAAAAAGAATACATTGATGCGGCACGTATTATGGGAATTGGTTCGGGACGTATTATGTTTAAACATATTTTGCCTAATACTGTCTCACCGCTATTAGTTATTTTTACCATTCAAATAGCCAACGCCATCATTGCCGAAGCGGCTTTATCTTTTCTGGGTTTAGGTATGCCGGTCACGCAACCTTCCCTTGGCTCTCTTATTTCTTCTGGTTTTAGTTATATGTTTTCCGGCGCTTGGTGGATTTGTGTTATTCCAAGTATCACTTTGATTGTGCTGATTTTAGTTATGAACCTTTTAGGGGATTGGCTCAGAGACCACCTCAACCCTAAAGTGTATAAGGATTAATATGGAATTGTTAAACGTCCATAATTTAAATGTGAACTTTCAATTAAAGCAAGGAGACTTAGCGGCTTTAATTGATATTAGCTTTTCCTTAAAGAAAGGCGAGCGCATTGCCTTTGTAGGTGAATCAGGTGCTGGCAAATCCATTCTAGGCTTTTCTATTGTTAATCTAATCAGCAAACCGGGTTATATTAAATCAGGCTCTATAAAACTCCACGATAACGAGCTAAGCCATTTATCAAATCGTCAAATGCGCCATATCCGAGGAAAGCGCATTGCGATGATTTTCCAAGACCCTATGATGACTTTGAACCCAGTTCTTACTATTGGTGAACAAATGGTTGAGGCCATTCTCAGCCACACAGATCTAAGAAAAAAAGAAGCAAAAAACTTAGCCATCGAAAAACTGGTACAAGTACACATAGCCTCACCGGAAAATCGTTTTGATCAATACCCTCATGAACTCTCTGGGGGAATGCGTCAACGGGTTATCATCGCCATTGCGCTTTTATTAACTCCCGATATTATTATTGCCGATGAGCCTACTACCGCGCTTGATGTCACCATTCAAGCCGAAATTTTAGAGTTATTAAAACAAATCTGTGACGATAATAATGTTGCGCTTATTCTCATTAGCCATGATTTGGGCGTCGTATCCCGTGTGGCAGAACGTACCATTGTTATGTACGCAGGTCGAATTGTTGAACAAGGCCCAACGCTTGAGATTATTAATGACCCTCAACACCCTTACACCCAAGGGCTTCTTAATGCTTTACCGCAAATGTCATTACCGGGGCAAAGGTTAAACCAAATTAGCGGCTCCATGCCTTCTTTATTAGATCGCCCTTCAGGTTGTGCGTTTCATGAACGCTGTCCTTATGCCATGGATAAATGCAAACAAGGGCTGCCAGAGTTTCTCTTTAATGGTGTTTCCCATGTCGCTTGTTTTATGGTGGAGGACATGCTGGAAGATTTAAATAATGACGCGGATAGCACTTATTTTGACAATGAATTGGATGAAGACTTAGATACTTCCTTAGAAATACAACCCCAGACTAGAGGAAGTAAGTAATGAAACACATTCCTCTATTACAAATCAGTCATTTAGAGAAACGCTTTTCCGTAAAAGAAAAATGGATGTCCCAGTGGTCTTTAAATCGAGGTCGATCCTATAAAAAACAAGACACTGTATACGCTCTAAATAAGGTGACCTTAACACTGAATAAAGGCGAAACCTTGTGTGTTGTCGGTGAAACTGGCTGCGGTAAATCCACCTTGGCCCGAGCGGTAATGGGGTTAACAAAGCCTGACTCAGGTGAGATTTATTATGGGGATCAGCGGATCGATAATTTAAACGATCGCCAGCGGTTAATCTTCCGTCGACGTATGCAAATGGTGTTTCAAAACCCCTACGCATCATTAAACCCTCGCATGACGGTTTATCAAACATTAAGTGAACCCATAGCTTTTCATAACCCTCAACTCTCTAGAATTGAAGTGGATCAGAAAATTACAACATTGATGGAATCTGTTGGAATATCACCTAATTGGGTTGACCGATACCCTCATGAGTTTTCTGGAGGCCAACGTCAGCGAATCAGTATTGCACGGGCTTTATCTGTCGAACCCGATTTAATTATTGCGGACGAACCTTTAGCGGCTTTGGATGTTTCCGTGCAGGCTCAAGTACTTAATTTGATGATGGATAAACAAGAAGAATACAATTTAACTTACTTGTTTATCACACACGATCTAGCGGTTGTAGAGCATTTTTCAAACCGAGTTGCTGTGATGTATTTGGGGACGGTATGCGAATTATCCGATACCAAAACATTATTTAATAACCCTAAACACCCTTACACTCAAGCACTGTTATCTGCAATCCCTCGCTTGGATAACAACAGTCAAAAGCCCATTAAACTCATTGGTGAAGTACCAACACCTTATGAAGCAATCATTGGCTGCCCGTTTCAAGCACGCTGCCCATTTGCGCAAGAGAAATGCTTTATTGAAGCACCTAAGATGATACAGCAACCCGATGGCAGCAGTGTCTCCTGTCATGCAGTTGAGGAGCAAAGGTTATGATGCTGTCTTTCTGCAAGAATATGTTCTGTATCCGAAATAGGGAGGTGGTTGTTCAATGGAAATAAGATGGCTTGAAGACTTTATCGCCCTAGCAAAAACTCGCCATTTCTCTAGAGCAGCGGACGAACAAAATGTCACCCAACCGACTTTTAGTCGCCGTATCAAATTGCTCGAAGAAGAAATGAAGGTCACATTAATTGATCGAAATACATTGCCTTTATCTCTCACACCTGAAGGCGAAGTATTTTTACACAGTGCGGAGTTAATTACCCGACAGCTAAGAGATGCTAAAGAACGCTGCCAAGAAATTCGCAAACAAGGTGAATCCCAAATCAGTTTTGCTACCACTCAAACGCTTTTTGTCAGCTTTTATAAAGACGTTATTGAGCCTTTTAGTCAAGAAATTGATATGGAAATTGACATTAACTTAAAATCAAGTTCTTGGTCAGGGATGGATTTTGTCAATGCTTTAATCGAAAATCAATGTGATTTAATGCTGTGTTTTTGGCACCCTGCTATTCCATTTATTCACTCACTAGACGACGATAATTACGAGTACTGTGTCATTGCGGATGAAACACTCATTCCATACAGTATTACTAATGACGAAGGTGAAGCGGAATACATGCTTCCGGGTAATCGTAGAAAGCCCTTACCGCATATTGGCTATTATGATAACTCCTTTTTACAACCTGTAATTTTGCATCATTTACAAAGACAAAAAGAAGTCGCTCAATTAAAAACCATTAATGAGAATTATCACTCAGTTAACGTTAAAGCGATGGTGAAAGAAGGTTTTGGTATTGGATGGATTCCATCTAGATTGATGGCAGATAATCTAGACTATGGCAAAGTTGCTCTAGCAGGAGAGAAAGAATGGCAGATCCCATTGGAAATCCGCTTGTATCGTTCTAAATTAAATAAAAATCCCAATCTAAATAGCTTTTGGGAACATTTAAAAGAACGCTTAAAATACAAGAAACGTTTTTAATGCAAGGAAGCATTTCAGATAGAGCCTATACCATTCAAATGATTTGTTATTTCATAATGCGCTTTTGCATCAGGTATACGATGTACTTTATGATGCTTAGGCGTTCACGAAAGAAGACAATCCATTACACCCGCTGCAAGGCAATTAAGAAACACATTAAAAGAAAAGTGCCGTCATAGGCTAACCCAACTCATTGATAAAGGGATTTTAGACAGAAGTGTTCTTCAACCCTAAATATTCAACTAAGTACTCAATTGCAATGCAAATAACAGAGTAACGGGTTTAAAACTTAAATTCGAGCAACAAGTGTTACTGTTCAATTTTTGAGGCCACTAAATCAGGGTGATGGGCTTTGCCAAAAAGGTAGCCCTGTCCCACATCGCAACCATACTCTTTGAGTAACGCCAATTGGCTCTCACTAGTAACTCCTTCCGATACCACATGTAAACCAAAACTGTGACTCATTTGTATAATGCCACGAACTAGCGCCGCATGTTTTTCATTTTCTAAAATGTCTCGAATAAAGACTTGATCGATTTTCACACTATCAAAAGGTAAGTCTTTTAAATAGCTCAAACTTGAATAACCTGTACCAAAATCATCTAAAGATATTTTCATCCCTAATCGGCTAACTTCAGACAAGAGCTCAGCACAACCTTCCGCATCATCAATTAAAATGGATTCCGTCACCTCAATTTCAATATAGCTGGTATCGATGTTGTACTGATCAATAAACCCAACTAAACGACTTAAAAAATCTGCTCTTTTAAGTTGTGCCGCAGAACAGTTAATGGCTATCGGTGGAATAAACTCCCCTTTTTCACTCCATTGAGCTATGTGAATACAAACTTGCTCAATTACCCACTCACCTAAAGGTAGAATAATGCCTGAGTGCTCGGCTATTGGAATAAACTCAGAGGGAGAAACCGTGCCCAATTCGTCATCATCCCACCTTAATAGGGCCTCTAAACCGACACAACGTAAAGTCTGTAAATCAACTTTCGGTTGGAAATACAATTGCAATTGATTATTTTTCATTGCTAAACGCAGTCGAGTTTCCACCAAGACGTTACGAATTAAACGCCCTCCCATCTCAGTATCATAGAAATGATGAGTTGAGCGTCCAAGTGTTTTCGCTCTGTGCATTGCCATATCGACATTTTTCATTAGGGTCGGCGCGTCTTCACCAAACTCAGGATAAGTTGCAATCCCCACACTGCAACCCACAGTCAAAATACGTTCATCGACCAAATAACTTTTACTCACCTGATCAATAATATTTTGCGCTAACTCCCTTATACTTTCGCGTTCTAACGTCGAATCGAGGGGCAGGATTATTAGAAATTCATCACCACCCACTCGACCTATTTGAGCATTTTCAGGTAATGCACTTACTAACCTGTTAGAAACTTTTACCAAGAGTTGATCACCAATAAGGTAGCCAAATACATCATTAATTGCCTTAAAGTGATCAAGATCCAATAACAATACAGCAAACTTTGAATGATCCCCCGCCAATATAACCTGCTGACTCACTTGACTATTAATGGCATGGCGACTTTTTAATTGTGTTAATTCATCCGTTGATAATAAGTATTCAACATTATCCAAAGACGCATTGTATGCTCGGCACAATTTATAGGTGAAGAAGCCCATTAAAATCGCCAAGACTAAATACGTCAGCATTAAAGAGATTAAGCGCTCCCATTGTATTAATGCATAAGGATTTTCATTAGAACAACTTTCTACTAACCAAACACGGCCCGCAAATTCGAATTGGTTTGAATGCATTTTAGAGGAGGTCAAGCTAGATAAAGCATGCTTCCCTGTATCATAAAACCAGTCGGGCTCTTCACCATCAGCTAAACCAGTCACATCAGCAAATCGATAAGAAAAATTCATATCAGAAAACAGGTCTATTTGATCTAATAAACCACCAATTTTAAAAGCAATTCCTACTACGCCTATAAACTCATCTTGATCATTAAAAACCGCATGATGCAAAGTAAAAGCGTCTCGTTCTTTTTGGCCATTTACTTTATCTTTAGTTAATATTAGAGGCGGTGTCATCACAATCTCTCTGCTTTCTTGCGCTAAAATTACCGATTGTTTGTAAGGAAGCTCATCAGATATTAGATCAACGCCATGTTGAATAACATCAGGAAAGCCGTAGGTTAAAGGCAAGTAGGATGGCCTTTTCCCCTCAGGGAATATTGTTACCTTCTCATTATTTGGAATCTGTTGCTGGTCTAATAAGAAATCGCTTAACTCATCCTCTCGAATCAATTTAGCAAAATACATATTTAAAATAGGATTGGAGTTTTGATTTAACAACACTTGACCGAATCGAGCAAACTGTTGATGGGATATGTCGTCATTCTCAGCAGAGTGAAACAAGGCAACAATTGAGGCAACTTCTATCGCATAGCTGTTTAAAGCAATTAATAATGATGAGGCAAACCGATCAGCTACGACACCTTGTTCATATGCAACGCCGCTTTTTTCTTGTTGATATAAATTAAATGTCGCTACAAAACCACAAAAAGCGATCAATAAAAACACTAACAAGTAAGACTTATTTAGATAGTCTCTAGAGTACACAGTTTCCTCCTCTCCATTATTAGTGTAACTATAGTGCTTATATGGTTCGATTAGAAATAAACAAATGTAACTTAATGTCTTCTAAAGAAAATAATGATCGAATAAACAACAATGAGACCTTTTCACAAAGTCATGAGCTACTAAAAGTCATGAGCGATAATAAGACGAGTCTATTTTTTAACAAAGTACTATCAAGCAAAGTACTATCAAGCAAAGTAATCGCGCAAAGGCCTCACAATGTAACAGCCTATTACGTTCAATAGTAGCCTATAGCGTAGTCTTAACAATTCTTTTACAAACACTCTTCACCAATTCTTTACCAAACGTCTCTATGAAAGAGCAGACTTTCAGCAGCAAGCCTAAAAAATTCATGCTAAAATGCGGTTTATTCTCAGCATTCCAACATTAGGCTCACCGTGACCACCTTTATTCATACTCTACCTGTAACACTACCGACAAAATTAACCGAGCTTTTATCCAATCTTGGTTTTACTCACTTTACGCCAATTCAAGAGCAAAGCTTACCGGCAATTATTAATGGTTCTGATGTTCTTGCGCAAGCACAAACAGGAAGCGGTAAAACACTTGCCTTTGCGATTGGTATGTTAACCAAAATCAATCCGAAATTTTTTGGTGTTCAAGGGTTGGTCATGTGCCCTACAAGGGAATTGGCTGACCAAGTATGCAAAGAAATCCGTAGAGTCGCCCGCTATATGGATAATATAAAAGTATTAAGCCTTTGCGGCGGCATGCCCTTTGGCCCTCAGATAGGATCATTAGAGCACGGTGCTCATATAGTTGTGGGTACGCCGGGGCGACTTTTAGAGCATTTACGTAAAGGTACACTCAAAATAAACAACCTTAATACTCTAGTATTAGACGAAGCAGATAGAATGCTTGATATGGGATTTGTTGACAGTATTCGCACCGTTGTTGAGCACACTCCTGATAGAAGGCAGACCCTACTCTTTTCTGCAACTTACTCAGATACCATTATTGAGTTAAGTAAGGAATTTCAATATGAGCCTATCAGCATAAAAGTAGAACAAAATACTCAGCTGTCACCAGATATCGAACAATGCTTTGTGCGTGTCGATAAAGAGACCAAGCTTGAAAGCTTATTAGCCAGCTTCCGCCATTACACGCCAAGACAAGCTATTGTTTTTTGTAATACAAAAATCGAATGCCAAACCGTTGCTGATTGGCTAGACAACCATAAAGTAAGTGCTAAAGCCATACATGGCGATTTAGATCAACGCCAGCGTGACCAAGTATTGGTTCAATTTAGTAATGCGAGCACCTCCGTTTTAGTTGCGACCGATGTTGCTGCGCGAGGTATTGATGTAAAAGAAATTGATATGGTTGTGAACTTTGATATGACGCGAGACATAGATGTTCATACTCATAGAATTGGTCGTACAGGCCGAGCTGGTGCAAAAGGAATGGCGGTAAACCTTGTTACTAATAAAGATGACTACAAGGTAAAAGGCGTTGAAGAAAGGTTCAATATTAGCGCTAATTTCACGGATATTGATCCCGAAATTGACTTTGGATACCGCTTACTGCCAGCAATGACTACTTTAGCATTTGATGCAGGCCGTAAAAACAAACTTAGACCTGGTGATATCGTAGGTGCTCTTACGGCCGGGGTTGGTCTAGATAAAGATCAAGTTGGTAAGATCGATGTTTTCGATTTTCAAGCTTATGTATCCATACCTAGAGATCTTGTAAAGCCCACATTAGCGGCTCTACAACAAAGCAAAATTAAAGGGCGAAATATTAAGGTTCGCTCTCTGAGATAATTCATTCTCATAAAGACCTCTGCATTTTCATTTAAAGTCACACCATCGTTTACTCTATCGAGACGGGTGTGACTTCAGTAAGCAACAATATCTCTGCTTCCTTCACTTTTTTCTAGCTAACCAGCTTCCCCTTCCCTCAACTGCTCCGCTTTTTTGTCCCATTTTTTTGTCCCATTATGTCGCATTAACGTTAGCGTTCATTCTAGGGAGTCATTGACACCTATAAAGAGACTCTATTTGAAGCTGAAGGGGCTTTGGTGACCGCT
>CANLRQ010000057.1 GCA_947493575.1 uncultured Marinomonas sp.
TGAAGGAATGTTAAATTGGTTGAATAACAAGAGCCGTATGAAGCGAGAGTTTCACGTACGGTTCTGTGAGCGGCTAGGGGGGAAGTTCCTCTGGTCTACTCTACCGCGCATCCAAGTATTGAAAGAAACCGGTAAAACCGCTCAAAGCGATAAATGGATGTGGGTCACACGGGGTGGGCCACCGGATACCCCCTCTGTACTGTTCGACTATGATCCGACCCGAGCGGGTCACGTACCGGCACGCCTATTGGGAGGGTTTAGTGGCGTATTACAAGTGGACGGCTATAGCGGCTATGGCAAAGTCTGCCGAGAACTTGATATCATTCGCATTGGCTGTTGGGATCATGCACGGCGCAAGTTTGTTGAAGCCGCACGAGGTGCGGCTCCTCAGAAAGGAAAAGGAAAAAGTAACAAGGCCAAACCATCGAAAGCCGATGTCGCCATCAGTAAAATCCGTAAGCTCTATGCCATCGAAAGCAAAATAAACGACTTGGGGACAGAGGAAAAATACACTGTTCGCCAAGAACTGGCCTTGCCAGTGCTGCAAGACCTCAAAGCATGGTTGGAAACCAACCACCCTAAGGTTCCCAAAGACTCGCTGACCTTCAAAGCGATCCAATATAGCCTAAATCAGTGGGGATCCTTGGAGGCCTACTGCGACCATGGCTTCGTCCACATCAGCAACGCCTTAGCAGAAAATGCCATCCGCCCCTTCGCGGTGGGCAGGCGCAACTGGCTGTTTGCTGACTCGTCACGTGGAGCGAACGCCAGTGCCACTTGCTATTCACTGATAGAAACCGCCAAAGCCAATGGCCTAGAACCATCAGGCTACATCCACTATCTGCTCGACCACATCGCCGATGCTGATACCTTAGAAAAACTCGAAGCGCTGTTGCCCTGGAACATGCCGAAAGCAAGCTAGATTAGCAGAACTGACCGTATCGTTTTAGGGGTGGATATAAGAGCGCTTACGTTATTCTCATTCGATATTCGCTTCGAGTAGTGGGCTTTTATCCACGTTCATAGTGACTCCTGTATCGGCCTCTGATTTTATTGAGATTATGGAGCTTCGACTAATGCTGGAGCCAAGCGCTTTAAAACGTTCTGCCCCTAGGCTAACGTCAGATGATATCGACAGCCTGAAAAAGATATTAGCGCTTCAAACCTCTACTTCAACAGCATTTGATACGGCGGCTAATCATTGGAAATTCCATCAGGTTTTATACAGTCGAATGGGGAGGTCAAGAACGTTAGAAATTATCGAAAAGCTTAATTTACAACTCGTTAGGTATTTGTTACCTATCTGGGCTGCTGTTGGTGTCCAATCAAATTGGGGGCAAACACATAAGGATATGCTAATTCAGATAGAAAAAGGCGATCATATTGATGCAGCTGAAGAGCTGCGTAATGATATTGAGCAAACCATGATTCGAGTCGTAAAAGACCTCTCGTTTTAGTGTAAAGACGTCACTAAAAGTGACAAAGCGATAGTATTTATTTTGTTACGCATGTCGATTGTGTATTAAAGCAACAAACCATACTTCCAATAAAAAGTAGAGTGATTTACTGCTTATTTGAGGTGTGGTTAGTGCCGCATTTTAAAAAGCACCTATTTTTTAAGAAAGCACAATTGATCCTACCTATCTTGCTCAAAATTACATTGATAACAAGCTTCAATTTATCCATTAAGTAAAACACTCATCAGATCCACTTCTTCTTTTTTATCTTGATATTTTTCATACTTTTTAAAAACAGAGTTTTTTTAACAGCTATTTTCACCAAAAAAAGACTATGAGTTTTTAGATGGTGATTATTTTGTCTGTTTTAATTTTTTTATATAAAGCTTTTATTTTTCAGACTGTTAAGTGAAGTTTGAGTTGTTTTACGCATTTATCATGAAATGATTAATCGATATTTTTGCGAATAAAAAACATTTTTAACCGTATTGTGGTTGACATGTATCTCTTTGCGGTACAGTATTTATTGCAAGCATAGCTAAAAATATTCGATCTTTTCTCTATTCAGACCGTTTACTTTTTAGACTTAAAATAAAAATAAGAGCAATACAGAATGCAAGATATTAATACCATCGCAGTAATAGGCGCGGGCCTTATGGGAGCAGGAATCGCTCAGGTTTTTATCTCTCAAGGTAAGTTAGTGAGAGTGTATGACCCAGTGGAATCCTCTTTAAATAGTTTGCCAACGCGTCTACGTCAAAATTTAGATTTGCTAAATCAATCTCATGATTGTTTAGATCATCTCGTCATTTCAAGCTCTCTAAAAGAGACCGTGAGCGATGCCGATATTGTCTTTGAGGCCGCTCCAGAACAACTCGAAATCAAACGCGCTATTTTTCGTGACTTGCTTCCTCTGGTGAAAAAAAATGCCATTTTAGCCAGTAATACCTCAGTTATTCCCATTAAAGATATTGGTCATGATTTAGACCACAAAGGCTGCCTTGTAGGAACACATTGGTGGAATCCTGCTTATCTCATCCCTTTGGTTGAAGTTGTTCAATCTGCAACAACAAGTGCTTGGGTGGTGGAAAAAACCATGGATTTGTTGATGTCCGTGGGTAAGAAGCCTGTTCACGTTAAAAAAGACGTGGCAGGTTTTGTGGGAAATCGATTGCAGCATGCTCTCTGGCGTGAAGCCATAGCATTAATCAACGACGGTGTTTGCGATGCAGAAACCGTAGACATAGTGGTTAAAAACTCTTTCGGATTACGTCTTCCTGTCTTGGGCCCAATTGAGAACAGTGATTTGGTCGGCTTAGATCTAACTTTAGATATTCACAAGGTCATTTTGCAAGGCATTAATCGTGATGCAGAACCATCGCCATTATTACAGCAAAAAGTGGCCAATGGGGAATTGGGTATGAAGTCTGGAAAAGGTTTTAGGCAATGGTCAGAGAAAGAAGCGACTGAGGTTAGAACGGCTTTGGTGGATCATCTTTTGAAAGAAAATCACCTTTGAAAAACAGCATTAATTTTCTCTAGGACGGCTCTTTAAGAAGGCCATATTTTATTAACTTTTTTCTAAATCGAGGCTCACTATGTCATTTGAAGATAAAGTCATTTTAACCGTTGCTTGTACAGGCGCATGGCCTAAGAAATCAGATTCTCCTTATGTTCCGTTAACGCCACAAGAGGAAGCAGATGAAATCGTACTTTGCGCTGAAGCGGGGGCTTCTATTGCTCATATTCATGTACGTGACGATGCGCATAATGCGTCAATGGATTTCGATAAGTTTGCTCAGACGGTTGAACTGGTTCGATCGCGTTCCAACATTGTTATTAATCTGACTACATCGGGTGGATTAGGTCTGGAAGATGAGGTTCGTATGCGGCCTTTTCAAGAGTTACGCCCTGAAATTGCATCCTTTGATGCGGGCACAATGAACTGGGCACATTCCACTGTATTTGAGAACAGTCCTAAGTTTTTGGAAAAGTTAGCTATTTCAATGGCTGAGTGCAATGTGAAGCCTGAAATTGAAATCTTTGATGTGGGCATGATTTATAACCTGCTGTATTACATAAAAAAAGGATTAATACAAACACCGCCTCATATTCAATTTGTCTTGGGCGCACCGGGTGGAATGACAGCAGAAGTGAAAAACCTCATGTTTTTATTAAGTGTATGTAAAGACAATTTAGGTGACAACTTCACTTGGTCTGCTCTGGGGATTGGTCGAGGTCATTTACCTATTATGTACGCTTCATTGTCATTAGGTGGGCATGTCAGAGTGGGTATGGAAGACAATATTTTTTACCGTAAAGGGCAGCTTGCCCAATCCAACACAGAATTCGTTGAACGCACTAAACGAATGGTATCAGAGTTAGATAAAGCCATCGCAACGCCTGACGAAACGCGACAAATTTTGAACTTACAAAATACGCCTGAAATGCTTTTAGCTCAGGTTTAAATCCATAAATTTAATTAATCATCTATCCACCTAATGAAGGTGGTCAACTACTTAATTTCACTAAATAGGAGAGAAATTATGGGTAAGAAAGTGCTTGTAGATTTGACCCATCCCTTTGGTTCTAATATGCCTGTGTGGCCATACTTTAAGAAGCCAAAGGTCGAAACAATGCACGGCCTTTCGAAGGCGGGTGTATTAACACAAAAAGTTGATTTTGTTATGCACTGTGGTACTCACGCAGATTCGCCTCGCCATGTATTGGAGCATGAATTTGATGGGAAACGTGCACGTTATACCCATGAAATGGAGCTAGATGAATATTATGGAGATGCTGTTTGTCTCGACGTGAAAATACATCAATGGGGTTTGATTTCGGCTGCTGATCTTGATGATGCGGTTGAACGCTCAGCGGTTACTCATGAAGATCTTGAAGGTATGATTATTATTATCCGCACCGGAATGCATTTGAAATGGGACGATTCAAAAGATTATTTTCATTATTGCTCTGGTACAGGTGTTGAAGCTGGACATTGGTTTGTTAAACATAAAGTTAAAACCGTGGGTTTGGATCAACAAGCACTCGACCATCCATTACACACATCAATGGGCCTTAATGGTACTAATATGAACCTTGTAGGACGATCATCCAAACCAATTACTGAAGAGTACTTAGAGCAGTTCGGTGAAGAGGCTTATGCTTGGTTCCATAAAGAAACTTTTATTAAACTTCATGGGCAAGCGGCCTATGACGAAATGTATGGGTTAATCGAAGAAAAAGCTGGTTGTGTTGGTACTTGGGAGCCCTGTCATAAACTCATGTTGGGTAATGGTATTACAGGTTGGGAAAATGTCGGTGGCGATCTTGAGAAAGTTGTAGGCAAACGTTTTAAAATTATGGGTTTCCCTATTCGCTGGGTTGAAGGGGATGGCTCAATGGTGCGTTTGGTTGCTGAAATCGATGAAGATGACTTAAATGATGTGCCAACTCGCGTATATAAATACGGTGATCATTAAGTTTCTCCCATCTTAGGCTCGCATAAGAGCGTATGTCTTCTGTTTGATGAGCTTGGTTATTTAATTGAGCTCATCATACTTTGAAAAGTTACCCATCGAGGTGATAAAAGTGAAAAAAATCCCGTTAGAAACAGTGAAACCTTATAACCCACCAGCACATTTTGGTATGAGCGCACTCAAACTACAAGGTAAAGAAGAAACTGGTATTACACAATTTTGGCAAGGACTTTCATATTTTTTGCCTAAAGGAGGGGCTGAAATGCAGTATGAAGCTGGTAGCTTTGGTGCCGAATTTGAAAAAACGTACTTTATGGTCAATGGTGAATTAACCATCACCGATTCAAGTGGAGAATCCCAGATACTATCTGAGGGCGACTCAATAGCGATTTACCCTAATGAAGGTCGTAGTGTGTTTAACCATACGAATAAAACAGCGACAGCTTTAGTAACTATTTCAACGAATTAATAGATTTATAAGCGTCAATTATCCACAGATAACAGCACACATAGAAAAATAAAAAAGTGAGTCTAATATGTCGATGACAGAAACTTGGAGTAATGATTTTGCTCTTAATATTTTTAACTTAAGAGATCGTGTTGTAGTGATTACTGGGGGGAATGGCACCCTTGGAGCGGCTTATGCTCAGGCATTTGCATTACACGGCGCAAAAGTCGTGGTAACCGCACGTAATATGCAAACCTTAGAAAAAACAGTGGCAAGTGTTAAAGAGGTGGGTGGGGAGTGTATTGCAATAGCTTCGGATGTAACGGATCTTAATGCGATGCAGAGTTTGGTTAAAGAAATTCATGATCACTATGGTCGTATCGATATTTTGATTAATAATGCTGGAATGGCTTTTCGAACCGCAGCAGAGGACATGCCAGCGGATAAGTTTAATCAGGTTATGCAAGTGAATGTAACGGGTACGTTACTGCCTTGTCAGGCTTTTGGTTGTTATTTTATGCAGCAAGGCCATGGTAAGATCGTGAATACCTCTTCTGTTCGTGGTTTTAGTGGTCACCCTGATGGTTATACAGCGTACGCAGCGTCGAAAGCCGCAGTTGATAATTTAACAAAACAACTTGCTACAGAATGGGCATTTAAAGGCCGTAGTTCAGGTTTTAAAATCAATGTGAATGCCATTGCTCCAACTTTAATTAAATCACCTTTAACTCAAGAAATTTGTGAAGATCCTGCCCGTATAGCGCCATTCTTAGCTCGTTTACCAATGGGGAGAGTAGCAGAAACCCATGACATGATAGGTACCGTTCTATTTTTGTCAGCGCCCGCGTCGGACTTTATGAATGGCCAAACTCTCTATGTGGATGGAGGCTGTACAGCAGGCTAGAAAGCCTACTCTATATAAGCTAATAAATAACTAAAGATAAAATAAAAATAATAGTATCGAGGTTTCATATGAGCAATATATTATTTATGGTTTTGATCTATAACATCGTGGTCATCGGTGGAATAGGTTGTTACCTAAGATGGAAAGAAAAACAAACGCACACAATCACTGATATGGCATTAGGCGGGCGTGACGCCGGTGTCGCCATGTTCTCTGTCACTATTGCTATCACATATCTTGGTTCCGCCCATGTTTATGGTTTGATGGAAATGTCTTTTGTATTAGGTGCCGTCGCTCTTTGGTTTTGTTTCGCACACACTATATTGATTTGCGTAATTTGCCTAGGTACTGGGCGTTGGATTCGTCGTATTGGTACCGCTACCATTCCTGAGTTAATTGGAAAACTTTATAACAAGCGCCTGCGGACTTATACCGCTTGCGTTGGTGCTATGGTGGTGTTTGGTTTAGTAACGCTTGAAACACAAACTCTAGGTATAGGGATTTCAGCCATGTCGGACTGGTCTTTAGGATGGTCATCGGTATTAGGTGCTGTGATCGGTACTGCGTATGTGTGTATGGGGGGCATTAAACAAACAATGTGGGTGAATCTCATTAATGCCGTGGTGATGTATGTTGCAATTATTATTGCAGGTTTTTATCTTGCATTTGTTCTACCCAGTGGTTGGGAGGGGGTGACTGAACACTATGCTTCAAATGGACAAGAGTTTAAACTGTCGATTTTAGCCACGCCAGATTTACTAGTAGGTTTCTCCTTAGCGGCTATTTTTTCTGTGGTTTTCTCTCAATCGGTAAATCAACAAGGCATGCAATCTGCCATGTCTGCCAAAAATGAGAAGGTGATTAAACGCTCTCTTTGGATTGCAGCACCGATAAATGGTATGTTTGGTGTGTTTCCTGTGTTAGTAGGTTTGGCTGCTGCAACGATTCCTGAATTTGCCGCATTAGGGCCAAAGTTAGCGGGCGCTACTATGATTGTTGAGTTATTACCTTCTTGGTTAGTCGTCTTGTTACAGGCTGGTTTTTTAGGTGCCTTGTTATCAACATTTGCGATGTCAGCTCTAGCGCCAGCGACTATTTTTGCTAAAGACATTGTTGGGGCAAATGTAAAAGGTGGTTTGTCTGCAAAAATGGAGCAAAGGCTCATTCGTAACGTCATTATTCTGATCGGGGTTATTGCGGCGAGTATGACTTTCTTCTTCCAACCAAATGTGATTCTAGCCATTACTTGGCTGTTTGCGTGGTTGGTGCCTTTCTTCTTTATTATTGTGTCTGGTTTGTATTGGAAACGTCATTCGGGAGTAGCCTTAAGTGTAGTTCTATCGGCTTGGGCGGTAAATCTTTTGTGGTCTTTCAGTGATATCAAACACAGCTTAGGGCTGGCTGCATTTGAGAATGCCCATATCGTTGCCGTTGTGTCTTTGGTTATCACAATTCTCGGAAATTCGTTAATTCGTAATGCTAAGCCTGGTTTATTCAAAGACACAAAAAGTGAACAGCAATCCGTAGTCGCTCAAGCTTAATTTACTAGGAGACAAGGTGATGAATTTTGCAACAGAACTGTTACTTATTTCGTTTGTAACCATTATGGGAATTGTCCTAGTGTCGATTGCTGTATCTAAAATTATTGAAAAAATAGGAGATTAATTATGACTCTTGATTCAAATACAGAGCTTTGGATGTTGGGAGTGATTGGTTTTGGTATTGTGTTTTACCTAGTATCTCTTTATTACACTAAACTTGCAGAGGATGAGAGAGAGTAAAACCTCTTCTTATCAATACATAAAAATGACCTTTCTTATTGGCTGTCAAAAAGTCATGAGAAAGGTCATTTGTGAGTTTGGCTAAATCTAACGTACCATTGAATGTGTGATAAGGTTTTAATATCAGAATCTACGACACTTTCCCTAATGCTACTTCAATAATGTGGCAATATTTTAATAATATCTTAGACAACTTCTCTTCATTACCATAAAAACGTACAGCAGGAACGGGAATGGATAAAGCGAGGCTTTGTCCGTATGGTCCTGCAATACAAACACCAACAGCGCATAATCCTAAATGGTGCTCTTCTAGGTCGAAGGCAACGCCTTGCTGACGAATTTTTTTTATTTCAAGGTTAAGTTCATTTTGGTTTACCAGAGTTTTAATGGTTGATTGCTCAAGAGGAAAGTGTAATACCTTAGCAATTTCATCGTCACTCATTGCAGCAAGTACTGCTTTGCCATTAGCACAACTGTGAAGTGGGAAGGGTTGACCTACCGCCGAGACCGCCATGAGTCTTTGTTTCTCAGTAATGATTTGATCGATGAAAATCATGGAAGAGCCATCATGGATAGATAAATCTACAGTTTCCTCAATCTCATCAGATAGTTGCTTCATATAGGGTAAGATAACCCTATCAATATCTGCTTTGGCGGCAGAGCCTAGAGAAACTAGCCCCGGTCCTAACCGAACTCTACCTGTAGGCGATGCGGCAATGACGAAGCGTTCTTCATCTAAGGCATAAACAATACGTTGTACTGTTGAGCGGGCTAAACCTAATGCTTTAGCAATGGCTCCTAAGCTAAGTCCTTCAGGTTTATCTTCAAGTACTCGTAAAATGGCCGCTGCCCGTGCAATTACTTGAACTCCTTGGCGAGAGTTGTTTTCTTTTTCCATAGGGTTGATTGTATCTTAATAATTTTTAAACATCATAACATAATGAAGATAGGCGAATAATTAATTTTGATACAAACATCTGTTTTAAAAAGGTTTGTTTCTTTCATTTTAGTAAGTTAATGTGGCAGGAATATAGCTTTTAGAGACCTTTGCACGACTACTACGCTTGCTAATACTTTGTTAAAAGCAGGTTCAAAATGCTCATTTATAACTCATAAACCCTGCTTTTTTTCGTCTGTTTTTGCCTCGTCTTATCATCGCTTCTATAAGAAAACATATGATAATTATTTACTCCGTACAAACGATATTAGTCTGAGAGCTGCTTTGCAAAGAGGCACTAAAGATGTTATTTATCTAAAGACTCTTGTATCTGGGCTCTATGTTCTAAGTTCTTCCCTAGAAAAGGCATCAGATAAAGCGGGCTTTGCATTTAATGAATTATGGGCCAAGAAAGACGTATGTTTTTAAATAAAGACAATGGGTTAGATAAGGGGGGTGAAATACGAATCTCCAGTGGTTTTATGCCTCTTTATAACTACTCTGCTTCATCTGAGCAAGCTGAACATTGGTTACTTTAAAAATACGAAGTGTTGTTTGAAGTCTTCTAATAGAGATTAACGGTAGAAAAGGTAAAACATTGTGAATCCTGAGTTATTTTTAAATGAATTATTTAATGTTGCTGTAAAGAAAGCCCATCCTGATGATGGATTACTTACATCACTATCTGCTCTACCTAAACGTATAAATGGAAAAACGGTCATTCTTGGTGCTGGTAAAGCGGCAGCCGCTATGGCATCAATAGCTGAAAACTACTTTGAAGGTAACGTTAGTGGTGTTGTTGTAACGCCTTATAACCACGGATGTGCAACCAACACAATTGAAGTGGTTGAAGCCGCACATCCTGTGCCTGATGATGCGGGTCAAGTGGTAGCAAGAAGAATGCTCGCGATCGTAAAGGAATTAACGGCAGATGACAGAGTTATTTTTTTAGTTTCAGGTGGTGGGTCGTCTTTATTAGTTTTACCGACTGAAGGCATAGAATTGAGTGAGAAACAGGCAATTAATAAATCTTTGCTTCGATCTGGAGCAAGCATCGATGAAATTAATTGTGTACGTAAAAAATTATCTCAAATCAAAGGTGGCCGATTGGCGTTGAATTGCGCTCCTGCTGAGGTGCATACTTTTGCGATATCTGATGTTCCGGGTGATTCTCCTAGTGTTATTGCTTCTGGGCCAACTGTTCCTGATGATACAAGTGTTGAAAATGCGTTAGAAATTCTAACCCGTTATAATATTCAGGTTTCTGATGCTGTTTTATCTAATTTAGAAACACAAAAAACAAACCAACTTGACTGGTCTTTGTTACCAGAAAAAAATTCTTTTACGATTGTCAGCACGCCTCAAATGTCTTTAGATGCTGCGGCTGAATATGCGCTATCTAAAGGAATTACCCCTATTATATTAGGTGACCTTGAAGGTGAATCTCGTGAAGTTGCAAAAGTTCATGCTGGTATCACACGACAAATAGTCAAATATAATCAACCTTGTTCAGTGCCTTGTGTGATCATCTCTGGTGGTGAAACCACTGTAACTGTTAAAGGTCAGGGTAGAGGGGGGAGAAATGCTGAATTTTTGTTAGCTCTAACGCTCGATTTACAAGGTGAAAAAGGCGTTTCAGCGATTGCCTGTGATACAGATGGTATTGATGGGTCAGAAGATAATGCTGGCGCTATTATGCTCGCAGAAACTTATAGTGACGCGCTTGATAAGCAAATAAATCCTAGAACGTACTTAGAAAACAATGATGGCTATACATTTTTTGAGCAACTAAATGCGTTAGTTTTTACCTCACCAACCAGAACAAATGTCAATGACTTCCGTGCTATATTGATTCAAGCTTAGTGCTTATAAATAAAAAGCTCATTTTGTCTTTGCAACTGTTTTATCCAATCGCTAACTTACTAATAATTTTTTTTTAAGTTAGTGAAAACCCATATTTAAATTAGTGCATTTTACTCTGCCTTCCGTTTGATTAAGGTAGAGCGATTCTTCTTAATACCATTCGATTTTCTGATAACAAATCCATGTTCATGTGTCTCTCTTTTTGCAGCGGATATTGGGGTCCCGTCCTAGAAAGTGTGTCTATCAGAGGCTTTAAAAAGCGCCTCTCTATTATTATTTCCTTAAGAAAGGTAATTTTTAAAATAGTTATTGAGCGTTATTTTTTGCATAAAAGAGGGTTTAATTTTGATGTTGCCCGCCGGAGACCATAATTACTTGTCACTCTATAAGCTTTTTATCTAAAGCGTATTTGATTAGTCCCGCAGATGTGTGTATTTCAAGTTTGTTTTTTATGTTTTGTCTATGCGTCTCTACTGTTCTGACGCTGATGTTTAAGGTCTGAGCAATTTCTTTATTTGAAAAACCTGTGGCAACCTCTTTAAGCACGGCTATTTCTCTTTTGCTAAGTGTTTCTGTATTTTGACTTTCTGGTGTTATGGATTCAGTAAAAAGAGACGCGGAAGCGCCTGAGCTAAAATATGTCCCACCTTGATGAACGGTTGTTATTGCGTGTATAAGCTCTTCTGATGAAACATCTTTTAAAACATAACCATTCGCGCCCGCATGAATAAGAGACAAAATGTATTCTTTTTCATTATGCATACTGAGCATCAATATTTTTACTGGAAGTTGTTTCTCTCTAAAGCGTTTTGTTGCTTCCAGACCATTTAAAATGGGCATGGACACATCCATTAGCACTACATCAGGGCTAAGTGTGTTGGCCTTTTCTAATGCTTCTAAGCCGTTACTAGCGGTGCCAATGACATCTATATGATCTTCTAATTCTAGACGGGCCTGTAACCCATCTAACACCAGCATGTGGTCATCGACCAATAATAATCTAATGGTTTTTTGAGGTTCCATAATTAATCCTTGTGAATATTATGATGAAAGGGTTTGCTCTAAAGGAAGGGTGGCATATATTTTTGTACCATAGCCTTTTCGGGACTCTAAAGAAAAATTGCCGCCAATTAGCTCTAGTCTTTCTCTCATATTAATGAGTCCTATCCCCGGCAGAATCTCAGAGGTTTGTGAGAAGCCTTTGCCATTATCTAAACATTCTAACTTTATATTCTGGCGCTCTTGCCAGATGTTGATTGTTACTGTGTTGGCTTGTGCATGTTTTTCAATATTGCTGAGTGCTTCTTGAATTAAGCGATAAATGGTTATTTCAATTTCATCTGGTAAATCATTGATTAACTTACCTGAGTAAACAACTTCAATATGTGTGCGCTCATTGAATTGGCTAGTCAAAGATTGAATGGCTGCATCTAATCCCAAATCATCTAAAAGTGTTGGTCTTAAGCTATGGGAGATTTGCCTCACTTCATTAATGGTTTGATTAATAAGACCTTCAGCTTTATTTAACTCATCTTCTATTATAGTTGTTGAATGGCTTCTTTTGAGTTTATTGGTGGCGAGCTCCACTCGAAACTTACATGAAACCAGCATTTGATTGATGCCATCATGCAATTCTCTAGAGAAGCCACGGCGTTCGTTGACTTGGAGGCGCATAAAACGCTGAATTAATGCCTTTAGTCGAGAATCTGCCAATTTATGTTCATGTAAATTAATGGCTAACCCAAGCAGGATGACAAGAATAACCGTAATGATAACGATGCCAATAACGCTGAGAAAACTTTTTTGAATATTGTCATTCATGATGGCCTGAGTTTTTTCTAACTCAGTGTAGATGTCATCAAGATATAACCCTGTACCTAGCATCCAATCCCATCTTTCAATCATGATGGAATAACTGATTTTGTCTTCTTGAATCATATAGGGGGGCTTTTCCCAGATATACCGATGAAACCCGCCCCCTTTAAGTGCGGCATCGATCAAGTGCTGAATTAAATAGTTGCCTTCGCGGTCTTGAAAGTTCCATAGATTTTGTCCCACAAAGATAGGTTGCGTAGGATGAACAAGGTTAACCCCTTCAGTGGTGTAAACAAAAAAGTAACCATCATCATTGTATGTTAAACGAGTCAGGATGCGTTTAACTTCTTCTTTAGCAATATCATCATTGATTGAGTAATCATTTAAGATAGGGCTGATAGCAGACATGGCAATCGCCACATGGCTTTTTAATGCTTGTTTTTTTACATTGATGAGATTGTACTCATAAATGGCTAATTCTTCTGCTGCCAGTGCTTTTGCAGATTGTAAGCTGAGGTAGGTGATGATGGTAGTTGCAACAATTAGGGGGACAACCGCAAGCAATATAATTTTACTTTTTAAATTCATCTTGTCACCTACGAAATATTGGAATAGCAAAAGGCAGGATATAATCCTGCCTCTTTATTATCGAGCAAAGTTAGGGCTTTAGTCCATGCCATATAGCTCTGGGAAAATAACGATACTGACCAATACCAGTATTTGTATCAATATAAATGGCATTACTCCTTTATAGATGTCCTGTGTTCGTACTGAACTGGGGGCAACCCCTTTTAGGTAGAATAGACTGAATCCAAAGGGTGGGGTTAGGAACGAGGTCTGTAAATTCATTGCGATTAAAATTGCAAACCATACCATATTAATACCAAGCGCTTCTGCAACAGGGGCTAGAATGGGTACTATGATGAATGCAATTTCAATAAAATCAATAAAGAAACCTAATATTAAAATAGCGAGCATTGCTAATATTATGAAGCCCCATTTTTCACCCGGTAGATCAAGCAATAGTTCTTCGACAATATAATCACCACCTGTGTAACTAAACGCCATTGAGAACGCTGTTGCACCCATCAAAATGGCAAAAACCATGGCGGTAACTTTAACCGTTTCAAGGCTGCTGTCGTATAGCATCTTCCAGCTAAATTGACGATAAAGCAGTGCAAGAACAATAGCGCCTACACCACCAAGTGCAGAGGATTCAGTTGGCGTTGCAATACCAGTAAAGATTGAACCTAACACGACCAATACCAGTGCAAGAGGCGGCAATATGGCTTTTAATGCGCTGATAATTTGTGCTTTACGGCTTTCATTATCTAGATCATTAGGGATGGGTGGAGCCATTTCCGGATTCATGTAAGTTAGGATTAAGATATAAGCAATGTAACACGCAATTAAAACAGCACCTGGTAGAAGAGCCGCTTGGAATAAGTCACCCACAGGGATGCCAAGTACGTCGCCTAAAATAATAAGAATAATAGAAGGAGGGATGATTTGTCCTAATGTACCAGAGGCGCAAATTGTGCCGCAGGCAAGGGACTTATCATAGTTGTACTTGAGCATAACAGGCAAGGATATTAATCCCATAGCAACCACACTGGCACCAACTACACCTGTAGATGCGGCTAATAGCGCACCAACTAGAATTGTCGATATGGCAAGTCCGCCTCGAACTCCACCAAATAGCTTGCCCATTGCTTCAAGTAACTGTTCAGCGAGCTGGGTTTTTTGTAAGACAATTCCCATAAAGATGAATAATGGAACGGCCATCATAACCGTATTTTCCATGTAGCTTTGAATGCGGAAAGGCATAAAAGCAAACATGTCAAAGCCTTCTGCAAACACACCAAAAATGAGTGCTATACCACCAAAGGTAAATGCAACTGGAAAGCCTAAGAGCAGCATAACCAGAGCAACGAAGAACATTATGATACCAATCATAAAAAACCTACTCTAAAACTTTTAAAAATGAATGTGGACTAGTGTTGAATTGGAGGGTGGTTGAACCCTTCTTCACTTATGCCTCGGATGGCATTGATAGAGCGCAAAATCATTCCTAAACCGGCAACGGCCATAGAGAAAAAAGCAAATGGAATGACTGACTTAATAATCCAGCGATGCGATAAGCCGCCCGGATCTCCGCTGGTTTCACCTAAAAGATAGGCTTCATGAGCAAAGAAAATGCCGTAATAACCCACTAAAATTGTGAATGGCATTAAAAAGAATACGCAACCAAATAGGTCAATCCATGCTTTCTTTTTGAGTGATACGTTTTCGTAAATTAAATCAACGCGAACATGTCCGCCGTTTTGAATGCCATAAGGAATGCCAATTAAAAATATGGCTGAATATAAATGCCACTCAAGTTCTTGCATGCCGATAGAAACATCGTTGAATGCATAACGCATAAGTACGTCATAAAAAACATTGAACAACAGCAGAATAAATAAAATTGCGGATAAGGTGCCAAGTAAGTTAGAAAAACGCTTTATATAGCGTTCAAGACGAAGTAAAAGCATGGTAAAGCTCCTAGACTAAAAGCATGACAGGCAAGAGGGGCGCCTGCCATGCAACAGGTTTATTCTGAGATAGTTTCTAAGCTGTCTAGGTATGCTCGGTCAGAGATGTTTGTCCAAACTCGTGCTGTTTTTAAGTATTCAGCTTGAGATTCTAAAATCTCTTTTGCTAATGGATCAGCCGCTGCTTTTTCCTCTAGCAATTCTTGGTTAGCCTTTTTCATAGCAACAAGAACGTCTATAGGGAATGTTTTTACTTGAACATTCGGGAATTCAGACTTCATTGTAACCCAGTTAGTGCCACTCTCGTGGTATGACTGGATGTACATGTCGTAAGAAGAGACTTTCATAGCTGTACGAAGAATTTGTTGCAGATCCGCTGGTAAACGTCCCCATGCACGTTTGTTAACAAGGAACTGCAATTCAGTTGCAGGCTCATGCCAGCCAGTGTAGTAGTAAGGGGCGATTTTGTGGAAACCCATACGTAAATCAAGGGAAGGGCCTACCCATTCAAGCGCATCAATTGTATTACGCTCAAGTGCAGTATAAAGTTCGCCGGATGCAATGTTTGTCGGTTTAGCGCCCAACTTAGCAAGCACTTCTCCTGCAAATCCAGGAATACGCATTTTAAGACCTTTTAAGTCTTCTAAAGAGTTGATTTCCTTTTGGAACCAACCACCCATTTGGTTACCTGTGTTACCACCAGGGAAAGACATTAAGCCGAATGGTTCGTAAACTTTTTCCATTAGCTCCATACCGCCACCATGATAGAACCAACCGTATTGTTCTGGAGTAATCATACCGAATGGCATAGTTGTGAAATACAATGTATTAGGTACTTTACCTTTCCAGTAATAAGAAGCAGAGTGCCCCATGTCATATTGACCAGAACGAACCATGTCAAAAATACCAAGAGCTGCTTTGTGTTTATTGGAAGAGTCGATAGTGATCTTTAGACGACCATTAGACATTTCTTCAGCAATACGAGCCATGTTACGCGGCGCTTCACCAAAAATTGGAAAGTTCGAAGCCCAAGTTTCAGCCATTTTTAAACGGTAAACTTTGTCAGCCGCCATAGTAGGCATTGAGAAAGCGGCAAGTGTTACCGCAGTAGTAGCAATTAGAGTAGTGGTTTTAAAGGACATCATTGTTTTTATCATCCTGCATTGTTGGTTATTATTGTTTATTTTTAAAGCAATGACATGATGTCTTGTAAACGTTTTGTAGGCTATTCGTAGGAATACCGAAATACGTATCGGAAACTACGTAATAAAACTAAGTAGTTATACTTAGTGGTGGTGAATTAGAGTGCATGGCTTACCTCAGAAAAATGATATTCGAGAGTTGAGAAAGGCAGGGTATAAAGTCTGAGTATAAATAATCTCTGCGGTGGTTTGAGTAGCTCACATAACATATTATCGTTCACTCACATACCGTCCCAATAAGTGTGTCTACCAGAGGCTTTAAAAAGCGCCTCTCTTTCGTTAAATTTAATTTGTTCCGAT
>CANLRQ010000058.1 GCA_947493575.1 uncultured Marinomonas sp.
GGCCTCGCATGGTAAAGCGATCAAAGACAAGATATCCGGTATCTCGTAGTGCTGTTTCGCTTAAGTGAACAGCATTACGCAGGTGCGACCCGTTTTCCAAAACGTACGCCAACGTTTTTTAGCCAGCTTACCAACCGAGGCTGACGGCCAAGTGCGCCGAGTTGCCGAAAAGTTTGCCTTACTGGCCAGCGCAGGGTTGTTAGCGATTCAAACCAAAGTACTCGATTGGCCAGCTCAAAGTGTCGAAGCTGCCTGTTTAAGCCAGCTTAACCAAGGGATACTCGTTCGCGGTGGTGTGGCCGCCAATGAAGATCAACAAGCCATTCGCCAAGTGCGTAGCTTTATTGAACAGCATGGTGAAAGCCGTTTTACGCCCAAACAAACCGGTTACAGCAGCCAAGTACGCCAACGCGCGGGTTGGCTTGATTCTACAGGCCCACAAACCCTTTACCTGTTTTACCCAACTGGCTGGCGTGAAGCCACCGAAGGCCTCAGCCCAGATCGCGCCGCTAAAGCACTGATGGCTGCAGGCTACTTAGTCCCCGATGGCAACCGACCACAGCGCAAAGTCAGCCTGCCCGACAACACCCGCCCACGCACTTCTCTTGAAATAGACAGGGCGTTAAAGGCAGCATCTTGGATGACTAAAAAGGCGATGACCGCTGTGTGGGCTTGTCGCCTTGCAGTGTACCGCCAGTCAACCTAAGGGCTGGGCGAGGATTAAAGGCTAAGGCGGACAAGACTGCTAGTGTACTGGTTGTGTATTTAGCTATTCGATACAGCGTATTGACTATATCAGTGCCATTTCCAGTTTATGTTTTCGCTTCACCCAATCTGGTAAAGAGCGTTCGAGTAAGCGATAAAACTCTGGGCCGTGGTTGTGGTGCTCTAGGTGACACAGTTCATGAATGATCACGTACTCAATGCATTCTTTCGGTGCCTTAATTAACTCGCGGTTTAAGGTCAGCGTTCCGCTTTTTGATAGACTGCCCCAGCGCTTTTTGAGTTGCATGATTTTCATGGTGGGTTTATCTGCATCTGAATGTGTGAACTTCTCCCAACAATCTGAAAACACCTTATTTAAATGAAAATCGGCCTTTTCTCGATACCAATCATTAAGTAGCGACTCCACATGGTCTGGTTTACCATTGGCAGACGTTACCCAAAAAAAGCCCGCTTTCAGCGCCACACCGTTGTCAGGGCCTACTTCAATTTTTAGCCGATATTTCTTGCCTAGATATAAATGGCTTTCACCATTGACGTATTTGCGAGAAGGGGTTCTTGGGTCAAACTGGTCAAAGTAGCGAATTTGGCGCTTGATCCACCGAGCACGCTTTTTCACCTTGGCTTCAATGGCTTCACGGTCGGTGCCTTCAGGTGCTTTCACAAAAACTGATTTATCAGGGTGAACTGATATTTCCAGCGACTTGCGTTTGGAAAAAGCCAACTGGAAGGGGATTTCTCCCCCTCCGTATACAACCGCGAGCCTTTCAGTACTTGCAGCTGATGCCTCGGTCTGCTTGATGGTTGACGACATCAAGAATGCCTCCGGTGCTTCGCAACCTGCATGGTTTTCTCAATAATTTCGTCCATTTGTTCCAAGCTCAGCGTCACGCCGTACTGCTCTTTGACTTCGTCATAAAGAAAATCGTCAATATCATTCATCGCCGTTTTTTGAACGTCGGCATCGTCCCAAAAATCGACCTTCCAATGAGCATCAATGATTTTTTGTATCGCTAATGATGTTTGTGCCGCAATGGCATCAAGATGAGCATCATCTAACTCGTTGAGTGTTGCCACTTGCTGAAACTGCGGCTTAATCAAGCCAAAGTAGGCACACGCTTCGTCGTTTTCACGAATGCAATCAGGCATATCATCATGCTGCTTCGTGGCCACTTTGTTACGAATATCAATCACTCGGTTGAGATATTCTAAGTCTGAGATGCGCTTGGCCTTAAAGTCATCAATAGCGGCTTGGATCAGCTTCGAAAATTTCTCATAAAACGCAGGGTCTTCGTCCATATTCTCCGAAATGCTGCGCTTCGTGGCGTGGGCGATGGTGTCCGCTTTTGACGCGGTAGTTTTGGTTTGATAAACCCCTTGCTCTTCTTTCACGGCGGTAAACATTTTTTCATCAAAAATATTCACTGGCTCGTTAAGTTGAGTCACCTCATTAGCCTGAATATGGGTATCCAGCAGCTTTTTAATTTTCGGCTCGTAATCGCGATAATCAATCGCCTCGGCGTAACGCAACTTAACCGCCGCCTTTAAGTTCTGAAAACGCTTTAAATCGTTTTTATAGGTTTGTAGCTTTTTCTCATCAGAGTTCATGATGAACTGCTCAGACGATAAAGCGATGGCTAAAGATTTACTGTACGCCGATAAACATTCGTAAAATTCTTCACGTAACTCGTCATCGGCCAACAACACCTCATAGGCTTCTTCATCTTTTGAGTTTTTAACGGCTTTAAACAAATCCCACAAGTCAGAGTAACGCTGTGGCAGCTTAAACACTTCCTCATTGATGGAGGTGAGCGTGCCTGCTAAGTCATCTTCTTCAAACCCTTCAAAGGCTTCATACATGGTTAGGGCTTTATCCAGCTCGCCCAATACGCTGGCATAGTCGATGATATAGCCAAACTCTTTGCCTTCGTACAGGCGGTTAACCCGAGCGATGGCCTGCAACAGCGTGTGCTCGCGCAGGGTTCGGCATAGATACAGCACGGTGTTGCGCGGAGCATCAAAACCGGTTAATAGCTTATCCACCACAATGAGTATTTCAGGGTCATCACCGTATTTAAACTGGTTGATGATTTGCTTGGTGTACTCTTCTTCAGAGCCAAAGCGCTTCATCATTTTGTCCCAGAATTTACCCACCTCATCGGTTGGCCCTTCGTCCACTTCGTCATGGCCTTCACGGGTATCAGGGCCAGAAATCACCACTTCAGTGGAGACGATGCCAATATCCTGTAGAAATTCTTGGTACTTTAATGCGGCCTGTTTACCTGGGGCAACCAGCTGAGCCTTAAAGCCAGTGCCTTGCCAGTTCGCACGAAAATGCTCGCTGATATCAAAGGCGCGCATATATATCACCTGATCGGCTTTGTTTAGCATTTCAGCGCGGGCGTATTTCTTTTTAAGGTCAGCCTTTTGCTCTTTGCTTAAATCGGCGGTGTGGCGCTCAAACCAGAGGTCGATAGCCGACTGATTCTGCTCCATTTCAATATGTCGGCCTTCGTACAGCAGTGGCAATACCGCTTCGTCGGCGACCGCTTGTTTAATGGTGTAGTGCGGCTCAATCAGGCCACCAAACTTGGCAAAGTTGTTCTTTTCTTTTTTCAGTAGTGGCGTACCGGTAAAGCCAAGAAAACAGGCATTAGGCAGCATTTGGCGCATTCGGGCGGCCAATGAGCCAAAGTTGGTGCGGTGACTTTCATCGACCAATACAAAAATATCGTGCGACTCATCCACAAACTTCTCGGCCACCCAGCCTTTATCAAATTTATGAATAAGCGTGGTGATCAAACCCACTTTGTTTTTCAGGTGCTTAACTAAGTTTCGGCCAGACGTGGCACGCTCGCGGCTTAAACCACAGGCGGCAAAGGTATTGCCCAGCTGTTTATCAAGATCATCCCGGTCGGTAACCAAAATAATTCTTGGGTTGATAAGCTGCGGCTCTAGTGCCATAGCACGGGTGAGCATCACCATGGTGAGCGATTTACCCGAGCCTTGGGTATGCCAAATAATTCCACCTTGGCGGTTTTCTTTAGAGCCATTGCCTTGATTGGTCAGGCGTTTAATTCGGGCGATGGTCGCTTTAATCACAAAATATTGTTGATAGCGGGCTACTTTTTTAATACCGCCATCAAACAGGGTAAAGCGATAGACTAAATCTAATAAACGTTCTGGACGGCACAGGCTGTGAATGGCATTGTCTTGTTCCGTCACCAAGCGTTTACCTTCCGCCTCTAGCGCATCAAAAAACGGCCGTGCGGCGGCAAACTCGCCACTGAATAGCTGTGCTTTGGTTTCTTCACCTAAGGTGGTATTTACTCCTTTATCAACATCGGCCGGTTTATCTTCCTGCTCTTTCCACACGCCCCAAAACTTCTTAGGTGTGCCAGCTGTGGCGTATTGGGCGGCGTTTTTATTCACCGCCAACACTTGCTGCACATAAGTAAACAGGCGGGGAATATGGTCATCACCCTGGTTACGAATGTTTTGCGATACCGCTTGCTCTACATCCACTTTTGGCGATTTACATTCAATCACGCTAAAGGGAATGCCATTCACAAACAGGACGATATCGGGGCGCACGGTATCTGTGCTGCGTGCGCGTTCAACCGAGAACTCCGCCACCACATGAAAGCTGTTGTTCGACGGCGTTTTCCAGTCGATAAAGTTTAAAGTGAAACTTTTCGAGTCCCCCTCAATGGTTTGCTCCATGGCTGAGCCTAAGGTGATTAAATCGTAAATCGACTCATTGGTTTTTTGCAGGCCATCAAACTTAATATTTTTGAGCTTTTGGATCGCGGTTTGAATGTTCTCCTCGCTAAACAGATACTCGCCACCTTTATAGTTAATGCGATTAATCTTTTTTAGCTGCTGGCGTAGCACCCCTTCCAAAATTACATTGGCACTGCGCCCACCCCGTTCGGCCAAAGCCTGCTCTGGGGTGAGGTATTGGTAACCCAAATTGATCAACTGTTGCAGAGCGGGAATTTGCGACAAGTACTTTTCGTTAAACTCGAAGCCCGAAGGCTCCGAGTTTGCTGCGTAATTTACTGGCGGTGTGCTCATGCAACGTTCTCCTTTGTACGATCCTGAAGTTCACCATCAGCACCAACCTGCGTACTGCTCACTTGCCACTCACCTGTAAGCAGCTTTTGCATCAGACCGCGTTTCTGGCTGCGGTATTTATCAAGCAAAGTCTGAAGGAGCTTAATTTCCTCTTTTGCAGAGCCTAACTTCAAGACAATATCCTGTTGGACTTTTATCGAAGGAGCCGAAATCGGTAGCTTCATTATTTGCTTGTCTGATAGTTCCTTTTGACCTGTTCCGTCCATAATGTGCCCAACTCGCAAATAATAATTTTTCCGAGAGAAATGGAAGAACAAGTATTCAGGCATAAGTTTCTGCTGATTCAGATCAAGAGTCGTTATCGCATTAGAGGCTATAAAACCATCAAGCTCAGAAGGTACAATGCCAAAGCCACCATTATGAAAATTTTGTCTGCCGATCAAAAACTCACCAGCAAGCCGTTGGTAGTAAGGACGACCTTTAGAGGATAAAACTACTTTTATATCTCTTGTATTTGGCTCAATACCTTTACAGTGAAGTTTGACTGTTAATAGTTTTTCACCGTCAGCACTGAGTATTTTTTCTTTCTTAGCAATAGATGCGTATTCAGAAAGCGTTTTCTTACAAGACTTGAAGTCATCTTCAATCAAGTTGTTCAGCAACCACTCAAACTGCTTTTCTTTGCCCGCAATTAACGCCTCCGTTTTTTCTATGGCGTTGTCCCATATGTCTAATACTCCTGTAATTTGAGCCTGTACACCTAAAGAAGGTACATGAATTGGCATTTTTCTCAAATCAACCAGATGGAGATGCTTTACTCCAATGCCTGATGTGATCGACCAGAAATACCGTTTTGACAGAGGTGAGTTCAAATACTGTTGAAGATACTCGGCAGATAATACATCCCGTTTAGGTTTTATTAACGCTAAGCTTTCAAATATACTGAATGAAAACGGCAGCTTGGGAACTGTAATTGCGTCTCCTAAAGAGCCACTTTTCGACAGCATTACATCTCCGGCATCAGGTTTACATCGCTTTGTTAGTTCCAGATGTTCTTCTTCAGATATATATTTATGATCAGCTAAACTCAAAGTGCCATTTTTTATATTTTTAGCAGATAGAAATACTATTCCTGAATCTTGATATGCTGGCGTTTTATGAGTTCCATCTGTAATTTTATGGCAGATCTTGCCTAATAATTCTTTTTTGCCAAAACCACTCATTTATCGCCCTCCAACTTCTTCTGCGCACGCGCTAACTGAGGAATGCCTTTTTCCGGCGTTGGCAAATCCTCTGGCATAGTGCCGCCCAGCTCTTCAATGGTGGCGCGCACTTTGGCACCCACTTCAAAATGAGTTTGATTGGCATGGGCTTTATTGCTGACCTGATCGCGCTTTAGCTTTTCTTCCGTTTGCGTGGCGCGGAACAGGTTAGCGGCAAGCTCAGTACTGCTCATGTGTTGGTGCGCGACCTTATTTCCCACTTGGGAAAAATGGTGTGTTGTGTTTAACATCATTTTTCCTCCTTGGCATCTTTGGGTAGCTCCGCCGCTTTGATCAGGCGTTTTTCATCAGATTTCACTCGGCGTTCTAGCTTTTTTAGGTCTTCTTCGGCCGGCAGCTCTTCTGGTTTAATGCCGCGCTCACCAAGCATATCGCGCAGGCTTTTGTTGTTTTGCACGTGTTCATCAGTAATCGACCGCTCACCTTGCAGATCATTTTGGCGCACGTTGTGATTGGTGATTTCGGTGGCCAGGTTTTTGGCAGCGATGGTCACCGTCGGCAAAAAGTCAGCCAAAGCACGGCTTTTGGGCACGCTGAGTTTATTCTTCATGCTTTGGGTGGTATTGCCACCAAACAATGCTGCATCACCGCGCGAACGAATGCGACCAAAGCCCTTATCGTCAACACCGCGTTCGTAAATGTTCTTTGATAGCTCTGTTTCTGACTCTCGAAGTTTTTCTCGTGCCTGCATACGATCCTGCAAACGTAGCTGTTCTTCAATGAGCTCTTGTTTGCGCGTTTGCACAGCAAAGTAGGTTTGAGCAAAGGCAATGGCATCTTTGCGAGGATCGCCGTTTTGAGCGATCAAATAACAGGCATAACGGGTGAGCATTATGTCGTCTATTTTCCGTTCAGCACCTGAGCCAATGGTGACCATTTCGTTGACGCCAACGAAATGGTTTTCGACCTTACCACCACTGTTGCTACAGGCTTCTTTGGCCTTTTCGATCACTTTGATAAAGTTACGCCAATCGCTGTATTCCAACATTTTCTGAAGGTCGCGAGCATACCAATACTCTATCTCTGAACCCTCCCATGTGTGGGAAGTCTGATTAAAGCTTTGACTAAGCTGGGTGATCAATTCTTGCTTCATTCAGCCACCTCCGCTGTGTTGCTTTGCGCCTCGTTAGGTACGATATCCTTTAACAGCGCCGCCATTTTGTTGCGAACATCGGCAAGTTCGCTTTCAAGGCTGGTGATCTCAGCCTGTACCGCCACAATATCGACCTCAATTTCTTCTTCGAAGGTATCGACGTAGCGCGGGATGTTCAGGTTAAAGTCGTTCTCTTTGATCTCGTCAAAGGTGGCTAAATGGGCGTATTTTTCTACCTCTTCTCGGGCGGTTACCGCCGCAACAATTTTGTCTAGGTGTTCATCCAGCAGGATATTTTGGTTTTTCCCTGCTTGGTAATGGTCTTTGCCGCTGGCATCGACAAACAGCACGTCTTTGCGGTTTTCATTGGCACCACCTTTTTCACGTGAGCGGTCAAATATCAGGATTGCCACTGGAATACCTGTACTTGGGAACAAGTTGCCGGGCAAACCGATCACGGCATCTAATAGGTTTTCTTCAATGAGCTTTTGACGAATGCGTAGTTCCGCCGCGCCTCTAAACAGCACACCATGAGGCACCACTACGGCAATGCGGCCTTCTTTTTCAACGGCGGCTTCAACCATGTGGCTGATAAAGGCAAAGTCTGCCTTTGATTTAGGTGGTAGACCGCGCCAATAGCGGTTGTATCTGTCGGATTCAACGTCTTCTGAACCCCATTTGTCGAGTGAAAACGGAGGGTTGGCAACCACGTTATCAAACTTCATCAGCCTGTCATTTTCGACCAACGCTGGTGAGGTGAGGGTGTTACACCATTCGATACGAGCAGAGTCGGAGCCGTGCAAGAACATATTCATACGCGCAAGCGCCCAAGTGCTGCCGTTGACTTCCATGCCATAGAGTGAGTAATTGCGGTCACCTACTTGACGAGCGGCTTCAATCAATAGCCCGGCTGAGCCACAGGCAGGGTCACAAATACGAGCCCCCGATTTTGGTGCAGACAGACGCGCAACCAGCTCAGAGACTTTATGGGGGGTGTAGAATTCACCGGCTTTTTTACCTGCATCAGAGCCAAAGCGTTCAATAAGGTAGATGTAGGTGTTACCAATGACATCTTCAGACACGCGCGACGGGCTCATGTCGAGTGCGGGCTTGTTGAAGTCGTCCAGCAAGGTTTTTAGGCGGCGGTTGCGGTCTTTGGTTTTACCCAAATTGGCTTCGCTGTTGAAGTCGATGTTACGGAATACGCCTTCTAACTTGGCTTTGTTCGCGGTTTCAATATGCTCTAAAACAATGTTGATCAGCTCGCCAATATTGGGTTCGTTTTTACGCTCTAACAATGAATAGTAGTTGGCCAAAAAGGTGTCGGTAACAATGGTTTTCTTCTCTTTGGTTGCTGGGTCTTCGACTTCTTCTGTGAGTTCCACCATTGGCAGTACAAAACGCTCGCGCTCAAGCTTACGTCTGATACGGACGTCGTTGTCACCGTACTGTTTTTTATATTCTGTGTAGTGGTCATTCCATACATCGGAGATGTATTTTACGAACAGCATTACTAGGATGTAGTCTTTATATTGCGCAGGGTCTACCGCGCCACGGAAAGTATCGCATGCAGCCCATGCTGCATTGTTGATGTCTTTTTGTTGAATCTTGTCGTTCATATCATTAGTCATATAAATTCCTCAAATTTGGTCAGTGTCATAAAGCGGGGCAGGCTATACCGATAGCGCCCCGCTAGCTGTAAGTTAAAAGGTTAAGAATCGAGTACGGCTGATTGAGTCCAGGTAATCGACCGCCCAAATGGAGGGTAAATCGATGTACTGTCCTTTATGGTGTACCGTGCAATGACTTCACCTTGCTCGTTTAGCTCTTCACATTCATAGGTATCAGTGTCTTGGCCTTTTCGTTGCGACCACTGGCTACTTACGATGTTGAGGGTGTGCGATTCAGGTACACCTATTTTCTTTTTGTATTCATCACTCATAAGGGTTCCTATCCTTTAATGTCTTTTGGGTCGTTACCGTGGCTATCTTTGCGTTGTATCTGGCCATCTTTGCCATGAATAAACAGTTCAGTGCCTTCACGCTTGCTTTGTTCGCGCGCCGCAGCTTCGGCTTCTTTTTTGGTGTTGTGTACGCTTGAAGCGCGTTCGGCACCGCCTTTTTTGTTTGCCCATCCATCTGGATGTGGTACGACATGTCGGGTATTGCCCTTGCTTGATGATGTATTCTTTGCCATAATTTCGGCTCCTGTTTTTTGAAATGAAACGTGGATTAAAGTTTTGCTAAAAGTGCTGTCACACTTTTGGCTCGTCTAAACCCAGTAACTGTCATTACTGGGTATTCATTGCTAAATTCATTAATATTGCGTCAGTTAACACCTCCTTTTTCTTGGCTAATGCATTCATTAGCTTCTGCTCGTTGATGGATAATTGGTAAATCTCAATAATCTTTTTCTGCACATCGAGACTAGGGACGACTATCTCAAGATCCTCAAGTGCAGATTTGACAATCATTCTTACCGCCGTGCCTGTTGCCTTACTTTGCAATACTGCTTGTGAAGTCGGTTGATTAATAAACCAGCATAAATACGCAGGCATAACCGAATCACTTTCAACTCGAATTCGCAACAGTGGCGCAGCGATAACAGCATCATTCAACTCTTGGTCAATCAATGCTGCTGTGTTGGTTTGGCCTCTAGAGCGAAAAGCTAAATCGTTAAATTTAACTCTGTGATGATCCTTTAAGTCCTGCATAGCAATCTGCACTAGCTCTTGGGCATTTAGTCGGTTATCTTCAGTAAGATCCTTCATCTGAATAACAGAGATATTTCCATTAGCGTCTGGCTCAAGCTTTGACCTAAAAGAGTGTCCCATCTGTACAGAGGAAATTTTTTTCAAATTAACTTTCATTGTCACCTCAAATGCGTTGTAATGGCGTTTCTGCAACTTGTGAATAAGCTTATGCTGAGACCCACAAAGTGTCAACTATTTATTTTGCAAAAACGCCATTACTGTAAATTTATTTTTTAATAGCGTTTGGAGATGCTTGAATTGACCGGATACCCGGCTGTATTGAGAGAGAAGAGTGGTTGTTGCCTGGTACCGACATTTATGTCGATATCAAGTAAGTTGCTGATAAAGAGAGTTAATTATTAAGAGTTATATAATTAAGCTAGTAGAGCTTTACAAAACGCAACCATCTGGAAATTCCTAATGGTTCAAAGTGAAGCCTGAGTAAAAACCTAGTAAAGAACGCTTTAGCCAAAAACATCGAGCTATTTAATACTTTTGATATTAAAATCGCACCAACAATACCCCTCCCGCTACCCGTTAGATCAGCGCCCTGCGAGGGGTTACTCTTTTTTCAGGCTTCTAATTTGTCGTCCCTGAATAATGGCGTTTCAGGTAAGAAACGCCATACTATTTTTAGGTCTTTCCAATGGCAAAATTATTTTCAGCCATAACTTCCTTAAAAATACTCCAAAATATGGGGCACAATAAAGCCACTTCAGTAGCTTACGTAAGTTCTGGCCACAGGCACTTAAGATCACGTTGATCGCATCGCCTAGTACACCTTTTAAGAAGCATCGTCTGAGTTTTCCATCTGATTTGAGGTGTCCTATGATGGGTTCTACGCTGTTTCGTCTTCCCATCCATGGCTTCTCTTTCTTTGGTACACCACGCTTTTGACCTGCAACCAACACCTTAATATCTTCCACGCCCGATCCTTTATACCCTCTATCAACAAAACAGGTTTCCGGTTTTTTTCCTGTTAGGGTTTCAACTTGTTGAAGTTGATCTTTCAAGGTATGACCATCATAAGGATTACCTGGATAGCTTCTGGCTCCCACGATGAAGGATTCTTTTGCTGTTACGGCTATGCTGGCTTTCACACCAAACTCATAGCGCTTATGAGCTTTGCCTTTGGATATGCAGTCCACATTAGGTTCATGCAAGCTATACAGTTTGTTTTTGCTCTGGCGAGTTTGTTTTAGTAATCGATAGGCTTGGTTGAGTGTGTCTTCTTGCTTTTGAGTGAGCATAAATCCTTGTCGTTTTACTTGTCTATCAATATCTCGCAGGACTCGCCCTAAAAAACCTTTGACTTGCTTAATCGCTTTTCTCATACGCTTATATTGTTTGGCGTGGCCATAGCGTCCAATTTTTGGCATTAACTCATGACAGGCTTTGTCGTAGGTTTGTCTTAAGGTGATGTTTTGTTCTTTGGCTACCTGAGTGAGCTGCTGTCTAGCCTTGTTGTAGAGCTTGGCATCCGTTGGGAAGGTGATGTTTTTTTCTTGTACCGTGGTGTCTACCACGACTCGTTTTAGGCTCGCTGGTTTGATGACTTTTAGTTTCAATCCTGCTTGTATCGTCTGGGTAAGCAGCCATTCACAGCCTTTTTCTCCTAATCGTTTTCGCCATTTAACCAGACTGGTTGGATGGCACGGAAAGTCGTGTTGGAAAAAGGTTTCTCCGAAAAAGTATTGGTAGTAAGGCGATTCAAGCCATTGCTCTAACACCATCTCATCAGACAAATTATGCAAGTGCTGCAAATACAGCAGTCCCGCCATAAGACGAGTCGGCAGAGCCGCTGCACCAACCGTTGAAAAGTGCGCCCCCAATCCGTTATCTAACAGGTTCCAATCAATGATCTTAGCCAGTCGAGCTAAAGGGTGATTGGGGTTGATGATATCAACGAGCTGAGGTTGGAATAAATCCTTTTGCGGTATGGTCTTTGTCTGACGAGGCTTCATAAAATCCCCTATTCTGCAACTTTTTAAGCCTTATGGCGTATTTATAGTAAGATTTTGGTATTAACTGTCTTATAAATTCACTATTAATTCAATAGGTTGGAAGTTATTCAGGGACGACTAATTTTTGGTACCGTAATGAGTTACGGCACCAAAACTTGCTTTAATCCACATCATTCTCTGGCCCACAAAGGTGGTGCAGCAGCGCTAGGTTTATCTGGTGGCTGATCACGTTTCCGTTTCGTTTTCTCCTGTCTTTTCTTAAGCCACTCAGTAACAACCCCGTGCATGATTTTCCTATTTGCTCCGGCGAACTGGGCAGGCAAAAGGCGCGATTTTGCTGTTTGGGGTGCAAGGTGGCGCGCTTTCCTGTTTTAGATAAAGGCGTGATGCACCAAAAAATACAGGCGTTGGCCGGTGTGTTTGCTTGCAATGTTCTGGTTTGTATTATGCCGTTCGTATATACCGGTAAAAAATGTGCGGTAACAGAACTAATCCGCCTTGCGCGTGGCCATCAACCTCAGGTAAAGGTAGCCAATACAGGTTTGGCCATTGTGCGAGGTGCTGCCATTTTTCTACGATCTCTTGTGCGCCAATGCTGTTCAGCCATTGGTGAATCGGGCAGCCAGGGTGTGCTTGTTTAACGTGCGGTAACTGATAGGTCAGCCAGCGGGTTAAACGTTCGGCGGCATTCTCGCACTGGCTTAGTGCTGGGTAGAGAGTGAAAGCCCCTTGCCCAACCAGTAAAGCGATTCCCCTTCCTAGGTGAAGCCGCAGCGTTGTTGGCTACGCTCTTTCGCCCCAATCACATAGTCTATCTATGCTCATGGAACTCATTCGCTTGCCGCCTAGCTGCAACTCCACCTAGCTTGGGGAACTACAAAATATCCATTCTCTATCCTAATCCTTGTCACTTGCTCATAACACGTCACTTGTCACCTTGTTGGTTTTTCATGCCGTCTATTTTCAGTGGTCGGACGCAGACGCGGTGGTGAATTAGATGAAAGAAATGGCCATCAAACTAACCAGTCAAATCGGTTTTTTGTTATGGCCTGTTTGCGGCTAACTGTTTGATATACATAGTCCAATACGGTGCTGTTTGGCGGCATTCAACTAGTGCAAAAAAATCGAGACGCCAAACGATCGTTTGCATTCTGGGCTTAAAAAATCAAACGGTTTGTACTTTGGATTCGAGGTTTATTTAGGGTGCAAAAAGTGCCAAGTCTTGCTTTGATCCAGTACCGGCAAGGCCTAGCAGCGTTGGATTTCAATCGAGAAGCCAAACGGATAGTAGTTTTGGCGTATGGGGGTAAAAACATGGGGAAGTGTGTGGCGGCTGTTGAAACTCATGAATGGAAAATGACGCATAGGGGGGGATTGCATCAGCTGTTCAAAGTAAGTAATTGGGTTGGTTGATTTAGCTTAAAGCTGGGTGTGGTATTTTGTAAGCGAACTGTTCTAATTAATGCCCCATTGTCCAATTTGCCCACAGTAAATGAGAGTAGATGTTACTTTTATCTATAATTACATATCAAATATAGGCTTTTGATCTGTAATAACTAATCATTCTTGTGGTATTCGAATTAGGATGATATGTTTTTGTATATGATTATTGTTAATTGGTGTATTAAGGCATATCGAAATGAGCTATGTAACAGAGCATATACTACAAAGCCTTAGAGAAGCTCGGGTACGTAAGGGGTTCAGCCAGAGAGAGTTAAGTGCGCGTTCGGGTGTGCCGCAAAGCCATATATCGAAAATCGAGTCTGGCGGCGTTGATTTAAGAATGTCCAGTTTGATTGCACTTGCCCGTGTACTCGACCTAGAGTTATTTGTCGCACCAAAAAAATCTGTACCTGCCATTAAGTCGATCATTCGAAGCAGCCAAGGGAGCATCGACGAAGGTGAGACAATGTCGTCCGCATATCAGTTAGGGGAAGACGACGATGACTAATCATGTTTCTACGCTCAACGTGTTGCTCTATGGCGAACCCATCGCAACGATCACCAACGTGGGCAATGACAGAACACTTTTTGCTTTTATGGATTCGTACATTCATGACGAATCGCGGCCTGTGTTGGGGCTTGGTTTTAAAGACTCTCTAGGTGGCTTACTGACTAATTCTTAGTAAAGCTGTGCTTTGCTAAGCCCATCGCCTCTTCCTCACACATTTTGAGGGCTTATGTTTAGATATGTGAGGGATCTCCTTTGATAAGTGATATTTTGTTGCTTATTTCTTTGTTGCATAGTGTCTGTTTGCTGTAAAGTTGAGCGATTATAATTATTAGTTCTTCATAATGAGAGTTTGAATGCAGACACTAAGAGAAGGTAAGATTTTACGGCGTACAGATGGCAAAGAGCGTGATTACTGCATTGTGACTGATGCCGATCAGCTCTATCCACAAGTTATGAATCAAAAGTGGCAAGCTCTACTCTTTAATGAGGCTAAACAGTTACATGCTGCGAAAACCTCAAAGAAAGAGTTCATTCGCGACTTGTGTGACAGAGGGATAACTGACTTCCACTGGAATTGGGAGGAGATAGTAAGTGATCCTGATACTAATGGTTATGAAAAAAGAACTTTCTATTTCACAGTAGATGGTCAACCCGAGGGCGTACTTCACGCTCTATTTCCAAAAGAATCAAAGTTGAGTACTGGCGATAATCTTGTTTACGTAGACAGGATTGCTGTAGCTCCATGGAATAGGCAGTTAGCAACACCTCAAGTATATAAGGGGATTGGTAGTATCCTAATGCTCTTTATTGAATCCTTTAGTGAGGAAGAGGGGTATGAAGGCGCTGTTGGCTTACATGCTCTTGAGCAAGCTAAATCCTTCTATGTCTACTTAGGTATGAAAAGCATGGGAATTGATCAGGATTATGAAGGGTTAGAATACTTTGAAAAACCCAAGAATCCAAAAGACAAAAATACTTCTGAGGAGGCTGCGTGAAGGACTTTAACTTTGATCAGTTAGTTGAATTGGAAGATATGAGTGTTGGGAATCATGCACAATCGTCTCATCAATTATCAGATGCTGTAGATTTGCTGTTTTGGTTTAATGAAAGAAAACAGCATTTGCCTTATTCTATTCTTGTCGATAAAGGGCTCGTTTCGCCCGAATTCAAAGAGCACGATGCTTTTCAAATGTTGTCTAGCTCAGCAAAATCTGGCTCTTCTGCATTGTTTAAATCTGGCAACTTAAAAGAGTCACAGAAAAGAGAGACTATTGTTGCAGTATGGCAAGCAGTTGTCAGTGCTAGAGCGAAAAAGATAGATGCACCAAAATTTAATATAGATGATATTAATCTAGATTTTCTTAGCTATATTGCGTCTCTAAGTGTTGATGTAGATAATATTAAAGAAGTAGAACATATTCTATTAGCGAAAGGAATTATATTTATAATTGAACCATCCTTCCCTGGATTAGGTAAAGATGGCTGTGTATATAAAAACAATAAAGGTAATCCCGTATTAGCTTTGTCACTTAGACATGATCGATTAGATAATTTCTGGTTTACATTATTGCATGAAATATCACATATAATTCTTCACTATGAAAGTCTGGATAAAGTAATTATTGAAGATATTGAAAGTAAAGAAAGTGACGAAATAGAAGATGAAGCAAACTACTTTACTAAAGAATGTATAGTTGACAGAGTGACTTGGAAAAAGTTTTCATTACCTAAAAATAAGTCAGAAGCAAAGTTATATGAACTTTCTGAACTTTCTGAGCGTCATCCAGCATTAATTGCTGGTCGAGTAAGATTTGAAACTGGGGATTGGGGTCTTTTTACTGACATCGTACATGGTATCTCACCTAAAGAGGTTCTAGGCTTATGAACTACTTTTTATTTTTAAAGTCTAAACAAGGTGATTTTAATTCAACACGCCACATGGAAAAAGAAGGCGTGGTTCCTGTTTTTGATTTCATTAGTGGTGAGAAAACCACACCTAAAATTGAAGCTAAACAAGATAAATTCATTGAGAATATAAAAAGGTATCACGAAAAAGAATTCCTTTTTTATATTGACCATTATGATATGGATGCTGGAATAAGGTATTCATCTAATATCCACCCATATTCAAAATATGTTAACTTATTATCGTCTGGGTATAATTTAGGGTTAGTTACTGGTTTAGACCGAGATGTTGATTATCAAAATGAAGTAATATCGCACTTAAAATGTAAGCGCCTATCCAACTACATCCTTGTAGTTCCAAGGCAGTAATGCCTCAATATCTTCCACATTTTCAGCATTGGGGAGTTGTTTGAAGATATGCTTTAACCACTCGTACTCATTAAGCCCATTGGCCTTGGCCGTTTCAATCAAGCTGTATAAGTTTGCGCTGGCTGTCGCGCCCGCCTGACTTTTACTAAACATCCAGTTCTTACGCCCTATAGCATAAGGGCGGATGGCTCGCTCTGCTGCATTGTTATC
>CANLRQ010000059.1 GCA_947493575.1 uncultured Marinomonas sp.
AAAAATCAGTAATTTATTGATTTTCAAGGATACATATTCTGTATATTTATACAGTATGTTAGGTTGTTTTTAGGGGGTGTCAACAACAACTGAAAAGTGAGCCACAGCAACATTTGAAAACTGAGCCACTAATTATTTATTTTATCCATTAGACCTGCTTGTTTCTTTTCTTTTATTCGATAACTTTCTCCTTTGATTTGTAAAATGTGTGAATGGTGTAAAACTCGATCCAATAATGCTGACGTCAATGCGGTATCGTTCGCAAAAACTTGCCCCCATTGCCCAAAAGGCAAATTGCTCGTTAATATGATCGACCCTTTTTCATAACGCTTAGCCACAACATCAAACAGCAACTTGGCTTCTTCAGCACTAAATGGAAGATAACCAATTTCATCAATGATCAGTAACCTTGGGGCTTGAACGGATCGTTGCATGACTTGTTTGTATTTACCTTGTCTTTGCGCCGTGGATAATTGCAGTATTAAATCCGATGCGCTAATAAATCGGGTTTTTATACCTGCTTGCACCGCTTTATAGCCAAGAGCAACGGCAATATGCGTTTTTCCAACTCCTGACGGCCCTAACATAACAATGTTTTCTTGCCGTTCAATGAAGGACAGAGACGCCAATTCATTCACTTGTTTCTTTGGTACTCCTGAGGCAAATTGAAAATCAAATTCATCGAGTGTTTTTAAAGATGGAAACCCTGCCATACGAGTAAACATGCTTTGTTTTCTCTGATGTCGAGATCGTTTTTCACACTGTAGAAGCGCTTCAAAAAAGGCTAAATAACTCCAACTCTCTTTCGCGGCTAATTGAGCAAGATCAACAGCATTATTATCCATTCCTGCTAGCTGTAGCTCGGCTGTTAATTCTGATAATCTGGATAATTGTAAATTCATACCGCCTCCACTAATTGATCGTACACACTTAAATTATGATGTAAGGGCTCTTGATACTGCACATAGACAGAAGGCAGCTCGCCTGCTTTCGGTAGCTGATCCACAACAGGCGTCGTGATTGGCGGTAAAGATTGTAGTGATGACCTTTCTTCTTTTAACCTGTCTGCTGGCTTCTCTTTAGTGGTGTCGTGAATACGTTGATGTGCAACGTTTTCCAGCCATATCTTCACTTCGTGATTAGCCGTTTCAAGATCCAATGTTTGTTTAAATGAAGACAGTTGGGTGCTAAGTGGACGATAAAAATCATCACGAACATAACGCACCATACGCTCTACTTTTCCTTTTGTTTGAGGTCGATAAGGGCGGCAGAGTTTCGGTATAAAATTCATACTTTTAGCAAACTGGTAAAAAGATTGATGCAACTTATGATGCCCTTCTCCATAAGCATCGCGTTCAATGACCACGGTTTTCATATTGTCATACCAGACTTCTTGGGGAATGCCTTGAAAATAGTCGAAACACTGCCGATGGCAGCTCTCCATCGTGTCATAACGCATGTTATCAGTGAACACAACATACATCGCTCGACTGTAGCCAAGCACAGCAATGAACGCATGAATAGGGTGTTTACCTCCTCTCATTTGCCCCCAGTCTACTTGCATTTGTTGTCCTACTTCTGTTTCAAAGCGAACCACTTCAGGGCTTGGTTTACTTCCTCGATACTGATGTAAGTACTGTCGCAATAAAGACAAACTGCCTTTGTAGCCCAAAGCTTTTATCTCTCTCAATAGAACAACAGCTGATAAATGTATGGGGTTGGCTTGAGCGATACGGGAGTGAAGAAAAGGTTTAAACGTATCAAGTATAGAGTGTTTAGTTTCCCGTTTTGGGTAAATTGGCCTGTCTATTTGTGGGTTCAAATATCGTTTTACCGTGTTACGGGAAATACCAAGCTCTTTAGCAATGGCTCTTTGAGACCTACCTTGTTGATGCAAAATCTGAATTTTCATAAGCTCTTCTTTTGTGATCATAGAGTCTCTCAAAAGACTCTATAGTTATACAACTGGATCAGATTTCAATTGTTGAAGTGGCTCAATTTTGCATTGTTGGTAACAGAGAGACTATGGATAATTTAAACATACCGTCCCAATAAGTGTGTCTACCTTAGTAAACGACGTCAATATCGCCGCCTCGTTTGTTCGTGATGGGTTAGGTATCTCACTATTACCCATGACGGAAAAACAGCATTATTTAGAAACTGGGAAAATGATCAGAGTCCTACCAGAATGGCAAGGCTTAGGCCGTGAAGTATATGTGGTGTGGCCCGGTGGCCGCTTAATGAGCATCAGAGCCAAAAGACTAATGGAATACATGCAGGACTTTTTTGAAGACAGTTATTACTTTAACTAGCGTGTTATGAAATATTGGCTTTTGATAATCAATAAAATACACAGGGTGATTAGGACTGTTTTTTTGTATATGATTGTTCTAGAAGGATAATTAGGAAGATTTCCAGAAGTTAGGAGTCGCCTCATTAACCCATTAAAGTTGTATGAAGCGCTTCGCTTAGTTCAAGCTTTAATCGGAGACAACCTATGCAGCTTCATGCCGCAATTCATAAGTACATTTTATATTGTCATAATAACAAATCTCTTTCACAGCACACACTCAAGGCTTATCAAATAGACCTCAACCAATTTGTCTCTTTTACGTCCAATAAAATGGATTTAGTTGATTGTGATAAAGACATCATCAGAGGTTTTGTAAAGCACCTTTATCAGGATAAAGAATTAAAAGAAAGCAGTGTAAAACGACGTATCGCATGCTTAAAATGCATGTTCGGCTGGTTTGAAGAAGAAGAGTGGATAGTACGAAGTCCATTTTACCGTTTATCATTAAAAATCAAAATTCCAGCCTCTCTACCAAAAGCGTTAAACCGCAGTGAAATTCGCAGTTTAATTGCTTACCCAACTGCTCAACTCGGTTTAAGCAGTAAACGTGAGTATCATAATAATGCAAGAATTCTAAATATTCATAGTCGTCATCAGTTCTCTCTTTTAACATCTTTGCTATGTATAGAGCTATTATTTGCAACAGGCATACGTGTTGGAGAACTCACCTCCATTACGCTAACAAATATGGATGTTATTGAAGGTGTTATAAGAATCAATGGTAAAGGAAACCGTGAGCGCCAAGTGTACTTACCAGACCTTTCTTTAACTCACTTGATTGAGTCCTATCTTATAGTACGTAGACGTTTTCAACCGAACGACAACTATCTATTGATCACCTCGAAAGGTAAACCTCTGAGCACTCAAATGGTTAGGCTGTATCTCAAACACATTTCAGAAAAAGTTAAATTTAACAAACGTATTACACCGCATATGCTCAGGCACTCCACCGCGACACATCTACTTTCCGCGGGGCTAGATATTCGATATGTACAGCGCTTACTAGGGCATCAAAGCATCACCACCACCCAGATTTACACACATGTAAGTGACTCTCATTTAAGGACATTAATACGTGAAACCCACCCTTTAGGAGAAATTATGGATAACTAGGAATTATATATGAAATGGGTGTTAGGTCTCGGTGGTTCAAATCATGATTTTAGTGCAACTCTTTTACGTAATGGACACCCTCATACAATAATTGAAGATGAGAGAATTTCTGGACATAGGTATGGAGATCGACATTGGGCAAGCTCACCTTGCCTCCCATCAGTTGAGTACTGCTTAAGGAATGCAAATATAAGCTTATCTGATATTGACGCTGTATTTGTAAGTAACGATATTGAAGGACACAACCGTTTTTGGGAAAAAGTCCCCCATCAGTTAGTTAGTCATCATGTATGTCATGCTGCGGCTGCATATTACTCAAGCCCTTTCGAGCGTGCAGCAACTCTAGTAATAGATGGTAAGGGTGGGCCTATTGGCTCTGGAAAAAATGGAAAACGCAATTTTGAAACGATCTCAACAGGACTTGGAATAGACACTAATCTCGAATTAGAAACAATTCAGTCAGGCGAACATTTAATATCCACTAGTACCTGGAAATATATATCGTCTAACTCCATTGGTTGGTTCTACAGTATTGTGACCGAATGCATTGGCATGGGACCAGAAGGCGAAGGCAAGACTATGGCACTTGCGGCTTTCGGTAAACCTACATTTAAGAATGAGCTGCTCGATTTTGTGAAATTTGATACTGAGCGGCCATTCGAAATGGATCCATACGGAGGTTTATGGACTTTTATTTTTGAATTAATAACAAAGAATGAAAATTCATTTTCAGTAAAAGCTGACCTAGCAGCTTCTGCACAGGCGATTATAGAAGATGCAATCCTTTTAATTACAAAAACATTGAAAAAGAAAACTAAAGAACGGTACCTCGTATATGGTGGAGGAGTAGCTTTAAATGGAGTCGTTAACACTCGTATACGTGAAGAATCTGGATTTGATGATTTGTTTGTTTTTCCTGCATCTGGGGATAATGGACTTTCTTCTGGAGCTGCTCTATATGGATATCATCATGTCAATGGCCACAAATTAAATGAGCGCTCATTAGCTAGGTCCATTTCCTTCGCTCAACCAGGTAAAGTTTATAGCAATAAAGAAATAGAGAAAGCAGCACGAGAATTTTCTGTTTCAACTGAAGATATAGATAACCAGTCTGATATCATCGAGCGGATTGTTATGCAACTTATGGGCGGTAGTGTTCTTGCATTGTATCAAGGAGGATCTGAATTTGGCCCTAGAGCACTCGGTAATCGCTCCCTTATTGCTCTGCCAAGTACATCTAACATTCAACGACGAATGAATAAAATTAAGCGTCGTGAAACTTTTAGGCCTTTTGCACCAATAGTTCTGGAAGAAAAAGCCGAGCATTATTTTGAAATATCTGCACCGTCACCATTCATGTTGGAAATCGCTCCTATTAGAAAAGAGTTCCGTACTCAATTATCTGGAGCTGCTCATGTAGATGGTTCTGCAAGAGTACAGACAATAGCACCTTATCAAAAGGGGCTTATTAGGCCTATATTACTGGAGCTAGAAAAACGTGGGCTACCACCTGTAATATTGAATACTTCTTTTAACCTTAAAGGGCGACCTATTGTTGAAACCCCTTACGATGCAATCAAAGCATTTTTACATTTAGATGTCGATGCTCTGATAATGGAGTCGTTTTGGGTTGAAAAACATGGCTCATCCGATTAATTGAAACTTGATAAATAAAAATTATAATGAAATAAGGCACTATTGTATGCAGTCTAACAATTTGAATCATATAGAGTTTCATAATTTATTAGATCCATTAGCTCTCTCCATTTTGAGACAAAGCGGCTGGGTAACATTAAAGAATATAGCACCTCTAGAGCCGTTAATCGAAGCACTATTATCACCAATAGGCTCTCTAATCCCTCAATATGGACAAAAGAAATTCTGGGCTGTTGAAACAAAAGAAAAAGCACAAGGAACATCTTTAGGAGATCAAGAGCTACGCCTGCATACTGAGTTAGCAGAGTTTTCTGAACCACCCGAGTACGTCGCTTTATATGCCGAACAACCAGCTAATGAAGGAGGAAAATTACGCCTTCTTGACTCGCGACCATTTATTGCGTCCTTAACAGAAAAGGAACTAAATGAAATCTTTGCCGCCGAAATGACTATCAAAGCTGAAGGACCTATAGCAATACGGCATGGTGAATTTGCATATACAGGGCCTATTTTCAGTATTTCACCTCATGGCTTGCAGTTAAAGTTTGATCAGTGTTTTATTGATCAGAATGCACCAGATATTATTAAGTCATTTAGAGATCGATTACTTAAATATGCTGAAATTAACTCCATAGAAATCAAACAAAAAAAAGGGACACTTTTAATCTGGGATAATCGATTTATTTTACATGGCCGCTCTTCATTTTCTGACTCTGAACGTCGTTTATGGCGGTGCTGTATTCGTGATAAACAAACAGGAAAATATTAAATGAGTAGATTTGTAGAAGAGTTTAGCGCATTCGCTAAGGCTGTTGATTTTATAGATAATGATGTATTAAGTGACATTAAAAAAAATATTGAAACTTACTTTAAAAATCGTTTTGGCGCAGAATTTTGGGAATTATTATTGCCAGTCCAAAATAGATACAATCAAAGCGAATTAAAAATGGAGTGGGCGACAGATGGTATGACTTGCAGTAGTAGCCTTATATATAATCAAGAAGAAATATTAAGTGGACAATCTGCTTATTGTTATATGAAAGGGAAGCCTATGTGGGTTACAACTGGAGACTCTAAACTTTTATATAATACTAATAATTATCAAGATCATTGGAATAATCAAAAAGAGATTCCTCAATATAAGGAATTTCAAGCTAATACTTGTAAAACAAAAACTTCAATTTTAATTCCTTTTGAAATCCATTCTAATCGAGCGGTACTTAACATTGAAACCAATCAGGTTCTTTCCTTCACGGCAAACATAGGTAAAGAACTAGAAACACTATGTAACGCAATTTCAGATATATTTATAAAGAACTATACTTATAATAGAGATATAAAAGGGACTAAAGAAATTAACTCTCAATTAAGGGATTTAAGTAGCATAGAAGTAAAGTATGGCCCAATACCGTTATTTTTAGCCAGTTCTGATAGGGCAAAAGATGACGTTATAGCAACGATTAGATCTATTATCTCTGAATATGGAGATAAATTTAAGTTACTTTTTTGGAAGTCCAGTGAAGAGAGTGGAGATATTAATAGACAAATTATAAAAGAGCTTCATTCATCGAAACTAAGTATATGTTACCTGTCTGAACCATCAAAAGAAAATAATAAATATAATGACAATCCGAATGTCGTTTTTGAAACAGGTTTCTTACAGGCATGTACTTATAGTGAGGCTGGTAATTCTAGTGCTTGGATACCAATAAGAGAAAAAAGATCTCCGCCTCCTCCGTTTGATTTAAGAGGAGAGCGTATTGTTTATGTCGAAAGAAATGATGATTTTAAACTTAATACAGAAGCTTTAAAACAAACATTACGTGAAAGAATAGAAAAAATATTAGAGTCATTTTGAGTTTATTTTAACTTTAATGGTTGAGTTAAAAATGAATCTTTAACCGCAGCTTTAAATTTATCACTTGATATTGTATCGAACTGCGTAATTGTAAAATTAGATTTACTATTAGATAATTTTGAAAATGAAAGGTTAGCCACCAACCCGAGACGCTCACGAAGCATTGTAATAGGACGGTAAGGCGACAACAGTGATAGTTTATTTCCCTGACTTAAAGCAATGACTTCCGCTTCAGCTAAAAGGTCTTGAGCACGCTTTGTTTTCCCTCTTAATTCGGACTCTAAACCTTTGAAGGCGATTTCATCTGAATGATAAATGTCCCACCCAAGGTTAGTGCGTAAATCCATGAATCTTTTCATTAACTGTGAATCTTGTTGTTTCAAGTTAGGTTCTAATGGAGCTTCGAAATATACACACAATAGTTCGTGAACCAGTTCCATTTCAACGGGTGGAGCAAATATTTTATTGATTACCGTTTCTGCAGAATTACAAAATGAAGCGGCAGCATGTAAAGAAGCTTTCTTATTTTTACGTTTCTTAGCTGCATGCCTGTGTAACATTGATTGAAATATATAACAACGAGCTTCAGTTTCTTTCCAGTCAAATTCTTCCGCCAATTCTAAATAAGAATCAAGTATACCCTGCGATCGAACATTATTACCATCTTCTATTAAATATAACTCAGCAAAATAAACAGGATAATAATCAAAAAAAACATCCCTTTCTTGCTCTCTACCTTTCCATGCTTGTTGAGCCAAATTAAATAGACTTTGTGCAGTGACAAAATCCCCCATTAACATAGCCAGCCAGCCAATAGAATATCCACCGTGTTCTATTTGATTACATTTACCATTTTCAGTATCTATCCATTGCATTGTCGCAAAGTTCCACGAAACCATATTAGCGGCTTTCTTTAAATTCCCTCGATAAATTTCAAGTGTAAGATAGTTATTGACATATATAGTAGTTTTTGGAAACAATTCTTCTGCACAGAAGCAGAGGCAGTAATCGTATGCATCCGCAGCTTCAGCTCCATATCCTAAGTGCTTGAGGCTGCGAGCATATCGAGATGAGTAATATGCAGAGTGCATTTTTGCGAGAGAATTAGGATGCCCATTTGGAAATATACAACGTGTGAGATCTAATATTTCAGACCACATACCAAGCGTATCACATACATAATCCTTTTGGCCTTGCATTAGTATATTTTGATAGTAATAGTCAAATAGTGACCACTTTCCTGCTTTTGCCGAATGATAAGCCAGAGAAAAATATTCATTTGCTTGAGACGGAGAAAATGTTAATTCACTACCATCTCTTTTTTCGTTATGTCTTTTCTTATCTAATATGTCAACATAAGCTGCATGAATCTCTCGTTGATTCCTCTCAATAGATTTATAATAATCACGTACATTCGGGTGAAGATAATACGTTGCAGGACCATCATTACTTATAATTAATTGTTTATCAACGAGGCCGCTGACGCATTTTCTAAGTTCGTTTTCATCTTGATTTGGATTTGTCCAGTCGCTAAGTTGATCAAGGTTTTCAGCAAGCAGTTTGCGAATTATATCAATTGTAAAAGGGAACCTAAAAATACACGCAACCTGAAGAATAATATCTTCATTTTTAGACAACCCGGAACGAATTGTTTTTAGCGTATAAATAGCTTTGTTATCAGTTGGGGGTTCACTCTGGTATTGGTGAGGTATAAAGGAAGTTGAATATGTTTTTCCATAAGTTTGGGGGTTACCTAAAAATAAAGCTATGGATTGAGCATGTCCTTTTAAATGATCCAATGCGGTTTTCAAGGTAACAGGGTGAATTCCATTAGGGAGGTAGGCGTCAACTAATTCATCGATTTCCTTACTCTTTAAAGGTTTAAGAAATAGAGCTTTGTAAAACTCAGGAATAACAAGCCGAGTTGTCAGAATAATCGGTGAACCGAGATATATGAGCTCTTGTAGAAAAGAGCTAAAAAATTGGCGATCACGAATTCCCCCCTTTTTCTGCTCTTGAAAAATTTCAAATTGATCAAAGACAAATAATGTTTTATTAGCTTTAGCGAAAGACAGTATCGAATTACGCTGCTCCCCGAGAGCCATACCTGGTCTAAGGCCGGTAAGAGTTTGGCTTGCACTTGAAAAAAAACTAGTAGGTGAATCTACATAACAATTGAAAATAAAAACATTTTTGATACCGTTCTCTGAAAGCCTATCTTTTCTACTTGTTAACCAATGAGAGACTAGCGCAGTTTTTCCTTCTCCACCAAGCCCTTGTATTTGACACGGTTTTTTAATATCAAAAATCCTTTTATCAATTTCTTGCAACTCAGGGTAACGACAAGAGAAGTGTTCTTCAAATGGCAGGCTTCCAAAAATTCGAATCTTTTTTTGATTTTTTAACCAAGCTTTACTCAGGTCATTAATGCATTCAAATAACGACTTATGTCCTGACCAAGGATCATCCTCAGAGCATAATTCATCAACTTGATAAGTTATTACTCTAAGTTGATTATTCTCCTTTAAATCTTCAATCCTACGCCTATACGGAGTATTAGGGTCTCCTCTAAAGGTGCTGCTTGGTAATATTACATACGGTGGAAAGTTTTTTGCTCTAAAATTGAATGCGATATGATCCATGGCCCGATCAAAATCTGGATCTTGAAGGGAAAACCCTATAATCAGAAGTGTCCGTCGACATAAATCATTAAGAATATATTGATATACGCCATTTTGATTCAGCTGATTATACGCTGTTGTTGTTAATACAAAGGATTGATAATCTCTAACTGTTCCATGTATTTTTGCTAAACTAGTATGGGCTGCGTTCTCAATAGATATAGCCTTTAAGAAAGCTTCTTCATTACGATGAGTAAAAACATTTAGGCTGCGTTCTTTATGATAAGGGAAAGCGTTTGTATGACGCTCTTTTATCTCAAGCTCCTCATGAGCAAGTTCCAACATGCGATCTAGATTTGTAGTTACAATCAATGTCCAGGAAATTGTCATCAATGAGATAGCTGCTGGTGATATACCATCACCCTCTATTTCGAGTATTTGTTCAACAGTTTGAGAAACCCATTCGATCGTTGTGTAATTATAAAGCTTATCTAAAGCTTCAATGCATAACTCACTTTTCATTAGCGACTCAATTTCAGTCACTTCATTTGTCGTCAGTTTCTCAATTTTTGCTCTTTCGAATATTCTGGATACTAATTCCCACCACTTCGGCAAGCGTTTATTAGGGGGGCCATATAGACTTAATCCAGCCCCCACAAATGGAACTATATTGGACCTCCTTGAGCTTAGAACCAGTTCCTTAAGATCTCTATAATTTTTTTGATTAAAATCAAAAGGCATTAATATAATTCCTAGTTATCCATAATTGTTAAAATCCCTTCTAAATTTGGCTAAAAAGGGGCTGTAAAAGTCATTGCAGGGGCGTTATTTAAAGAAACCATCCCTGTGAGCGTGTAAGAAAGTCAAAACCATCTTGTTGAAATACCATCTAGCACAAGTTGTTTTTGAGTGTTTATATTTATAACTTGAGAGTGGTTATTTAGCAACCAGAAGTAACCATTGATTACAACACTCGTATACTAAGCATATTGCTTACCTTAGCTATTACACTTAATAACACGAGAAGTTTTCATTTTGGGACTTCACCCAAAAACAACGTTTAATCCAATCAAAATCAGTAGGCTTCCCATGGCTCTATCGACCCAAACCAAGTTGCGGCGAAGCCATGTTAAGACAGGGCCGCCAGCTAATAGGAGGGCGACGAGTACATACCAACCACTGTCTATCACTACCACGGTTGCCCAGAACTGAACCTTGATTAATGTGGTCATTTCGTCATTGATCAACTGGCTGAATAAGGCCAAAAAGAAGAGCGCGGCTTTTGGGTTCATTAAGGCGATCATCAAACCATCACGAATGGCTTCCCAGTAAGAAGATTTTACCGTTTCTATTTTGGTATCTTCTCCTTGGCCTGCGTAACGTAAAGCCTTGATACCTAACCACATTAAATACAAGCCGCCTAAAACGGTCAGCACTGAAAACGCACTTTGATATTCAGCAATTAAAACGGCTAACCCTTGCAGTGTAAGGAAGGCCCAAAAACCGATTCCTAAGCCATGGGCTACTGCGGCAAACACACCATGTAATGATGATTGGGAAATTGAAACTCGCAGAATGACTGCCAAGCTTGGGCCCGGTGCAATTGCCCCCATTACTGAAACGGCGACCAAGGGAAGCCAAGTTGCTAAGTCCATATCTTTCTCTCATTATTGATAGTATGTTACGCGGTGTAGAAGTATCCAAGATTGATATCATCAATCAGTGCTTTATTAAAACCTTATTACCCAATATGGCCGTTCATTAAAACAAGGTTAACCCTTCATAAGGTGCGTGCTTCAGTGATTCCAATCGGTCATTCAAACTTCCTACATGCAGCTCTAATTTGTGCCCATTTGGATCGAGAAAATAGAGTGAGTGGCCTTCACTGGTATTCTCTTTCCATTGTTTGATTTCTTGTTGGAGTATTGAGCTTTGCATAGTATGAAAATTTTCTTCAGAAACATCAAAAGCTAAGTGGCTGTAATCCTGACTGGGTTTAGCTGGGTCAACAGACAAGCAAAACCAAAGTTCATTTAAGGTTAAATACGCACCATTTTTCCATTTCGCATGGGGTTTCATCCCTAAAACTCGAACATAAAAAGCGAATGATTCATTTATGTCGTTAACAGCAATAGTAACATGATTGATTCCGAGTAACATGTATCTTCCTGAGTCCTATTTATTTGAAATGAAAAGCATCATGGGCCTAAAATGACGTGCATTGTTGGATGTGTTCAACGAAGAACCTCTTCCCGCAGAACACCCACTTTGGTCTATAGAAAATATTAGGGTAACACCCCATATCGCCTCATCGTCTTCTGCCGCTATGACTGTGAAGCAAGTGGTTGAAAATATGGAGAACTTAGCAGCAGGCAAACCGCTAAATCATCAAGTATTTCCAAGTTAATGGGTTAGCTAAACACTGCCTTCTGATTCGATTACCAAAATCCGTGCTTCTCCTTGGGGATGAGCCACGTGCTCGGTACCAATCGATGCATAAAAAATGTCCCCCGTATGCAGTAAGGTTGAGCACTCAGCCCCATTTTCTTTATAACGCATTTCGACAATACCATCCAATACGGCAAACACTTCTTCGCCATCATTTATGTGCCATTTATATGGCTGATCTGTCCAATGTAATCGAGTGGTGATGCCATTCATATTTGCAATGTCTTGAGCGCCCCATGCTTGCGTGGCGGTAAACTCTTTGCTTCTGATAATTTTCATATAAGTTCCAAGTGGGCTTTAAGTTGCTAATGGTAATTATTGCTGATGGTATTTATTGCAGATGGTATTTATTGCAGCTGGCATTTGAAGATACTAAAGCACTTTTGACACTACTAACAACCGAAAAAAGCAGCGACTCATAACTCTGGTAGCACATAGCTCTGTGAATCCTGACAATTCCATTGACCCTGTTTTTATCTTCCCCTACCATTATCGGGCACTGGCAAAATCCAGTGTCGGGATTGCAACCCCGGTAACAAAGACGCACGTGTCGTCGGCCTAACTCTGTTAAGGACTGACTTTGTGTGCGAATCCACCTGCGCGTTATGGTGGGTCGATTCGGGCTAACTTCGGTTAGGCCGTTTTCTTTGTTACGGTTGTTGCAACCCGATGAGACCCACCACCCAGTATGAGATTGCAACCTCTTTGTGGTGGTACTGACCCATAACAAAGGAGGCCAATGATGGCGAATATACCCTTCAAAACCCAAGTGTATATGTTGAATGGACACCCAACAGATACGATCAACGCACGAGACTTACACACCTACCTAGCCACGGAATGCAGCTTCACAGACTGGTTTATCCACATCATAGATAAGTTTCATTTAAAAGAAGATCAAGATTACATTGTCCTTCTTTATAAAACGGAAGCTTTTAAGGCGGAATCTTATGAGCTGGAGAATGTTCAACGAACAGAGCGAAAACCCATCACCCACGAGGATCATTATTACCTCAGTTTTGATGCGGTTAAAATCGTATCTGCTCTTGATCACAGCTCCGAAGGCCGAGAATTACGCTATAAACTGCATGATTGGCAACATTCAAAAAACTCTGAAAATCAGCGTGTTACCTTACCTATTATGGATATGATGAACCTGCTACGGCTTATTCGTTTATATCAAGGGTTAGCTATTGAATTGCCACACAACTCAATTCAAATCAGCGAAATACTCGAACGGATTCAGTTTGAAAGTAAATAATCTTGTCTGGTAAGTAGTTTTAATAATTCTCTAAAGCGTTAGCTTGTATGAAGACTAACGCTTTAGACCTACCTTAATGACTTTTATCTTTTTTGCTTTCGTCTAGTACTAACTAAACATCCCAATACCATAGATTTAACCTTTGCTATCTGCTAGATTGGCTAAAAACCAATTAACGTGAAAAAATCACCTCAGGCTAATCATGCTAGTATATTACTCTGCTAACAACTTTCGCTCCATTAATGACCGTATAGAACTGAATATGCGAGCAGAAAATAGACTAAGACGACACAAGGAGCATGTTGTTAAGTTAGGCGGTAAAAATAAATTAAATATATTACGTTCTTCCGTGATTTATGGGGCAAACGCTTCAGGTAAATCCAACATCATAAAATCTATTTCTTTTGCAAGAGATTTAATCGTAAAAGGTTCGGAAAAAAGTAATGGTATTGATCATGAGCCATTCTTACTTAAGAGTGAAAATATCAGCGATGAAAGCAGTTTCTATTTTGAATTTACAGATTTCAGTCAAGATGAAAAAGGCTTACTTTTTGCTTATGGGATCAAGCTAGATAAAGAAAAAATAATTGAAGAAAGCCTATACGAGATTCGAGGGAATGTGGAATTTTGCGTATTTGAAAGACAATATGCCGATGACTCTTACAAAATAAAAACTGATTATGACAATAATCTAAATAGTGAAGACCTAAATAGTTTCATACACTTAATTAAATTCACATCTAACAATCAACTTTTTTTGAATGAATATCATAAAAAAAATATACACGAGAAAATCCCTTCGACTTGTAGAGAAGTGTTGCCAAGTATATTCTTTTTCTTCGCTAGGCTAAATTTAGTATATCCAGATAGTAAATATGGTGGACTACATGATGACTTCAATAGTGGAAGTATTGATTATTTAAAAAACATATCAATTTTTGACACTGGTATTTCAGGGTTTTCTTTTAAAGATGTTCCTCTCTCTAAATTTCCTGAAGAATGCATTGAATATGTACACAAACAATTCAAGAATAATAAAACAGTAGAAATTGAATTTGAAGGTGATGACTATCTTTTTCAAAAAGATAGTCACTCAACTATATATGCACAGAAATTAATGTCCCTTCATAACTTACAGGACGGTAATAGTGTTGAATTTGATTTAACCTCTGAATCCGACGGGACAAAACGATTACTAGACCTTTTACCTGCTTTATCCATGTCGTCAAAACAAGACATAATTAAGTTACCAAGTGTATTCATCATTGATGAGTTTGATCGTAGCCTTCACCCCTTATTATCGAAAAGATTCTTTGAAATGTTTTTATCTTCCGAATATGGACAGGAAAATGATCAGCTAATAGTAACAACTCACGAATCTGGCTTACTTGATAACAAATTACTACGCAGAGATGAAATTTGGTTTACTCAAAAAGAACATGACCATTCAACTAAGCTATATTCCTTAGATGAATACAGTACACGATTTGATCAAGATATTGAAAAGGCTTACTTACAGGGCAGGTTTGGAGCAATCCCGAATTTAGTCGCTATGAAGAATGAGGGTTAATATATGTTTAAAAGGTCACAAGGAAGAGGCAGCAAATACCAACAAAAAACAATTGAAGCTAGCATCTTACATATCTCATATGAAGGAGCAGAAGATGAGCGTTCATACTTTGAAGAATGGGTCGCGATACTCCCAAGAAGATTTGCACATTTGATAAAAATAGTCCCTGTTGATAAACAAGATACATCAAAAAGCTCTCCAGCAGCGGTTGTTAATGATCTATTAAATCACTTAGCAACCAATAAGGTTAACCTGAGAAGCAAAGGTGATAAGGCTTATGTTGTTATTGATGTAGACCACCACTTTACTGTAAGCGTTCATTCTACGCCGTTATTTAAGCTCGTTCACTCATACCTTAAACTGGACTCTGTTTTTATCTCATAAC
>CANLRQ010000060.1 GCA_947493575.1 uncultured Marinomonas sp.
TTAATCGTCATGATCTGATTCCTATATTTAGGTAAATTATAGACTATAGGCACCTACAGAATCATTAAACCATTACAACTGCCACCTAACAAGGGAAGGACAGCCCTCCCCTTGTTTTCTTATGACGTGACAAACTTAATTTTTTACACTAATGCTGTCAGTACCTTGTCGATTTGTTCCGCTGTGTTGTAAATGTGAGGCGACAGTCTAAAGCCTCGCTTACGTACGTCGTGGTGTACATTCAGCGCTTTTAGTTTGTTTTCAACTTCATCACGATTCGGTGGGTTGATCACGAGTGTGCCTGTGCGATCAGCATAACCACAGGGTGAGATCAGCCATGAATCTGGAATGGCATCTATGATTTTGTCTGCCAGTACGATGTTTTGCTCACGGACTTTATCAATGCCGATACTGTGCATTAACTCAATGCTATTAGCTGCAATGACATAAGGTATGACAGAAGGTGTGCCGCCCCAAAAACGCAAAGCGGATTCTGCGTATTCAAAATTGTGAATATCAAACTCAAATGGGTTTTCATGTGAAAACCATCCAAGGTCAACAGGTTCAAATGTGTTGATAAGCTTACTATTTATCCACAAGTAACCAGCGCCCGGGCCACCACATAGCCATTTTACCGATGATCCTGCGACAATATCCGCTTGCCAGTCCGTGAAGTCGATAGGAATAACGCCTGCTGTTTGGGCAATATCGACAATGCTGAGAGCTCCATGCTTGCGTGCGACAGTTACGATGTCTTTTACTGGGACTAAACGCCCCGAGTTGTAATGGCCATGTGTAATCAGTACTGCATAGACTTTTTCAGATAAATGCTCTTGCCAAGTTGTAATATCTAATACATTTTCTTCGTCTTTAATATATTCAACTACGTAGCCCATTTTTTGTGCTTGTTGCATAACAAAGCCTATAGAAGGGAAGTCATTTTCGGTTAATAAAATGACATTACGGCCTTGGTTTTGGCTTGCATGTGGGAAAGCGCCAAGCAGTTTACTGAGTGCGCTGGAGACATTTTGTTGAGGGCAAAACAGACTTGCATCGGTATTAAATAGGTTTGCCAAGCTGAGTGTGAATTTGTTGAACGCTGGGAACCATCTTGCCCAAGCATCGGGTGTTCCGTGTTCCCAAGCGTCAAAGAAGTGTTCTTCAGCAGCTTTGCGCGCACTCGTTGGCATACAACCAACAGAATGGTTGAGTAAGTAAATACCTTCTTTTTCGATGAATTCTTGCATAACTGGGCTCCTACAAATAGCTGTGTAATGTTTGTATGTCTTCATAACGTGTTGGAATATCATCACGCGGTGTGGCAGTGCGTAGATCATGCAATTTTTGTAATGCGGCTAGTAATATTTCCAACGGTGGCCCACTTGCTGTCATATCTTGGCGTTTAGACAGTTCATATTTCGCTGCAGGACTGACAATAAAACGAGAAATAAGTTGTTCATGATGCTGTTTTGCGGTTTCACCGTGGGCGCTACAGACATCTAGGAAGGCTTGTAAGTGGGTCTTAAACCAGCTTGATTGGCGCTCTTCAGAGCTTACAGATAAGAATTCATCCATTAAACTGGTGCGACGCATACAATCGCGTAAAACAATTTGATCTTCTGGTCTCATAAACAAAAATTTATCCACTAGAAGCTGAGAGTAGTATGGATCATCACCGCGACATAACCCTAAAAGAAGGTCAATGACGTTAATGCCTGAGAAATCACCTGCGTTAGCGCCCCGATACTCATGGCGACCTACTTTGTGTGTTTTGTAATAAGGGCGGACACTGTAGAAAAAGCGATCCACATCTAGAATATTAAATAATTCGGTGTTGCTTTCTACGACTTGATTAAGCGAAATTTTTGCCGCTTTAAACAGATCTAAAGCAATAGGGTGTGAAACACCTAGAGGTAGAATGTGCAATAACGCCTCCGAAGCACGGATAAACGCAAGCACACCACGAGTGTTGTAATCTAAGAAAATCTTTTCATCTTCTAAATGAGTAAAGGTTTTGTATTTACCATTGATTGCACGGTTGTGTGTTTCTAAGTGCGCCGAAGCAAACCGAGGAACCACTCCCAGCGATGCACCAAGTTGCATAGCTAAGGCGGAGGCACTTTTTAGAGATGGATGCTTTTCATCGACTTCATGGCGACGGTTTGCAGCGAGGAAAAAACCCACATTACCGAGTAAATCAAACCCACTGTCGAACCCTTCATCTGTATTTCCTTCGGATAAAAGCTGCGTGATGAAGCGGTCTCCTTCTTCAAGAAGAACCGTTTTTAAATGATCTCCGACTGCCGCAACATTTTCTCTAGCAGATTGCTCAAAGTAGAGGTTCTCTAAGTCGGTATTGAGATCAATAAAACGTGTGCGTATCCAGTGATCAAATTCGTTAACCAGTTGTGTGCTCATTATTTTTTATCCTCTAGTTAATACCCTTGATTGAAAACTCAGTTGGCGAAAAAGTGATAATTAGTATACTCAATTAATGTGAGTGAAATGCTTTATATTTTTCTATGATTTATGTAATTATTAGCAATAAATATCAATTTTAATTTAAACGAGAGCATTTCATGTCAATAAGTTTAGATAATACAGATTTAGCTATTTTACGAGCTTTGCAAGATAATGGTCGGATAACCAATGCAGAGTTGGCTGAGATGGTTTTTCTGTCCCCTACACCTTGCCTACGCCGGGTAAAGCGCTTGGAGCAAACAGGGGTGATTGATCATTATGCTGTTGAAATTAACCGCTCTTTAGTCGGGATCGAAATTTCTGCATTTGTCTCTGTGCAATTGCAGCGTAATTCCAAAGAAAATGCCTTGGTTTTTGAACAAGCCGTGGCTGAATTAAATGAAGTGCAAGAGTGTTTTGTTGTCACTGGTGGGTATGACTACATGCTGAGCGTCGTTACTAAAAATTTAATCAGCTATGATAAGTTTGTCAAAGAGAAGCTTGGTGATATCGAAATCATTGCAAAAGTGGATACCACGATAGTATTAAATCAAATTAAAAGTCGTCGGCAGCTGCCTTTGTAGAGACAGAAATTTAAAGGCTGCTATATTAAGCGCCTTAAGGAAGGTGCGAATAAGTCCTCTTGCCTCAGCATGTGGATAAAAGCCTGCTATTCGAGGCGAGTATCGAATGTGAATAGCTGGCCTATTTTCGAGATGCTCAACAAAGAATACAGGCTGTTAGACCATGCCCTGCGGGTCTTCCAGAGAAAACGTCACATTGCGTTACGACTCTTTGAAAGGTATTAACATTCCTGCAGAATCGTGCCTTATTTGACGGTTTCTCTGAAAGACTGAGTCTTAATAGACTTATTCGCACCTTCCTTAATTACCGAGTTATAAATGCACATTTTGAGTCTGTTTTTAACAAAGTATTAGCAAGCGTAGTCGTCGTACAAAGGTCTCAAGATGAACAACTTAAATGAGACACACCGCCCATCGCAAAAAAATCACGCGGCTTCAACCGATAGTATTTGTTCTCTATCTCTTGGGATTGTTCTGCATAAGGTTGCGTCATAATCTCCTGCAACTCTTGAATTAGGCTGTAATCACCTATTGCAGCTTGCTGATAAGCAGGCACTACTAACCATTCTCGCAAAATGTATTTAGGGTTAACTAACTTCATTTGCTTTGAGATCGCTTCAAGAGAGTGTGAAGATTCAGTATTCACATCAATAGCTGTATTGAGCAGAGTCTTCCATTTTGCTAACCATTCAATCCAACGCTGATCCATTTCTATGCTTTTTTTATCTTGCTTAGCACCAGTATAAAAACTCTTTTTAAGTGGTCTAATATCTTCTGGGATTGAAGAAAGCTCGCGGAAGAAAATCGTGTAATCAACGGGTGTTTGCATCATAAGAATATGAAGGTCGCTTAGTACTTCTTTAAATGCTGTATTAAGTTCTTCTCCAAACTGTTCTTTTGCTTCGTCTATAAATAGCGCGGAATGAGATGCTGCCACCATCGATCCAAGCCCTAACTTACTTGCCCACATCTTTTCCATCTGTATTTGTATTGCAGCAGGAAAGTCACTATCAATCTCATTAAGTGCTTGTAAAGACTCAGGGTGTGATTCAAGCAAAGGTCTTAACGCTGAGCAAAAAGAGCCAAAGTTTTTCTGCGCTGCGTTCGCTTGATTCATAAACGAGAAGTGTTGGCCGCCTCCAGTCCAAGGTTGATAATAAGGGTGGAATACATCACAAAATCCAAATGGGCCATAATCAAGCGTAAAGCCGCCAGCGGCACAGTTGTCACTGTTAAAATTCCCCTGACAAAAACCGACACGAATCCAGTTTGCTATCAGTGACATTAAACGAGTACGAAACTCTTGGGCAAGTATGACGACTTTCTCAGGAATTGAGAGCTGCATATCAATAATATCCGCATACTCGCGATCAATTAAATGCAACACGATTTTTTGAAGCTCTTCCATAGCCTGTGGGTGTTCATTGGCACGAACACGGCGAGCAAATAGCTCTAACTGACCTACACGTAAAAACGAAGAGGCGGCTCGTGTCGAAATCGCAACCGCTTCAGAGACAAGTCTATCTGGATTTTCAGAGCGAGATCCATTTGAATACCAAGGTCTATTAACCGTTTCCGTTTTAGACACATAAAAGCATAAAGAGCGTGATGTAGGGACACCCAATGCATGCATATTTTCTTGCGCTAAAAATTCACGAACACTGGAACGCAAAACAGCACGCCCATCCGCTCCACGGCAATATGGCGTAGGTCCACCTCCTTTTAGCTGCATTTCCCAGCGTTTGCCTTTAATCACGGCTTCAAGTACGGACATTGCTCTGCCATCACCGTATCCGTTGCCATTACGAAACGGACATTGCTGGGTATATTCTGTGCCATAAATAGACAGTGCGTAGCCAGTTGCCCAACCAAATTTTTTCATCGGCTCAGGTACTTGGGACATATCACCAGAAAACATAGCCATAAAGCTAGGATCTTTGGCTAAGCTATCGGCAAAGCCAAGCTCTGAGAAAAAGTCTTTACTGTGGCTTATGTATTTTGGGTCTTGAATTGGTGTCGGCTTAACTGGTACGTAATGGCCCGAGAATACTTGGCGGGGTTCATGGTCATCTCCCGTTTTTGTCGCATCTGGGTCACAATTGAGAGAACCCATCAGGGAGTAATCTGCTAACTCAGCAAGATGATCTAGTGTAAAAATAGATCTAGCAGAAAGTGTCGGATCAGTTGCTATATTAGCTGAAGAGTTTGTCTGAGGCTGTCGGTTTGTCATAGTGTTGATACCAAGGTTTGTATACTAGTGTTTCAAGGTAATAAGAGACCTTTGCACGAAGTCATGAGCGATGATAAGACGATGGTTCCTTATCGATTATAGAGGTAAAGTCTGAATAATCATTCAGGCAGAATGAATGGAATTAAAATGTCATTCTGCCCAGAAACCCCACGAGCCAATTAGTTATCATAAATCAGTGTTTTATTTTTGATAAGACAACGTACTCACCATGATGTAGGAGTTGATTAAGTGGCTGTTTAATAAATTCATCAACCATCTTATTTGTATCTGACATGGAGATTAGTTCGGCATTTACTGTCGTAAGGAAGTTGTTCATATTCTGACTAGCAAGGGTGAAAGTCAGCGGTTCCCCTACGGCTTTTAAATAGAGCTGAAGTAAGCGTCGCATATTGTTTTTGTCTGATTGAGGGGGTTCGAGGCTGGTGAAACAAAACATGCACTCTTGCTGTGTTAATTCCTCCATAGACTTAAATAATAAACGTATGTCGTTTTCGCTCAGGTACATAAGCACACCTTCCGCAATGAAGAGTGTATTAAGGTCAGAGTTAAAGCCTGAGCATTGATTCAGTTCTGTTTGTAAATTCTGGTGGCTAAAATCGACTTCAAGAAAATGAAAGTTTTCTGAATCCAAGGTGTTTGCTAATGCTGCTTGCTTATATTGGCTGGTTGTTGGGTGATCTATCTCGATAAAGTTAATCTGTTTATATTTACTGTGTAACTGCCACAATAAACAATCAAAACCTGCGCCTAGATTTACTATTTGAGTGTAGCCATCAGCAATAGCCTGTTCAGTAATCTGTTCAATTTTGGACTTTCTTAACGCGTAATGAAGTCGAATTCCTGGCAGTAAAGCCCATTCTTGAACGTCTGCGACTTTATGATAAACAGCGCTATTGCACTGAGCCAGACGCTTAGTACCTTCCTGAGACATAGACAAGATTTTTTCTGCGTTTAACTGTGTTTCCTTACTCACTAAATATTTGTGATCAGAATATAACCCCACATAAAGCAAACCTTGTAATACTGTGAACGCAGTTGAACTAACAGACTTCTCACTCATTTTTACATACCTAAAGCAAACAAATTATTTTTTAGTGTGGTCATGATCCAATTGCTCAGTCAATGCCATACCCAAATGATGATATAGCTTCCTAAACCCAGCAGGCATACGATCAACCATATCTGAGACCTTGCAATAAAATGGCGCTCTCATTCCATGAAACTGTATAACTGGGCCAATTTGTTGGAGAGGAAACCCAAGAAGCCTCAGCTTTTTGGCTAGCCTTGGCTCCATCATGACAAAAATATGGTCAATATTCTTCATTCGACAAATATGGCCTGCGGATAAATACAAACCAACGGCGATTAACGGAAAAGTGCGTAACTCTTTTTTGGTAAAACGATTAACATCAATCCCCGTCTCTGTTGCCAAGCCTTGGTATTTGTCGTGCTTTCTTCGTCGAAATCTAGGGTTCACAGCCAATCTAGAAATTTCACCCAATTGATCTCGTGGAAAGTCACTGGGTTTAATATCACATTGCTCTAATAACTCTTTGCAATGAACCTCAATTGGTAACAAATCTGATTCATTTTTTGAGTGAACAATACGCACAGTACCCGCACAGTCTTGGCTTGAAGTATGTTGAATAAGGCAATGATAAGAGTGATGGTCCATTTCGTCTTTTTCTGTCTTATCTGACTCTAGAGGGAGATAATTCATTTCTTCACAATAGACGAGATGTCGCAACTGCTGGCTCACTGCTAGCCCTTCACTATTTTGTACAGCAACCGGTGCTAGGTATCGATTAAAATGTTGTGACAACTGATTTGCTTTATAAGACACGACAAGGTTTTTGATGGACTTAACCAAAGGTTTTACCAAGGGGGAATAAGCAGCATATTTAATCATTTTAAAAGTCATATGTATTTATTTAGGAAGATGCGAATAAGTCTACTAAGCCTCAGTCTTTCAGAGAAACCGTCAAATAAGGCACGATTCTTCAGAAAAATGAACACCTTCCAAAGAGTCGTAACCCAATGTGATACTCTATCTGAAAGGCACTGGAAGATCCCCTATCATTTTATTTAAACAGTCCTTCTAAGAGACTATACCACATTAGCTGAAAAACTAATTTCGATTTGCTGAGTATTTTATGTGCTGATTATTATCAGCCTTTATAAAGCCGTTGATGGATTGTTTTTTTGTTGAACTAAACGGACATTCTTTTCTCTATTAATACATTACACAAAAATGGTATGAGATTATGAAACGTGATCTATTTGTTCCTCTCATGATTGCTACTTTTTTACGGCACCTTCTGTATTTCCCCAAGCGTTTTCTTCTGGTTCGGCAGCACCAACAGTCCTTGAGCTTTATACTTCATAAGGTTGCTATTATCGCTTATATTAGGACGATGGCTTTAATTATAAATTCGATATTTAGATATGGAAGTATCAAAGACTTAGGTGAATCATTAACACATAGTTACTTGTTAGTTATGTATTTTTCTGCTAGATTTTTTATAAACAATAGATGTCCTATCTTATGGCTAAAGAAGATGCTCATAGTAGGCTTTTATCCACATTCTGAGGCAATAGGACTTATTCACGCCTCCTCTATTCCTTAGAGATTTTACAATACAAATGGAGAAAAAAATGTTCAATAAAACAAGCGGGTTATTGTTTCTAATTTTATTTATACAACTCGGTATTCATGTGTTTGCTCTTTTATTAAATGGGGAACATACAGAAGTTGTCTTTTTAGTTTTATCTTCATTAGATATTGCTCTTTTATTCTTATGCTTAAAGAGTATAAAAATCATGAAAGAGCAAAAAAATTGGTTTGAGCAAATTATAGATGCTATTCCTATGCCTCTTTCTGTCACGGACATAAATATGAATTGGACCTTTGTTAATAAGTTTGCAACGGATCCATTAGGTGTTAAAAGAGAGGATGTCTTAGGAGCTCCTTGCAATAACTGGGGCGCAAACATATGTAAAACAGAAAAATGTGGCATAAATAAGTTACGAAAAGGAATAAAAGAAACGAATTTTAATCAATGGGGAAAGGAGTTTAGTGTTACAACTTCCTATTTGACAGATATGAATGGCAAAAATAACGGTCACATAGAAGTCGTCTCTGATATTACTGAAAGAGTTAATTTACAAAAAGTATCTAATCATTTGGTTTCAATGACCATAAATTTAGAAGATGATGCCTCTGAAATTCATCAATTAGGTTCTACACTAGCTTCGAGTACAACAGAGCTTTTAGCGTCTGTAGAGGATGTAACTAAGTCATTAGAAAATGTGAAGGAACAATCAACCTTTAACTCTGAAAGTATTGCGAAGGCATTTAACTTTTCAACTGAAATTGTATCTCGGGCTGAACAAACTCATCTTGCGATGCAAACAATGGTTGAAACCATTGATAATATTACAAAATCTAGTCAGGCAATTAGCGAAGTCATTCAAGTGATAGATGGTATTGCTGAGCAAACTAATTTACTTGCTCTAAATGCTGCTATTGAGGCTGCAAGAGCGGGGCAATATGGTAGAGGTTTTGCCGTTGTTGCAGATGAGGTACGAACTTTGGCTCAGCGCTCATCCTTAGCTGCCCAAGACACTGGGAAACTTATAATAGATTCGATTGAAAGTGTATCTTCTGGAAAGTCGGCGGTTGATGATGCAGCTCAAAGACTTGATCTAATTGTAACTGACGTATCTGAATTACTTTCATTAATACAACAGATAGATTTGGCAACAAAAGAACAAGTAGAAAATATTTCTCATGCTAATGAGAACTTATCTCAGATTGAACCAGTCTTATCTTCAAATTCTGAAGTTGCCGAGGGCGTCGCTTCATCATCTTTTCAAATAACCACTAAAATTACGCAAGTGAATGATCTTCTTAAACAAGTTAACGCAGAAGATACTAAGGACGAAGCTAGTCAAATAGATATTGTTGATGTTAGCTAAAAGGATGTGACTCTTCATCTATAAGCTTTCAACAGCTTACAGGGCCACTTTAAGATTGCTAAACGGGGAGTGTCAGCTTCGTTTAGCAATCTTTGGTTGGGTTAACCCCTTACTACTAGGATTATTCAATAAACTCACAAAATTTTAAAGAAGGTGCGAATAAGTCTACATAAGCCCAGCCTTTCAAAGAAACCGTCAAATAAGGCACGATTCTGCAGGAATGTTAATACTCTCAAAGAGTCGTAACGCAATGTGTCGTTTTCTCTTCTCTGAAAGACTCGCAGGGCATGGTCTAAAAGTTTGTATTCTTTGTTGAGCATCTCGAAAATAGACCTGCTATTCCCATTCGATACTAGCCTCGAATAGCCGGTTATCCACATACTGAGGCAAGAGGACTTGTTAGCGCCTTCCCTAGATTATCATTTGATAGTGCAATTCCAGATCACATCAAGATTATGAACTTTCGCCATTTATTAGAGAAACATCGGCTTGCCAGTTGACGTGGTCAACTGAATTCAGACAACCCAGTTAAGCAATTTTTTTCAATTTCATCATTTCATTTTCATAATCATTTGGACTTTTGTAACCCTGCTGTGTCTCACTTTTCAGTTGTTGTTGACACTTGATGATCGATAAACGGATTTAAAAGAGCCTCTCAGAAGATATTAACCCCAAATCTATTTCCTATCTGGGGATTTGGGAAACAGATAAAAATTCCATTCTCTTTCGGTAACAAATATGATTGAATACCACCAAATAAATTTAGGTATATAAAAGATATTAATGATCAAGTTAACTCTATTAGATGGAGGAATGGGCCGTGAACTTAAACGTATTGGAGCTCCCTTCTCTCAACCACTTTGGAGCGCCCAATCTTTAATAGAAGCGCCCCATTATGTTACCCAAGCACATCAAAGCTTCATTCAATCTGGAGCAGAGATTATTACTGCAAACAGCTACGCTTGTGTGCCTTTTCATCTTGGTGAAGCACTTTACCAAGAGCAAGGGGCAATTCTCGCTCGACAAGCAGCCATTCTTGCCAAAGAAGTTGCCAACAATGCTGCTCAAAATGTACGTGTTGCAGGCTTGCTGCCTCCTCCTTTTGGCTCATACCGCCCTGACTTATTCAAGAAACAGGAAGCTCACGGTATTTTAACAACTCTATTTGATGCGCAAGATGAACATGTGGACTTGTGGATTGCTGAAACCATTGCCAGCATCGAAGAAGCCAAAGCCATTACTCTCGTGTTAAAAGGTTCAAACAAACCTTGTTATTACGCCTTCACATTAAGCGATGTGATAGGAGATACAGCAAAATTACGCTCTGGTGAGTCCGTTAAAGACGCAATAGAGTACATCCTGTCAGAAGCGACTCTACTAGAAGAAATAGATGGCATTTTATTTAACTGCTCAATTCCTGAAGTCATAGAACAAGCCATACGTGACACCACCAGCTTCCTAGAAAAACACAAGAAGAAACTTAATATAGGCGCTTACGCTAACAGCTTCAAACCCATATCAAAAAGCCATGCGGCAAATCAAAGCATTCAAGGGTCACGTGAGCTATCGCCAGAAGAATACCTAGTTTTCGCTAAAAAATGGCACGATCTCGGAGCAAACATAATTGGTGGCTGCTGCGGTATAGAACCTCGCCACATAAATCTACTCGCGGATTGGAAAAGTAACCTAGAAAAGAGCTAGATCAAAAGAGTTAGGTCAAACCGTTAATGAGCATGAGCCTATTAAAGTAACTCGACGCTCAGGCGAAGATTTTATTATTATGGGTGCTGATGACTGGGAAAGAGAAAGAGAAACATTACACATACTGCAGAGTAGCAATTTAGTGATGCAAATTTCAAAGTCTATGGCTACCCATGGAAGTGATAAAAGTTACAAACCAACTATAGAACAGCTAGATGAGATCACTAGGGAAGGGGAAACTCCAAAATTCAAATCATAAGTGCAACTATGTAAATAAGGTATAGAAAAAACCATTGGCTGAAGTTGGTACATTTCTTTTCACCACAGAAGCAATTCAAGCCTCTCATACAGTTAATTTAATAATTTCACAATGTTAGGCTTACCTTGACCAGAAAAATCCCATAAAAAGCATGAAGCCTTTCGTCTTTTCTGCGCTTACGACGACAGTGACGCAAGCAGAAAAGACCAAGGCTTTTGCTTTATACAAGGTCCATTATGTTACATACAAGGTACTATATCGGAAAACACCTACGGCTTTTTCAACCTAACGACAACAGTGACACAAGCAGAAAAGACGAAGGCTTTTGCTTTATACAAGGTCCATTATGTTGCTTACAACTGAGCCATATCGTAAAGCTTTCACTTAACGATTTGCAGCAGCATCACCACCTGATGCGTAAGAATAAACCTCCTCTTTACTCGACATAGAATTGTCACCCGGTGTACTCATCACTAATGCACCATGGGCAGAGGCTAAGTCAATACTGGTTTGCATGGACTCGCCATTCAGTAACCCGCTAATTAAACCTGCGGCAAAGGCATCACCACCCCCTACACGGTCAAAAATTGGTAGATCCGTATAATCTCTAGAATGAAAAATTTCATCCTTATACAAACACAAGCCACCCCAATCATTATGAGATGCGTCTTTCACGATGCGCATGGTTGTTACAAACAGTTGAACATTAGGGAAACGCTCTTGCATGGACTTTAATGCAGAAGAAAAAACATTTTTATCCAAGGTTGTCACAGGGGCAGGCAAGGACTCAATACCAAAAAGCACATCGGCGTGTTGAATCAAACGTGTATTACAGGCATTGGCCGCGTCTCGACCACCTCGGTCTTTCCATAGAGATGCTCGGTAATTAAGATCATAAGAAACAATGGCCCCCTGCTTCTTAGCAGCAACCATGGCTGCTGCGACCACATCAGGAGAGGTTTCTGATAACGCGGCCATCACACCACCTACATGAAACCAGCGAGGTTTGGCTTTTGCAAATAACGCATCCCAATCAAGATCCGTCGCTTTTAACTGAGAAATCGGCGTATGCCCTCGATCCATCACCGCTTTTGCACCACGTTCACCAAAACCACGTTCCATAAAATACAGGCCATTTCTAACAGATTGACCAATTCCATCGTGCTCTTTCCATTCGATCCAATCCGTTCTCACGCCAGTCCGTTGAATCAAACTAGCAATGAGATGACCAATTTCATTATCCACTAGAGCGGTTATGATGCCTGTTTGATGACGAAAACAACTGCTTAACCCTTGGATAACATTGTATTCACCACCGCCTTCCCAAACACGAAACTGCTCTGTTTTTCGAATTCGATCCACACCCGGATCAAGGCGAAGCATCACTTCACCCAATGCCATACAATCAATATGACTCAACTCTTTTGCAATAATATCCACGGTACATAACCTTCTATAGCAAGCATATTCTTATTTTCTAGAAAACCAATATAACTGTTTTTGGTTAACCAATAAATGCCAACTTTTAATATAAACACAAAGACCCGCAGGACATGGTCTAAAAGACTGTCTTCTTTGTTGAGCATCTTGAAAATAGGCCAGCTATTCACATTCTATACTCACCTCGAACAACAGGCTTTTATCCACCTGCTGAGACAAGAGGGCTTGTTCGCACCTTCCCTAGTGTCTAATGTTATATTTCGAACATGATTAATACCGTAAGCGTTCATTCTACGCCGTTATTCACCCTAATCCGTACACACTCTAAACTGGACTCTGTTTTTATCTCATAACGGAGTCCATATCATGGCCAAATCTTATACCCGTCGCTCTTCCTCTGAATGGCAACAGA
>CANLRQ010000061.1 GCA_947493575.1 uncultured Marinomonas sp.
TCACTTTTTGGCACACGAATGAACAAGCCTTCAAGGTCTGCTAATTTTGTAACCGGACGCTTTGAGTTTGTCAGCATGCGGAAACCTGAGTAGCTCCATGCAACAATACGTACACCCGCTTGATTAATAGCATCTTCTGTAAGCTGCTTAGCAATATCACTGTTGATGATTGTCTCAGCCTGATCAATATTTTCGAAAGCATAAGGTAGAGACAAAATCCCTAAAGCAGGAGAAAATGGTGCTAAGTTATTACTAGCAACAATCGACATATCCAATGTTCCCAACGAAACATCGTTTACCGTCGCTTGCTCACTGCCTAGCTGTCCATTTACAAAAAGGTCGGCCGAATATTTTCCATTCGTGTTTTCCGAAAGCTCTTCTACAAACTTAAGACCCAGTGCTTCTTGAGCACTACCGCCACCGTCACCTACCGCCATTTTCCAAGTCGCACCGAAACTATTTGCCGATAAAACCAACCCAGCAGTTAATGATATTACTTTAGTAAATGTATTTTTTTTCATAGAGTTACCCTTGATCCTTTTAATTATTATTTCATTGGTATATCAATTGAAAGTAGTTATGTTTACACGTTTCTAATGTTCTCTAAATATATTAATAAAAACCGTCAATACATCATTATGAAACTTTTGAACGACTATTACGTTTGCTAATACTTTATTAAAAACAGATTCAAAGTGCGCATTTATAACTCATACACTCTGCTTTTTCGTCTGTTTTTGCCTCGTCTTATCATCGCTCATAACTTCGTGCAAAGGTCTCATTATGTATATAAATTTTCATAAATTTACACTTAGATATTGCTGCATTTTTTATTTTCCTAATACCTCTTCAACAATCGAGTTTGCTAAAATTTCAGCAGCATCAAAGACGGGAAGAGAAGTTTCAAGATCATCATAAATAACAGACAATTCGGTACACGCCAATACTAAACATTCCGCACCTAATTCCTTCAAATTCGAAGCAGCGCGATTATAATCATCAATTTGAGATGGTAATAACTGATTGGCTTTCACTGCTCTAATTAAATCCATTACAGCGGTTTGATCCTCAGAGCTAGGATACATAATTTGAATATTTAGCTTGCTAAACCAAGGTTCATAAAGGCGGATTTTTTGTAATGCACTGGAAGCTAACAAACCTATTTTTTGAATGCTTGGCAACTCTTTTTTCACCTGTAATGTTGTTTTTTCAATCAAATTAAAAACAGGAATGCTGACAGAGTTCTCCACATCTGCATAATAAAAATGAGCAGTATTACAAGGTATTACTAAAAAATCGGCACCTTGTTTCTCCAACCCTTGAGCCATTTGAATCATACAAGGCGCCGGGCTTTCACCCGTTCCTTCGATAATTGCTTTAATTCTAGAAGGCACTTTTGGGTTGTTATCTACCAGCATTCTAATATGATCAATATCATCCCTTGCAGGAGTAGCAGAAATGACTTTTTGCATAAGATCAACCGTTGCTTCCGGCCCCATGCCACCTATAATACCAACGACTTTTTCTTTCCTAACGTTTGATAACATAGTTATTCGCTCCCTATGACAACGTCTACGATAATCTGTGCAATGAATTCACAATCCTCTTCACTAAACGTGAGAGGGATTCGCATATCAAGCAACGTTGATAAAATCGTGCGTGTATTAGGTAAATCCGGCATGTCTTCAATGTATCGCCAGCTATCATAACGACTGGTATAGTCCGTTGGCTCCGCACTACCAAACCACTTAAGTACCACCCCTCTTGCTTCACATTCATGAATTACTTGAACAATCTGTATAGCGGAAAAACTTGGAATTGAAAACTGTATAGAGCTACCGACAAACACCTCTGATTCAGGACGCTTAGGGATTCGAATAATAGGATATTCGGTTAAAATACGTTCAATTACTGCATAACGACGATTCCAATTAGCGCACTTTTCATCAAGCTTAGCGAGCTGAGGACGTAAAATAGCAGCTCTCAGATTATCCATCCTACCGCTATAATTAGGTGTCTCATAACGGATTTCATCAAAGACGGCTTTAGGTGGAGAAGCGAAATGACGATCGAACAGCATATAAGAACCAGAATGCATTACCGCTTTAGCCATAACCTCTTGATGGCGAGTGGTTAAAAAACCACCCTCACCTGAATTCATATGCTTATAGGTTTGCGCACTAAAGCAAGCAATGTCACCAAAAGTACCACTTTTTACACCATCCCAACTTGCTCCCATTGTATGGGCACAATCTTCTATTAGAAAAATATCATAGCGTTTACAAATCGACATAATGCGATCCATATTTGCGACGTGCCCTCGCATGTGAGAAAGCAGCAAATATTTAGCACCTGACTCAGACGCTTTTGCCTCTAAGTCCTCCAAATCAATACAGTAGTCCTCCGCAACATCTACTAAAATAGGTACACCACCACTGTTATGAATCGCGCCTGGAACAGGAGCAAGAGTAAAAGCATTGCATAATACTTTTTCTCCTGACTGTAACCCTGCGGCACGCATAGCAATATGCAGAGCGTAGCCACCAGAGGAGCACGCTAAGCAATAGGGCACGCCCAAATACTCAGCAAATTCCAACTCTAATAAATCCGTTTCACTTTTCTCATTAGGTAGAGTGTTATAACGATGTAATCTTCCTGATCGCATGACTGCAATCGCGGCTTCAATCCCTTCTTCAGGTATAGACTCTTGCTGTGTGAATGATTTCTTGAAGATTGTCATATGTCGAACCTATAAACTTAGTCGTAGCGCTTTTGATCGTATACCGTAAAGTCCCACTCTTTTTCAGGAAAAAACTTACGTAAACGCCAGTCACATGCCCGAGCATGACCCTCCATTCCTTCTGTTCGAGAAATTCGTGAGCCTGCTGCACTGAAAGCGAGATTGGCATTTTCATCAATTTCTTGATAGGTCAGCACTTTCATGAATTTTTGAACATTCAGACCACCGCTGTAACGAGCGGCTTTTTTCGTTGGTAAGATATGGTTTGTCCCTGAACACTTATCTCCGTGCGTTACCGTGCTCCCTTCTCCTAAAAACAAAGAACCATAATTGTTCAAGTTATCATTCCACCATGGCAAATCTTCAGCCATGATTTGTAGGTGTTCACAGGCATATTCATCACTGATTTTTGCAATTTCTTCACGCGTTTCAGCGAAAATAACCAATCCGTGATCACGCCAAGCCGCTTCACACACATCTGCGTTAGGCATATCAGCAATAACAAGAGGCATAATTTCTATGACCTTTTCACCTAACTCACGATTGGTAGTAAATAACCAAACAGGAGAATTAGTTCCATGCTCAGCTTGAGAGACCAAATCAACTGCGATAGTCATTGGGTCAGCGGTTTCATCTGCAATAATCGCTGATTCAGTCGGGCCTGCAAAAACATCAATACCTACCGAACCAAATAACATACGTTTTGCTTCGGCCACATAGGCATTACCAGGACCAACCAAAATATCGGCTGGTTTACCTGTAAACAAACCACTGGCCATCGTTGCAATTGCATGAACTCCGCCCATTTCTAAAATGACATCCGCACCCGCAACATGCATAGCATAAGCAACTGCAGGATTTATACTATCACCACGAGGTGGAGAACAAGCCACAATAAAAGGTACACCAGCGGCTTTTGCCGTTGCCACACTCATAATGGCAGAGGCAGCATGAGCATAACGCCCACCAGGAACATAACAGCCAGCACATTGAACAGGTAAGATTTTTTGTCCTAAACGAACGCCCTCTTCTGTTTCAATTTCAAATGAAACTAAACTGTTTCTCTGAGCGTCTGCGAAACGTTTTACTTGACGATGGGCAAAATCAATATCGTCTTTTACACTTTGAGGCACTTGATCTATCAAAGATTGCTTTTTTTCTTCCGATAAAACAAAGTCATTTTCCCAGTTATCAAACTGCTTTGCATAAAACCTAACGGCACCTTCACCTTCATCATGAATACGATTAAGCATCACCTTTACAGAGGCTTGAATTTTTTCATCTTCATCAGCAACGGCTTCATCTGAAATCGCTTTCTTTAAATACTCCATAAGTACCTCCTAATATTAAAGTTCAATATTTTCTAGCTTTCATCTCATACAGAGACAGAAAGCAAAACAATAAAAAAAGGTAGCACAATAAGCTAAATTGCCATCAACCTATGCGTCTTCACAGAAATAAAGCAACAGATCGTTATCAATTTAAGCGCTACCTAAGGGAGGAGCACTAGTAATAAGTAGGAAACTCAAAAGCTTCACGATATCCGAACAAGGCTTGGCTACCACCAGTGTGAAGAAATACAATATTTTCGTCTTTTCCGAATTCACCTTTACGAATTAAATCAATCAAACCTGCGGCTCCTTTCGCTGAATATACAGGATCCAAAAGAATAGACTCATGACGAGCAAATAAATCAATGGCTTCAAGACCACTTGCAGTTGGGACACCGTATCCCTCACCAACATAATTACAGTTTGCTGCCACATCTTCGCGCTTAACTGCACCTGGGATACCTAAATACTCTGCAGTTTTTTCTGCTAAACGGAACACATTGGCTTCTTGCACGTCTTGGGGAACACGAACACCTATACCTAAAACAGGAATAAGACTATTTGAAGCGGCTAAACCCGTTACCAAACCCGCTTGAGTTCCGGCACTGCCAGTCGCATGTACAACTCGATCAATTCTAAGACTCATATCATTAGCTTGCGTTAACAACTCTAATGCCGCATTAACGTAGCCTAACGCGCCAATAGGATTAGAGCCGCCACCAGGGACAATATAAGGTTTCTTTCCCTTAGCTCGCAGCGTTTCAGCAACATCTTCCATTGCCGCATTCATATCAGTACCACCAGGATACTTACTTAAAGAAGCTCCAAATAGCTGATCCATTAGAACATTACCATTGTAGTTATAATCAACCGATTCACTACCAGTACGATCTTCTAAAAGAATATGGCACTCCATACCAAGCTTAGTTGCAATAGCTGCAGTTTGACGAGCATGATTTGATTGAGTTGCACCTTGAGTTATGATGACATCAGCACCTTTTTCTACCGCATCTCCCATCAAAAACTCTAACTTACGGGTTTTGTTACCACCACCAGCTAAACCAGTACAATCATCACGCTTAATCCAAAGGTTTGGACCGCCTAAATGCTTACTAAGGTTTTTCATTGGCTCAAGCGGCGTTGATAGATGAGCAAAGTGTAAACGAGGGAAACGAGCTAAATGCATTTTAATACTCCTAATTAAGCCTAGATCAATATACGTCAGCTTTTGAATGTTGTTGTTAAACTTGCTATCAAGCTTATTAACAAGGTTTTCATCTGACCAATGCTATTTTTTATGCAAGCAAGTATTTTTTGGCATAGACTATGGAATAAAAAGGCTGTGGGAAGCATAGTGTAGGTAAAATTAATTTATTTACTGCCTTTGAGAAGAGAAATTATGGAATTAAAGTGGTTAGAAGATTATTTAGCATTGGTCGAATACAGTAACTTTTCTAAAGCTGCAGAATCTCGGCTTGTCACTCAGCCTGCATTTGGTCGACGTATTCGGTCTCTTGAAGATTGGCTTGGTGTTGAGCTAGTTGATAGACAACAGTCCCCTATTTCATTAACTCCAGTAGGCAGAGAATTTACCGAGCAAGCTCAACGTTGGGTAGAAGAATTTTACAGCAAACGCATAGAGTTTCGAGAACGAGTATCCGCAACGAAAAAAATCACCTTTGCTTCTCAACACTCGTTAACCATTTCTTTTCTACCTAACTGGATCTCTACTTTTCATTTTTTAGACAATGATACTCGTATTCGAATTAACGCCAATGATTTACACAATTGCCTAGATACCCTAATGTCAGATCAAAGTGACTTTTTATTGTGCTACCACTCCCCAGAAATTTTCCCTCAGCTTGATAGAGAGAATGTATTAAGTTGCGAAGTGGGCACTGACTATCTCATTCCCGTTTCTGGCGTAGACAGCCAAGGTCGAGCGCTGTATGAACCACGGGAAGGAGAGGTCTTAAAATTATTAAACTATCCAGATGAATCCTTCTTTGGACGACTATTACAAAGAGATTATTTTGCAAAAAGATCGCAAAAACTACGGATTCAAATTCAATGTGAAAACTCATTCGCAGAAGGTTTAAAAGCGCTTGCTATCAAAGGGAATGGGGTGGCCTGGTTACCCGAATCCGCAATCAAAAGCGAGCTAGAGCAAGGAACTTTGATTCGCAGTAACGATACACTACCCTCGATTAAACTAAGAGTAATGCTCTATATGAAAAAGAATCCTAACCTCAAAGAAATAGAAACAATCTGGGATCATATACAGAATTTTGCGTGAATAACGTACTCCCATGGAAAATACAGACTATGATGCTTTTAACCACAAATAACACATTGATGGTTCTTCTCAAATATTTAATGCATCTTGGACTCTACCACAACAATAAAGGCTGTCTTCATGCAACGCCCACCACTTCAACAAGCCAAGAGCATCGACAATGTCTTCAACAGTGCTTATTGGCATCTGAATCAACAAGATTTCACGATTGCTGAAATTCGCAGCAAACTGGAACGAAAAACACAAAATGTTGAATGGATAGAGTGTGTGCTTGCTCGCCTTATAGAAAATAACTATTTAAAGAATGATCTTGAATTTGCAATACGTTATTGCGAATCTGCATTTAATAACGAAACAGGTAAGGGAGCCATTGTTCAAAAATTAAAAAAGCGTGGTATCTCATCACAGAATATTGATGCAGCAATCACGCAAGTTATTGAACAAAACAGCATTGATTTTTATGAAATGGCAAACAGTCGATTACAGTCTCGATACAGCAATTTCGACGGTATTAGTAAAGAAAAGCTTTACACCCAAATGACAACCCGAGGGTTTTCACGAGCACAAATCGACTACGCTTTATCACAGCACCCAGCCCAAGATTCCCTGCGCAGTAAAATGATCATAAAAGCTGAAAAAGCCGAGCTTTCCAACGAAATTATTAAGTTATACCGAAAAGGAAAAGGACAAACGCTTATTCTTAGTGAATTAAAACAACGCCTGATTGACCTAAGTGAGTTTGATGAAACTCTCTATCAACTCGAGCTTGTAGGCGACATCGATTTTTATCAGAGCTGCAAAGAGCAATTAGACAAAAAGCACTACAATTTATCTGACTATAAAGAGAAATCAAAAGCCTACGCTTATTTATCACGCAAAGGCTTTAGCAGTGATGAAATTAAAGAGGCGATGACATCAGGCGCGGATTAAGGGTCAGAAAGGGGCAGGACATCCAATAATATACCGAAAGAAAAGACTTCCACGTTTAATCAATTGCACAGAATCAGAAACAAAGAAAAAGCAAAGAACAGTCGTGATAATGCTCTAATTTCAACAAAGTCATGTTTTTTAAAACGATAAAGATTGCTTACGACGTGATAAGAAAAGGGTTTTCAAGATAAGATTAAATGAGATGTAGATTACGAGAGTAATGAGCAACAGCGTTTATTTGGTCTCGACCTTGGTTGAGCATTTTTGTAGCGTTGAACACTTTGTTATTGCCCAACAATACCATGCGTATTTTGTTCAAATTGAGTCGCTATAACCAACCAATTTTCTGAATCGATCCCCAGTCTTTGTAAAATGGGAGACAAGGATAAATCAATGGTTCCACGTTTATCATGCCGAACAATACGTCCTGTAAGATCAACAAGTTGCAGGTAGTCAGGCAGTTTAAATGAGATTCCGTTTGGTTTGCCTGCTTTTGTATCTGCTCGCTCATTACCAACAAAAGGATACAAGGTTTTTGGCTGCTTTCCTTTTTGAAGTCACCTCTTTGTTGACAACTTCCATGGAACACAAAAAGCCTGTGTCTTTTTTGATGAAGTGTTTTTAAAAGCTTCTAACCAATTGAAATTGTTAAATTAAGTGTATGGGGGGCTTATATATCTGTTTTTAGAAACCTCTGGCTACCCGATTAGTTGCTTTTATATACCTGTGATCTATGAGCGACTTTTACTACATTAACGACAAGTACATCATCTTTTATTTCATATACTATTCGATATAAGCCTTGGCGAACTCGATAATTTTCCTGCCCTGAAAGTTTAATACAACCTTCACCTCGAGGATTTACCGCTAATGTATCTATTTTACTTAGGATCTTTTTTATATCGTTTTTAGGTATAACTCGTAAATCTTTAGCTACTGACTTTTTAAACGTTATTCTATATTTTTCCATGTGACTTCAAATCATTTAATAAATCTTCATATGAAATATCAGGCTCATTGGCTCTTGCTGATACAGCGGCTAAATCCTCTTGATCTTCACGCATTAATAAACGAACGGCTTCATCTATTAACTCAGAAATTGATAAATTAGCTGAAGCAGCGCGCATTTTTAGTGCTTGATGTATATCCGGTTCAAAGTAAACGGTAGAACGTTTTGATAAGTTACTCATAATTATGTCTCCATTAATTCAATAAAAACATCATAGCGCTATAGCGTCATAATGTCACGACACTGCGAGAAGCAACTAACCAAGCTGTAGAAAAATTAAAAGGATCAGGACATCCAACAATACACCGTCAGAAAATACTTCCACGTTTAATCTATTGCACCAGCGAAGAATCAGAAACAAAGAAAAAACAAAGAGCAGTCGTGATAATGGGGAATATTTTAGATAATAACAAGATACGGGCCTCGATCCAACCTCGACGGTGCTCGAAACTTTTACCTGTAACTGAATCTTCACCACATAGAAAAGCACGGCGGACGCATCGACTGATGCAGTAATAATACGGAGTATCAGGCAAACTGACTTGCTGGCTTCTGGCCCTTGGCATAACTTCCTCCTCATCCTTGAGTTTGGTTTTTTTAGTTTAGACAGTGATTAAATAAACATCAATAAAGTAATGGGTGTCACATATTTTTTATAGGGAATTTGCTTTTTCAAGATTGGCGACGTCCCTGTTTATATCGCGGTGTTTTTTTGTACTCTCGAAGGTTACTTTTCAAAAACCTTCGTGTTTTTAGATTTTTTTCGTATTGCTTTTTTACACTTTCACTCGAATTCTAAAAATTAGGCAAGCAAGTTCCCTCGGACTTCACCATCAGATATTTTTTATCCATTGTTATTGCCTGACTCAAAAAAAGGCTTCTGTCTTTTCTGCGCTGACGACGACAGTGACGCAAGCAGAAAAGACGGAGGCTTTTTAATTTATGATGAATAGCCTATTGCGTTGCAAACCGCTTCATATTGTCGGAAGGCGCCTGCGGCTTTTTCGACCTATCCTACAACAGTAATATATAAGCTAACCATACATTTAATTAAATAATTTCAAACAGTTAGGTTATATTAATTTAGAACGTGATCAATGAAACATAAATAAAGTTATGGCTTCGTATGGCTGAATGGATTGTTATATTCCTTATTCATAGTGCGTCCACATTCTCAACACTTTTACTGTTTGTTCGGATTCAATAACTTGATATACCAATCTATGCTGAATGTTGATTCGTCGCGAATAACAACCAGATAAGTCACCAACTAATTTTTCATATGTAGGTGGGTTTTGAAAAGGATTCACTCTCAGGACTTCGATTAGTTCTGCCGCTTTTGTTTTTAAGCCGCTGCTCGCTAATTTTCGAGCATCTTTTTGAGCATACTTCGTATAAACAACATTCCATGTCACCAATCAAGCTCCTCGCTACAATCTGAAATATCTTCCTCCATCCCAGCTTTGATAGATTCACGCATGTTTGGAATTGATAAGAGGTATAATGTTTCTTGGATAGAATCCCAATCACTTTCAGAAAGCAACACTGCATTGTTTCGTTTACTGGTTATCAATACGGGTTCATGTGACTCAGCAGCTTCATCGATTACCCGATAAAGGTTAGCTCTAGCCTCTGTAGCAGATAAAGTAGGCATAATTTCTCTCCTATAAAAATAAAGCGTACGTTAACCCGTACAAAAATACAAGAAAGGAACTGTCAAATAGAAAGCCTTTGTTTTTCCTGTGATGACAACGCCAGTGGCGCAAGCAGAAAAGGCGAAGGCTTTTGTGTGACCCGAGGTAATTCATAGTAGAGCAATAAATGGACAATCCGAGCAGTCAAGAACGCGGCTCACCGACACTTACGACATCATAATGAGATTATCCAGTAACAGAAACCAACAGAATAAAAAGCATCCATCAGGAATTCATAAGATGAAAATGTCACTCACTCCCCCTTTCAGAATTTAAGACAAAGCAAACGCATACCACTTACAACCGTCTATCGGCATTGCAGCGTTCCTTAACTCACCTACATCGAGACCAATTTTTTGCTTGTTTATCATCGACATGGAGAACTAAATGAAGATGATTACTCATTACCACATAAGCACAAATATCAATGGAGAAAGTCTTAGCTAGAAATAGAATGCACGCCTTGATCCATCCTCGACGGTGTTCAAAACTTTTACCAGTTACAGAATCTTCACCACACAAAAAAGCACGGCGAACACATCGACTGATGCAGTGATAATACGGAGTATCAGACAAACTGACTTGTTGGCTTCTGGCCCTTGGCATAACTTCTTCCTCATCCTTGAGTTTGGTTTTTTTAGTTTAGACAGTGATTAGAGAAACATCAATAAAGTAGCTAAAGTAGTGGGTGTCACGTATTTTCCGTATTTTCCGGGCTCTTTTCTGATTTAGTTGGTTTTACTTGTGGCATCGGCGGAGGATTTTTTGCTGGTTGCAAGCCTCTGTCCTCAGTTGATGGAGTGCCTCTTTGATTATCTGTGTGTGTGCTATTGGAATTGTTAGACATAGTAAATCCTAAGTTAAATAAAAATTAGTTAAATACTCTGAAGCTGTAGCCTCTGCTTGATCATGCAACTTACCATCAGTTGGTATGGTAGTGAAAATATACTTTTTAAGTGATTTTTGTTTTGCAGCCCTTATTTCGAAACGAGCTTTATTTATTTCTGTTGCAGTTAATTGACCATCTGCAATTGAATGCCATTTAAATTCAGCACGGATCATTAACTCTTCAAGCTCATGAAGTAATGATGAGTATGATTTAATTCTGCTTTTATATGGTAGAAATGGCGTGTATATGGTAGAAATGGCGTGATTTCCGTTATTACTTGTGAGAAAGCAATGATACCTGCCCAAACCCATGAGTATTCATTCCATATTGCCCAAGCACCGATACTTGAACTTGAAGCTATTGCCAAAACTATTTTAAGAAATCTGTCGATACTTTCTGACTTTTCGAGTTGTCTTTCAATAAAACCAATGTGGGTTTTTAATTGATACAGTTCTTTCCAATACTGAGATTGCACTTCTACTTCCTTATCCGTTTGAATAACAATTTTCCCAAGCTATATTCTGTCGCTATCCACCAAATTCCAGTAGTGGGCACCTAAGACTGTCAACTTGCATGATTTTGAATTCATAGCAGCATAATACATATGGTCTTCGCCAACAGGTACTACTAAATTGATACGATTAAATTTCTGTAAAATAGAAAATTTATCTGTATTTTCATCTAATGGTGCGTCCGAGTCAGGTTCAAAGCTAGGATCTAATTGAAACTCAATACTAGGGTCTGAAAATAATTCAGTTATTTGTTTTAAGTCGGACAACTGAATTGGGGGTTGCACTTTTCTTAATGTTGTAAAGTTCCTAACATTCGTCTTAAATATAGGACGTTGCTCCCAAGGGCCTAGTGATTGATCTATATGAGCATATATACTCCCTGGAGTAATATCTCCGACTAAATTAGACGCTCCACCACTCAAAGCATCTACGAGTAATCTGGTGAACACACCTGAACCATCTTTTTCTTGCGCATACTGCGTAGCACTGGAAGCTGTTAATATTGTAATCCCTTCCGCTAGCAGAGCATTATTCCCTGTTGCAGAAGGTGTACCTGCTATGCCAGAGTGACAGCTATCTAGTATTATAATTTTACTTTTTGCAGGGGAATTATTGGCAATGGTTAAAAGTTCATCCAAAGGAAAACCATCATCGCCATCTTCACAATCTGATGATATTAGATGCCCTCCGGTGCTTTCGATATAACCGTGCCCTGCAAAGTAAAATAAGGCAATATCACTATCATCTTTAAATAACTCTTGAACTTGGTTTTTTAACTCTTTTCGAGTTATTTGAGAATCTTCACCTGTTGAAGTCATTAAATTGATACCAAAATTTAACGAACCATCACCATGTCTTTCGAGAACAGATTTAACAGAGTACGCGTCGTTTACACAGCCATGTAATTTCGATATTTTTTCATAATAATCAATCCCAACAACAAGCGCTTTTCTCATTAACCTAATTCCTTGATAGCGTCAGCAATTGATTTCCCTTGCCATTTAACAATTTTGTCAGCTGCATTCTTCACTACTGTTGATGTCCTATCAGAATCCCAAGGCTCAATTGCAATTATTGATTTACCGTAGCTTTCAGCTATAGCAATTTCCTTTTTAATCCATTTACTATAACTTGCGTAGACACCAGCAAGTATCAAAATACAACTAGTACCTTTCATCTTTGCCTCAATAGCATCATGTAATTGTTTATCTGTGCCGTTAGTGTGAATCGGATCATTTTTTGGCACAGAGTGGTCATAGAAGCTTATTCCTTGTTCTTGTATAAGCTCTACTACTCGTTGATAGTTTTTATCATAGCTCCATGAATGACTTATAAATAACCTATACGTTTTACTCATTTTGACTTCCTTTCAGGTTGGCTGAACACTTGGTTTGGCAACTAACGAGGCTGTAGAATTACTCATTCTCTGCCAGCTTAATTAATTTAAACCCACAATATTTCACATTCTCCTAAGATTCAATAGGTCATTCAATTTTCAATCATAG
>CANLRQ010000062.1 GCA_947493575.1 uncultured Marinomonas sp.
TATTTAACACCTGTACAGAAGCGACAAGAGTTACTGAAAGTGGCTTAGCGTTCCTACAGGATTACTTGACCATTACAAGTAATTAATCTCCTAAGTACGGGCAATCTTGTATTTCTTACAAAATGCCTCCAAACCCGCTGGCGAGAAACGCACAATTCTTGAGTCCAAATCTTTCACCGCCCACTTTTTAGAAAACACATCTTCAATAATCCAATTGCCTAATTTTCCAGCTAAATGATTACGCCTCTCACTCCAGTCCAAACACGCTTTACAAAGTGGACGTTTGCTTTTGTGCCAGTCATCGAAGTTAACCCCCAAGCGAGCAAAGAACTCCTTGCCAGACTCAGTCAACTCTGTATTTTCTCCATGACCTAAGAGATGCCCCTCTTGTATTAATGAATCATAAAGCGACACACCGAGTGAACCTGCTAAGTGGTCATAACAGATACGCGAGTCTCTCAAGTCTTGATCCGCCGGGCCTGTAGCAATAGCCGCGGGATTTATTGACACAGACAAATTCATTAACTGTTCGATCAGCTGAGCTACGTCTTGCCCATTTAATTGAAAGTACTTATGTCTGCCCTGCTTACGAACAATCAATAACTGACTTTCAACCAATTTTGCCAAATGCCCACTGGCGGTTTGCGCGGTTATGTCAGCTTCCAACGCCAATTCCGTTGCAGTTAATGCCTTACCACTCATCAGAGCAAGCAACATACGAGAACGGGACGGGTCACCTATTAAAGCAGCAATAATCGTAATATCTGGTTCCAAAACAATAACTCCACAGTTCGATTCACACCGAAGCAAGATGTGTTGTGATGGTTAGACTAGCAAAAAAATAATGGAGGACACACAAATGAATGACACTTGTTGCAGCAAATACCCAATGGAACCTATGAAAAAAACACAAAACAATCGACAATCCTTTGCAAAGGGTTAATGGACCGTAAAACAACACCACTTTCAGAACAAAATTAACAAACACACGAGTATTTTATGAGTGAATTTAGTACATTTTTACCCGGTATCCTAACCGCTTACTCCATTCTTTTCGTCGCTGCCTTATCACCCGGGCCATCGGTTCTCATGCTCATTGGCATCGCCACCGAACAAGGTCGCATGCCAGCACTAACAGCCACACTGGGCATAGCCATTGGCAGTGTGTCTATTAACATTCTCACTATGTTGGGAGTAGGGTTTGTACTGTCTCAGTTTACATGGGCTATGGATATTTTACGTATTTTTGGTGGGGCATATTTACTCTATCTCGCCTATGGTGCATTTAAAAAGTCGTATTCGCCACCGCCGCCCTTAAAGTGGTCCCATAGTAGCGCTCGATCTTTAGCAGCGTGTTTTATCAAAGGCTATTTACTTCAAGTCACCAACCCAAAAGCCATTATCTTTTGGCTTGCTATTGCATCCGTTGGCGCTGTTGATGATGCAGACACTGGGATCAAAGTGATATTCGTGATTGGCTCATTTATGATCTCATTTCTCTGCCACGGTTTATGGGCAACCACCATGTCCTCACCCCCTATTCGTTTGTTCTATAACAAAACGAGACGCTGGGTGGAATTGCTACTGGGCAGCTTCTTTACATTTTCTGCACTTAAGCTTGTTATGTCGTTGGCTTGAAACACGACTTCAAGTTGAAAATTATTTTAAAATAAATACATATAAAAATGACATACGTCGAAACTAACGTACGTCATTTTTGTCGCCTTTTTCTTTATTATCGAAAGCAAAGGGTTGAATACCATAAAGGTTAATACTGCTGATATATCAAATATTTACGTCTAATTTTTTCAATTATAAAAAGCATACCTTCCTGCAATAAATGTAAAGATCACTTTATGAAAAGGCACTTTCGATATCCTTGAAAGGAATTTTTGAAGTAATAGAACGTAGACCAATGTTGTGAATCATCTTGTCAGTAGTCGTACAACATTCAGGCAGTACTGAAACCTTGTACTTATCAGCATCTCTTGATATTGCAGTATGTGCTACACAATTTTGAGTCATCATCCCGCATATGATGAGCTCTTCCGCACCCAGTTCTGCCAAAGTATCTGATAACGTCGTTTGCTCAAAACTGTCCGCAAAGGTTTTTATTACAATGGGAGCACCTTTAGCCGCATCAAGAATTTTAGGATGAATTTTAGCGCCCTCTGTGCCTTCGCATAAAAAAGATGATCCTGCTTCACTGGTGTAATCTATGTGTTGAACCAAAACAATAGATACCTGTTGTGCCTTTGCTTGCTCTATCGTATCGACAATATTATTGAGCGTTTCTTCTGTGTTGTATAAAGGAAATGCGCCTCCTGAAAAATAGTCATTTTGAATATCTATTACTAAGAGTGTTTTGCTGTTCATGTTTCTATCCTTTCTGTGAGTAAGTATTGAGATAAAGGATATCTGTTAAGTTATTAGGCCTGTATAGTCATAAATGACATTATTAACGTTAAAAGTGACAAAAATCATGATGATTCATATCGCTATTATCCAATACCCCAACAGTTTGAAGTCAGCTATTTACGGTTTATCAGAGATGTTTGAATTGGCGACGACTATCGGGCCACAACAAGCGGTCGATGTTCAATTTAAAGTCGATGTAATAAACCCACTTGATAAAAGTAGTATCGTTAAACTCGGCACTCACGAACGCCATTATGATGTTGTCATCATGCCACCGTGTAACGTTGGAGACTATTATCTTCAGCCACATCAGTATTTACTGGATTGGCTCATAGAAACCGCCAACAAAAATACGCTATTAACCTCCGCCTGTGCAGGTACTTTTATTCTGGCAGCCGCTAATGTTCTAAAAGATAAAACAGTGACCACTCATTGGGGGCTAGAAATGCTCTTTAAAGAGAAACATCCACATATAGAACTCGCTATTGAAAAGATACTCATCAGCCAAGGGAATATAATAACGGCAGCAGGAATGATGTCTTGGGTAGATCTTGGGTTGGAAATCGTCGCTCAATTCTCTCACCCTAATGTGATGCGGCTTCTAGGAAAAGAACTCATTATTGATACAGGAATAAGAGAACAACGGTTCTATCAACAATTCATTCCTAACGTTCAGCATGGAGATAAAATTATTATTGCCATACAAAACAAGTTAAAAGGAAACTATTCTCAACGGGTTATTTTCCAGCAACTCGCACAAGATTTCCATTTAACAGAACGAACATTCTTAAGACGATTTGTCAAAGCAACAGGGTTAAAACCGAGCGAATATCTGCAAAAACTGCGTATTCAAAAGGCTTGTGAGCTATTAGAAACCAACTCAATGTCTTTTGATGGAATCGCATTAAAGGTAGGGTATGAAGATGCGGGAGCATGCCGTAAATTATTTTTACGCACCATGGGGCTTACACCTAAAGAGTTTAAAAAGCGCTTTTCGTATTGATTATATGTTAGCCAGTGAATTGAGCAACTAGCTAGATTTCTCATCTTATTTTAGACTCATTCAAAGAGTGCTGGCGAGATCCTGACGACTCAATTTTTAACGGAAGCAGCAAGTATTAGCGAATTAACAGCAGCCCCTATGAAGGTTGCATTGAGCGAAAACGGTGACTCAATTACAGTATTCAATAGAAATAAACCTGCTTTTTATTGCATACTGACAGAAAACTTATGGGTTAGAATTTAAAAAATCATACTCTCCTGTAATAAGCGTAGTTAATCAAACCCATTCCTATTACAAAACATGAAAACTGCAAGGTTGGAAGAGTTTCCGAGACAGAACCTATGAGTAATCCTGAACCTAAACCCATTGCTATTTTATTAATGTTCATTCTCTATAATCCTTTATTGAGTAAAATTAAAATCGATATCTTAAGAAGTTATCGTCACACATAGTGGCATGTGATCACTAACAGGCAACCAGTTGTGAGCTTCACCTAGTTCAATTGTGCTGCACGACATGAGCGATGATAAGTCTGTTTTTAACAAAGTATTAGCAAGCGTAGTAGTCGTGCAAAGGTCTCAAGATAAAGTTTAGTCCCTGTTTTATGTCTTCATACAAGATTCATATCAACCTTTTGCTCTAATAATTTTTTCTTTTACAAAAACTATCCATATAGCCCCCTTCATCTCTTGAAATATATGCTATAAAAAGAACTATGCCGTTTTATTGAGGTATCTATGATCGAAGATAATGTTACTCGTACTCAGGTGGTATTGGCTCGTCAACCAATCGTAGATAATGATCTGTCTGTTTTTGCTTATGAACTTTTGTACCGCAAAACAGCAGAAGCGAGTGAAGCTGGGGTGTTAGATGATGTTGGCGCAACTGCTCAGGTTATTTCTGCAAGCTTGTTTGAAATCGGCATGAATAATCTGGTTGGCGATAGTAAAGCCTTTGTGAACTTTCCGAGGGAATATTTACTTGATCCAAATGGTCTGCCACTGGAGAAAGAGAAAGTTGTTGTCGAGGTGCTAGAAAATGTTGGATACGATGCTGTTCTATTAGCATCTTTAAGACGTTGGGCGAAAGCTGGCTACTCACTAGCATTAGATGATTTTGTCTATGAGCCGAAACTTGCGCCATTTGTTGAGCTAGCAGACTACATTAAATTAGATTTTAGAGAGCTCGGAAAAGAGGAGTTCCAACGCCAATTTGAAAGCTTGAAGCCTTTCAATCTTAAAATATTAGCTGAAAAAGTAGAAACATGGGACGAGTTCCATTTTTGCCAAGAGCTAGGTGTGGATCTCTATCAAGGTTACTTTTACGAAAAGCCCGAAGTTGTTTCATCGAAGACAGCCACTATCAATAAGGTAACCTTGTTACAGCTAATGGCACAACTTTTAGACGCAGACGCATCAGATGTCAGCCAACTTGAAAAGATTGTCAGCCAAGACGCCGCTTTAGTGCATAAGCTCTTACGTTATCTAAATTCACCAGCGTCTGGTGTTATAAACTCAGTTGATTCTATTAAAAAAGCTATTCTTCTCATTGGCTCTGACCAGCTCAAAGCAATGACGAATGTATTGCTTATGTCTGAAATGATTGGAGGGCGTCAAGCTCTAGTCGAACAAATTCTAATACGCGCAAAGCATGCGGAATTATATGCAGAGAAAATGCGGTTTTCTGAGAGCGACAAATACTTCTTGGCTGGCATGTTATCTATGATTGATGTTTGTACTGGCGAGGCATTAGACATCGCACTGTCAAGCTTGCCTCTACCTCAAGAATTTACCCAAGATATTATTAATCGCACAGGGATTATAGGTGAAACCCTTGATTTAGTTGAAAAATATAGCCACAGTGAAGATCTAGAACAAGATGCCAATATCGAAATATTAAAAGCCTCCTATATTCAAGCTATCAAATGGGGTGACTCATTTTTATCCTCTTTTTAGCTTGCCGTGCAACAATTTGAAGCTATTAAATTAATCCATACGAGACCTTTGCACGAAGGCATGAGCGACCAGCTATAAGACAAGGAAAAAACAGGCGAAAAAACGGAGTTTATAAGTTATAAATGTGCATTGCTTGTATTACTACCCTACAACAATTTCCCCAAAAACTGGGTGAACGGTAGGATGATTTTCTCTAGTTCCCACGGTCTCCGTGGGAATTCATACCGCGTTATTAGTAACATCCTCTTACATTACCGCGCAGGAGAGTGGGAAAGGTCTCTCGTTAATTTTTCGAATAATGTGCCAAAATTTCTAAGACATTCTTATTATAGGCAATTCTTTTTTCTATGCTTGCGCTATGAGGGCGGATTCCTAATTTCGCGCCTAAAAGCAACTCTGTTGTCCCCCTAGCATCTGCAATATTAAGGCAACGATGCATCTCTTTACTTGTCATTAATGAACTTGGTTCGCCTATTGATGTGTCTGTAAATGGCGACGGTGGCATGTGTGTGTCTTGCCATGCACCAAACTCTGTGTCCTGATCGGATACCCCTGAGAACATAATTCCGCTTAATAAACCGCTCGCTTTTACTTGAGTAATATGTTCAATAGCACCGTCAATATGATGCGCTTCAATAACCGAGCGTCCCCAGTTAATCATTATTCCAGCCGTGTTTTTAGCATTTGTATTTGCTTGGTTTATCGCTTCTATTTCTTCTTCAACGGTTAAAAAACCTTTTGTAGGTGTATGGTTTTGTGTAAGCGTATCGCAGTGTTCCACAAGGACTTTTGCCCCATACCAATCCCAATCTAATAGTGTTGCTAAAGAAGAGTGAAAGTGCTCTTTTGAAGATTCAGAATGCCTTTGGTTCGGTGCAGAGTGTATTTGTATTGCGGTAACTGCGTTTCGACCAAGGTGTGAGTTTAGCTTTTTAATAGCGAGTCTGGCGTTTTCTAAGAATGCTAAGGCTGCTTTCCTCCCCGACTTATTTGAAGAGGCTAAACCAAAATGAGGATTTTTACTCAACTCATTCATAGTGCCGGGAATACAGGTAAAAACATAGTTCCAAGTTGAATCAATATTCTCAAGAAACCATTGATCATCATATGGATGTAGTGACCCTAAAAACGGATGCTCAAGCCCTTTTACATTAGCAAGCTTTTTAATTTCAGAATAAAATTCAGTTTCCAGTTCAGGGTTCCATTTATCACTAGATGGCGAAGAAGCATAGGCACCGATAAAATATGACATCACATGTATCCTTAATTAAAATTTAGTCGTTTATTACGTAAACTAAGAAAGGTACTTGGAGTTAAAGGGGCGGTAAAGCGTAAATGCTAAAATGATTGGCTATTTAACACTAGTAGAGACTTTTGCATGGTAAGGCTTCATTTAAACAAAACCCCTAACTGAGCGTTTTTAAGGCATTTAGATGTAGGCCTAAATACCCCTAGATAAGCGAATATTTATCAACGTTTCCCTGTTTTAGAACCACTTTTTTCTGTATCGAGGACTCTTGTTTGATATTGTGGGTGACACTCATCAGTTCAAAACGTGTACTGTTTCAAGCTTTCTCAAGGTAACGCGCCTTTGCCATACCGTAATGTTGCTCTAATACGGCAACTACTTACTATGTTTTTCACTCTGATAAGCGCTGTCTGCATAAGCTGCGGATTCATCGCCCGTTCAGAGTTGTGAATAAAAACAGCATTTTATTGGTGGCCTTTATATTTTTAGCTGCCATCAAGCCTCAAGTGTCACATTTTTGTAAGGATATCGCTGTATTTTGATTTATACAATTTAACTTATGGAAATCTTGTTATGTCAAATAATGCTCAAGCGATACAGACTGATAGAGGTTCGTATCAAAATACTCTTCAATGGGTAATGGTTGCAGTATTAGTTTATTTACTAATCTGTGCGGTTGGCGTGATCGGCGGTGGTTTTAAAATGGCGGCAGGAGGCCAAGCAAAAGAGCTATTTGCCTTTGCAAGTAATCCTTTTGCAGGTCTAGTTGTTGGTATTGTGGCAACAGCGCTAATCCAATCCTCTTCGACTGTAACATCTATTATTGTTGGCTTAGTAGCAGGTGGATTACCTGTTGAACTGGCGGTGCCTATGATAATGGGGGCCAATGTTGGTACTTCTATTACTAATACCATTGTTTCTTTAGGTCATGTTCGTGCAAAAGAAGAATTTAAACGGGCGTTTTCTGCCGCGACGGTTCATGACTTCTTTAATTTACTGTCGGTAATCATTTTCCTACCTCTTGAAATTGCTTTTGGGCTATTGGAAAAAGTTGGGGGCATGTTTGCGGGGATGTTCTTTGGAACGGGTGATTCTTCTATAAAGAGTTTTAACTTTGTTAAAGCTGCTACAGCACCTGTTGTTAACGTTTTCAAAAGTGCTGGTAAGTCTATGGGAGACCAACCTGGTGGTGTGATGATGATCATCCTTGGTATCGTGTTGATTTTCATTGCTATTACCTTGGTAGGGAAACTACTGAAAAAGCTTATGGTAGGCAAGGCAAAAGATATTATGCATACCGCTATTGGTCGTGGCCCTATATCTGGTATTACTTCTGGAACTTTAGTAACCATTCTAGTTCAGTCTTCTTCGACAACTACGTCTTTAATGGTTCCACTAGCAGGTTCTGGCGCATTCAAATTGAAAGACATTTATCCTTTCACTTTGGGGGCGAATATTGGAACTTGTGTCACTGCTGTATTAGCGGCAACAGCCGTGACAGGCAATGCTGAAGCGGCATTACAAATTGCATTTATTCATTTAGTTTATAATATTTTAGGTGTGGTGGTGATTTACGGTGCTCCGTTCTTAAGAAATTTACCTATTAAAGCGGCTGAGTCATTAGGTGACCTTGCAGCTGAAAATAAGTTTGCAGCTTTAGGTTATATTCTAGGCGTGTTCTTTGTTTTCCCCGCTGTTTGCCTTGGTATTAGCAACGTTATTTAATTTGAAGGTACTGTATTATGAATAATTTACATGTAATGACTAATGAGCGTTTAAATAAACTAATTGATGAAACGCAACAAACTTTGGTTGAATTGAAAGAAGAAATGTCACGCCGTGAGAAAATGCAGCAAGAGCATGAAATTACTGATTTAGATCACCATATGCAAAATGCGGAAGTGAGTTTAACGACAATCAAAAATTTTATTAAATTCCTTATGGAAGATTCGAAAAAGCGTTAATTCGATTTGTACTTAAAAGAAATGTTTTCGTTTTTAACGCCCTTTTTTAACACTAAAAAAGGGCGTTTTCTGTTTGAATGACTGTTTGCAGTTAAAGCGATAATAGGTGTGTTGTTATTGATGGAATAGCTGTTTTTATATGTTTTTACCTCGTTTTATAATCGCTCAAAGTCAATTCAAGAGTCCTCAAGCAAATCATATGGCCATTGTTGACTTCAATATCGAGATCTCAGCATAATTCTTTTTTTTCAAAAATGAAAAGATCACCATTGATTTTATTTATGTTTTTTATACGAAAAACCAATTTATCGAAGTGTACTGAAATTTCATACAAATAAAAACGACATTTATTTAAAATCGACCTATCGAAATACGTCTACAAGTATTAAAATCAGCGCAAACTCTCTATCCCTTAGTTAAGGATCTTACATGACTCTGTCGACCGGTCAATCCACTAATGTCGTAGTCGTTAGTAACTCTTCCGATAATCCGTTTGCTATTGATATCGCCTATGCAATGGGCCAACACGATGACATCGCTGATTTGATCAGTATGAAGCAATTTATGAACTCTGAATTTTGCCCTCGATTTATTTCCGACGAGGCAGATTTTGATAATATTGGTCGTAAACTAAAAGGCAAATCCGTCATTATTGTCAGCACAGGCAGTCACGTAAAAAGCCGCCAAGAACTGGCTATGACCAACCTTATTATCGCCCGAACAGCAAAAGAAAACGGTGCTGAGCGAGTTATTCTAGTAGAGCCTGATCTGTTTTACAGTGCACAAGATCGCGGTCCACATCAAGGTTTAGGGGAAACAAGCTTTGAACGTGATGTTCATGATGTAAAAAAATTCGATGGTCAGCCTTTCACCGCTAAACTCTATGCACAGCTACTTAAGCTGTCCGGTGTGGATACAGTAATGACTATCCATAACCACTCTGATTCTGTACAAAAAATGTTTGCTGAAGTGTTCGAAGGGGATTTCCATAATTTAATCCCTTATGAAATTTATGGCCATTATTTATTGAATTCAGACATTTTGCATTATGGTGAAAACGGTGAAGGCCTAGTACTTTGTGCACCAGATAAGGGGGCGCGTGATTTCGTTAAGGAAATGTTTAACAGACTTGGCCTTAGTAAAGCGAAATTTATCATGCTTGATAAAGAACGTACCGCTGAGCGTAAAGTAGAAGTTACTCTACACAAAGAAAGCGAACATACGTTCGATGGTTTAGATGGTGCCAGTATTATCTTATTTGATGATATGGTTCGCACTGGTTCTACTGTTGTAAAAGCCTGTAAATTTTTACAGCAGATCAAACCGCAACGTATGGTATTTGCTGTCTCGCATTTCTATGCTAGTGATGAAGGCCGTGAACGTATGGCGCATCCTGCTATCGGTGAAATCCTAACGCTAAATACTCTTCCTACAATTCTAAATCGTGATGAACAGGGCCGCTTACGCAAAAAAATGGTGGTTCTGAAAGTAGAGAAATGGTTAGCGCAAGAATTATGTAATATTCTCGACTTGCCACAAAGCCAAGAAGAAAATCCGTACAAAATTGATATGTCGTCTAAAAACCCTCGCTTTAAACGCAAAATTTGGTACAGCGAAGAATTACACGAATTGAAAGTAAAATAAGTCGGCCGACTTGGTCTAACATAGGTTGACAGTTTTTATTAAGCCAGTATGGATTCCATGCTGGCTTTTTAAAATGCATTTTTAGATAACTAAAATGCTACTTATTACTCGTCTTCGTTCTGTTCGTCTGCAGATGTTTCCACATCATGCGGAGTGCGTTGCGCAGGGTAAGCCAGAATTTCTAGGTAAAACGATGGCCATTCTTGGCTTTCTGCAAAGCTAATTTTTTCATTCACCTGACCCACACGAATGGTTTCAGATTGTTCTTCTGTTTGGCCAAATTTACAGTTAAATCCCCAATAGTCAGCGTCTTCCGGCAAGGTCTTATTGCGCTCTCTTTTAAGGTACTTTTTAACTTCATTTTTTGTCGCTTCGATTAATCGTGGGTAAGCAATTTTTGGATGAGATAATTCAAATGTTTTTTTCATTAGGATCCTAAAGGATTGAGAGTCAGGAAGTGATATTGCACATTCCTATTGGAGAGCATCATAACGGATCAAACCTTTGAAAGCACCGCTTTATCGTAAATATAAGCGATGCTCTCTCTGTCGTGATAAATTTTAAATCAATCGTTTGCGAATATTCACGACCGCAATTGAGAGCTTCTATCATGGCGTCATGCACAGAAGCCTTATAGCAAGCAAAATCAATCGGCCATTTATCAGGCTCTCAGATGACTAAGTGGACAAAAATGTCCTATTGAATGAATAACTCGATAGTGCCTTAACCTTAACTTGGCAGGATTTGGTCGAAGTAGGAAATGTCGTAATGACAAATCAGTCTAATCATTGAGTCGTTATTGGCATAGAAGATCAATAACGACTCAATGTACTCTAGAGAATGTAACCACAACGTAAAACAGAGTGATGCGGCTGATCACTCTGTTTTCAAAATAGCCTTATTCAAACACTTTCTGCAATATGTCTGTAGTACGCGACACTGGGTTCTCACGGATGCTTTTTTCTTCAACCGCTAGCATGCTAAATAAACCATCTAGTGCTTCTTCGGTGACATAATGATTCAAATCAATATTAATTTTATCTCCAACATAGGGGATATCTTTAGCTTTTTTAGCTAAGTCATTATAGTAGCGAGTTGCTCCCACTTCATCCAATGATGCTTCAACACTAGGCTGAAATAACGCTCTTAACTTGTCACTGGTTTTCTCTTTGAAGTATTGCGTTGCTGCGCCATCAGAGCCAGAGTAAATCTTCTGAGCGTCTTCAAAACTCATGTCTTTAATGGCGGAAACAATTAGGTCCGTTGCTTGAGGGGCTGCTTTTTCTGCCGCTCGATTCATACTTTCTTCAAAGGAGTTTACTTGACCTTCTAAACCATATTGTTTCAACAGGGACGTCACTGAGTGTAATGGTTTAATGATTCTGTAGGTGCCTATAGTCTATAATTTACCTAAATATAGGAATCAGATCATGACGATTAA
>CANLRQ010000063.1 GCA_947493575.1 uncultured Marinomonas sp.
CTGGTCGAAATGATCTATGCCCAAATAGCTAATTTTTTTTAAAAACAGTCTGTTAAGGATTTTTCAGGGCTGACTAAATAATGCACATTTTTTAATCACTTGACCTCCATATCAATAAACAAAAATGTCATATTTGAATGTTAAATTTCGCCTCGAACTACAAAAATAAGCTCATACGAGGAGCCTTGATATGCAAAAACGTAAATTATCTGCCTTACTGATAGGCGCATCTATTGCGAGTTCTAGTTTTGCTGCAACAGAAGTTGAATGGTGGCACGCCATGGGTGGTGCACTAGGAGAGAAAGTAAACTCTATCGTTGCTGACTACAATGCATCACAAGATGCCTTTCAAGTGAAAGCAGTTTATAAAGGGAATTATACTGAAACAATGACCTCAGCCATTGCCGCTTTTCGTGCTAAGCAGCAACCTGAGTTAGTTCAAGTGTTCGAGGTGGGCACAGCAAGTATGATGGCAGCTGAAGGCGCCATTTACCCAGTACATCAACTAATGCGCGAATCTGGACAATCTTTTGATGGTTCTAAGTATCTAAGCGCTGTCACTGGTTATTATACGGATAATGATGGTGACATGTTATCCATGCCATTTAACAGCTCAACTCCTGTACTTTATTACAATAAAGCAATGCTTGAAAAAGCAGGAGTAACACCACCAAAGACATGGGAAGAAATGCAAATCGTCGGTGATAAGCTATTAGCTTCTGGCGAAAAATGTGGTTTTACCACTGCATGGCAGTCTTGGGTTCATTTAGAAAACATGAGCTCACGCCACAATGAAGCTTTTGCAACTAAAGCAAATGGTTTTGGTGGAACAGACACCCGTTTGGCATTTAACGGTCCATTACAAGTAAAACACATTAGTCAGATGGGAGAATGGCAAAAGAGCGGTATCTTTAGCTACTCTGGTCGTCGTAACGATGGTTCAGCTAAATTCTATAGCCAAGAATGCGCTATGTATACTGAATCCTCCGCTGGCTATGCAGGCATCAAGAAAAATGCCTCCTTTGAGTTTGGTGTGGTTGAATTACCTTACTGGGCAAGCGCTGTAGAGCAACCATCTAATACTATTATTGGTGGTGCGTCTTTATGGGTGCTAAAAGGTCATTCCACTGAAGAGTATAGAGGTGTGGCTTCATTCTTAAGCTATTTATCATCTTCTAATGTACAAGCTGATTGGCATCAGTTCAGTGGGTATTTACCTATTACACAAGCTGCTTACAGCCAAACGAAAGGCGAAGGTTTCTACGCAGAAAACTTAGGTACAGAAATTGCTGTTCAGCAAATGACAACAGGAACACCAACTGAAAATACTAAAGGCCTACGTCTTGGTAACTTCATTCAAATTCGCGGCATCATTGATGAAGCATTAGAGTCTGTTTGGAATGGTGATGCGGACGCTAAATCTGCTCTTGATAATGCAGTAGAACGCGGCAATGTTATGTTAGCTAAGTTTGAAAAAGTGAATAAGTAGTATTGGATTCCAGTCTATATGAATTTATAGGCTGGTAAATTCTATTCTGTTAAGGCATTCACCTTATTGAATTAAGGTGAATGCTGGCCTTAAACACGATTTTTGGAACTTTCATGACAGTTACCTTCCCCCATAAAACCTTACCTTGGCTTTTGATAGCACCACAACTTTTGGTAACCTTGATTTTTTTTCTCTGGCCAGCAGGACAGGCGGTAGAACAAGCTTTCTATCAAGAAGACCCATTTGGCTTAAGTCGCGAATATGTCGGCTTAGAAAATTTCATTGAACTTTTACAAGACCCTAGTTACTACAACTCTATCGCCGTCACCTTTATCTTCAGTTTTTCTGTAGCGGTAAGTGGCCTGGTAATCGCCCTCATTTTAGCAACAATGGCTGATCGTATTCTTCGTGGTCAAATGGTCTATCAAACTCTGTTAATTTGGCCTTACGCCGTTGCCCCTGCCCTAGCAGGCGTGCTTTGGTGGATATTATTTGATCCTGCTCAAGGACCTATCGCTTTATGGCTTGAATATATTGGTGTTGACTGGAACCATTATGTAAATGGTAGCGACGCCATGATTCTTGTGGTTATCGCAGCAACTTGGAAGCAAATCAGCTATAACTTTCTTTTCTTTTTAGCCGGTTTACAAGCGATTCCCCGTTCTTTAATTGAAGCGGCAGCTATTGATGGGGCAGGCCCATTAAGGCGCTTTTGGGACATCGTTTTCCCTCTACTTTCACCCACTGCCTTCTTCCTTTTGGTGATTAATATTGTGTATGCCTTTTTTGAAACGTTTGGTGTCATTGATGCTACAACATCAGGAGGCCCTGGGCAGAGTACCAAGATATTAGTTTATAAAGTATACGAAGATGGCTTTGTTGGCTTAGATTTAGGCGGCTCCGCAGCACAATCTGTGATTTTAATGATGATAGTAGGCGTTATGACTGTCATTCAATTCCGCTTTATTGAACGCAAGGTACAGTATTAATGAACGTCATGAGATTAATTACAATTCAAAAGGGTGGCTTTTAACATGATAGAAAATCGTCCTTGGTTAACCTTTGTCAGTCATGCCGTTTTAATAATAGGTGTTATTGCCGTTGCATTACCTATCTGGGTCGCTGCGGTTGCTTCCACACATCCAGCAGAAGCATTTGGTCAAGGAAGCATACCGTTATGGTTTGGTGATTACGCTACCGAAACATGGCAGGCTGTATTATTTAATGCCGCTGGTAACGGTGTTGATGTTCCTGTCTGGAAGATGATGCTGAACTCATTGGTTATGGCGCTTTCCATCGCCTTTGGAAAAATTGCCATTTCGTTAATTTCGGCTTATGCGATCGTATTCTTTCGTTTTCCAATGCGCTCTCTTTGTTTTTGGATCATTTTTATGACCTTAATGTTACCTGTCGAGGTCAGAATATTACCCACCTATGAAGTCGTCGCTAATCTTAACCTATTAAATTCCTATACGGGTTTGGCTTTACCTTTGATCGCCAGCGCAACAGCGACTTTCCTTTTTAGACAAGCTTTTATGTCGATCCCTGGTGAGTTGGTTGAAGCGGCCCGAATGGATGGTGCTGGGCCAGTTCGTTTCTTCTTTGATATTTTGCTGCCGCTGATTCGCACCAACATCGCTGCACTCTTTGTTATCTTATTTATATTTGGTTGGAATCAATATCTGTGGCCTCTGTTAATCACGACAGATGACGCTTATTACACACTCGTAATGAGTATAAAACGCATGGTATCCGTCGCCGATGGTGCGATTGAATGGAACAGTATTATGGCGTCCACCATTTTAGCCATGCTCCCCCCCGTTGCTGTCGTGATAGGCATGCAAAAAATGTTTGTTAAAGGTTTAGTTGATTCGGAGAAGTAAGCATCATGGCAGCAGTCGTATTAAATAAAGTCGGTAAGAAATATCCTAATGGTTTTCATGCAATTCCAGCGGTAGATTTAGAAATTAAAGACGGAGAATTTATTGTTTTAGTTGGCCCTTCTGGCTGTGGTAAATCAACCTTGCTGCGTATGGTGGCAGGATTAGAAAGTATTACAGATGGCGAACTCACCATCAACGGCACTCGTATGAATGATAAGGAGCCAGCAGATCGTGACATCGCAATGGTATTCCAAAGTTATGCTCTTTATCCTCATATGACAGTATTTGGAAACATGGCATACGGACTGAAGAATCGCGGTGTTGATAAAGAGACCATTGAACAAAAAGTAGCAGATGTTGCTTCTATGCTAGATTTATCGGCCTTACTGGAACGCAAACCAAGACAGTTATCTGGAGGTCAAAGACAGAGAGTAGCAATGGGGCGCGCTATGGTACGAGACCCTCAAGTATTCTTGTTTGATGAACCCTTGTCTAACTTAGATGCAAAACTAAGAGTACAAATGCGTGTAGAAATACGCCAATTACAAAGACGCTTAGGTACAACAACCTTGTATGTTACCCACGATCAAGTTGAGGCAATGACACTCGCAGACAGGTTAGTGGTATTAAACAAGGGCAATGCGGAACAAATTGGCTCTCCATTAGAATTGTATGATCGACCTGCCACCCCATTTGTCGCCGCATTTATTGGCTCACCATCAATGAACCTATTTGCGGCCCAGCTCAATAAAAAAACACTCACCGTAGGCAACAGTGTTGAAATATCTCTCAACAGTGAGCACGCATTTAATGGCTCTGTTGTTTGGGGAATTCGACCAGAACATCTCACTGTCTGTGAAACCGATGCCGATTTCAAAATACGAGTTAAAGCAGTGGAATCGTTAGGTGCTGAAACCCTTATTTATGGGGAAATTGATGGTGTGAGTGAAGAACTGGTGTTACGTTTATCTGGGCCTCATCAACCAGAAATAAACAGCTATATTTCTCTGCAAGCACCACAAGATAAGTGGCATTTATTTGATGCAGAGACTAAGCAAAGACTGTAGTCGTTTAAGATTAGATAATGACGCTAGGAAGTAAGATGATATTTGAAACAAAAGTAATGGGCCATAGAGGTGCGGCTAAATTAGCACCGGAAAACACCCTAGCGTCAATCTCTGCGGCCGCTAATGCAGGGACACAATGGGTAGAAATAGATGTTACAATAGCGGCTGATGGGTTAGTCATCTTTCACGATACGACCCTTGATCGATGCAGTAATGACTCTGGCCCAGTTCAAACGAAAAGCATTGCTGAATTAAAAAAACTAGATGTCGGCAGTTGGTTTAGCCCTAACTTTAATAATGAAACCATTCCAACTCTAGCTGAAGCGTTAAATCACATTCAATCTCTAGGTTTATCGTTAAATTTAGAAATTAAATGTGCTCAAAAAGACGTAGAAAACATAGTACCAGAAGTGATCAAACAACTGTCACACCATTGGAAGGACACATCCAAACTGTGTATTTCTAGCTTTAATAAAGATGTATTAATAGCTGTTCGCGATATTGATAACGACTTACGTTTAAGTCAGATATATAAAGATATCCCTGACGACTGGTCTGAGACACTGTCAAATATCCAAGCTTTTAGTCTGAATTGTGATTATCAGTTGCTGCAAAAAGAAACTGCAATAGCTATAAAAAAAGCGGGTTACTTACTTTTTTGTTACACAGCAAATGAGCCTGAATTAGTTCAGGAGCATTGGCAATGGGGTATGGATGCCGTCATCACAGACGATCCAATCACCTTCTTTAACTCCGGAATAAAATAATGAGCTTGAGTGAACGTCAAAACCAAATACTTAACTGGGTTCAACAGGTTGATTATTTGTCTATTGAAACTCTCGTGGAACGTTTTGACGTTTCTTCACAAACCATCCGCAAAGACGTCAACCATCTGGCCGAATTACATCTAATTCGACGTCAGCATGGGGGCATTGCGTTAATGTCGACGGCAGAAAATTTGCCTTTCGATAATCGACAATATTTAAATGGCGTGGCTAAGCAAAAAATTGCAGATACTTTAGTCGCTCAAATACCTGATGGTGCCTCTCTTATTTTAGGCGTCGGCACCACGGTTGAATACGTTGCAAAAGCCTTGGCCAATCACAAAGATTTGCAAGTCTTCACTAACAACCTCACAGTAGCCGCCATCTTATGTGCATTTCCTAGTATCCAAGTAAGAGTTGCTGGAGGAAAATTACGCCACTCTCATCGGGATCTAGTAGGTGTGGAGACAGTCGAGTTCTTGCGTCAGTTCTATTTTGATTTTGGCATCATAGGCTGCGGCGGTTTAGATGAAGAAATGGGGATTCTCGACTTTGACCCTGAAGAAGCTGCAATCAGCCGAGTCATTATCGATCAGAGTCGTAACTCTATTTTAGTATGTGACCAATACAAATGGGGCCGTAAAGCCATGGCAAGAGTAAATGACTTTAGCCATATAGATCAATTCGTTACTGATGTTGTTACCGAGAAGCAAGCCGAGTTATTAGAGCAACATAATGTGTATTTAAACCTGATAGATTAGATATAGACTTATTCATGCAAGATTCATTGATAGCAGACCTACAAGAATTAGACGACTCTCAGTTACAGTCTATTAAATATATACTGACCGATGTGGATGACACCCTTACATGGGAATCCAATTTACCAGTAGAGACCTATTTAGCATTAAATAAATTAATGGCAGCAGGTTACGTTATCATTCCTGTAACAGGTGGCTGTGCCGGATGGTCTGATTTGATCGCTCGCTTATGGCCTGTCTCAGGTGTTATTACCGAGGGCGGAGCCTGCTTTTTACAGAAGCAATCCAATGGCAAACTAGACTACCATTATTGGACATCGGCAGAAGCAATGCATGTTAAAAAGCTAGAGCTTCTTCAGGAAGTACAAGTGCTTCTAGCTGAATTTTCACCACTAAAACTGGCCCAAGATCAAGCCTATCGTTTAACAGATGTCGCCGTTGATTATGCTCAAGATCAGTCCCCTCCTCTACCTGAGTTAAAAGATGCTCTTCTAAATAAGCTCCAAAGACTTGGGATACAAGCAAAAGCCAGCTCCATACACATCAATATCTGGCACGGTGATTATGATAAATTTGCTATGGCTAGGCGGGTACTCAGCCAGCACTATGGTCTTAGTAAGCAACAAATAATGGAGCAAGTTATTTATGTTGGTGACGCACCAAATGATGAAAGCATGTTTGAAAAATTCCCTTTAAGCATAGGTGTCTCCAATATTAAGAAACACCTTTCTTCTATGCAGCACCGCCCTAGTTGGATCACTCAAAAGCCCGGTGGTTATGGCTTTGCTGAATTGGCAAATAAGCTACTAAAAAAAGCGCATTCTGCTAATGAAATAAATTAATAAAGCACCTAACGTCCCTCAAAGCGCAGAAAGTACCATACGTCTAAACGCTCGCTCCCTATTCTTGATTGCGTGAATGATTATTTTTTCACTGTAATTCTCCTTTATGTTGAGGAAAAATCTGCAATATACCAAAATGATGCATAATTTTTAACATTCTCCAAGCTGGCACCATATAAACTCATAGCTGGCGCTAAGTACTATACAAAAAAGTCACCATACTTCCTTTAAGGTTAATCATTTATAAATTAGGAGTATATGTGCCTTTAGAAAACGTTTTAATTTTAATGATGGTGGTTTTTTTTGCCGCCTTTATAAGAGGCTATTCTGGCTTCGGGTTCGCTGCTTTTGCGGTTGTTGGGCTTAATTTTTTTCTATCCCCTCAGCAATCTATTCCCATTGTTTTAGGGCTTGACGTTATTTGCAGTGCGCCTCTTTTGAAACAGGCGATGCGTCAAGCAGACATCCCAACTTTGAAACGACTGACTTTAGGGGCTGTAATAGGCACTCCTATTGGCCTAGCCTTATTACTTTTAGTACCTGGAGAAATTCTTAAAATATTGATCTGTATTACTATTTTAATTTTTTCAGCGTTTCTTATTCTAAATATCCGTATAAAGAATACAGATAAAACTCCAGCAAAGTATGGCTTTGGTCTGTTAGCAGGAACAGGAACATCTGCAGCTTCTATTGGAGGGCCAATAGTTGTTTGTTACATGTTATCAAGCTCATTAACAGCCACTGTACAAAGAGCCACCATGATTATGTTTTTTATCATCAGTGAATCTGTTTCTTTGGGAGGGCTTTTTATGAGTAACTTAATTGATTTAGAAGTCATTAAGCTCATTGCCATTTTGCTGATTCCCTCTTTGATTGCAGTTCGTGTTGGCCAATACTTTTTTAATAAAAAACCACCCAAGTCTCTTAAACATTTCGCCTTACCCATTATAAGCACCGTTGCGATTTTGGGAATCAGTGCCTCAATTCATTTGGCTTAATCTCTACAAACACGATAAAACACTTCCATTTTCAAAGGATAAACGCAGAATGAAAAACACTACTCATCCAGCTCTAATGGGGTCTTTGAACTCTCCCGCCCCCTCAAACGCGGTTATTAATTTCAGCCCAGGCCCGACCTCCCTGCCAAAAGAAGTCGAACATAACATCGCAAAAATTTTTAATAGCAGCGGACTCACCACTTTAGCGCTTTCCCATCGTTCACCAGAATTTGTAGAAATTTTAGACCATGCTGTCGCGATGGTTCGTCAAGTGATGGAAATACCCAATAATTATGAAGTACTTTTCACTCATGCAGGTGGGCATGGCCAGTTTGCTGCTCTGCCTCTCAACCTATGTAAAGAACTCACCGATAAAGCAACCTATGTAGTCAGTGGAACATGGTCAGAAAGAGCAACAGAAGAAGCTCAGAAATACTGTCAGGTTGACATTATTGACAATAAGGATTCAAAAACCGGTAAATACACAGACTTCCCTACTCTCACAGAAGAGAAGATTGATACCAATAGTAAGTTTATTTACCTATGCTCCAATGAAACAGTCAATGGTATTGAACTACACGAATTACCGAGTTTGCCCAATTCACGCAAACATATACCGCTTATTGTTGATGCTAGCTCAGATTTTTCGACGAAACCAATAGACTGGAATGGCAGTGGCATCGGTGTCTTATTTGCTTGCGCTTCTAAGAACATAGGCCACCCAGGATTAACCATTACAATAATTCGCAACGATTTGCTTGGCAAAGGTAAAGCCTCCCCTCTTTGTCCAGGCGTTTTTAATTACACCACCAATAGTGATGCTGGCAACTTATGGAACACCCCTGCCACATTCAACATAGAAGTGGTGGGATTGTTGATGGATTGGCTAGAAAAACAGGGGGGTATAAAAGAAAATGAAAAACGCTCTATCAAAAAAGCCGATTTAATTTATCAGGTCATTGATCAGTCTAAAGGTTTTTATAAAACACCGATAAACAAACCGTCTATTAGAAGCCGCATGAACGTACCTTTTAATATCTGCAATGGTGATGAAGCTCTAACCAACCAGTTTCTGATCGAAAGCTGGGAAAAAGGGATGGTTGGATTACGTACCCTGACCCCTTTTGGGACCGGAGATTATTTAAGAGCAAGCCTTTATAACGGTGTTACGATAGAAGACGCCCAAACGCTAGCCTCTTTTATGATCGACTTCTCCATACGAAACAAAGTATAAAGCAAATAATAAATTGAAAATCACCGATTATGCTAAACTTTCTATCTAAAGACTAAAAGGGATATGTTTCATATTACAACGTACTCTTTTGATTACGTAAGGAGATTTAGTGCTCGAGCAATATTTTCATATCGAACTTGATTCTGAAAGAACATTACAAGATCAAATTCGAGAATACCTTGTTAACCTCATACTGTCAGGAAGGCTCTCACTTGATGAGCCTTTACCTTCTTCCCGCAACCTCGCTAAAAAGCTTGGTGTTTCACGTAATACCATCGTCTTGATTTATGATAGCTTAGTGGACAATGGCTATATTGAAGCACGTGCACGAAAAGGCTTTTTTGTTAGCCCAAGCTTCCATGAATCTGAAAACCTCAACACCCACATAGTGCTTAACGAAACCGAAGCCAACCCAAATTGGGCGACCAAATTTAACAAAACCCCGAGCAGTCAACCTAATATAGTGAAGCCGAATGATTGGCAGAAATTTGAGTTTCCATTTATTTATGGTCAAATCCAACGAGAATTTTTCCCTCTAGATCAGTGGCGAGATAGCGTTCGTAAAAGCATGATGGGGAAATGGAATAAATATTGGATCAATGACATGGTGGATTCAGATGACCCTCTCTTAATTGAACAAGTAAGAACCCGTTTATTACCACGTCGCGGTATTTACGCTGAAGCCAGTGAAATAATCATTACAATTGGCACACAAAACTCCCTTTATCTACTCGCAAATTTATTGCTCAACAGCCGAACCAAAGTAGGCATGGAAAACCCAGGTTTCCGCGATGCTTTGAATATATTTTCTGTATTCGACAGCAATATTCATAAGCAACCCATAGACCAAGAAGGCATTATTGTCGATGAGCAATTGCATTCATGTGATTACTTATATATCACTCCAAGTACACAAGTTCCTACAGGAGCAGAACTGAGTGAATCACGGCGCACTGCATTGTTAGACATGTCAGTGAAAAAAGACATTATCATCATTGAAGACGATTATGATGCTGAGATCAATGTCAAAGAAAACCCACTTCCAGCTCTGAAAGCCTTAGACACTCATAATCGCGTCATCTATTTAGGCAGCATGTCCAAATCGACTTCACCCGGTTTACGCATTGGTTATATGGTTGCCGATGAAGAGCTTATAGCTGAAATTCGTTCTTTAAGACGTTTAATGTACCGACATCCACCGGTGAATGTGCAAAGGCAATTAGCGCTATTTTTGTCTCTTGGCTATTACGATACTTACTTACGTAAACTTCGAGTTATTAACTCATCCAAACAACAACGAATGGTTGATTCCGTTGATCGTCATCTAGCACATATGTTTACCGCAGACAAAATGAATCAAGGCTCAACTTCCATTTGGCTCGCAGCGCCCGAAAGCATAAATACCGAAGAGGTATCATGGATAGCTGCGAGAAATAGTATTCTAATGGAATCTGGCTCAATACACTTCATATCTGACAACCCACCTCAAAACTTTTTCAGGCTCGGTTTTTCTGCCATTGAAACACATAGGATAGAACCGGGCATAGCTGCCCTTAAAAAAGTCTTTGATCAATTTTAGAGAGGGTTGAAACAAGACCTTTTGTTTCATTGAGAGACTTACTTATCTCTTAGTGAAACAAATGCTAATTAGGACCGATGCTCTAGGGGGCTCCAAAGAGTCGGCTTAAGTGAACTATTTCAATGTAAACACAGCTAAGTTGTTTTGTAATCCGTTGACAATCGAACGAATTCTGTCGCTGTATTATTTGGTACTGTCCGCTTGCGGCAATGTCTCTAAAGACGCAGACTCTAATAGCTTAGCATTGTAACGAATTTTCGAATAAACTGGCTTTATTCGAAAATTCAAACTCCAAATTCCCTTTACTTAACTGTCTTAAACCTTGCAATATGCTTTTCAGAAATTTAAGAACTTAGCGTACCAAGAACCACAAAATGACTATCAATGTAATGGATAATAAGATTGAATCAAGAACAAACCTTCATTCACTTCATGCTCATATTTGTGTGGGTTTTTAACGTCATGATCTAATCTCAACTCGGTACAGACTGAAAATCACTTTCGACTCGCACGTGCTCATTCACTCCTTTGACTTTTAAAGTATAGTAGACGACACTTTTTCAGATTCTCACATTCGACATTGCATCAAACGCACGCTCTACAGTTAGTGTCCCCTCCCGTGAGTGAGCATAAGTTTCTAATATCATTCGGGCATCATAAATATTTATCCACATACGTTCTGTGTCGTGATTCACTTCTAAATAAGTAGATCACGACACCAACAATTAA
>CANLRQ010000064.1 GCA_947493575.1 uncultured Marinomonas sp.
CGTAAGACTTCAAAATGTTTTCGAAGTCTCCAGCGAGCGCCCACACAAATTATCTGATTAACTATTTTAAAGAGCGTTGAGAGCTGTTCGTTTCCATCAATTGATGGTGCAGTGCGTCTCAGTGGTGCGTATAATACTCGTTCATTTTTTTTTGGCAAGAAGTTTTTTCATCTTTTTTCAAAAAAACTAAAATTAAAAAAAAACCCGGATACAAAGCTCAATGTATACGGGGGATTTTTAGCTTTTTCTTGTTAGCCTAACCACTTACGTGCATTTTGGAATAGGCGCAACCAAGGAGCTTGTTCACTCCATTCAGCAGGATGCCAACTATGTTGAACCGTACGGTAAACACGCTCAGGATGAGGCATCATAATAGTCACTCGACCATCCTCTGAAGTAAGGCCTGTAACCCCATGAGCCGAACCATTTGGATTAAAAGGATAGTTCTCAGTTGGCTTACCATAATTGTCTACATACTTTAGTGACACTTGAGCTTTCTTCACTAACGCATCGTAATCTGAGATATCTCGATACTCTGTTTGACCTTCACCATGAGCAACAACAATTGGCATGCAAGAACCTTCCATTCCTTTAAATAAAATAGAATTTGACTCTTGAACTTCAACTTGAACCAAACGCGCTTCAAATTGAGCGGATTCATTACGCACAAACTTAGGCCAGTGATCAGTGCCGGGGATCAGTTCACGTAAGTTAGAAAGCATCTGACAACCATTACATACACCTAACGCAAAAGTATCAGTTCTTTGGAAAAAGGAAGAAAACTCTTCTCGTGCTACTTTATTGAAGAGCACTGATTTTGCCCAACCTTCACCCGCACCCAAAACATCTCCATAAGAGAATCCACCACAAGCAACTAAACCTTGATAATCTTTTAAGCTAACTCGGCCAGTTAAGATGTCACTCATATGAACATCATAAGATGCAAAGCCGGCTTTATGGAAAGCAGCAGCCATTTCTACATGACCATTTACACCTTGCTCCCTTAATACTGCAATCTTAGGACGTTTCACACTGATATCTATTGATGCAGTTATTTTCTCATTAAGATCAAATGTCAAACGACTATGCAGCCCAGGATCTTTATCATCAAGCAGAGAGTCAAACTCTTGTTGTGCACATTTAGGATTATCACGTAAAGATTGAATTCGATAACTGGTTTCAGCCCAAATACGCTGCCAATTAACACGACTCTCTTCTAGTACAACATCATCCTGATATTTAACACGTATCTGATCATCTTGATTTAATGTTGCAATAACAGATGCTTGAACACCCGCATCACTCAAGTGAGATAAGACACTTTCTAAGTCGTTATTACTCACCTGAATAACAGCACCAAGTTCTTCATTAAATAGAGATGCCGTTATTTCACTTGAGTTAGAGATCACGTTTGAAAGCTCAACATCTAAACCAAGATGACTAGCAAATGACATTTCTACCAATGTAGCAAACAAACCGCCATCGGAACGGTCATGATAAGCCAACAACACACCATCATTATTCAATTTCTGAACTGAATCAAAAAAAGCAGCCAGTGTTTTAGGGTTATCAACATCTGGTACAGTAGAGCCGACTTGATTATGTACTTGAGCTAATACCGAACCACCTAGACGATTTTTCCCTTCACCTAAATCAAGCAGAACTAAGCTAGTATCTTTATCATTCTTTAATTCGGGAGTGAGAGTTTTACGAACATCTGCAACTGGAGCAAATGCGGTAATAACTAGAGAAAGTGGCGAAGTAACACTTTTCTTTTCACCTTGATCTTCCCATACCGTTTTCATGGACATGGAGTCCTTACCAACTGGAATGGCGATGTCTAATGCAGGACATAACTCCATACCAACAGCTTTAACGGTTTCATATAATTTTTCATCTTCACCAGGGTGACCTGCTGCGGCCATCCAATTTGCAGAAAGCTTTATAGATTTGCGTTCTGTAACTAAAGACGCAGCTAGGTTAGTTAGGGACTCACCAACAGCCATACGACCAGATGCAGGCGCATCCAAAATGGCTAGAGGAGTACGCTCTCCCATAGACATGGATTCGCCGGTATAACTTTCTAAAGATGAGGTAGTTACAGCGACATCAGCAACGGGGGTTTGCCAAGGACCGACCATTTGGTCACGTGCAATCATACCTGTGATAGATCGATCACCAATGGTAATTAAGAAGTTCTTGCTTGCGACAGTAGGCAAGGATAAAACTCGTTTAGCGGCATCGGCTAGATCAACCTGAGAACCATCAAATTGATCGCCTTTAATAGTCTCTTTTACTGCACTTCGGTGCATTTTAGGTGGTTTACCAAATAGGATAGACATTGGTAAATCAACAGGCTGGTTAGAGAAAATCGTATCATCAACGGATAAATGCATCTCTTCTGTTGCTTCACCAACTACAGCAAAAGGACAACGCTCACGTTCACATATTGACGTAAATTCAGCTAAACGCTCAGGAGGAACAGCCATTACATAACGCTCTTGAGATTCGTTACACCAAATTTCTAATGGCGACATCCCCTTTTCATCGCTCAAAACACTGCGTAGGTCAAAGTTACCTCCACGTTCACCGTCTTTTACCAATTCTGGCAACGCATTAGATAATCCACCAGCACCCACATCATGAATAAAGCTAATTGGGTTATTTTCTTCTAGCTGCCAGCAGCGATCAATAACTTCCTGACAACGTCGTTCCATTTCAGGGTTGCCACGTTGAACCGATGCAAAGTCCAAATCTTCATTGCCATCCGATGACGCCATAGATGAAGCCGCACTACCCCCAAGGCCGATCAACATTGCAGGGCCACCAAGCACAATTAATTTAGCGCCTACAGGAATTTCACCTTTTTCAACATGATCTCGACGAATATTCCCTAAGCCACCCGCTAACATAATAGGCTTGTGATAACCACGTACTTCATCACCCGCATTGCCAGCAATGGTTTCTTCATACGTACGGAAATAACCTAGGATATTAGGACGTCCAAATTCATTATTAAATGCAGCACCACCAATTGGGCCTTCAATCATAATATCCAGAGGCGACACTATGCGATTTGGTTTACCATACTGACTTTCCCATGGCTGTTCAAAACCCGGCAACTTCAAATCGGATACAGTATAGCCAGTTAAGCCAGCCTTTGGTTTAGAGCCGACACCTGTTGCACCTTCATCACGGATTTCACCACCTGAACCGGTTGCAGCACCTGAAAAAGGCGCAATTGCCGTAGGATGATTATGAGTTTCAACCTTCATTAAAATATCAATTGGCTGAGTGTGAAACCCATACTCTCTTGAATTAGCATTTGGATAGAAACGACCAGAAGTGTGACCCTCCATTACAGCCGCATTATCTTTGTAAGCAGAAAGTGTGCCTACTGGGTTATTTTCATGGGTGTTTTTAATCATTTTGAACAAAGATCGCTCTTGATCAACACCATCAATTGTCCAGCTTGCATTAAAGATCTTATGGCGGCAGTGTTCTGAATTTGCCTGCGCAAACATCATTAATTCAACATCATTAGGATTTCGTCCCAATTGAGTAAATGCTTCTACCAAATAATCAATTTCATCATCCGCTAAGGCAAGACCCAATGAAACATTCGCTGCTGCAAGCGCTTCACGTCCACCTTCTATTACATCAATTTGAGTCATAGGCGCAGGTTGAGATTGATGGAATATTTGACTTACCTGTTCTAACGACCCCAAAACACTTTCTGTCATTCGATCATGACAAGTATCAATCAACTGCAACAAATCCTTTTCAGAAAGAGGCGATGAACTGTGAACAAAATACTGCACACCACGCTCTACTCGTAGGATTTGAGTTAAACCACAGTTATGTAAAATGTCAGTTGCTTTTGAAGACCAAGGAGAAATAGTACCTAATCGAGGAATAACCAAAAAACGAGCATCTGACTCTTTTACGTCAGATGTTTTAGCTCCGTACGTCAAAGCTCGATCAAGAACATTTTCCTCTTCTTTAGACAAGACTTGACCATCTTCAAGCGTTGCAAAATGTATAAACTGAGCGTCAATATCGGTCACGCTTGAAACAATGCTTTGCATTGCTGACAAAATTTTTGCTTTTTGAAATGCAGAAAGAGCGGAAGAACCATGCAGAGTTAGCATGCTGTATATTGCCTCGCTGTGGGTAGTTTTTGGGGAATTTTGTGTATTTTAAAACAAGGCACTAAAGGGAGGCTAGCAAAGAGTCGTGTTTATTGTAGATAAAAGCAAAAAAGGTTCAGAATTGTCAGTTTCACAGCATCTTCTTGATCTTCTTTTTTTGCTCTCTCCTATATTGAAAAAAACGACTCAATTTTTGTGATGCTTTATCTGCTAAAACACCACCGACAACATTCACTTTATGATTTAAAAACGGAGCAGAAAAAAATTCGTGCTGACTGCAAACCACCCCGCTTTTCGGTTCCGAAGCACCATAAATAACTTCTTCAATACGCGCATGGACTATCGCTCCGGCACACATAGAACAAGGCTCTAAGGTTACATATAGTTGACTACCTGGAAGTCGATAATTCCCCACTTTTTCACAAGCAGAGCGAATCGCTTGAATTTCAGCATGCGCTGTCGGATCACACGAAGAGATAGGAGAGTTATACCCCTGACCGATAATTTGATTATCTAAAACCACTATTGCTCCTACAGGAATTTCACTTTTCCTCTCCGCTTGATCCGCCAATTCAAGCGCTTTTTCCATCCAAAATTCATGATTCAATGTTGATTACCCTTTTAAATACGTTGAGACTTTTGCACTAAGTCATGAGCGATGATAAAACGAAGCAAAACCAGACGAGGCAAAAACAGACGAAGAAGCGGAGTTTATAAGTTATAAATACGCATTTTGAGTCTGTTTTTAACAAAGTATTAACAAGCGTAGTAGTCGTGAAAGACCTCACATTGTTTTTTCACACAGTGTCTAGCAAGGCAACGTCTGCAGCTTGTAAACCAAATTCAGTTTCTATCATTTTAAACGTAACGTCCTGACCTTTCCTCAATGTCTTATGGCCATCAAATAAAATCGATTTATAGTGAACAAACACTTCAACCTTATCTTCACGCATAATAAAACCTATGCCCTTTGCATTATTAAACCATTTCACTTTTCCTGATTGTTTATTCATTTCTGGCTTCCTCTTTTTTTTATTTTTAGCCTAAACGAAAACGGGAGCCTAAGCTCCCGATTTTAAAACCACTCAGTCATTATAATGACTCAATCGTCGCTTTTTGCTGTTGCAATTTATTAACTGCTAGCTCTAGCTCTTCTGCCTTAACCTTCTCTTTTGCCACCACGGCTTCAGGCGCTTTAGCGACAAAGCTTTCATTATTAAGCTTACCTAGAATTCGCTGTAAATCTTTCTCTGATTTATCAATCTCTTTCTGCAAACGCGCTAGCTCAGCATCTTTATCTATCAACCCAGCCATTGGAACCAATACTTCCATATCACCAACCAGAGCAGTCGCTGACATTGGGGCTTCATCTTGCTCAGCCAACCAAGTAACTGTCTCTAATTTTGCTAGTTTTTGCAAGAAAGTAACGTTCGCATCAAGACGTCGCTTATCTTCAGACACGCCATTTCGAATTAATACAGTCAATGGTTTAGAAGGAGCAATGTTCATTTCTCCACGAATATTGCGAATGCCTTCAATAACACCTTTAACCCATTCTATATCTGACTCAGCTTGATCATTCACTCGCGTCATATCTGCCTGCGGGAAGCTAGCTAACATAACCGTATCGCCCTCGATACCAGCCAATGGTGCAATTTTTTGCCAGATCTCTTCTGTAATAAACGGCATCATTGGATGAGCTAAACGTAAGAAAACTTCAAGTACTCTAACTAAAGTACGACGCGTTCCCATTAGTTGCTCAGGTGTCGCATTCTCATCCCACAATACAGGCTTAGACAACTCTAAATACCAATCACAGTATTCATGCCACATAAATTCATAAAGAGCTTGGGAAGCTAAATCATACCTATGTGTATCAAACGCTCGATTTACTGCTTCTTCTGTACGTTGAAGGCGCGAGATAATCCATTGATCAGCCAGCGATAAAGTAACATCTTCATTGTTTTGACCGCAGTTCTGGTCTTCCGTATTCATCAACACATAACGAGTCGCATTCCAAATTTTATTACAGAAATTGCGATACCCTTCTAAACGATTCAAATCAAACTTAATGTCGCGTCCACCTGATGCTAAAGAACATAAAGTGAAGCGTAATGCATCTGTACCATAAGCTTGAATGCCGTCTGGATAGGTTTCTCTGGTCGCCTTTTCTACTTTTTTCGCAAGTGCAGGTTGCATCATGCCTGATGTACGTTTCGCGACTAAATCTTCAAGGGCAATACCTGAAATCAAATCCAGAGGATCGATAACATTGCCTTTTGATTTAGACATTTTTTGGCCTTTTTCATCACGAATCAAACCTGTGATATAAACCGTTTTGAAAGGCACTTTTTTAGTAAACTTCAATGTCATCATAATCATTCTGGCAACCCAGAAAAATATAATGTCAAAACCCGTTACCAATACATCAGATTCACTGAACTTCAAGAAATCTTCCGTTTCCTCTGGCCAACCTTGAGTAGCAAAGGTCCACAATGCGGAAGAAAACCAAGTATCTAATACGTCATTATCTTGGTTTAATTCAATCTCTGTTGATAGCCCATACTTATCTCGAACATGTTGTTCACTATTACCTACGTAGAACTTGCCCTCGGAGTCATACCAAGCCGGGATGCGATGACCCCACCATAACTGACGGGAAATACACCAATCCTGTAAATCGCGCATCCAAGAAAAGTAGGTATTTTCCCATTGCTTAGGAACGAATTGAATATCACCATTTTCCACGGCTTCAATTGCAGGTTTCGCGAGAGTTTCAACGCCAACGTACCATTGATTAGTTAAATAAGGTTCAATAACCACACCCGAGCGGTCTCCGCGTGGAACCTTTAATTTATGGTCCTCTATTTTTTCCAGTAGACCCAGTGCGTCAAAGTCAGCAACAATCACTTTACGAGCATCAAAACGATCTAATCCACGATATTTTTCAGGGGCAACATCATTAATCGCAGCATCATCATTAAAGATATTAATTAAAGGAAGGTCGTGACGTTTACCTACTTCATTATCATTGAAATCGTGAGCAGGGGTAATTTTCACACAACCTGTTCCAAAATCTTTATCAACATAACTGTCAGCAACAATTGGTATACGACGATCTACTAATGGCAACAAAACCTCTTTGCCCACTAAATCGGCATAACGTTCATCATCTGGGGCCACAGCTACGGCAGAATCACCTAACATTGTTTCAGGGCGAGTGGTCGCAACAACGATGTAATCTTTCCCATCTGCTGTTTTTGCACCATCCGCTAGTGGATAGCGAAAATGCCACATAAAGCCATTTTCTTCTTCGGATAGAACCTCCAAGTCAGAGATAGCCGTGTGCAATTTAGGATCCCAATTTACCAATCGTTGCCCACGATAAATAATGCCTTCATCGTATAAACGAACAAACACCTCTTGTACCGCAGCAGACATACCAGGATCCATGGTAAAGCGCTCTTTACCCCATGCAACTGAATCGCCTAATACTCTCATTTGACCAGAAATCGTACCACCTGATTCGGCTTTCCAATCCCACACTTTCTCTAGGAATTTTTCACGCCCTAAATCATGACGCTTAATGCCATCAGCCAGTAATTGACGTTCAACCACCATCTGAGTCGCTATACCTGCGTGGTCACTGCCCGGTTGCCACAATGCTTGTTTTCCTGCCATACGTTCACGGCGGATCATAGCGTCCATCAAGGTATGTTGAAAAGCATGCCCCATGTGCAAACTACCCGTCACATTTGGTGGCGGAATCATGATAGAGAAAGGTGTGCCATCACCCTGAGGAGAGAAATAACCAGCCTCTTCCCATTTTTGGTAAATCGGCTGTTCAATTGTATGAGGTTGGTAAGTTTTTTCCATTATGGTTTCTTAGACTTCTATAAAATAATGAGAGGAGAAAAGAATAATTATGGAGGTTAGTATAACGCGACAAAGGGAGAGAAAAAAACAGGCAAAAGTAAGTAAACACAGAAGACGAGATAAAACTACACCCACAATGGCGAATTAAACTTTAAATAGTAATAGAGCCCCCATAAAAACGGCCTTTCTAAAAGACCATAAATCAACACATCTTGCGATACTAGATGGCGATTTTGAGCCCCCTGTAAACACCAAGCTAAATCAATAATTGGCAACATCGTTTGTTGAGTCTGGCTCTTGGTTGGGTATTTTTATACTGGCATCGCATCTCCACGAGCAAGTTGTTGGGTAAACAATGTGCCTTTAGTTGCTCATCACAGCATAAACACAAATATCAATAGAGGAAATCTGAGATAAAAATAGAATCCGTTCCTCAATCCACTCTCTACGGCGCTCGAAACTTTTACTTGTAACAGAATCTTCACCACACAGAAAAGCACGGTGGACGCATCGACTGATGCAATGATAGTACGGAGTGTCAGAAAAACTTGCTTGCTTCTTGCCCTTGGCATAATTACTTACTCATCCTTGAGTTTGGTTTTTTAGTTTAGGCAGCGATTTAATAAACATCAATGAAGCAATGGGTGTCACTGATAATCCCCACTTCTTGTATTAACCAATGTCTTGATTTCTCTAGTCTCGTAGGTGTTTAAATAACCGCCGATAATTGGATGTCTTCCCTATAGATCTCTTTTATGTAAAAAGTTGTTCAACTGTTTTCATAGAAATAAACATACGTGTTCTGCCATTATTATTTTTACAGAGAATTTCAAAACCGTATTTTGTATAAAACCTTTCTGCACTCTCAGTTAGACAGTCTACAACTATGGCGTAAGCTCTCATGTGAGCGTCAATCTCCCAAAGATATTCTAGCGCCTTTATTAGGCAAATTTTCCCCAGTCCCTTGCCATGAAACTCGCAATGAACGGCAAGCTGAGCAATCAAGAAAACCGGAATTGGGTATTTAGGAAGCTTTTTAGCTCTTGATTCAGGAAGTGACTCCCTTGAAATTGAACTTGGAGCAATGCTGTAGAATGCACAAATAGGCGTTTTTTTATTAGGAAGAGGATGAGATGCAGGCAATACCATTGTACGGCTGATACCTACCTGCATATGTTTTGCCGCTTGAGTACGTATAAACTGATTTAGCTCTTCCTCACCACAGTCAAATGACGCTCTATCATGAATAGCTTTATCAAGCTCTAAAAACGCTTTAGACCAACTCACTTTATACCTTTTTCTTCGGTGAGCGCTAACGCACTTAAAAGTGCTTTATTAGGGGTCTTTGCTTTATCACATGCTTCATGAAAACGATCAAAAGCGTTGTCCTCTACCGTGATGCTCTCATATTTATCAATAACTAGTGTCGAGTCTTCATCTATCAATCTAACAACGTAATCAGTAAGGCTTCTGAGCCCAAGCAAAGCAGATGCTTTCTCTGCTTTAGCCTTTATTTCTTCATCGAGCCTTAAATCTAAGCGCGAAGTAGCCATATATCGCCTCCAAATTTTTGTACGGATAAATCCCGTACATGAAGTATAGCCTAAACAAAAACCAGATAAAAACTGTACTGATAAATGACGGATAATGGTAAAAACATAACACCCACACTTACTGCTGGCTTGAAGGAAAAAGATAGAGTTTTCGAATCATTTGAATTCAGATTCCAACTTTTGCGTTAGCTCACAATCATAAATTTGGATTTCGAACCACTACACCGCACGAAATGCAGAAGATTCATGACCCTCAACTAGATTCACCTCCATGGTATTCACCTCTAAATTTCATCCTTGAGCTTGGTTTCTCTAGTCTAATCGGTGGTTAAATAACCGCCGACACTTGGATGGTTATTCTGTATATCTTTTAAACTTTTAACCCTTTGAAATTTATAGATTAACCATATGGGTGGCTTAGATTTCGATATTTCGCTGCTTATATGATTTTAACTTTGCTAAATCACGGGCAACCACTCTAGTATCCACACCAAGTTCAGCTAAACTCAGAATAATATCTCGCCCCGCCCCTGAGTTGCCACCAATGACTAAGGCTTTTTTAATTGAATGGTCATTATTTTCCTTTTGTTTCAATTCTCTATGGCTGGTTGCTCTCTGTATGCGGTGAGCCAACACCGGTATCTAGATAAGCCTTTAAGCTCTCGACAAAAAACATGTCCCACCCTGCCTCACACACTTCATAGCAATGAAGGTTTGGTGTTAAACCATCATGGGTAAAATCGATTTTTGTTTGCGCTCCGTCGGTTTCAATCTTCCATATCATTTTTGTTCCCAGCCATTCTGACTGAGAAGCATCTGGTTTGCCTGTAATCAGGTGGTAAGCGTCTACGCACTCTAATTCAACTAATTTACTAGGCACTAGAGTTTTGGCTTCCATCGTCCAGAAAGAGACATTAGGTGCAAAAGTAAATTTGATTTGGTCACCCACTTCGTTGAAAGACTTTCCGTGAGTCGTCGTCCACCAGTGGTCATAACCTATCGTCAGAGCTTGGTAGACGGCTTCGGGAGAAGCGTTTATCGAGATTGTTTGGTGATAGCTTGGTTGGCTCATGTTAAATACTCGCTCTGTAATGTGAATATTTAGTCAGCCCTGAAAAAGTCAGGTTTCTACCTAACTGAGTATCCGTTGGCTTTATTGCTTCAAGAAATAAAGCCAA
>CANLRQ010000065.1 GCA_947493575.1 uncultured Marinomonas sp.
CCGATAATGGTTAAATAATATACCTCAATAACCATTAAAATCATCATACAAGGTCGCGCCTTCAGGCCGACAAATCTGCCCCTTTGATTAAATCCACCTTGGAACACAAAAAGCCTTCGTCTTTTCTGCTTGCGTCACTGTCGTCGTCAGCGCAAAAAAGACAGAAGGTATTGTATTTTTTATAGATTCTTTCTGATAAAGACAAACTTAACCTTTTGAAATTATTGGGTTAATTGTATGGATGGCTTCTAGTGCTCGTTCATGCCCATGCTGGGCGTACACAAGCCACTTCACTCGGAAATTTTACTCGCTTCGCTTCCAAAATTCCGGTGAGTGGGGAGTTATATTTTTCGAGCAACTGGCAGCAAGCCTAAATGATCTACGAATGGTATAAAATCACGATCTGAAAAAAGTAATGGGATGTTCTTTTCTATACAGTAAGTAGCAATAATCACATCAGCTGTCTTTCTAATAGTAATTCCTTTTTTTCTTAGCGATCTATAATTATCAGCCGTTTTGATGGCAAGCTCTAAACTTAACATTTCAAATTTCTGTAGAGGATCTAATAGCTCCTTTACTGTTTTATATTGTTTATCGCTACGAAAGCCTTGTAAAATCTCAATTAAAATTAAGTCACCAATAGCAACAATTTCGTGCTCTAATGCTCTATCAAGTAAATCTGTTTCAAGGCTTTCTTTACCATTAAAGTAATCAATCCAAACACTTGTATCAACTAATATCATTTAGTCAATCTCATCTCGTCAAGATCACCTTCCCACTGTAACTTCCCTCTGAAGTTTCTAATATTACTTTGCTTATGCAGCTTAACTAGCATTTTCAAACCTTCTTCTACTGCTTCTTTCTTGGTAGTACAGCCAGTAACCATTAATGCTTCATTCATTAATTTGTCATCAATTACAATATTAGTACGCATAAATCACCTTTGTGTATAAAATTTATTTACATACACATTATGGTGCAAATAGAAAAATATAACAAAGCGTTAGCTACAATGAGTAAACAATGTCGTTTCAGGATAAATTAAAGGCTACAAAAAAAGAGCTTAGTGAAACTAAAATATGGAAATCCAACTATAATCCCCCTATTTTTGTTTTGTTACGAAAGTTAGGATTGAATATTCGACCTTTCCATTACAGTACATTTCCTGTTAATTTTTTTTCGTCATCAATATGGTGTGGTTTGGGGTTCGGATTGACCTAACCCTCACTTTGATAAAGCCATACCAAACACCACAGATTTGTTAAACGAGCTCGTACAATGGGTACCTGATAAAAGCCTACGTAAGCAAATTTTAGTGGATAACCCAAAGTACTTGTATGGATTCAATTAACTCTTAATAAAGAAGATAAAATGTGCGTAAAATGCCGTTAAAACTGCACATTCCATCCTTAAAATTCTTAATTGGTACTAATAAAACCGCAAGCGAGTAACAAACTGGGAAGCGACTTCCAAAGGCTATTTTTATGTTTTGAATTCGTTAATAATCACTCCATCGAAACGCAACGGCGATTCACTTTTTTTATATTTTGGAGATTTATTATGAACACATTTACTAAAGCATCTTTGGCTCTTTTGGCTTCTTCTGTTATCGCGACTTCTGCTTTTGCAGCGGGTTCTACAGGCGAAACAGCATACGAAGATTACCGTACAAACGTTTCAAGTGTAGAAGCATTGTCTAACACTTTAGAGTCAAAAGGCATTGAATTTAACGCTGACGTTAACCTTCAAGGTGCAAACACATTCGCTAAAAAAGCCGATGCTTACAGCGACAAGTATGAAGAGCTACAAACTGTCTTCAATGCGGCTCACTTCGCGAACTAAGTTCGAGCAGCACGGTTTGATTTATTGAACAGCTCTCCCTCTTTTCCAAGGTTCCTTATTTAGCCAGATTGTTTGTTACAAGCAATCTGGCTTTTTTATGTCTACGATTTACAGCTTGTACCCATCATTAAGACGGTCGCTCATCATATTGAGTTCACTGCGCAATCTCTACTTCCATCCTGCCACACAGTCAAACCGTCAAACCGTCAAACCGTCAAACCGTCAAACCGTCAAACCGTCAAACCGTCAAACCGTCAAAAGAGCCTCCGTTTATTACCCTGCTGTTTGGCATTACCCACTAAAACGATCAACAGTTTCGTAAAAAAACTGTTCAAACAGTCAAGTAGCCCATTCACTATTGTCATACTTGTGTTATATTTTTCCTGTAATAATAGAGTATTGGCATATAACCAAATTAGTTATTTGATCCGTATTCTATTCGCAATACAGATAACTGAATCACAAATAATAGCGATAAAACACAAAAGGAAGGAACAATGAAACCAGCACGTTATATTACACACCTTGCCCTCACAGGCGTTGCCGTCGCCATTGCAGGCTGCTCAGTCGTTGGACAACAAGGTCCAAATTGGGAAGTAGACAGAGAATACCGCGTCACCATTCTCCACACGAATGACAATCACGGACGTTTCTGGCACAACCGAAACGGTGAATACGGCATGGCCGCTCGTAAAACCCTAATTGATAACATCCGTGAAGAAGTTGCATTAGAAAACGGTACAACGCTGCTATTATCAGGTGGTGATATCAATACTGGTGTTCCTGAATCCGATTTGCAAAACGCTGAGCCTGATTTCAAAGGCATGAACATGTTGCAATACGATGCCATGGCATTGGGTAATCATGAATTTGATAATTCGATTGACGTATTACGCCAACAAAAAGAATGGGCAGGCTTCCCATTCCTATCTGCCAACATCATCGATACATCCACTGGCAAGCCGTTATTTGACGCATACAAAATCTTTGAAGTTGAAGACCTAAAAATTGCCGTTGTTGGTTTCACGACTGAAAGTACCGCTATCCTAGGCAACCCTGAATACCTAGAAGGCCTTGAAATTCGCAAGCCTGTTGATGTTGCAGAAAAACTGATTCCTAAACTGCGTAAAAAAGCGGATTTTGTTATTGCGGCAACTCACATGGGTCACTATGAAGACGGTAACTACGGCGGTAATGCACCGGGCGATGTTACCTTGGCTCGTTCAGTACCGGGTATTGATGTCATAGTAGGTGGTCACTCACAAAACCCATTGTTCGAACCTGATGAGCAAAGCGGCACCTTGATTCTACAAGCCCACGAATGGGGAAAATACGTTGGTCGTCTTGATTTAGTCATCAAAAACGGCGAAGTCGTATGGTCTGAATACGAGCTAGTACCAGTGAACTTGAAGAAAAAAGTCAAAGATGCAGAAGGCAAAAGCGTTCGTGTGTTCATTGACGAAGAAATCTCTCACGACCCAGATATGCTAGCCTTGTTAACGCCATTCCAAGAAAAAGGCCAAGCAGAGTTAAGCGTAGAAATCGGTTCTTCTGATACTGACTTCATCGGTGATCGTAAAGTCGTTCGTAATCAAGAAACCAACTTAGGTAACTTGATTGCCCTTGCAATGAAAGAAAAAGTAAACGCTGATATTGGCATTATGAACTCCGGTGGTATTCGTGATGATATGCCACAGGGTATCTTGACCTATAAGAGCGTATTGCAGGTACAACCTTTCGGTAACAGCATTGCTTATGTTGATTTCTCTGCACAAGAACTAACAGACTACCTATCAACGGTTGCGGCTAAACAAGCGGGTTCTGGTGCGTTTGCTCAGTTCTCTGGTGTTGAGTTGATGTTGAAAGACGGCGTTGCGAGTAACATCAAAGTAAATGGCGAAGCGCTTATGGCAAGCAAAACGTACCGTATCGCAATCAATAGCTACGTTGCCACTGGTGGCGATGGTTACCCTAAAGTAACCGATCATGCAAACTACACAGACTCAGGCTATGTCGATGCTGACGTTCTTGTTGCTTATATCCAACAGAACTCACCCATCAAAGGCATGAAGTTTGCTCCAAATGGCGCCGTGGTTCGTTAATATTTGAACCTTAAAGCAAAATAGAAAAGGCAAGAGCGTGCCCTATATTATAGGTCACATGGCTCTTGCCTTTTTTTGTATAACGCGAGATTAAGGTGTACGAGTATAGGTTAATGTCCATGATAACGGCTTAGGTAACTTACTAGACTCCAGTGTTGCCGTGTATTCCAATTCATTATCATTTACCATTATCCATTCATTTGTGCGCTTACCGCGATCTGACTCAAGCACAACAACAGTGGCTTCCTCTGTGCGCTTTAAAGTGCCTAATATCTCTCGCCCATCATCACTTAAAGTCTTACTTTTATTAGCAGATAACACCAATTCTGAGGCTTCGTTATCTCCACACTGCCAAATGAAATGCGTATCATTGCTAGATAGCCCCCATGTTTCACAGATTTTTGCCTCTTTTTCTAAAACTGGGCGCGCTAATGCACGAATAAAAAAGTTAATCTTCTTTGCCGACTCTTCTACCGCTTTATCCAATTTAGCTTGAGTATTTTCTTTATCTTGTAGATACCAAGTTCCTTCAACTGGGGCTGACGCCCATGTATTACAAGCAAACACCAACGCACCGCCCATCACCAACAATTTTTTCACAGTTCGACCTCTATTATTTTTATTGTCAAAGTCTATTTCTAGCCTTGATATACCATAATTGCAATAATTAATTAAAATGAAATGCAAATAATAGATATCAAAACAAAAAAAATTCTAGATGATCATAGACTCCCATAAAAAAAGGCATGCCACAGCACACCTTTTTAATAAACTCTCCACCACTAAAAGTAGCAGGATCATCGCATTATGAATCTATTACTTTTGCTCAGAAAACAAAGCCACTCTTTGCGCTTCCAAAATTTCATTAATGCCTTTACGAGCCACTTTCAACATACCCATCATCTGCTCATCATCAAATGCAGCACCTTCAGCGGTACCCTGAATCTCAATGAAGCCGCCTTTATCATTCATAATAACGTTCATATCCGTTTCCGCATTTGAATCTTCAGGGTAATCCAGATCCAATACAGGAACGCCTTTATACACCCCAACAGAAATAGCAGCTATTTGAGATACGATTGGATTCTCTTTAATCTTTTTCGTTTCAACTAATTTGCGAACCGCATCCGCCAAAGCAACAAATCCTCCAGTAATAGAAGCCGTACGTGTGCCACCGTCCGCTTGAATGACATCACAATCGATTGTCAGTGTATGCTCGCCTAACTTCTTCAAATCAACCGCTGCACGTAAAGAACGGCCAATCAAACGTTGAATTTCAACCGTACGACCGCCTTGCTTGCCTCTAGCCGCTTCACGATCCATACGACTGTGAGTAGAACGAGGCAACATACCGTATTCTGCTGTTATCCAACCTTGTCCTTTGCCCTTTAAAAAACGCGGTACACCGGGAACCAAGGTCGCCGTACAAATTACCTTAGTATCACCACACTCTATTAATACAGACCCTTCTGCATGTTTCGTGAAATTACGGGTAATTTTAAGTTCGCGTAACTGATCGGTAGCTCGGCCACTTGGTCGCATAGGTCTCTCTCTATCTTCATGAATATAAAAGTCGCATTATACGAAGACTCAAGCAAAAGCGCACCTATCTCCATCACTGTTCCTTAATCTTTGACTGAGTTACACTATTTCCCAACAGAGTCATCATCGACACACAAAACATTGATTGGAAATACTTTATGACTGCAAGCATGACCGCTTTTACCCGCAAAGAAACCGCTTTCGACTGGGGAACCATCAGCTGGGAAATTCGCTCCGTAAACCAACGCTTTCTAGAACCGCATTTTCGCCTACCAGAAAACTTCAGAGAGCTTGAATTCACCTTTCGTGACACCCTTCGTAAGCAACTAAATCGCGGTAAAGTCGAATGCCAACTGCGCTTCCAAAGCACAGACAAAGCGGCAACAGGTCTGACGATCAACGAAACAAACGCTCAAAATTTAGCGCAGGCACTCGCCCAAATAAACCAACATATCCCCACAGCAACGCAGCCAAATGCACTGGAGATTTTGCAATACCCTGGCATTTTATCAGACTCAAGCATAGATGCAGATGTGATGAAAAAAAGCATCGTCGAGCTGTTCAATGAAGCCGTAAAAGACCTTATTCAAGCACGAATTCGTGAAGGTTCCGCACTAGAGCAACTGATCCATCAACGCCTAGACGACATCGACGTGATTGTGGAGCAAGTAAAAACCAAACTGCCTACTATTCTAGCCGCACAAAAACAAAACCTCGTCGACAAACTGGAAGCAGCTAAAGTAGACCTCGACCCAATGCGCGTCGAACAAGAGATCGTCCTACTTGCCCAAAAAGCCGATGTCGCCGAAGAACTCGACCGCCTAGCAACCCACACCCAAGAAGTCCGCCGCCAACTTGCTCAAAAAGGCCCCATTGGCCGCCGCCTCGACTTCCTAATGCAAGAACTCAACCGCGAAGCCAACACCCTATCCTCTAAATCCATCGTAATCGAAACCACCCAAAGCGCAGTGGAATTAAAGGTGCTTATTGAGCAAATGAGAGAGCAGATCCAGAATATTGAATAGTATTTCACCACCATTCAATAATATTAAAAACTATTGAAATTAAAGGGTTCCACATGGAGCCCTTTTTCATTCCTTTTCACAAAACAGCTCAAAACTTCAATTTTCTGGTGACAGAGGTGGTGACAAAAAATATATCACCATCTATCATCATATCTATCCTGTCACCATTATGAAGTTTCGTTTATGAATGACCCTGAGTTGAAAAAAATCTTAAAAACCGGAAAACCAACAAGGAAAAGTGTAGAACGCGGTCTTTACTTTCGAGTGAGTGCTGAAGGAAATGCTTTCTGGGTTCTCAGATTTATGTTCAATGGTAAACGAAAAGAAATAACTCTCGGAAGATATGGTAACAAAGCAGATGAACTGACTCTGAAGCAAGCTCGAGACAAGGCAGCGGAAACACGTTTACAAATCAATCAGGGTCTAAACCCGATAGCAGAAAAGAAAAGACCAAAAAGAGATTCTTACATATCAGTCGATGATATCGCCAACAAGTGGCTAATAGTCTGCGAACGAGAATTGAAGAATCCGCAAATTCCTAGACGAGTATATGAAAAAGAGATCTCACCAGTCATTGGCGGTTTGTCTATTAAAACAGTAGAACCTCTTGATATTCTAGCTATCTTAGAAAAAATCAATGCAAGCGGTCGCCCATCTATAGCTAATGATGCTTTAGCATACTGCAAACAGATTTTTAATAGGGCCATTAAAGAGGGTGCGATTAAATTCAACCCTGCGGGTGCTTTATCAATAAAAGATGCAGGTGGAAGTGAGAAGTCTCGTTCAAGAAGCTTGTCATTTAGTGAACTAGCCACCGTGATGCTAGCTATGCGTGATAACTCTCATATATTCACTAGAGACAACTATATTGCTTTTTGCTTATTGGTCTCACTAGGAGTCCGTAAAGGAGAGCTAATAGCTGCCACTTGGAGTGAGTTCGATTTTAATACTAATGTTTGGCACCTTCCTCAAGAGAGGACTAAAACTGGAAAAGCAATTTCAATCCCAATAGCTAACGAACTGCTTCCTTTGTTTGAAGAATTATCTGTTAGAGCAAATGGGTCTGAATACTTGTTTCCATCTCGAAGGCTAAGTAAACGCAGAGGTTATATCTCAGATGATACTTTGAACCATGCACTTGCTAAGCTGTTCGGCAATCAAGGCTACATCAAAAAGTCTAAGCAAGAATTACCTGATATCCTTGGTAGCAAAGGTATAGATCACTTTGTTGTTCATGATTTAAGACGGACCTGCCGAAGTTTATTGGCGGAACTTAGAGTAGCTCCGCACATCGCAGAAAAATGTCTAAATCATAAGCTTAAAGGTGTAGAAGCGGTCTATGACCAATATGATTACTTTGAAGAAAGGAAGCTAGCTTTAGATAACTTAGCAAAAGAAATTTCAGTTATTATTTAAGCTACTGATATATAAGCTTAAATTATTTTAAACATCGAATTTCATCTGGTGTTCAAACTAACAGTAATACTGTATAGTACCGAGCTTTTATTCGTAGTGGGTAGAATTTAAAACATGTTGAATGATAAAAAAATAAGAGACGCTCTGATTAGCAGGCTCTTAAATAGAAAGCTATCAAGAAACAACATCTTTGAAGAAATCGCTGTCAAGAGAGGATTAGGTATCGCGGATGTGGTAGCTAACTTTAGAACTCCTCACTGCTACGAGATAAAGAGTGACGTCGACTCATTGACTCGATTAAAAGCTCAATCAGAATATTTTAGCGATGCATTTAAAAAGGTTACATTGGTCACCACAAAGAAACATTTAACCAAAGCTGAACTCATTATTCCCGAGTGGTGGGGAATAACTATAGCTGAACAAAAAAAAGATAAGATCACGTTAAAATCACATAGAAAATCAGGTCTTAACCCCAAAAACACTACGACAGATCTACTTTCTATGCTTTGGAATAACGAATTGAAGTCTGCGCTAAACAGCTTGAACGTTAGCTTCAAAAACTCTGATAACAGAGCTTTATTAGTAAATAAGCTAGCTTCATCAACATCTCAGAAAAATGCTGAAAAAATATTTGTTCAAACGATGAGTGAGAGGAAAAAAAGCTAATAATTGCTCAGCTCACTCTATAAAATGGTCTTCACATAGTCTATGTGCTGAACCATTGTTGCTGTAATCCATGTCGTTGGATTACCTTTCTTATCGTTGGTTTTATCAGCGATAGTTTCTATATATTCTTCACCGAAACCACTGCTAGTTCGATAGTTTTTTAACTTAACCACCTCTTGAGCTAAGGTCTTGTATTGACCATGACCATGACCATCTTTATGGGTGTTAGTTTTATAACCTCTAGTCAAATAATATTTATCCAAGAATGTATAAGTAATTTTAGGTACAATTGGGATAGGTCCATCAGTATCTAACTCTTCAAAATCTGGGGAAACAACCCCATAGTCACCATAGACAAGACTCGAGTAGTCAGTTTTTATTGTCTTGACTTGCTCCCACAAATCTCTTTCATCTCTTGGAATATAAACCTTTTGCCCTGTCTTCACGACATCATTGATTTTTTCAGGGATAGATGAGCCTGTCACAATAATAAGACAATCAATTGCGAGTTTTTCAAATTCTTCGACAAATCGGTTTATCTTTGTAAAGTATATATCAATGTCTTCGTCGAATACTCGACAATCAATAACCAGATCAATTTTACTAGTGTATTCTGCTAGATCTATGTATAGGCTTTTAAGATTAGGTAATATCAATCTAGGGGCGACAATATCATCAAACCCTAACCTAATTGCAACAGGAATATTCTCATAAGATTTTAAGGTAAGCGCCTAACCAACCCTATCTATCTATGGCTGACTTCAGCCGATAGTCTTCTCGCTTCTTATTATCCAAGGAGCATGTCATGGCGACCTATCGCAAGTACAACTGGCCCGAACTATTTGAGGCCTTCGAGCTGTCGAAATCCACTCAAACGGAATTTTGCAAACAGCGCAGCATCAATCCCAAATACTTCAATATAAAATTAAACCAACATCGAAAAGTGACTGAGAAATCCTCTGGCTTTACCCGCCTACAAATCGCGCCACCAAACCATCTTACTTCTGAGGCTGCTACCTCTCAGGTGGTAATTGAATACGGCCAGTGCAAAATTCATTGTCCAGACTCCATGAGTTCATCAGCGATGGCCGATCTTGTGAGACAGCTGACATGATTCAGTGGTCAAGCCATGTCCCCATTTATTTGCATCGCGATCCCGTCGATTTTCGAAAAGCCATTAATGGGCTCTCTGTCATCGTGAGCGAAGCGATGGAATTAGCGCCATGCAAGCCCGCATTGTTTGTGTTCTGCAACAAGTCACGAACTCAGATTAAAGTGTTGTACTGGGATGATACTGGGTTTGCGCTGTGGCAGAAACGCTTGGAAAAAGAACGCTTCAAATGGCCACGTAAACAAGATGAATCAACCATTTCAATCAGCCATGAACAGTGGAGCTGGTTACTGCGTGGTTTTGATATGAGCAGACTGACACCGCATCAATCACTTCATTATACAGAGGTAGCTTAAGCAAATTTTTTGGGGCTTACTGCGTCGTTTATCGTTATAATCCACGTATGGATAATGTAACGATTTTACAACATGAGATTGATCAATTACGAGCGCAGCTTGCTGAGCGTGATGCGCAAATTGGCACGTTATATGAGCAAATCAAATTGCTGTTGAAGCGACGCTTTAGCCCTTCCAGTGAAAAACTCTCTCCAGATCAATTAGGTTTATTTAATGAAGCCGAAGATACCGTCGTAGACATGCCTGCGGGTGAGGAAAACACCACTGAAGTGAAAGGCCACACGCGCCGCCGTAAGCCTCGCATCAGTATTCCAGATAACTTCCCTCGCGAAGACATTGTTTATGACTTACCAGAGTCTGAAAAAGTCTGCCCTCATGATGGCAGCGAACTTAACGTCATTGGCAGTGAAGATCATGAACAATTAGACATCATCC
>CANLRQ010000066.1 GCA_947493575.1 uncultured Marinomonas sp.
CTCTTCCCCCCAGTCGGGGTGAGACAGGTCTCTTCCAACCTGACGGGTTTGCCAGCTTCGCTGGGCAAACAAAAAAAAGCCAGCATTTTTATAAATACTGGCTTTCATATTCGTCTACCTCAATAACCGTCAGGTGATATTCACTTAGATGACAGTAATCACATCACTTGCAGGTAAACGAGACTTAGGTAAACCATGGTTATAATCTTCATCTTTCTTGTGATAACCCATAGCAAGCGCTACATCACAAACATAACCATCTAATTCGTCTTTGAAGATTTCACCGATTAACTCAGGATCAACACCTTCCATTGAAGTAGAATCAATACCTAAACGCGCCACTGTATGCAATGCATTACCCAGTGCAATATACAATTGCGCTTTTGTCCAATGGCCATTGAAACCGGTTTCATCTGTATTCATTTCTGCAAACATATAACCACCATTCAACATGTTGTCATACATTTCAGCAGGTAAATGACCAGAAGACACTTCAACATCAACCACTTTCGAGTAAATTTCTTTGGTGAATTTAGGGTTGTAAGCAAATAAGATCGTATGTGATGCTTCTTTTGCATGATGTTGATTAAATTGAAATTTATTTTCGAATGTATTGTGTAGACGCTGTTTCGCAGCATCACTTTCAATCACAATAAATTTCCATGGTTGAGAGTTAATAGAGGACGCTGACAGGCGAATCGCTTCTTTAATAACATCCATATCTTCAGCAGAAATACGTTTGCTTGAGTCGTACATTTTTGCAGTATAACGATTGTTTAAATCTTTAATTATCTGATGAGACACTTTTTTCTCCGAACTGACAGTGAATTAACGTCACTGAAGCTAATCTAGGGGGCAATCAATCAACCGACATAATAATCGAGACAAATTGACTGTTATTTGAAGTCATTTTACCCTTCAACATTAGGAAGTTCGATACTCAAATTTAACATAGAGTATTGACATGAGAGCAACAATCCAAACTGCTATCTGAACATGTTAACTTAAGGAAGGTGCGAATAAGTCCTCTTGCCTAAGCCTGTGGATAAAAGTCGGCCTATTTTTGAGAGGCTCAACAAAGAAGACAGGCTTTTAGGCCATGCCCTGTCGGTCTTTCAGAGAAAACTTATATTCCAATAAAAAAACGCCTCGATAACTACTGTCATCAAGGCGTTCTTTTATATTACTTTCCAGTGCCAAAAAAATTGGTCACTGTATTTTAGCAGGGAGTTATTCCGCTTCTTTATGAAGATGAACATCCATTTGTGGATAAGGGATGCCCACTCCTTGCTCATCAAACGTGTATTTGATTTTTTCTAAAACATCCGCTCTAACTGTCCAGTAGTCTGCTGCGTCAACCCAAGGACGAAGAACAAAATTCACTGAATTATCAGCCAATTCTGAAACGGCAATGGTGCACTCAGGATCTTTAAGAATACGAGTATCCGCATCCACAATTTCCTGCATGATGTTTTTTGCTAGTTTAATATCAGCGTCATAGCTAATACCAACAACCAAATCGATACGGCGTGTTTTTTCTTTAGAGAAGTTCACAATAGCGCCATTTGCGATCGCAGAGTTAGGAATGATAATCACACGATTATCAGGCGTTTTTAGGTAGGTAGAAAAAAGTTCTATACGATCAACTGTACCGGCTTGACCCGCTGCATCAATAAAATCACCCGCTTTAAAAGGACGGAATAAAATAATCAACACACCAGAAGCGAAGTTTGATAAAGAGCCTTGCAAGGCAAGACCAACAGCCAAACCAGCCGCACCTAGAATCGCAATGAAGGATGTTGTTTCCACACCTACATGACCTAGAGCCATTAAAATAACACCAGCAAACATCAAGGCATACAAAATACTGGAAGCAAAACCCGCTACCGCTTTGTCTACATTTGATTTAAGCATGCGACCTTCAACAAACTTTGCGATCTTAGCCGCAAGTATTTTACCCACCATGAAAATCACAGCGGCAATAGCAATATTTAACATCATTCCCATTATCCATGGAGCCATACCAGCTCCTTGATCTATTACATCATTCATATTTTAGCTCTCGATTTTTTATTCATATTAAGGGTTATATTTCAAAATCCGTCTTAAATTTCCATTCATCCAATACTGCCTTCAACTCTTTCTTTCCAGCTTTGGAGAATAATACACAAGCCTGAGAATTAACCAAATGACTTCCTGTTACATATTGTTCATCGATGTCAAAACACCTTTGCCTCAACATGTCTAAATTGGCCGAATGTGTGATCGTCATACCAATAAAGAAGTGCCAATCAGAAACAGGTAAGTCACCTGCAATGGCATGCTCTAGAAGATGCAGACAATAATTACGATTGATTCGATAATAGGGAAGTTGCTGTTTGTATTTTACATAAAACAGCAACAGCCCAACAAAAACTAAAAAACAGGCAAGTATCGAAATAAACAGATTCATTAAATTAGTGGATAAGCTAATAAAGCTTTTTTCCCTGCCTTTAACGCTTCTAAGTGTGTTTCTTCGGTTTGTTGCATTTGCGCACGGAATTTCTTACGTGCAGAGGCAGGTAATTCATTCCAATTATCATGTGTTGGAATGTGTTCTGTTTCGGCATAGACGGTATAAAAGACACCAATTTCTTCATGCTCAGAAAGATCCATACTTAATTGGTCTAATAGCACCTTGATGCGGATAGAGGCTTCCATCCAACCAAGCTCTTCCGAGCCGACTACTTTTAATAAGACTTGAATACTTTCGACAAGATGAGCGCGCCCTTGAATAAAGCGCTCTTCCGCTTCGGCTAATTCTTGTTTTCGTTCATGACCTTTTCTCAATAAACGCAGGATAAGTAACACCAACGCTGCAATGACTAAAATCCCAGTCGTTAATCCTAGAAAAAACACACTTAATGACATACGACAAACCCATAAAGTTAAAAAATAAGCGAATTAAAATACAATAGCTTAAATTCTAACACTATGACGTCCTTCCATCACAGACAATCTGTTGGCATTCCTAAGATCCAAAACATCTAAAGATCAGAAATAAACTAACCTTCATTGCCTTCTTTATTATTCTTCATAGCTTTATAAGCGATGTAACCAAAGCCGCCAAAGAAGGCAAACATCAAACCAACCGTCATGACACCAGCAAGAACCACATTATCGAAAAACATAATAAAACTCCTCTTTTGTTATGTTTTTACTCTAGTCCTTACATCAATTTTCCTATTGATACAGATCAACACTTAACCCCGTAACACACAGCTATAGCGGTGTTCTTTGATTTACATCAGATTATTTACTAAGGACGGTTTTTAACCAATTAGCGATATCCACAACCTGCTCTGGACAAACAGAATGCGGCATTGGGTAGTCATTAAATGTTACTGGGTATGATTTCTTCAACAAAGTCGCGTGTGCAGAATGACCCAAAGATGGAGGAACAACAGGATCCATAGAACCATGGTGGATTAAAATGGGGGTCTCACCATTTGTACTGTCTTTCGCTTCAACAATCGAATCGCCTTCAACTAAATATGTGGACAAAGCCATAATGCCCGCAATTTTCGATTGCATCGTTAAACCGAGCTGATATGCAATCACTCCACCTTGTGAAAAACCGGCAAGCACAATTCGTTCACTCGGAATACCTAAAGCAACTTGAGCATCAATGATGTCATTAATTTGCCCACAAGATTCCTTGATGTTTTCCATATCCACCACTCGCTCAATCGACATATCCAAAATGTCATACCAAGCGCGCATTTCCATTCCACCATTTATGGTAACTGGCCTTATCGGTGAGTGAGGAAAAATAAAACGCACACCCATTTCATCTGGTAGCGATAAACTTTTTACTATCGGCTGGAAGTCATACCCATCAGCACCAAGACCGTGCAACCAAATCACAACACTGTCTATTGATGGCGACGTTTCTACAACAACACTTTCTAACAATGGCATTCTTTTATCCTCTATCTAAGACATTACTTGCCTTGTTTATATCACTTAAAAAATGGGTCAAACCAAGCAGAAATATAAACTTGTGCATGTATTTATAACTCATCCAATGGTAATTGCATTTGCATGAGATTATCCAGTTTTAATCGATATCCCAACCCTAATAAACGCACAGGCCGAGATTGACGAGCAATCGCTTCTTTCATCAGCAAAATAAAGAAAGATTCCTCTTCCCCATGTTGATACGCCTTTTCAACGGTTGTTTGCTGGAAGTTATCAAATTTTACTTTCACATAAAATTTACTTGGTTGTAAGGTCTCTTTCTTATTTAACATACGACGAGACAGCTCCTCCATTAATATTGGAATTTGCCTCACGCACTCATCCATTGTTTGTAAATCTTTATGGTAGGTATGCTCCACCGATAAACTTTTACGAATTCGGTTTACTTGCACAGACCTATCGTCAATTCCCAAAGCAAGTTGAGATAATCGATAAGCAAAACTACCAAACTGTTTTAACAACACAGAAAAGTCTACTCGCTGCAAGTCACCACACGTTTCAACATTTAATTTATGTAGCTTCCCTTGCCCCACTTTCCCAAGCCCCCATATATTTTTTATAGGGATCGTTTTAACAAAATCATTTTGAGTCTCAGGTGATACGACAAATTGTCCATTTGGCTTATTCCAATCGCTGGCTACTTTGGCTAGAAACTTATTACTCGCAATGCCTGCCGAAACGGTAATTCCCGTAATTTGGAAAATTTTTTGACGAATTGCTTGGGCCATTAATGTTGCGCTCCCTCGACATAAGCTCACATCCGTCACATCAAGATACGCTTCATCCAATGAAAGAGGCTCAATTAAATCAGTAAACTCGTTAAAGACAGATCTCATTTGTTGAGATACATCACGATATTTCTGCATGTTGCCAGGAAGAATGGTTAGTTGGGGGCAAAGTCTCATCGCATGTGCTGAAGACATAGCAGAACGGACACCGTATTCACGAGCAATATAATTTGCGGTTGAAATTACACCTCTTGACGATGACGGTCCTCCAATTGCTAAAGGGATAGTGCGTAATTCTGGTTGATCGCGCATTTCAACCGCAGCGAAAAAGCAATCCGCATCAATATGAATAATTTTCCTTTGAGACATAACCGAAATAAAGGTGATTAAGAAAAATTTAAAATAGCACAAACACTGTACATAAAAACAGTATTATTCACATTTCTATTCAAATTCGTTTATTCATAAGGATTATTTTCATCTAATTTTCCTTAGCGCTCAATTATCCTTTAAGATATGTAAAAAATGGCCGTAAACTAGTTACATCAGGCACAGCTAGGAACTTGTCAGTATGAATTTTAAGACACTGCCCATCTTCACCTTGGTAATAATGACCTTGTCTGGGTGCAATTACACCTATCATAAAACATCCAGTACGGAGGCAGTCACAGCTCCAACGAACCCAATAACCGAGGCAACAACAAGACAGGCAGTGTCAAAAGAGTCACCTGAAAAAAGTACTCCTCGTAAAATTATTATTTACAGGGTTCATTAATAAATGATTACTAAAACACCACCTGTATTACGTGGTACGATTTAATAAAAGAATTAGGAGAGATCGCAATGCGCTTTTTAAAACCTGTGTACCTTTTATGCTTTGCTAGCTTATTTTTAACCGCATGTAACGCACTGCAAAATGCAAATAACTGCACAGGCGCAGCTCCTTGTAATAACAACACAGTTAGTAATTCTCTGCTTGATAATAACAGCAGTAGCAATAACTCTAGCACTTTTGAAATTGTGGATGTTATTCCTAGAGACCCTATTATTATTAATGCTACGGGCTATTCAGCACCTATTAGTAATAAAAAATTCTCCAGATCCCAAGCTAAATTATTATCTTTACGAGGTTCAAAATTAGACGCTTATCGTAATTTATCTGAACGAGTGTACGGTTTAAGAATCAATGGTTCCTCTACCTTGAGTAATATGATGACACAAAGTGATGAACTCAGAACCTATGTGGATGCTTACCTTGTTGGGGCTAAAGTGGTATCCCAAAGAGAATTAGAAGATGGCAGCTTTGAAACAGTAGTCGAAATGGCACTGCAAGAGAACTTCCGTCAATGTGCAGGCTCTCCTGAAAGCATTAAAACCAACCCAGCTTGTCAGATTCGCCCATCTTACCGTAATGCAAGCACCAGCAGCAGTGCACAAAGTCAAACCAATAACTTTTACTCTGTAGAATAATGAATATCTTTTTAAAACGCCTTTCACTCAGCGCCCTTAGTCTAGCTCTTGTAAGTGCTTCCTATTTAGGCGCAGCCAGTATCGAGTCATCAGGTAGAGCCATCATTTATAATAATGATATTGAAGACGCTCGTTACAGAGCAACAGAGCAAGCGATTAAACAAGCTGTTTTACAATCAAGTGCAACCTTAATTGCAAATGACAAACTTGATAATGGCGAAGTGGACTCATCCGTTCATCTGCAATCTGCAGGCTTCGCTGAATCGACAAAAATATTATCAGAGATTATTACCGACAATATTTTGAAGATACGCATTTCCACAGAAATCACCAATGAAATGCAATGTCACAATGGAGCAACCAACCTTTACAAAAAATCAGTTGGAATTACAGGGTTTGCCCTACAATCGCCACAACAAGCAAATGTTGGAGCGTTACACAATATTCCTAGAGCACTGCCAAAAAGCTTAACCGATGAAATAAATAAACAAGGTTACCTGCATGCTTTAGCAGCCACCAAAATACTGATTTATCCAGACCTTATTAATGCACCTACCTCTAGAAATGTTGATGGTTCATTAACGGATGTTGCTACAATCGGTGAAGAGCTTGGTGTTCAATATGTTATCAGTGGAATTATCAGAGACATTGATGAAATGTCCCCAAACCACCCAGATCAAAACACGCCTCTAAATTCTCTCTTAAGATGGGCAAACAAAGAGACCAATGAGCGTAACATCATGCTCGACATTTATATCTATGATGGTTTTAGTGGTGCATTACTGTTTGAAGAAAGTTATCAAGAATCGGGAGTTTGGACTCTTAAGCGCAACCGTAAAGTAGGTTTTGGATCGACGGCATTTTGGAAAACCAACTATGGCAACGTCGTTAAACAAGTTTTATGGCAAGCATCGCTTGATGCAAGTGAAAAGTTACGCTGCCAACCTTTTGTCGCTAATATTTTTCGCACCGAAGGTAATAAAATCCATCTCAATGCAGGGGCATTAGCTGGCATTAAAAAAGGGGATAAGTTCAACGTTTACCGTAGATATGAAATTTTCGACCAACTACAAAACGCACAAACCCAACTTAATAATGCCAATATAAATGTTACAATCACTCAAGTACAACCCAATTTTGCCATTGGCGAACTTGCTGTAGATGCAAGAATACTCAATGTACAGCAACAAGATGTTGTTATCGCTTGGTAAATCACTACAATCAACTAACTACTTTTTTTTACAAGGACACAAGACAAGATGAACAACGAATTACTACACCATTTAGAACAGCGTATTAACCAAGCTGTTGAAGAAATCAATACCTTAAGAGGTCAAATTTCTGACTTAGAAATGAAGAATTATGAATTAAGTGAAGAAAAAGCTGAATTGGAAGCAAAACTCGCTCAGAATTCTGAACAGCAAACGAACTGGGAAAATTCATTAAACGGAATGCTTGCACGCCTTGATCAATTAGATAAACATCAATGAGATATGCCATAGCCGCTGCGTTGATACTAAATTCATTCAGTGCCAATGCAGCTGGCACTTTGTCGACGTTACTCAACTACGACCATGTTTTTAGCAAACCCTCCACTGCCACCAGCAATACAGCCTCAATTATTTCTGGATCCATGGAGTATACCTTTCCTAGGAGTTTGGCCTTCTATGGTGGTGCTTCTTTTTTCCTAAGAGACAGCTTTGAAAGCACAATTCATGTGGGCGCAAGATTTTACAGTACAAATCCAGTTGCCAAAATTGGTAATATTCCAATATGGAGCTTTATTGGCCTAGGAAATTATTTTGTTACGGAAAATGCTTATTACCCTGAAGTTGGATTTAGATTCGGTGTTAATCCAATATCTCGTTTTGATGTAACATTAAAAGTATTAAATAGCAGCGATACAGCATATGACAATCATGCCGCTGTAGGTGTGGGTTTCTCGTTCTAATACAGAACGAAGATGATTTTTTGCTATTTACAATTTTATTTAACAACAAAGAGACTGAAAAGACCTCTTTTTTTACTGCTCGGTATTTAGTTATTTAGACGATGACACGACTAAATAACTCACGAAGCGATTAGGTTTTGTTTTTTATGGATCAACTCATTCAGCGACTTCAAGAAAAAATCACCATTCTGGCACAGGAATTGGCTGAAGCTCGTACCCAAATAGAAACCCTGAAGCAAACAGTTCCAGAAACAAGTGTTCCAGAAACAAGTGTTCCAGAAACAAGTGTTCCTGAAACTCAATCGCCTTACGATCTATTAAGCCAAATGAGCGACTTAACTCCCAATGATCAATTACAACTTTATATTGAAGATTCTCTAGATATTGACCCTTTTGAATCTTTAAATGAAGCACGTAATAATGAAGATAAAAACCAACTTAGTTTTGATTCAATTACAATTGACGAAAACTCAACCTCTATTCCATTGACTGAAAATGCATCTGCTAACGAGAACAAAGTGATATTAGACGATCTATCCCCTGTTGAAACACCATCCTCAGATTCAACACCTGTTGAACCAGTAAACGAAAACGTACAGACTACTTCTTCAGCAGTAGAACCAGATACGGATCAACTAGAAAGTGCCGATGCAGCCAAAGAGCAAACAACAGAAGCTAAGCCAAGCGCTAAAAAGCGCAATAAGAATAAACAAAACAACCTTAAATTGATTCAACTTTTAGAGAAGAAGTATCCAAAAGCGTTCAATTGGAATAACCCCTCTCCTCTTAAAATCGGCATAGACAAAGAAATGCAAATTGATGAAGAGTTGACGGAGAGTAAATTAAAAAGAGCCTTAGCTGCCTACACACGCTCTGATAGGTACAAAAAGAGCCTAGCCAAACAAAAAATGCGCATAGACCTTGAAGGCAAGCCCGTTTTTCCTAAGAAGGCTCCTAAGTCAGCTGAAAATAAGCCATCTAATAAGAGTACTCAGCAACCCAAAAAACCTCACAAACCAAAAGAGATAAAAGTCGAATCTCAAGAACATGACGGTTTATCTGATGAAGAAAGAATGCAAAAAAAATTGGCTATGCTATTAGCAAAAAAATAACATTTTATTTTTTAAAAACTATTTACAAAGCCCCGCGGCATAGATAGTATATGCCGCGCTGCTGTGGAGGGGTTCCCGAGTGGCCAAAGGGAGCAGACTGTAAATCTGCCACGAAAGTTTCGGTGGTTCGAATCCACCTCCCTCCACCATTCAGCATATACTGTTAAAGCCTACCTTTAAAAACACCTCTAGATCAAAACACGTCATTTCAAAAGTTCATTAAATCACCGGCAAAACTTGAGCTTTAATTAGACATTCTGAAATCGATACTCACAACACCTAAACCTTTAAACATTCTTACGGCAGCCCTTTCTAAGGCGCACTCCATATCACCAATAACCCCTTGCAAGCCCACAAGGTCAGCTGACACCTGTAAATCCATGCCTCTTAATAATACGAAGAATTAAACAGAAAAATCTCTTAACAAATTTCACTCTGAGCCACACCCCAAAAAATCAACAGCTCGTGACATCAAATCAATCGCCACCCAAACCTATAAGTAAAACCGCTTATTTAATCGCGATAAACAATAGATTTCACAGAATAAGGGGTACATTTTTAGGAGTGGTATCTATAAATTCAAATAACACATTTAGCGCAAACCTGAACAAATTCTAGCGATAAGCGATAATTTTTATTTAAAAGAAATGTTTTTTGAATGAGAGAATAAAAAAAAGATATGAGATAAATGGTGGGCCGTACTGGATTCGAACCAGTGACCAATTGATTAAAAGTCAACTGCTCTACCAACTGAGCTAACGGCCCGCTCATAATATGAAATGGTCGGAGTAGAGAGATTCGAACTCCCGACATCCTGCTCCCAAAGCAGGCGCGCTACCAGACTGCGCTATACTCCG
>CANLRQ010000067.1 GCA_947493575.1 uncultured Marinomonas sp.
GAAACACCTGTTTGCAGACAACCCGTTGAAATCGCCATTGCTCTAAGTGTCAATGACTCCCTAGAATGAACGCTAACTTAATACCGCAGCAATGATAGTAAGTAGATAGCAATAATATTGTTAACATATCACGAGAAAAACCTTAGATTATTAAAAGGCATTCAAGGTAATTATGTCTTTTTGAAATAGCTGACAATAGATTCAAAATGAAATATTAGAAAAAACTAAATTAATATTTAAACTATTATAAATCAACATCTTAATAAAAAATTAAAATGGAAATAAAAGGACCTCTCATAGGAAAGACTAGTAATTATCATTCACTAAATGTTACAGTTGGCAAATATCTTCTCGATAAAAAATCATTATAAGAATGATTCAAAGTGAACATTAAGTAAAAGAGAAAACATCAAAAGTTATATTAAATGAAAGATAAAATTTCAACAGTTACATTAAGCAATATGACTCATTCTCATAACTTTACCTTAAGGAAGGTGCGAATAAGTCCTCTTGTCTCAGCATGTGGATAAAAGCTTGCTATTCAAGGCGAGTATCGAATGTGAATAGCGGGCCTATTCTCGAGATGCTCAACAAAGAATACAGGCTTTTAGACCATGCCCTGCGGGTCTTGCAGAGAAAACGTCACATTGCGTTACGACTCTTTGAAAGGTATTAACATTCCTGCAGAATCGTGCCTTATTTGACGGTTTCTCTGAAAGACTGAGACTTAGTAGACTTATTCGCACCTTCCTTAATACCCTAGCCTACTCTCTACTGGAAATACGTGCGTGATTGATTTTTCGAACAAGAAAGCTCTCCTCATTGAAGATTTAGCTGAAGCCAGAGCCATGCAAAAGAAAATGCTCGTTGATTTCGGTTTTAAAACCGTTGATGTAGCTATGAAGGCAGAATCAGCACTTGAGCTTTTACGACATACAACTTATGACGTTGTCTTATCAGATTTCAATCTTGGAACAGGTAAAAATGGACAACAGATATTAGAAGAAGTAAGGCTATCCTCACTGATACCCAATACCTCGACCTTCCTTATGATTACTGCCGAGACCTCCATGGAAATGGTAATGGGCTCTATTGAATGCCAGCCAGATGGTTATATTGCCAAGCCTTTCTCACAAGCTTTGTTACAAAAACGCTTAAGTAAACTCATTGAGAATAAAGAGAAACTTAAATCCATTAATACAGCGTTAGATAAAAAAGACTACCAACAAGCCATTAAAGAATGCCTTTCTGTCGCGGAGCAGTACCCTATATTAAAAGGCCGTTGTCAACGAACTCTAAGCGACTGTTATATTTCATTGAAGCAGTACGAAAATGCACTAGAACTTTATGACGAAGTTTTGGAAGAAAGACAAATGCCATGGGCTTTATTCGGCAAAGCCAAGGTACAATTTTTACAACGTAAATTCACCAAAGCAGAAACCAACTTCAAAAAATTGACATTTGATAACCAATTTTTTGTCAACTCTCATGATTGGTTAGCCAAATGCTTAATGGCACAAAACAAGTATCCAGAAGCACAAGCTATATTGATCGAAGCACTCAAAAAATCCCCGCAGAGTGTCGTGAGGCAAAAAAGCCTTGGTAATGTCAGCTTAAAATTGAAAGATTACGAAGTAGCAGAAAATGCATTTAGAAAAGCCATTTCGTTATCGAAACATTCTCATTTCAATACACCTGATATCTATATAAACCATCTTGTATCTATCGTTCGCATGGGGCAGCTAAGCGAAACTTTGAATTTAAAGCAAAAAAATATTTTTAAAAGAACGGTACAAAAAATTGATCAGTTTTTTGAAACAGACTTAAAAACCATGACGCATAAACACGAGCTTTCCGTTGACCTTTACATTACTGTAAAAGACAAAGCTCAAGCACTATCCGCATTGGATTTTTGGAATAAACAGGCTAATCAAGAAAAAGCCGCATCGCCACCAGAAGATTTAAAAGCTAAAATAGAAGCATTAGAAGGAAAAAAAGTAGACACAAGCGCAGAAAAAATCGTAATTAAGACCACTTAAAGCAACCAACCTAAAACACAGCCAGCTACTTTAAACAGCCTTTTTTGAATATATTCAAGTTTATGCTTTTGGCAAAGCTTCTCGAGTTTCAATATTGTAGCGAGCACCCGCACTTAACATATGCAATTTAATACCGATTAAAGTGACCGCTTCTCCTCTAGATACATCTGCCATTGAGCTATAGGCTAAATCTGAAGGATCAACAACAGTAATGCTGCCTTCTCCAACAACCTCTAAAGTGCTATCAGGACCAATAAATGCCGCGGTATTCTCATCAATACCTAACCCTGATACAAACGGATTATAGGACACTGCTGATAACAAGCGACCCAAGCGATTTCGCTGGCTAAAGTGTTGATCAAGAATGATTTTATTTATCAGCCCCATACCCGGAGCAAAGGTAACGCCTTGCTCATTCGGTAATGATCCTGTTGGTCCACCAGCAATCATATGAGCAGGCATAATCGCTGCGCCTGCTGATGTTCCAGCAATATGTACACCTGCTGCATTGCGTCGACGAATACTTTGAGCAATAGGAGTACCACCTAAAATAGTAGATAATCTTAATTGATTACCTCCTGTCATAAAGATGCCAGTTGCTTGTTCTAACAAGTCTATGTTCTCTTTTTGACTCGCTTCTTCACGACTGTTAATTGTCAAAGAAACCACATCTTCTACACCTAGTTTCTGAAACACCTCAACATAGCTAGGCCCTGTTTCTTCCATACGTGAAGCCGTTGGAATGATAACAATACGAGCCTCTTTACCACCACTGATTTCAACAAAACGCTGAAGAATTATGGGGCTGTTTGTGCGTTCTTCGGCACCCCCAATTGGAATGACAAAACCACGATCTTCGCCCGTTAAAACTTTAGCAGGACACATACTAACCTCTGTATTATTTCATTATTGTTCAAACGTGCCTTTAATACACATTTTTTGCTTTCGCTTATGCCATTGACCAAGGGCCATGACATCACTGATTTCATTCTGTTCATTTAAAACAACTAAGTCGGCATCGCAATCCACAGCAATGCGACCTTTGGACGATAATCTCAATAGATTAGCAACATTCTCTGTCAGCATAGGCAAAATTTGCTCTAAACGAACACCTAAACTAAGTGTTTCTCGTAATGTTTCTCCAAGAGTTTCCGCTCGACCAAAATCCATCCTTACTAATTCACCACAAGAATCAAAATCAGGCATACAACCACCACCATCTGAACTAATGGTAATTCGCTCTAATGGTAAATCACGCTCAATGGCAAGCGCTACAGATTCAGCAGCACTCCAGCCGGGATCAGAAAATCCTTCAGGAAAGGCGGTAATATCAATATAACAACCTAATTTTACTAACTCACATGCATGATCAAATAAAGGTTTATTACGATTCACATGAGTAGCATTAAACACTCTAGCAGGCAGCTCTGTTTCTTTAATTGCCCTTTCTAATAAGGCTAATTTTCGTTCACCATCACCTAGATGAAAATGAATAACGCCTGCTTTGCCTGTCATTAGCCCTGCTACATGCGTCTCACTTGCAAGGCGAATAATCTCATCAAAAGTAGGTTGGCTGGAACGATGATCACTAATAGCAAATTCCCCGATTCCAATCACAGGCTCTAAATAAACAATATCTTTTTTGGCCGACCCCATTAACGTGGTTAAAGGGTAATGATAACCACCTGTCCAGCAATAAGCGCTCATGCCTTCTTCACGTAAGCCATATACCCGACTAAGCAAATTGCCGATACTACGAGTCGTATCATCCGTCCCTAACAACCCGACTACGGTTGTTACACCAGCGCCGGTAAAATCGCTGATAGGCACAGTAGGAACCTGAGTTGCGAAGCCAGCTTCACCACCTCCACCTGTTATATGTGCATGAGCATCAATAAAACCCGGAACAAGTTTTTGACCTTGTAAATCAATAACTTCTGTTTGAATATTGGCAGAGAGTTGAAAATCTTCACGACTCATCTCAGTAATTTTTGAACCGCATATAAGTAGGTTCATAATTCCTAAATGCTGAGGGCTATAAACGTCTGCATTCTTGATAATAAAAATAGACATGGAGTTAATAAAACTCAAAATAGGTGGCTATAAAATAAACTGGGTACTATATAGATTCTTAAGGATTCTATCCAGTCTAGAAAAGAGAAAAAACCTTTCCTATCAAATTAGCGAATCCCCATCGCTGATAAAGCAACCAAGTAAGTCATCACAATCTTGTAGATCCGCGAATAATAAGGGTTGACCTACCTAGGCTTAGTATGGTTTTTTATTAATAAGGGTAGCGAAAAACGCTTTATTTAGTTTCGATTTAACTAATGTAAATTTAGTGATTTTTTACAAAATGTTCTTCCATCACTTTTTTTTACGTTAAATCAAATTCGTTCTACTCAAAAGCATCCGTTTCAACTATTGAACACAGCCAAAAAATAAAAAATAGCCGTCAGTTAATAACTTTCTACCTCTCGTTGTTTTGACGACTCCAAATCACTTTTATGGATTAAAAAGGGCTTTAAATGAAAATAGTTTCCTCAAATGTTTATGTCGGTCCAAATGTATACGCACACTTTCCAGTTATTCGTCATGTTATCAATATTGGAATATTAGAAGAATATTCATCTACCGCAATCGGAACAGAATTTGTTGATGGTCTTATTAACGCCCTTCCAGGATTAGCAGAACACGGCTGCTCTTATAGAACGGCAGGAGGTTTCATCCGTCGTTTACGAGAAGACGAAGGCACTTGGATAGGACACATATGGGAGCATGTTGCACTTGAACTACAATGTATGGCGGGGTCAGAGGTTACCTTTGGTCGCACACGAGGTACCGGTGAGCTTGGCCACTACAACATGGTGTATCAATACCGCCAAAGAGATGTGGGACTTGCCGCAGGCAAACTCGCAAGAGATCTATTAATTTCTCTTTTACCACAATCCTTAAGTGAACAGTTAGAAACAAAAATTGAAGACGATTTTAGTTTTGAAGAAGAACTGCACAGTTTTATTCGTTTCGCTCAACGTAAAGAGCTTGGGCCAAGTACCGCATCGTTAGTTCAAGCAGCAGAAAACCGCAATATTCCTTGGTTACGCCTAAATAACTACAGTCTAATCCAATTCGGCCAAGGTAAATTTCAAGAACGCATTCAAGCAACAATCACTAGTAAAACAGGGCACATTGCAGTTGAACTATCTTGCGATAAAGAAGACACCCATGTCTTGCTAAATGATCTAGGTTTACCCGTTCCTCAACAAAGAATGGTTTACAGTGAGCGAGAAGCCATCCGAGCTGCCAATAGAATCGGTTACCCTGTTGTTATTAAACCGTTAAATGCAAACCACGGACGTGGAGTATCCATTAATTTAACTAGCGATGATCAAATTCAAGTGGCTTTTGAACACGCCAAAGAGCACAGCACAGGCAAAGCCATTCTGGTTGAGTCTTTCCTTACTGGTTTAGATCATCGCATGCTGGTCGTGAACAATGAGCTTGTGGCCGTCGCCAAGCGTGTTCCTGGACATATTATTGGTGATGGTCAGCAAAGCGTTACAGAACTGATAGACGAGGTAAATAGTGACCCTCGTCGCGGTATCGGCCATGCGAAGGTATTAACTCGTTTAGAATTAGATCACCAAGCTAAACGCCTATTAGAAGAGGCTGGCTACGATGAAAATACTATCTTAGAAAAAGATCAAACTTTTTACTTACGCTCAACAGCCAATTTGTCAACAGGCGGTACCGCAATAGACATGACCGACTCGGTTCACCCTGACAACAAAGTTATGGCTGAACGTGCAATCAAAGCACTGGGTCTTGATGTTGGTGGCGTGGATTTCTTAACGGATGACATCACTAAATCCTATAAAGACATTGGCGGTGGCATTGTAGAATGTAATGCTGCTCCGGGATTTAGGATGCATGTTGCACCAAGTGAAGGACAACCTAGGGATGTAGCAGGTAAAGTTATTGATATGTTGTTCCCTGAAGGCACAACCAGCCGCATTCCAATTGCTGGCATTACAGGGACCAATGGTAAAACCACCACATCCAGAATGCTCTCCCATATATTAAAAACTGCTGGTCACGTGGTAGGAATGACATCTACTGAAGGTGTTTATATTGATGGCCATTTATCTGTTAAAGGCGATATGACAGGGCCTGTTTCTTCACAAATTGTACTACGAGACCCTTCCGTCGACATTGCTGTATTAGAAACCGCTCGTGGAGGCATTGTCCGCTCGGGCCTAGGTTATAACGAATCAGATGTTTCGGCGGTACTAAACGTCGCTGAAGATCATTTGGGGATGCGTGGTGTTGACCGTTTAGAACAATTAGCTGAAGTAAAACGTATTGTTGTTGAAGTAGCAAAAGACACAGCAGTGCTTAATGCGGACGATACCCTATGCCTTAAGATGGCAGATTACACTCAGGCCAAGCATCTTTGTTATGTCACCATGAATCCAAATCACAGTTTGGTAAGAGAACACATTCGTTCAGGCGGCCGAGCCGTGGTATTAGAAGCAGGCATCAACGGTGAAATGATTACCATCTATGATAAAGGTGCTCACATTCCGCTGCTCTGGACACATTTAATTCCAGCAACCTTGGAAGGCAAAGCAACTCATAATGTACAGAATGCCATGTTTGCTGCTGCACTTGCGTTCAGTCTAAATAAACCATTAGAAGACATCCGTCACGGCTTACGCACTTTTGCGACAACTTTCTTCCAAGCACCAGGTAGGATGAATGTGTATGACCAATATGACTTTAGAGTCATTCTTGATTACGCTCACAATGCTGACGGCATCGGCCATATGTCGGATTTAGCGAGGAAGCTTGATGTCCAAGGTAAACGAATTGCTGTTATTGCAGGCCCTGGTGACCGTCGCGATGTCGATTTAGTTAATATCGCTAAAGCTGCAGCGGGATCCTTTGATTATTACATTTGTAAGGCCGATGACAACAGGCGTGGACGTGGGCCAACAGAAGTTCCTGATATCATTTCACAGGCGCTTAAAGATGAAGGTATTGATGCTGAGAATATCGTCATCATTCCGAGTGAAGTAGAAGCAATCGAACACGGACTCAATCAAGCTAAGAAAGGTGATCTTTTAATGGTATTTGGCGATAACATCACGCGTAGCTGGAAACAAATCATCCATTTTGATTCTGCTCATTCTGATGATGATTCAGAGCAACAGACTGCCACTCATCACACCATTTTATCTGATGACTCTTTTACTCTCGAAGAAGGTATGAGCATTGTCAGTGATGAACGCGGGGTACGCATAGTCGAAAATTTAGGAGAAGACAGCGATTAATTGCAACATGTCTAATCTATAAAAGCACCAACAAACAGAGAGAGCCATTAACAGAATGGTTCTCTCTATCATTAAACATCAAACAGCATTTGTTCATCGTCTTAAATAAAAGGGAGTTTCACAAAATAGTGTATGTTTCTCCTAAAAAAATCAGATCAAAATAACTCCCTAAACTCACAATACAGACGATAAAAACATCTTGATGAGAGTAAAAGTTGATATGCAAAAAATCCAATTAACATTAGATGACAGCCGTCGCTTAACCGGTAAAAACCTACTTTGGGATAAAGCAGGTGCCATTATTGATGCCTATGTCGATGGAGTGGATAAAGTTGAGCTCGCGCAGCGATGGCAAGCTAATGTAAAACAACTACTAGAACGTGTTGGATGGCAAGAAGAGGAAACCTGCTTTCGTATCTTTAATAATGGAGTGAACCTTGCTGTCAGCGCCCCACACGATGCTCTGTATTCTGCGGTTGAGTTAAATGACATAGCATGGCGCATGGTGGAAAAAGATTACCATGTTGAGCTAACGCCCTTTGACTCAGATAGTGAAGACGATATAACTACATCTCTCAACACCTTTGATTTAGAAAGCAAAATAAATACATTAATCGAATCCATTAACGCTGAACGTAACTCTCAATTACTTGATTTAATTAACAAATCTGAGTCTGAAAACACGCCCTTTCTGGTTGATGATGACGAGTTTTCCTTAGGCTTTGGCAAAAGCACTCAGGTATGGCCCATCACTGACTTACCTCAAATCCAAGACATTCAATGGCAAACATACCAAAGAGTTCCTTGCGTGTACGTCACAGGCACAAATGGCAAATCCACAACCGTTAGATTGCTTTCCGCTATGTTCAGCAAAGCAGATTATTGCTGCGGTGTGACCTCTACCGATTTTATTAAAGTAGGTGATCGCATCATAGACACAGGCGATTACTCGGGCCCCAGTGGCGCTCGAATGTTGCTTCGTGAACACTCTTTAGAAGCCGCTGTGTTAGAAGTTGCACGCGGCGGTTTACTACGCAGAGGACTCCCTATTGCAGAAGTCGATGCTGCCATAATAACCAATGTTGCCGAAGATCACTTAGGGCAATATGGTGTTAACGACCTTGAAGCCCTGACTTCGACTAAATTCATGGTTGCAAAAGGACTCACCAATAACAAACCTCTGGTACTCAATGCTGACGATGAAAATATTCGCCAACATTATCAAATACATAAAAAGACACTTACTAAGCGTATTTGTTGGTTTTCCTTAGACGAAAATAACCCCCTCCTCACTGCTCATAGACAGACAGGGGGACCCACATGTTTTGTTCGCTCTAATCGCTTAATCTATCAAGATGCTGAACAAGAGTCTGACCTTATCAATATTGAACAAATACCCATGACATTAGGTGGAGCAGCCAAACACAATGTCCGTAATGCATTAGGCGCTATCGCCATGGCTAAAAGCATTAACCTGAGTGAGAGTGCAATCAAAACAGCGTTAATGACTTTTCAAAGCAATGCCTCAGACAACCCTGGTCGAGGAAATTTCTATAAAATCAATGGCGCAACGGTTATTGTCGATTTCGCTCATAACGTTCATAGCATGGAAGCCATGGCGAGCACACTAGACTCAATGCCGGCAAACAAGAAGTTTCTCATGTTAGGGCATGCGGGTGATCGCAGCGATGATGAGATTACAGCATTAACTAAAGCAATTGTTTCACTCAAGCCTGATCAACTGATGATCACAGAGAACCCCGAGTATTTACGAGGTCGTGAACTGGGCGATATTTCAAATATTATCATGCAGACGGCATTGCAGCAGGGGCTTACTACTGAACAATTAGATTACAGTGATCGACCTTTGATTGGCGCAGAGAAAATAATCAACCAATTAAAAGAAGGCGATCTTGCTTTTTTAATGGTGATTAGTGAAAGGCAAGCGATTGATACCCTATTGAAACACAATATTCATAGCCAATAATGATTAAAGAGAAAACTCGTTAAACGAAATTAGCTACAATTCGCTTATGATCAACAACCAAGTTTTAAGCCTTGGTTGTTGATTCGTGACCTTTGCCCGAAGTCATGGGCGATGATAAGACGAGACAAGGCAAAAACAGACGAAAAAACAGAGTTTATAAGTTATAAATGCGCATTTTAAGTCTTTTTTAACAAAGTATTAGCAAGCGTAATAGTCGTGCAAAGATCTCGACTCATGTTTAAGACTAAAAAACGTTAACCAGTCTTATTCTTGTACATCCATATAGTTAGTCAGCCCTGAAAAAGTCAGGTTTCTACCTAACTGAGTATCCGTTGGTTTTATTGCTTCAAGAAATAAAGCCAAC
>CANLRQ010000068.1 GCA_947493575.1 uncultured Marinomonas sp.
AACATTCCTGCAGAATCGTGCCTTATTTGACGGTTTCTCTGAAAGACTGAGGCTTAGTAGACTTATTCGCACCTTCCCTAAGTTTAAAAATGTTACCCAAGCCGTCATGAAGAATGCCAGATTGTATAAAACGCAGTTTTAGTGGCATGCTATCCATCTCTATTATATTGAAAGTACTTAAATAACAGTGCTATAAAACATCGAATGCCAGCGTTTTAGAGAATGTGTCCTTTATTTCAGATACAGGCAGCCCTAAAGCAATCAAAAAATGTAATTTTGCAAAAGCTGCTTCAAATGTCATATCCCGCCCAGAGATGACTCCAGCTCGCTCTAATGCAGAACCAGCGGCATAGGTTCCTGAAGAGACAGAACCTTTTCCACATTGGCTTATATTAACAATCACCACACCTCGATCTGACGCTTTTTGTAATAAACTTAATAGACCCGCATCTTGATCCGGAGCGTTACCAGCTCCATAAGAGTACAACACAGCCCCTTTCACTGACTCGCCTAATAAGCTTTCCCAGTGGGCTGACTGCACACCAGGGAAAACAGGCAATATGGTTACATTACCAGATTGCATAGGCGGAATTTGAAGCAGCTCAGCTTGCTTTGGAAGGTGCATCTTTCGCCACTCCCATTCAATGCCTAAAACACCTCTTGGTAAAAAATTGGGCGATGAAAATGCACTTAAATCACTGGTATCAACTTTACGCGCACGGGCCGCTTCTAACAACTTCCCACCAAAGAATAAAAACACACCGTTAGGTCCATTTAGTACAGCATCGACAGAGCCAAACACATTACTCAATGCATCATTGCGCTTTTTAACCATGGGAATTTGTGATCCCGTTACTACAATTGGCTTACGTGAATGTTGAAACATAAACGCCAACGCAGCGGCAGAATAGGCCATGGTATCCGTACCATGTAATACAATAAATGCATCATAATCTTGCCACTTATTTTGGAGATCCGTTGCAATTGCCAGCCAATCTTCTGGGGTAGCATTTGAGCTATCTATCAGTCTTTCATAAGTGTGAACATCAAATTCATGATCGGGTTGATATGACTTTAAATGCACTAATATGTCATCGGCAAATGCTTTTCCGGGTACATACCCTTGATCAGATGGAACCATTCCAATAGTTCCACCAGTATAAGCAACGTAAACTCTCATAACCACTTCATCTCCGAACGATTCATCAATCAAAACCTATGCTTACATACGTTCTAGTGTTTCAATTCCTAATAACTCCATACCTTTTTTCAAGGTAGAAGCCGTATTCGCTGCAAGCATCAAACGGCTCGACTTCACTTCTGCTTCGGATGTTAGAATTGGGCATGCTTCATAGAATGTCATAAAGATACCTGCCAAATCATACAAATATGAACACATAAAGTGAGGCATACCATCAGTCGCAACTTGATCAACGGCTTCAGAAAATTGCAGCAGTTTTACTGATAATGCTCGTTCTTGATCTGAGTTTAATAATATAGACGCATCAAGCGTATCGATATTAACTTCAGCTCGTTTAATAATGCTGGAAATACGAGAATAGGCATACAACAAATAAGGAGCTGTATTTCCTTCAAAGCTCAGCATATTATCCCAGTTAAAAACATAATCACTGGTACGGTTTTTAGACAAGTCAGCATATTTCACTGAAGCAATACCAACGACACGCCCAATATTCCTTAGTTCGTCTTCAGCCATATCGGGATTTTTAGAAGCAACTAAAGCATAAGCTCTTTCTTGAGCTTCTTCTAATAAGGCAGACAATTTTGCCACGCCACCAGAGCGTGTTTTAAAAGGCTTGCCATCACTTCCCATTACCGTACCAAATGGCATATGTTCTAAACTGGTGCCAGCTTTCACAAAGCCAGCTTTACGCCCAAGAGTGAAAATTTGTTGGAAATGTAATGATTGGCGAGCATCAACAAAATACAGACCACGATCAAAGCCTAAAGTATGTTGACGGAACCTTAATGCAGCTAAATCTGTTGTTGAATATAAGAAGCCGCCACCTGTTTTTTGTACAATTACAGGAGTAATTTCACCATCTTTATTGGCAAATTCTTCCATAAATATGCATTTGGCACCTTCAGATTCTTGTAATAATCCTTGATCATCCAGTTCAGATACAACATTCGCTAAGTCGTCGTTATAAGCACTTTCTGGCATGACATGTTCACGCTTTAAAGACACTCCCAGCATTTTATAAGTTTCTTCACAATGGGTTAAAGAAATATCAATAAACTCATCCCATAAGGCCAAACACTCTTCATTACCCGATTGCAACTCTACAACCAGCTCACGAGCACGTACGGCAAAATCTGCATCTTCGTCAAAGCATTCTTTAGCTTTACGGTAAAACACTTCAAGATCAGACAATACCATGCTGATCTCGCTGCTTTCTTTACGTAAACGCTCCATGTACGCTAGAAGCATACCAAACTGGGTCCCCCAGTCACCTACGTGATTCTGACGAATAACATGGTGCCCCAAGAACTCTAATGTGCGAACAACAGAATCACCGATAACGGTTGAGCGTAAATGACCTACATGCATTTCTTTGGCAAGATTGGGGGAAGAATAATCCACCACAATGGTCTGTGGTTGAGTCACTTTCTGCACATCCAGCCTAGCATCACGCAATACACGCGCTACTTCTTGTGACATCCATTCAGCTTTTAAAAAGATGTTAATAAAGCCCGGACCAGCTATCTCTATTTTTTCTGCAATATCAGACAAATCCAGTTTAGTTAATACAGTTTGAGCAAACTCACGAGGATTCATTTTTAGCTTTTTTGCAGCCCCCATGATGCCATTTGCTTGGTAATCACCAAATTGCACTTTCGCCGATTGTCGAACAAGTGCCGGAGAACCTTCTGGAGCACCAGCCGTTACCATTGCTTCTTGAATTCGAGTATTAAGGAGGGTTTGAATATTCACGTTTGATAGCCTTTTGAATAGTGGTTGGCTGCAATATAAAACAGACTTGTATGGGATAAGACTGTCTTTTAGCCCGTTAAACTCTGCATTTTGACTGTAGGATCAACAAAGTTTATCTAATAAAAATATGGGCGCTATGATAACCGATTTTCATGCTCTAGGCGAAAGCTAAAAAGACAAAACCCACATCTCTAAAAGAGGCATGGGTTCCATTAAAAAACCGTGTGATATTTTTACAGACAAGGCTATTTAAAAAATAATTTACACGCTAAATTGTCGTTTTCATCTTGATAAGGATAACCCAAATCATCTAAGTAACGCGTCACATCGGTTTCTTCTCCCACAGCTTGCAATCCAACCAATACACGTCCATAAGCGTCACCATGATTACGATAGTGGAACATAGAGATATTCCATTGGCCACCAAGAGTCGTCAAGAAGTTTAACAAGGCGCTTGGACGTTCTGGAAATTCAAAGCTGTATAACAACTCACCCTTTTCACTTCTCAGGTGTCCACCAATCATATGTCTTACATGAACCTTTGCGGTTTCATTGTCCGTTAGATCCATCACATCGTATTCTTTTAAATCATTTAACAAATTGTTTCGACTGTCAGGATTACCACCCACTTGCACACCGACAAAAATCACAGCTTCATTTTCATCTGAAAAGCGATAATTGAATTCGGTAATACTACGGCCAACCATCGCATCACAAAAATCCTTAAAACTACCTGGATGCTCCGGAATTTTAACTGCCAGGATTGCTTCTCGTTTTTCACCTAACTCCGCTCTTTCAGAAACATGACGTAGGCGATCAAAATTAACATTCGCACCACTATTAATTGCAATTAATGTTTTATTTGTTACTTGATCTCGTTCGATGTATTTTTTCAATCCAGCAAGAGCACAAGCTCCCGCAGGCTCTGTAATAGCTCGGGTATCGTCATATATGTCTTTAATTGCGGCACACATTTCATCCGTAGTGACAGTAATGACTTCATCCACTAAATCTTTTGCGATATTAAATGTGTTTGTCCCTATTAGGGCAACAGCAACACCTTCTGCAAAAATGCCCACTTGGTTCAAACGAGCAGGTTCCCCTTTCTCAAGCGCATATTTGAAACATGCAGCGTCTTCAGGTTCCACTCCTATCACTTTTATTTCTGGGCGCAGATATTTAACATAAGCCGCTATTCCTGCTATCAGTCCACCACCACCAATGGGGACAAAAATTGCATCAATTGCCCCTTCATGCTGACGTAAAATTTCCATGCCGACTGTGCCTTGCCCAGCAATGGTGTCTAAATCATCAAATGGATGAACAAAAACCTGCCCAGACTTTTGTAAGATCTCCTGCGACTTAGCAAAAGCATCATCATATGCATCACCAAATAGCACAACTTCAGCACCGTGATTTCTAACAGCAGTTACTTTCACATCAGGAGTCGTTTCAGGCATTACAATCGTTGCTTTAATACCCAATTTTTTCGCCGCGAGCGCCAAACCTTGAGCGTGGTTGCCTGCGGATGCAGCGATAACGCCTCGCTTTTTTTCTTCCTCGGTTAATTGCGAAATTTTATTATATGCACCACGAATTTTGAAAGAGAAAACCGGCTGAAGATCTTCTCTTTTCAATAAAATCTCATTATTAAATCGATTACATAACTGATTAGCACGAGATAAAGGTGTTTCTTCAGCAACGTCATAAACACGCGCCTGAAGGATTTTTTTGATCATGGTATTTGGCATATAAGATTCCAATGCAATAACGGTATTCATTTGGATAAAGACTCCACGTAACCTTCTATTGTTACGCTAGAACCTAAGCAGAATAGGAAATATACCGATTTCATACTCTTTAGGCAAAGCTACTTTCTGATGTTACTAACAAGGTCTATAATATGGCTCCCTACACCCGCCAAAATAAGGTTTTACCTCTGATGACACAAGATGAATTAAAGCTCGCCGTTGCCCAAGCTGCTGTTGAATACATATTGCCCAAACTTAACATAGACACCATTGTTGGTGTTGGAACAGGTTCAACTGCAAACTTTTTCATTGATGAGTTAATTAAGCATAGGCATTTATTTGATGGCACTGTTGCTAGCTCTGAAGCCTCAGCAGAACGCCTTAAAAAAGGAGGCGTCAATGTCTATGATTTAAACTCAGTAGATAATATAACTGTTTATATCGACGGCGCTGATGAGAGTAATGAGTATCTACACCTTATAAAAGGTGGTGGTGCAGCACTAACACGCGAGAAAATTGTGACAGCCTGTAGTGATGAGTTCATCTGCATTGCCGACCAATCGAAACTTGTCGATGTACTAGGTGACTTCCCGCTCCCTATCGAAGTCATTCCTATGGCTCGTAGTTACGTAGCAAGAGAGCTTGTAAAGCTTGGAGGCGATCCAGTATATAGAGAAGGCGTGGTAACAGATAACGGGAACCATATATTGGATGTCTATAATCTTAAAATAGTGAATCCGGTAAAATTAGAAGCGGATATTAATGCCATCGTTGGGGTAGTAACCAATGGGTTATTCGCAGCACGTAACGCTGATGTTCTCCTTCTTGCAACTCCAAATGGAGTAAAAAAATTAACCGCTAAATAATGCATTAAGTCGAACGAGAAAGAGTATATTATTTCTATCCTTTTTTTCGTTCGATTATCATCAAATCAATAAATCAAAATAACCTTTGGTTTATTATCTTCCTTAGTTTGAGAAATACTTCTTACTGCCCTTCAAATAAAAATATCTTTATTAATCTTTTCATCTGACTCATTACTGACACCCGCCTTCGTAACTGGCATAATTTTCTAAACTCAATATCCAAACCACTAAGGAATGTTCTTTCTATGCAAAGCTTATCCGGTGTTTTAGCGTCCAGTACTCTACCTAAATCTCTACAAGATGTATTGATGGTAACAACCAATACTTGTATTGATATTTCCTCAACGCTTAAAAAAGGCTCTCTAGCAGGAATTTTAGGAATGGCGGGAAATGAAAATGTTCAAGGAGAGGAACAAAAAAAACTCGATGTCATTTCAAATGATATGTTAAAAAGCGCATTACTTGCACTACCTGAAGTAAGAGCAATAGCATCAGAAGAAGAAGATGATATTGTTCCTGCAAATACGGATGGTGAATACCTGATCGCTTTTGACCCTCTTGATGGTTCTTCTAATATCGATATCAACTCAATGGTTGGTACCATCTTTTCAATTTACTCAAAAAAAGGTGAAGTGCCCGCTACTGAACAAGACTTTTTAATTGCAGGCAATCAACAAGTAGCAGCAGGTTACGTTCTCTATGGACCATCCACTATGTTGGTCTTCACTACAGGAGACGGCGTCGCTATGTATACGCTTGATGTAGATAAATCTGAATTTATCCTGACTCAAGAAAGTGTTTCCGTGCCTAAAGAAACACAAGAGTTTGCCATTAATATGTCAAACCAACGCTTCTGGTCTGAAAACATTCAAAGTTATACAAACGACCTAATTAGTGGAAAAGAAGGGCCTAGAGCCAAAAATTTCAATATGAGATGGGTCGCCGCTATGGTTGGTGATGTACATAGAATTATGTGCCGTGGCGGAATATTTATATACCCATGGGATAAAAAAGATCCTTCAAAAGCAGGCAAACTACGACTTATGTATGAAGCAAACCCTATGGCAATGCTTTTAGAACAGTCAGGAGGAAAAGCCTACACACATACCCAACGTATTCTTGATATTGAGCCTACAGGTATCCATCAACGGGTGGCAGTAATCTTAGGTGCAGCAAACGAAGTGGATAAGTGCTTGAGTTATTAACATATTATTCCTGTCCAATTCATAATATTCGCTTTTATGGAAGAAGCTAAACATTTACTTCTTCCATAACTTTTCTACAAAACTCAATATGCTCTAATGGGTAACCGGATAATAATGTCTTCTCTATCCACTTTAAACTCAGATCAAATTAATCTAATTATTCATGATCTTGCCAATCTACGTTTAGCGGCAGATATAGAATTAATACCCAAACACCCAAGTTTCAATGGGAAGCTTTACCCATTAGGACGTTGTAAAGAAATTCGTGACAAGGTTTTTTTATTTCTTCAAGAAAGTTTATTAAAGAGTGAAGAACCTGGTCTTTCCCTCATTAGAAAGCAATTAGAGCAGGGAGCCAGTTTAAAAAAAGTTTGGGGATCATTACGAGATGAATACTTTCAAAATGCTATGGTCTTAGGTGACTGGTATATAGACGTATCTAACGATACCGTTAACCCCAATAAACCAAGGGTTGAAATACTACCACTTAATGAAGCAGATTTTTCCTCCATTTCCAGCTTTGAGCAATTTGTAAAAATAGCCCGCCCCTATTGGGAAGTCGAAGTATACAGAAACGATATCTTTCCAGCCATCGCACCCTTTTTACCTTTAATATATATAAATAAAAGAGGTATAAGCCGATTAGGCTACGCTAGCCATGAAACTCTTTCTCTAGCAATTAAAAGCGAATTTACAGCCTCTCAGAGCATTTTATCCAGTCTTCCATCACCACCAGAAGATGTTAAACAGAAATGGCAAAAGCTTTTAGAAAACCTACCTCATAATGAGTTTCTTCATCCACAGGGAGATCCTATTCAATTTTGCAAACAATACCAAAGCAAGCAACTTTATTTAGATAATAGTTTTTGCAATAGCGCTTTAGATGCTTATTTCAAACTTCCAAAAGGAGTATCTGCAAAATAAAACCTAAAGGCGATACTAATATTTTTGACCTAATTTCTCGTTCCCACGCTCCAGCGTGGTAATGCAGACGGATGCCTCGATTTCAATTGTTGAAGTGGCTCGTTTTTAAATTGCTGGTAACATCAGGGGGCTCTCGTTCCCATGCTCCAGCGTGGTAATGCAGACGAATACCGCGAGTAACACAGTATGAATTCCGTGGAAACTAGAGCGCAACTGGATCAAATT
>CANLRQ010000069.1 GCA_947493575.1 uncultured Marinomonas sp.
TCAGCCATGATGCTTCAGCCTCTTACTATTTAAATGAGTTTTCTTGCTTTCAGAACGCAAGAAACCATGCTTCTGATTAATCTAACGACTTAGACTAATCAGTAATAAGCTATTGGTTGACATGGTATGGGGAATTTAGAGGAATAAATTATAGGGTTTCACTAGGTGAAATAGAGTGAGTGGAAAAGTATTTAGACAGTGGCGTAATGACATAGGAGATTGATCTCTTAACTCATTAAGAACTTAAATCCCTCTCACCAGAGCTTCTATTGATTTCATCATTCCATATTTCCTCATTTTATTTTTTTATTGGTAGACATTGAAGCTGTCCAATGCGGCTTCAGACTTTTCATAAGATAATTTAAAGTTTCACCAAGTGAAACGATAAAAATATATTCGTATTTTGCGCTATAGAATCCTTCATATCGTTAGAACATAACCGTTACGTAAAGGAAAAATAATTATGACTCAACTTAACGAAACGCACGACCCTAGCCTTACGAGTTGGGTGTTAAGCGCCAACGAAGTGTCTTGTGACTTCCCAATTCAAAATTTACCTTTTGCTGTATTTCGTCGTCGAGAGAGTGATGAAAAATTTCGCGGAGGTGTTGCTATTGGGAACCAAATTGTGGATTTATCTGCGGCACAGAGAAGCGGTGTTTTTTCTGATCTCGCAGAGCGTGCGGCACAAGCTTGCTCTCAGACAACGTTAAATGAGTACATGAAAATGGGCACGACAGCTTGGTCTGCATTACGCCTAGCCCTATCGAGAGCCTTACGAGAAGGGGCTGAAGCGCAAAATAAACTAAAGAATTGTCTTGTCCCACAGGCAGACGTTGAGTTTACCGTGCCATGTAAGATTGGTGATTACACGGATTTTTATACTTCTATCCATCATGCAACCACTGTTGGTTCTTTATTCCGCCCAGATAACCCATTGTTACCTAACTATAAATGGGTGCCGATTGGCTACCATGGTCGAGCATCATCAATTGGAATATCGGGGCAGAACTTCCGTCGGCCAATGGGGCAAACTAAAGCACCTGATGCACTTGAACCCAACCTTGGACCCTGTAAACGCTTAGATTATGAACTGGAAGTCGGTATTTATATCGGTTCTGGTAATGACATGGGTGAACCTATCTCTATAGATAATGCAGAGGAACATGTTTTTGGGCTATGCCTTTTTAATGATTGGTCAGCGCGGGATATTCAAGCATGGGAATACCAGCCTCTGGGGCCATTTCTCTCCAAAAGTTTTGCTTCAACTGTTTCACCGTGGATTATCACGACAGAAGCTCTTGCCCCCTTTAGATCTGCATGGACACGAGATAGTGAAGACCCTCAGCCGCTCCCTTATTTAGATTCGGAAAAGAACCGCGCAAAAGGCGCATACGATATTCAGCTCGAAGTTTTACTCGAATCAGAAAAAATGCGTTCTGAAAATACGCCAGCAGTGAAGCTATCTGAATCTAGTTTTATTTATTCTTATTGGACCGTCGGGCAGATGGTAGCTCACCACACCATAAACGGTTGCAATTTAGAGCCGGGTGACTTCCTTGGCAGTGGTACACAGTCTGGGCCAAACCATAAAGAAGCAGGGTCTCTGCTTGAGCTTTCTATGGGTGGAAAACAGCCTTTAACACTGCAAAACGGAGAAACAAGAACTTTCTTACAAGATGGTGATGCCATCATCATGCGAGGCCGTTGTGAAAAGGAAGGTGTTAAAGCGATTGGCTTTGGTGAAGTCGTTGGCACGGTCTTACCGGCTAAAGAGTAACCCTTTAATAAAGCGTTTATCGAGCGGTGAGCGATTTTTGAAAGACAACGTCATGAGCAGTGCTTTGGCTGTTTTGATCAAACTATAAAAAATAAAATGACTGTGGGATCTTCGTACGAAATCATGAGCGACGATAAGATGAGTCTGTTCTTAACAAACTCAGTAGTCGTGCAAAGATCTCACTATAATTAAGAGAATATAATCATGATAAATATTAAACAGATTCACCATGTGGCGTATCGATGCCATGACGCAAAAGAAACCGTTGAATTCTATCAAGAATATTTAAATATGGAATTTTTGGTGGCGATTGCCGAGGACAGCGTTCCTTCTACAAAAGCCCCCGACCCTTACATGCACCTTTTCTTAGATGCAGGGCAAGGCAACATTCTTGCTTTTTTTGAGCTGCCAAATTCCCCTAAAATGGGACGCGATGAGAACACCCCTGCATGGGTTCAACACATCGCGTTTGAAGTGGCAGATCGTGACGCTCTTCTTGCCGCAAAAGAAGAACTAGAATCAAAAGGACTTGATGTACTTGGTGTAACCAATCATGGAATCATCCACTCAATCTACTTCTTTGACCCAAATGGGCATCGTCTAGAACTAACGTATCGCTCAGGCACACCAGAACAAATGCAGCAATTAGCCGATGTCGCGCCTCTCATGTTAGAAGAATGGTCAAAAACCAAAAAAGCGCCGAGACATGCTGCATGGTTGCATGAAAGCACTTAAGAAACTGTAATACATGATAGACATGTTGTTGCACCTTATAATCTTTTGAATACGCTTTTTACAGGAGTTAAGTTGATGATTCTGTATGACTATTGTCGTTCATCCACTGCCTATAGAGTGAGAATAGTACTAAACCTTAAAGGATTAGCGAGCGCAATAGTCGTGCAAAGGTTTCAGGCTGTATCACGTATAATATACGTAAATACAGCCCCTTTTAGGTTAAGGAAGGTGCGAACAAGTCCTCTTGCCTCAGCATGTGGATAAAAGCCTGCTATTCGAGGCGAGTATCGAATGTGAATAGCTGACCTATTGTCGAAATGCTCAACAAAGAATACAGGCTGTTAGACCATGCCCTGCGGGTCTTTCAGTGCCTTTCAGAGAAAACATCACATCGCGTTATGACTCTTTGAAAGGTGTTAACATTCCTGCAGAATCGTGCCTTATTTGGCGGTTTCTCTGAAAGACTGAGGCTTAGTAGACTTATTCGCACCTTCCTTAATGTGAACCATGGGCCTGAGCAATACCACCACTGCCATCACCAACGCCAATTCTCACATTTTGCATCATTCCCTGATCTTCATGATCTAATATGTGACAATGCAATACAAAATCGCCAATGTAACGACGATACTCTGTTCTTGTCACCACTTCATACCCCTGCTTTACGAAAATCGTGTCTTTCCAAAGACCAAACATTCCTGGATATTGTTTGTCTTCTGTGAAAACACAATCTCCCTCGGCTTGATCTGCTTCACATAAATCTAATGTAGCGAATCGCGTGCCACCTTTTTCATAGTAGACATCTTCACTGTCTGCTCCGCTGACATCAACGCCTTCAGGGTTATAAATGGCGACAATTTGAAACGGGTTAACGTGTATATGGAAAGGGTGTCCCGCAAGGTTTGACCCTAGACGCCACTCATCTTTTGACCCTAATATTAATTCACGGTCAATACGATTAGGATCATAGGGTTGAGGATCAAAATCAACTGAGTCAGGTAATTGGTTGGCAACTTCAAAGCTTCCCGATTGAATATTAAAACCGACTTCTTGACGACCAAACTCAGCATCTGGCAACCCAATTAAATCCTGATGAGGAATAAAGGCTGTCAGCTTAAGATTGTCCCTAATGTCATCAATCACTTTTGCTTGAGCACTTGCACTGATATTTTCTTCTGCGGAAGCAATCAACTGATCTTCGATGCTCTGTGGTGGATTAGCGGAAGCTCCAACGTGAACCATCCCAAGCAATTGCGGTGTGGGACGCGCATCATTAATTGCACCAGTCGCACTGGCAGCCGCATCCAGCATGCACCAATCTCCTTGCTCAGGGAATTGTACCAACAAATCCCAACGATAGCCCGGTTGAAGGTTTGCTTGTTCAGTTGCAAGAGCTTGCTTCATCGTTAAGCCATCCGAAGCCACCAGCTTATATTCCAGCTTTTCCCCTTGGCATTGATTATCTAAAAAGGCTTTTGAAGAATTTGCAGCTATACTGCCTATGTTACCAACACCCCCAGAGCGTTTACGAAACTCTAAATTGATGGTATCCCTCACTCCCGCATGAATGACACGCCAACGACTCACATCGCCGACACTCACGTCACTGATCGTTGGTAATACCTGCCCATTAATACTGGTAAATCGACCAGAATTTGACCAAGATCCAGGGCCAAATTGCTGGCTATAATCCTGAATAACACCCGTTTGACCTGCATCACAGACCCATTCACCATCTGCACCAGTATTAATCTTTCCATCTTCGTTAAAACAGGCGTAAGAGATTTGCTGCATTACTAATGTTTTCTCTTTAAACGGTTGCAGCAATACATCGAGGTCTCCAGTTTTCATTAGATGATCACCATGCACAACAGGCTGACGATCACCTCGTATTAACAAGGCACCGACCATGCCACTTGAGACTTGCAAAGCCGTAGAACCATGAAGGTGTGGGTGATACCAAAATGTGCCCGCAGGATGATCAGGCGGTACATTGTATTCATACTGAAACGACACACCGGGGTTCAGCTTTAATAGAACATTATCGCTGTTACCAGCAGGGCTAATCCATAAACCATGGCTATGTAAGTTGGTGCCATTAAAACAATGAGGAGTATTCACATCATCTGGATGCACATCACAAGTGGCATCAGGTTCAAGTTGATTATGTAAGTTTACACGAGCCGTCTGACCCGGAACCATTCGTATTGTGGGTGCAATAAAAGGAGCTTGAGGGTCAGTATCTTCTGATCGATAACCCCGCAACTGTACAGAATCGCATTCATTCGTCGCTGGGTTATAAATATAATTATCTATCTCATCAACAAAAAGGTTATACACAACCTCGTTATCACTCAAGCCTTTACCCATTTCAAGAGGCACAGGGTCTTGATAACTGCGCTTATCAAGAGAAGTAGAGCACTCAGTGGTACTGGCATAAGCAACGGTGTTCAAGAGCACCGCAGAAGAGGCAACGATTGCATATCTACACTTCATCATTCAATCCCTTTACTATTCTTATCAAAGTATGTTGATAGCAAAATCAACATGGACCTAGTGAAGGTATCGAAAAGTCAGATATTCATCTATTACAGGAGGTTACTCAAAGTGGGTTTCCCTAACCCGTAACAATACAATTTCTGCCTGATGACTTTGCTTTATACAAAGCAGCGTCGGCACGATTAAACCATGCTTCAAAAGAGTCTCCCGCTTTAATTGTTGCAACGCCAATGCTAACGGTTAATTTATCGACAGGGCTAAAATCTACTCTTGATATTTTCTCTCTGATATTGTCTAAATGGCTAATCAAAGAATTGGAAGGAGATTTAGACACTAAAATAACAAACTCCTCTCCACCCCATCGACAAATAATATTATCGTCACTGACATAAGAAGATAATTTATCGGAAAGAATAGATAGGATTTCATCTCCGATACTATGACCATAGGTATCGTTAATTTCTTTAAAATGATCAATATCAAATATCACAAGAGTTGGAGTAGATTTACCTTCTTCAATAAGCGACATTTCTTTTTCTATAATGGATGCAAACGCACGACGATTAAAAAGACCAGTAAGAGGGTCTTTAGAGGCAATTTCTTTAAGTTTATTATTTTTTTCTAGAATTTCTTGCGTGCGCAGATGCACCACTTCTTCTAAATGAATCCTATGCACCAAATTCTTTTGAATCGCATTATAAAATGCTTTTGACAGGTGCTCTATTTCATCCTTTGAATTAGCGACTGTTATGCAGTTTTTTTTCTGCTCAACAGACAGTTCAGCATCTTTCGTAAGCTGGACAATGGGTTGCGTTATTTTATTCGCCAACTTTCTAACTAATAATAAAAATATAAGCATTAATACAAAAGAAGAAATGAGAACCTCATATAGTGCATGGTATATTTCCTGAAAAACTTCAGATTCTTTAGTTGAAACAAATAAGTTCCACCCTGGTAAATAGTCAACTTTTGCAAAAGTAACAATATTTGGCTCATTATTTCCTTCGTCTGAATATCGACCATAACCATTAGGTTTTAATTTTGTTTCTTTAACGACCGCAGAAAACCCAGTGTAATTAAAGTTCCCAAGGTTATTTATATTAGCCTTCAAAACCAGACGCTCATCAGGGTGAGAAACAATCAGACCTTTAGCATCAGATAGCCAAGAATAACTGCCCTCCTTTAACTTTATAGAAGACAGTTTATCAGTAAAAAATTTAAGCTGAACCGCTACAGCAATTGTGCCTGTCCACTCACCCTTCTCATTTAAAATAGGTACGGCAACCATTACAACAGGCTTTTCTTCGAATTCACTGTAAATAGGTTGGCTAATATTAAACTCTTGATTTTTCCATTGATCTCCATGCTTAAATAACGGGTTCACAACTTGATTTGACTTACCAAACGCATCCGTCAAAAAAAGCGTTTGATCAACGTAAATAGCATTAACAAAGTCACCATTGCTAACCTCAATAAGACTGTTTAGTTTTTCCCTAATCACTCCCATGTTTCCAGATTTAACGAGGGAGTCCTTGCTCACAATCTGCAACATCGAAACATACTGTTTAAACTCTTGACTCAACACACTTGCATGTAACTCAGACAACTTAGTAGAAGATTCTAGCTCCAACTCGATGACATCATCGTATTGATTTATAAATGTGATCAGCAACAATAAAGAAGTAAAAGTGATAATAACTAAAGAGTAAATGGCAATAACCTTCGTTTTAATGCTGGTAAACATGCAGAACCTCGTTATTATTTTTATGAGTTATAAATGAGCATTTTGAGTCTTTTTTTAACAAAGTATTAGCAAGCGTAATAGTCGTACAAAGGGCATTATATAGTAATATCATTTTCGATATATCACCCCTCCTAAATTAGCGTCAAAGTTTATAGAGAAATTAACATCATCCAAGAAGAAACATTAGATATTAGGAAAAAGCTATTGTGATTTAAAAATGTACGATTTAGAGGAGTATGATTTACCGCTATACGTGGAAAAGCCTGAGCTAGTAAGGTGGTTGTTTGAACGATTTAGTTAGGAAAAGCTCCCCGAAGGCCAATTAAATTTCCAAATGGATCGGTTACTTGGCACATCCCTAATCCATTTCCAATCGCCATTGGGCCACGATAAAGAGTTGAGCCTAGTAATTCAAACCGACGTATTTCAGAATTTAAATTTGCCACTTCCCAATAGGTAACAGAGCCACTTTTGCCAGAGCCCACTTTCCTGTCAGCAGCGACAATTTCTAGTGAAAAACCATCAACATCTAAGAATGTAAAACCATCGACAGTCTTTTTAACCGAATCAGGAAAAGCTTTTTTATACCATTCTAAGCCTTGCTCAACATCATCAACATGAATGAGGTTTGCTATTGGTTTCATCGTTGATTAGCTCCATTCAAATAAGAGACCGTTGCACGAAGTCATGAACTACGATAAAGCGTAGCAAAAGCGGTCACTTAGCCAAGCAGTCGTGTTAGCTCAGATTCCCACAGAGTGTACTCGTGGCACCAAGTGCAATGCTCAA
>CANLRQ010000070.1 GCA_947493575.1 uncultured Marinomonas sp.
TTGTCTGAAGTGTTGTTGGTTTGGTATTTAACTGGCAGTTGATGAGCTGATTTGGGAATGTTTTTGCAAGTGGCTCATGTGAGTGACTTAATATAAGCAACATTGCAATTTATTTACAATATCCACAATACCACTCCCCGTTAAGCGGGTAATAATCCCTTATTGCTCAAGATAATTCAACGGATATTCTCTCTTGTAGCACCTTAATAAGGTTCTCTTACAATAACGTCTAAGGCCTTCATAAATTGATCCAGAAAATGAGTACTGTGCATGAATGGTAGAAAACAAACCTATGTTCCAAACAACTAACACTGGGAATGCAAACGCGAACGTCATAACCACATCATAAATAGCGCTGTATTTAACCACTTTACGGTAAACCAACTGCTTCATTATATATCCTCTACTGACTGAAATTAACGGTCTCGGCAGAGTATAAAGCTTGTCCTATAGGGCTGAGTCAAGGTTACATTTTGATATTTTTAATGTGTCTTTCAGTTGCAGCAACTCATTATCTAATTGCTTTAATTTGGCAATTTCTGATTTTATCTGAGCTCGCTTAGAGCCGATGGCACTCAGAATTATCGACAGGGGTAGACCCCTTTATATATTGCTGTCACCCATTTTCTCTTTTATTTCTGATAGTTTGAACCCCAAGTGTTGCGCCATTTTTATCTGTATAACTGTCTCAACATAGGTTTGATCGTATATCCTATATTGGCCTTTTCTTAACGGCTCAGGAATCAGCCCCATAGATTCATAGAATCGAAAAGTTTTAGGCGTTGTTCCTGTCAGTGTTGCACTTATTATCTTGATTTAGACCTATATACATTTTGTGAGGTTACCCCTAGTGACTAAACAGTTATACAATAACAAAGTCATGTACGCCCTTAAAGTTCACCTCGCATTCTATAGATCAAACCCTATGACTCAATAACAACAGCCAACCTCTATGCGATCCGATCCAACAAAAAACATCGTCAATTTGAGAGCTCAACTCTTGAGTCAAATTATTAGAATAAAAAGCTATCAAGTAGTAAATTTGACTCCGTACTTTTAATTCCATCGATTGATCTCACGTCATTCAACACATTGTTGAATGACGATAAAGAGACAGTACGAATTTCTGCAATCAGATCCCAACGCCCAGATGTATGATGAATAGCGATCACACTTGGCATTCCTTTTAGCGCATCGATAATCGGCTTTTCTTTTTTAAGTATTGCTTCAATACTAATATGAGCTTTGACCATATCTTTATCCACTCCAGATTTGATATTTACACTGTAATTTAAAATAACGCCCGTACGTTCGAGACGATTCATTCGATTCTGCACAGTTGCTCGGGATAAGTTTAATTGCTTGGCAATATCTACTACGGACATCCGTGAATTAGAACGCAATATAGATATGAGCTGTTTGTCTACATTATCAACGCTTACAGGCATAACATTTCATCCTTTTTATTACATTTTGTACATAACACCAATCATATTGCTTATAATTTTTTAAAAATTCAACATAATTATGACTATTTGTAATACATCAAACCTCCTAAAATGTCTTTTCTTCAAAAGAAATAAAAATAAAAAAAGGAGTTACTCAATGACGCGTTTTATTGATGTTTCAAACCTAGCAAAGTTGGTAAACAAGGTCGGTATTACAGATTTTTGTCTGGTATGGCGAATGTTATTCAGCAGGATTTTACCCGCTGGGAGTCTTTCGATAAGTCCGCTCGCACTGCCGCTCATTCAGACGTTGGTGTGATTGAACTGATGCCTATTGCCAACAACAAAAAATACGCATTTAAATATGTTAACGGCCATCCAAGTAACACAAGCATCGGGCTTCCTACGGTAATGGCATTTGGTGCTTATTCCTATGTCGCTACAGGTTATCCATTGCTACTTTCCGAATTGACACTAACCACAGCATTCCGCACCGCTGCTACATCAGCTATGGTAGCAAAGGCGCTTTGCCGCCCAGAGTCGAAAATTATGGGGCTAATTGGCTGCGGCGCGCAGAGCGAATTTCAATCCATTGCGTTCCACTGTTTAATCGGTATTAAAGAACTGCGTATTTTTGATATCGATTACGAGGCGATGCTTAAGCTTGAGAAAAATCTTCAAGCATTTCCTGCTATCAAGGTCATTAAAGCCGAATCCATTGATGAATGTGTTTGTGGTGCAGACATAGTTACCACCGTTACAGCAGACAAAAACTGGGCAACTATTCTCGAGCCTCACATGGTAGAGCCCGGGATGCACATTAATGGTGTGGGAGGGGATTGCCCAGGTAAAACCGAATTACATATTGATGTATTGCGTTCAAGCAAAATATTTGTTGAATACGAACCTCAAACTCGTGTTGAAGGCGATATTCAGCAACTTCCTGAAAATCATCCAGTACATCCATTGTGGAAAGTGCTAACAGGTCAAAACAAGGACCGAGACAACGACGATCAAATAACGGTGTTTGATTCTGTTGGTTTTGCCCTAGAAGACTATTCAGCACTACGTTACGTCTATGAAAAATTTCAAGAATTTAATATTGGCGAAGATATTTCTTTAGTGCCAACGCTAAATGACCCCAAAGACTTATTCCAATTGATCAACAATAACAACGTGTAGTCCGGTATTCAAACGAACCAAAAAAAATAATAAAGGCAGTATAAAAATGGAATCACACGCAAAAAAACAAGTACAAATTATCGGAGTTCCGATTGACCTTGGCGCATCTCGCCGTGGTACAGATGGAGGACCATCAGCCGTTCGAATTGCCGGGTTAAGCGCTTCATTACAAAAAATGGGATATGACGTCTGTCCAGAGATTGATGTACCAGTACCAACGATAGAAGCCAGTCAACTTGGTCAAGGAAAAACCAAATTTAAAGACCAAATTTTATCAGTCTGTCAGACTCTTTGTAGAGTGACTAAAGAATCTTTATCACAAGGTGAAATACCTCTAATTATTGGTGGCGACCACTCAATAGCAATGGGCTCAGTCTCTGGTGTTGCATCGTTTTATAAAGAAAAACAACAGGATATAGGGCTGCTTTGGTTTGATGCGCATGGCGATATGAACCTGCCAGACACTTCTCCTTCCGGAAATATTCATGGTATGCCTTTGGCTCATTTATTAGGGAGAGGGGATCCTGATCTATCCAGCATCGGCGGTATAAACCCTGCAATTAAACCTGAAAATGTCGTATTGATCGGTATTCGTGATATCGATGATAGAGAGCGTAAAGTCATTCGTGAGTCTGGTATTACTGCATTTACCATGAGTGATATTGATGAACAAGGTATGACAGCGATAAGTCGTCAAGCATTAGAAATCGTTTGCGACAATACAGCAGGGTTCCATCTGAGTTTTGATGTAGATGGTTGTGATCCCTCTGTGATGCCGGGCTCAGGAACACTTGTTCCTGGTGGAGTGAATTTTCGAGAAGCACACCAGCTTCTCGAAAACTGTGCAAAAACAGGAAAAATGGTGTCGATGGATGTGGCCGAACTTAACCCATTCTTAGATGACAAAAATGTCTCTGCTGAGCGAGCGGTAACACTGATTCAAAGTGCTTTTGGTAGAAGCATACTGTAAGCACAAAATATACCTTAACCAAACCTGCTTCGATACTCAATCACAGCCGTTTGACAGGAAAACAGTAAAACATAATTAAAACAATAAAGGCTTAACAGCCAGAGGATTATATGAAAACTACTATACCCGAGGGAGCTCGTGCTCCCTATTTCTGGGAAGCTACAATTTCACTACTTTCACTTGTAGTTGGAATTAGCGTCTCTATCGTTTTCTATGGACTTGACCCACATTTACCGATGCTCTTCGGAGTACTTGTTTCATCCTGTATTGGATTGAAATGCGGTTTTAAATGGAAGACCATTCAAAATGGCATGGTTCGAGGTATTTCGAATGCCTTACCGGCAACTATCATTCTTATTTTAGTTGGCATCATGATTGGAATTTGGATACTAGCAGGGGTCGTACCAACCTTAATTTATTACGGTCTTAATATACTGTCGCCGACCATTTTTCTTCCTGCAACACTCCTTATTTGTGCACTTTCTTCATTAGCAACAGGTACCAGTTGGGGAACTACAGGGACCATTGGTGTGGCCTTAATGGGGGTGGGAGCAGGTCTTGGGTTTCCCTTACCTTTAGTTGCTGGTGCCGTGTTATCCGGCGCGTATTTTGGCGACAAAATGTCACCACTTTCTGATACCACTAATATGGCACCCGCATTAGCTGGTACGGATTTATTTACCCATATTAAACACATGTCATATACCACAGGAGTATCTTTTGGGCTGACCATGATTATTGAAATTGTTCTTGGTTTTCAATATGGTGGCGGCGATGGTGACCTAGAGCGTATAGCAGCCATGCTGGTATTGTTAGACCAAAACTTCACCATCAACATTGTCATGATTCTACCGCCCATTGTAGTTATGGTTGTTTCTTTTAAGAAAATGCCTGCAATCCCAGGAATTACAGTTGGTGTTCTTTCAGGCATCATTATCGCAGTTGGTCTGCAAGGCGCTGATTTTAGTCAACTAGCCAATGCCGCATTTAATGGTTTCTCCGCATCCTCTGGCAATGAAGACGTCGACTCCCTGCTTTCCCGTGGCGGCATGGACTCTATGATGTACACCATTAGTCTTGTCATTATTGCCATGATGTTTGGAGGCGTCATGGAAAGAACCAATCAGCTCAAAGTCATCGCGGACAAAGTATTAACACTGGCCAAATCGACGGGGTCATTAATTCTGTCAACTGTATTAACAGGTATTGCTTCAAATATGGTTCTCTGTGATCAATACATGTCTATCGTTATGGGTGCACGTTCATACGCACAGGCTTATAGAGATCGCGGACTTGCACCAGAAAATCTGTCTCGAGCTGTAGAAGATTCAGCAACGGTCACATCAAGCCTAGTTCCTTGGAATTCAGGTGGAGCTTATCAGGCCGCTACTCTAGGCGTCGCTACTATTGCATACGCTCCGTTTGCATTTTTTCTGTGGTTATCTCCTCTTGTCACAATTCTATTTGGCTATATGGGATGGACAATAACAAAACTTGATACAACCACACTGCTAGATCAAGAGTCAGAAACGAAGACTAAATCAAAAAATACTCAAGAATAAAAATCTTAGATTCAATTTTGGAGTGCATCATCTTAACCTTTAGAAAAAAGAGTTTTATCAAGCGTCGAATAACTGCTTATCCAAAAACTGACGGGGTATTGTGTTTTGGCGTCGTCTTTTATCATAACAAACATACATACATGGAGAAAATATGAGAATACTTAAAAACATCGTGATTCCGGCGGTCTGTTTTGCCCTTGTCACTTCATTCACAGCTTTGGCGCAAGATCAGATTGATCCGCGCAAAGACTACCATTCTTACGCAAATATTGATGATGTGGCGATGAGCCATGTCTATTTGAACCTCAAAACTGATTTTGAAACGAGCCGTCTATCTGGCTACGCTGAACTAACCTTGACCCACATAAACCCCGAGGCAACGACAATTGTGTTGGACACCAAGGCGCTGGATATTTCAAGCGTTGAAACCCTAGTTGGAGAGACTTACGCGCCGGCAGAATTTAAAATGGGCGAAGCAGACCCAGATCTCGGTTCGGCTTTGAACATTACCATCACACCTGATACAACAAAAGTGCGAGTGCATTACGCCACAACTGACGCATCAGACGGCTTGAACTGGGCCACACCAGAACAAACTCATGATAAAACCCAACCGTTTATGTATTCCTTATCACAAACGATTTATGGTCGCACGTGGTTCCCTCATCAAGACACTCCAAAGATCAAAGTCACCTATTCCGCAGACATTGAAACGCCTAAAGACCTTATGGCCTTGATGAGCGCAAATAATGATCCAGCAGCGGAGCGAGACGGCAGCTATCACTTCGATATGCCACAGCCCATCGTCCCATATCTGATCGCCATCGCGGTCGGGGATTTTGCCTTTAAGGCGATAAGTGATCGCTCGGGCGTTTACGCCGAAGCTGGCCTTATTGAAGCTGCGGCTCATGAATTTGCCGATAGTGAAAAGATGATTCAAGCGGCTGAGAGCATTTATGGCGACTATGCTTGGGGTCGGTATGATTTGCTGATCATGCCTCCAAGCTTTCCTTTCGGCGGGATGGAGCATGCGCGTCTGTCCTTTATCACGCCAACAGTCATCACCGGTGACCGAGGTTTGGTTGGGTTGATTTCACACGAACTAGCCCATTCATGGTCCGGAAACTTTGTCACTAATGGCACATGGCGTGATCTTTGGTTGAACGAAGGGTTCACCACTTACGTTGAAAACCGAATCATTGAAGCGGTCTATGGCCCTGAACAGGCCGCAATGGAAATGACAGATAACTATGTTGATATCATGGCAGAGCTTGAACACTTAGAGCCAGCCGAAGAGATCTTGGCAATTGATTTGCGAGACCAACACCCTGATGCTGTTTTTTCTGAAATCCCTTACGCAAAAGCGCAGTTGTTCTTGTCCTTTCTAGAAAGTCGCGTCGGGCGTGAGGGCTTTGACAAATTTGTGAAGCAATATTTTGCAGATTTCGCATGGCAGACCATCACAACAGATGTTTTTGAAACCTATCTGATGGAGCGATTGGCAAAGGACTTCCCTGATGCTTACACGCAAGAAGAAATTAAGACTTGGATACACGAGCCCGGCTATCCAGAGTTTGGACTGAAACCTATTGCCGCGGCTTATGATATCGTCGATGCTGCGATTGCAGATATGGCTGCTGGTAAGGTTAAGGCAGTGGATATTGATATGTCCGGTTGGATCATTCATCAAAAAATCCGCTTTGTTGATAGTTTGCCCAAAAATTTGAGCCCCAATATTATTGGCGAGGTTGATGCGGCTATGGGTCTAAGCACATCTGGAAATATCAAACTGGTGTATCAGTGGATGTTATATGCCACCAAAGTCGGTTATACACCCGCTCTTGACGCGCGCCTTGAGACGCTTTTGACAGAGCAAGGCCGCATTGCCTATACCAAAGGGCTCTATAAAGAACTACTGAAGTTTGATCCAGAACGCGCAGCTGCGATTTATGCTATTGCCAAGTCGACTTATCACCCGATCACAGTGTGGGAAGTTGACCGCGTGTTTAAAAACGCAAAATAAACTGAATAGGCATTGGTTTGGATCCTAGATTTAGGCCAATGCACCCCGGTGGTTGTGTCGCAAAGTTTACCTGACGAGCCACTTGCAAAAGTCCCCAAACGAGCACTTTTCCTAGTCTGAGAACTTGAAAAAAAATGATGGTGGGTGGCCAT
>CANLRQ010000071.1 GCA_947493575.1 uncultured Marinomonas sp.
CCTTATGCTATAGGGCGTAAGAACTGGATGTTTAGTAAAAGTCAGGCGGGCGCGACAGCCAGCGCAAACTTATACAGTTTGATTGAAACAGCCAAGGCCAATGGGCTTAATGAGTACGAGTGGTTAAAGCATATCTTCAAACAACTCCCCAATGCTGAAAATGTAGAGGATATTGAGGCATTACTACCTTGGAACTACAAGGATGTAGTTGGATAGGCGCTTACGCATTATCCCATTTTCTGGAAAGAAAATATCAATTGCAATACAAAAAATAATTTTGTGCTGCAATGCAATTCAGTCAGCAGCTCTTCTTCTTAGATCTAAAAGCAGTTTTAGTCCGGATGGTATTGGAAATAAAAACGACTTAGTTGGTAGAGGGTTGATGTTCAAAATAAGTGGTTATTCAGTAGGATATTTCGAAAAAAATTCCATACTTGATACTCCTTACTTTGGACCACATGCAACAATCTTTAATGACGATTTTTATATTAACTCTTCTATACCTTCTGGATTGGGAGGTCTTATTTATGAGGCGAATTTTTCAAACGCTTCCGATAATATAGGAAGAATACGTCTCCATTATATAGCTGGTGAAGAATCATGGAGTAAAAATAGAATTATTCTAGATTCTAAGTGTGATGACTTTGGAATACCATATATAAAGTTTCTATATGAAAACTCTAAAATGGATATTGAAAGGATTGAATTCTTAGCTGATATGGCTGAAAAAATTTTATTGAAGGCTGGAGCTGAAAGAATAGAGAGAGAGCCCTTTACCCATGCAAAAGGAAGTTCTCATCTTCATGGTACTTTGAGGGCTGGACTAGATCCAAAAAAATCAGTTGTTGATTCAGATGGAAAAGTTCATGGGTATGAAAACTTATATGTTATGGATGGTGGAGTTATGAATTTTTCTGGTAATAGTAATCCTACTCACACTATTATGGCTAATGCTAGAAGAATGGCTTTTGATTTAGTTAATAAGGAGGTGAGTATATGATTTCAAAAAATAAAAGTGCTGTATTAGTCGAATGGGAAAGAGAGCACAGATCTGAAATTGTTTTCAGCAGCTCTTCTGGTTGCAGTGCATTCGATAATAATGGTAAAGAATATTTAGATTTAACTGCATGCAGTGGGGCTGCACCTTTGGGAATGAATAGCCCTCTTTTTTTAAAATATAGTAAAGAAAAAATTGAAAAAACCTCAGATTTTTTACCATCACCAGTAAGTGTTGAAAGGCATGCACTGAAAGAGTTTTTATTTAAAAAATATTTTAATCATCCACGATCATTTTTTTTAAGAACAGGTTCATGTGCTACTGAAGCTGCTGTAAGAATTGCAAGGTATACAACTGGTAAAGCAATAGTTTTAGTCTCTGGATTTCACGGGTGGCATGAAATTTTCCAACAGCCACCATGGGATGAAAATAACCCGTGTTTAGATAATAACATTATAGATTTTAAATATGATTTAATTCTTTTAGAAAAGTATATTTTTGAATTAAAGGGAAAGATATCTTCTATATTTATAACGCCAGAACCATCAATATTTACACCAGATTATATTAGAAAAATTAGTGAAATTTCTGAAAAAAATGAAATAATTTTTATTGTAGATGAAGTCCTTTGTGGTCTTAGATATTCTTCCGAAGGCTATTGTTATAAACATAATATTAGGGCTGATATAATAACAATAGCTAAAGGTTTGGCTCATTCTACCGCTATGTCTGCCGTTATTGGCACTGAAAAAGCTATGTCTGGAGCTGATTTATCATATCTAGGTAATACTTATTTGAGAGAAAATAAAGCTTTTGCTTTAGCTAATTTAACTCAATCGTTTTTTGAAGAATATGACGTAATAAATGAATTAAGAGTCAAGGGTGATAGGTTTAAAAAAATTTTTATAGATTGTATTCTTAAAAACAACATCCCTGCTAAGGTTATAGGAGATTCAACAATGTTTGATGTGGTGTTTAGTGATGATAATATTGGTCATAACTTCTCTAAACTAGCCATGTTAAATGGAATATATATAGGATATCCAGCTACATATATGAGTTCATATGCTATGAATGATAATTTTTTCGATGAGCTAAAGATTCGTCTTAATTTAACACTTGAAGAGTTGTCAAGAGAGTTAAATAATGAATTTTTTGAAAAAGATTCGATCGTTTCATATGCTAAAAAATCATTTAATTGTACCGAAGACGCTTGTTTGGAAAATTTGAAACTAAAATATTAACCATAAGGAAATGTGATGATGAAGAAAAATATTATTAATTCTCATAATGGATGGGATCCTTTAGAAGAGGTAGTTATTGGAGTACCATTTGACCTTGATTATTCAAATGATACTTCTTTTAGATTGTTCTTTCATGATAATATTGGTAAAGAGGTATATTTTGAGGACGAAAGTGGTACTTGGAAAACATTTGGTGGAAAACCAAGTAATAAGATTAGGGATGAAGCTTTAGAAGATATTGAGGGAATTACTAGCTCTCTTTCAAAAGAGGGGATAATAGTTAGACGTCCAGAAGTAATTAAAGAAGTGAAGATTACAAAATCACCTTGGTGGGAAGCTCCATTTGGTCATGCAATGATGAGTAGAGATATATTTATCGTTATTAATGATGAAATTATTGAAACTCCTCCTATGGTTAGATCTAGATATTTTGAAGCAGACTTGTATAAAAAACTTTTTACAGAATATATGGTAAAAGGTGCCAGATATACATCTGCTCCTCGATCTCAAATGAGAGAAGAGAATTTTGATTTTAGTTATGCAATAGAAAGAGGATATACAGAGATAGCTCCTATTAAAAAAAATTATGAAGCTATGTTTGATGGTGCTCAAATATTGCGTCTTGGTAAAGACCTTATTTTTAATTGCTCTACTGAAAATCATCGTTTAGGTAAAATCTGGCTAGAAAACCATTTACAGGGTAAGTATAGAGTTCATGAAATCAATATTGCAGACAATCATATTGATGCTAAGTTAGTTGCTCTTCGCCCTGGACTTATTTTAGTTCATAGAGGGCTAGACTTAAGGCTATTACCAGATTTTTTACAATCTTGGGATAAAATATGGTACGACCCTATTGAACTTACTCATTCAGGGAATCGAGAAGCTTTGGCTCTTGCAAGCGAATCTATAGGTATGAACTTGATTTCTCTTTCTCCTGATAAAGTTATGCTTCAGGAAGAGCAACTTCCTCTTATAAAGTCATTAAAGCAGCATGGTATAGAAGCAATTCCTGTTTCTTGGAGGCATGGGCAACTGTTAGGTGGAGGTCTTCATTGCATGTCACTTGATATTCGTAGAGATGGAGTACTAGAGGACTATTTTAAATGAATTTTCCTTATGTATATATCTTTGACCTTGATGGAGTATTAGTTGACTCCGAATATTTAATAGAGAAAGCATTAAAAGAATGGGCTCTCTCTGTAAACTTTAATCCTGAAATGGTGTATGAATCTTCAAATTCTAGAAGAGATTATGATTTGGTTAAAGAAATTGCACCTCACTTATGTCCAGTTGAGCAATCAGAAAAAATTTCAAGAATAGAATGCAGACTTTCTTATTTACTCGAAGAGATCAAAGGTGCTAAAGCTTATTACAGTTCAATACCTCAAGATTTTAAGTGTATTGTAACCTCATCTACTCGATTGTCTGCACTTTCAAGGTTGAAGGAGCTTGGATTACCTCCCCCTAAAGTATTAATTACAGCTGATGATGTTATAAACGGTAAGCCAGATCCCGAACCTTACCAACTAGCTTTAAATAAAATGGGGTGTAGTAAAGAAGAGTGTATTGTTTTTGAAGATTCAGATACTGGAGCTTTTGCTGCAAAGCAAGCAGGAATTAGATGTATTGGTGTAGGGACAGAGCTGGAAAATAATTCACTAACTTATGGATGGATAAAGGATTTCACATGTTCAAAAAAAATAAAAAAAATATTAATGGGAATACATTAGTGCGTTTATTAGGTAATGATGATGGGTACTTTAGAGAGGTTGAAGTAACTGGAAGTATTCTGGATTCCTATAAAAAAAGTGGGGAAAATTTTCATGATCAATTGAAAAAAGCTATAAAGTCCGTTGAAGATTTTATAGGGAAATACCCTGATTTTGGCACTATTTGGCATATAAATTCTACTGCTTATGGAGGTGGAGTAGCAGAAATGATACCTGATCATATTTTACTTTTGAGAGGTTTTGGCTTTAAAGTAAGGTGGTTAGTTTTTCAGCCAAAAAATGATGATTTTTTTGATTTTACAAAAAAAATTCATAACTCATTTCATGATGTTCTTTTTGATATCAGTGAAGAAGCTTTGAGTTTATATGATGTTGAGTCATCTAATGGATCTTTAGAAATAGGGGGGTTTATAAAAAAAGGTGATTTAATTATATGTCATGACCCTCAGCCATTAGGTGCTGTAAATAAATTTCTAGAAGGAAGTCATATTCCGGCAATTTGGAGGTGCCATATTGGTTTTCCATATGTAACTGAACAGATAAAAAAAACTTGGAATTTTATAAATTCTTATTTATATAATTTTGATCATATAGTTCTTTCTGATGAAAATTATTTTTCAGATTCAATGTTGCCTACTAGTTATATCTCTCCTTCCATTAATCCTTTTTCAATAAAGAATACAGAGTATAATATTAATGATTTAGCATTTTTTGATCTTGATGACTTCGTGGAAATTGTTAGTTTCTCAGGAGAGAAAAAAACGTTGCATGATATTCTTAATGAGCGTTATATATTACAAATTTCTAGATGGGATAGGTTGAAAGGATTTGACACTCTGATAGATTCCTATCTAAATTTCCACGATACTTTTAAGTCGGAAAATATACCGAGATTAATTTTGTCTGGTCCAGATGCAACTGGTGTCTCTGACGATCCCGAAGCTTTTTATTATTACAATGAAATAATTGATAGTATTAAATTATTACCTCTTGATATCTCAAAAAATATTATAGTTGTTAATTTGTCAATGAGAGATCCTATTAAAAATGCTATTCTTACAAGTGTTATTCAAAGTAATGCTGAGATTATTTGTCAGTTGTCAAAAGCCGAAGGCTTTGGATTAACACTAACTGAAGCTATGTTTAAAGGGAGGAATATTATTATCTCTTCTGCTTTTGGCTTAGTGAAACAAGTGGATAATGGCGTAAGCGGTCTAATTGCATACGGCCCAGAAATTGAAAATGATGTGGCAAATCATTTAAACACTATTTTATCCGATGAAAATAAGGTTAATTTTGGAAATAATGCAAGGAAAAGCATCCTTGATAATAGTATCCAGATATCAAAAATTCCATGCTGGGTAGATGTCATTGAGAGAACAATAAAAGGAAATTAAATGTACCTTTCTTTTAATAGTTTTTTTAATGTTTTCCAAAAATCTTTTCCATTAATAGTTTTTTATATGTCCGAGATTGCCATTGGAATATCTGACTTAATTATTGTTGGAGGCTTAGGAGCAGATGAATTGTCATCTGTCGGATTAGGAAAGAACATTGTTTTAACCACGGCGGTTGTTTTTTTCGGAGTTATCTCTATAACATCTAACTTAATTAGCTCTGAAATAGGTGAAGGTAAAAAAGATAGAGCTTTTATTATATTAAGAGCAAGTGTTCTTGTGTCTATATTTTTATCTCTTTTAGGGGTGATCGTATCTGAATTTTCTATAGATATTTTAATGGCTTTAAGCTATGAGGAAAAATTAGTTGATTTTTATTCTGACTATTTGTTGTATTCAAAATATTTAATTTTTCCTGCTTTATTTCTAGCGTCATATAGATGTTTACTAAACTCTCTTGAAGATACTAAAATATTTTATTGGGCAGCAGCAGTAGCAGTTTCTTTAAATATTGTGCTTAATGCTATATTAGTTCATGGTGTTAGTATAATACCTGAAATGGGCGTTAAAGGTGCAGGTCTTGCTACATTTATTGTTAATGTAATTGGCTTTTTAATTGTCCACCTATATCTTAAAGTAAAATATAACTTAAAATTCAAACATATTAATCCTTTTTTAGCTAATACTGCGATAGTTTTTAATATTTTAAGAAAGGGGGGTCCTGCAGGTATTCAACAAATATTAGAAGGCGGCCTTTTTACATGTGTTATGATGCTGATGGGGTACTTCTCTTCTAATTGGTTGGCAGCTACTTCGGTTATTTTTTCAATCTTAGAGGTCTCATTTGTAATCAGTCTAGGTATAAGTGAAGTTGCTTCTGCAAAGCTCTCTCAATGGATATCGAGCGGAAGATTATTAGAATCAAAACTGCTTGTGAACTCCACTTTTTCACTCGTTATAATTGCCATATTCTTGTTATCTGTTGTTTATTATTTCTATCCTTCAATCGTAGTTTCTGTTTTTATTTCATCCAATGAAAACGAAAATGCGTTCTCTGTAACTATGTGGATGTTATCAATTGTAGCTTTTTTTATGGTATTTGATGGATTACAAGTATCTGGGATATATATCCTTAGAGGAATGCATGAGACAATTAAATCTCTTGTTATTAGTATATTTTGTTATTGGGTCGTTGGGTTAGGCAGTGGTTTGTTGTTCGCATTTATATTTGATTTAGGGCCAAAAGGAATTTTTTTCGGTTTTTGTTTAGGTGTATTGTCAAGCGGTTTGTCTTTAGTTTATATGTCTTATAAGCTCTTAAGAATTAATTATAGGGTTTGAAGTAGTTGAGTGCATATTTTGGAGTAATCCTGATTCCGACATAGTTCGGACACCTATCAAAGGACATTCACATGGTGAGAAGGGCACCCATATGTGACACCCATTACTTTATTGATGTTTATTTAATCACTGCCTAAACTAAAAAAATCAAAATCAAAATCAAAATCAAAATCAAAATCAAAATCAAAATCAAAATCAAAATCAAAATCAAAATCAAAATCAAAAT
>CANLRQ010000072.1 GCA_947493575.1 uncultured Marinomonas sp.
GACGCGGTTGTGAGCTCTTCTGATGACGCGGGCAACACAGTCGATACAACAGGTTCTTCAACTCATACGGTTGATACACATGCCTTCGGTCAAATTGATATTGACCGTATAACATCTGATTCTGTGATTAACTCTACAGAAGGCTCTTCTGGATTTGAAGTTCCTATAACGGGTTGGGTTGGGAATGATGCAAGACCTGGAGATACTATTGAGGTGAAACTTGAGGGTGTTGTTATTGGTACAGGTGTTGTTTCTGAATCACAAAATGAAAATGGAAAATATTTATATTCAGTTAATGTTGACGGCTCTGATTTAGCGAATACATCGTTATCTAATCCTTATTTAGTCGTTACGGTTTCTGGAGCTGATGAGGCTGGTAATACATTTGAAACATCGAGTACTGAAGTCTATAAAGTTGATATGTTTGTCGATGTCGAAGTATTCGTTGAAGACAATAATTATTCTGACTCGGACAACGTTGTTAACTTTGATGAGCAAGGTAATATTTTAATTAGTGGCTTCTTTGAAGCCGGTGGCAGCGTTAATTCGATTACTATTACTGACTCTCAAGGTAATGAGGTCATCATTTCCAGTGATGAGGTCATGATTGATCAAGATTATTTTGAGGTTACCAGTGATGTTACTGCTTTATTAGATGGCACCTTATCTGTGGTCGTAAATGTGACTGATGCGGTGGGTAATACTGAAGATTCTTTCACCGAAACCATTATTAAGGACACTGTTGCTGATTCTGGGTTGATTCTTGTTAATAAAATTACCTCTGATGACATCATTAATAGTACGGAAAGTGGTCAAACTGTTGAAGTATCAGGTACAGCGACAGGTGGTGATATCTCTAACGGTGATATTGTAACCATGACGATCAATGGTGAAGATTACTCAACTACAGTAGGAGCTAATGGTAAATGGGCTCTAGATGTGGCTGGCTCTGACCTTGCTATTGATACAGAGTTTGATGTAGTTGTGTCATCTTCTGACCATGCAGGAAATACGGTTGATACCACTGGTTCTTCAAGTCATACAGTGGACCTAACAGCGACAGCGGGCACTGTGACAGTTGGTAATATAACAACCGATGACATTTTAACTGAAGACGAATCTGAAGGAATTGTCACTGTAGCTGGTACTGCCTCAGGTGGCGATATCGCAGAAGGCGATGTCGTGACCATGACGATCAATGGCGAAGATTACTCGACGACCGTGGATGGGAATGGTAATTGGACGGTGAATGTGTCTGGTTCTGATTTAGCAGAAGACACAGAGTTTAATGTCGTTGTAACGTCAAGTGATGATGCTGGTAACACAATTGAAAGCGTTGGTGTTTCTGAACATAGTATAGACTCCCCAACAGTGTTAACGATTGACGCTCTTGCTGTTACTGAAGATACAACTCAAGCGGGTGACACAGTGGCTAATTTTGTTGTTTCAGATGAGGATGAAACGCCAACGGTTAACTTTACACAAGGTACTAACACGGAAGGTTATTATGCGATAGATGGGAACAAAGTTATTCTTACAACTGCAGGTGAAACTTTCTTAGATGCAGGTAATGAATTACCAGAAATTAGCTTAACTACAGATGGTACTTTAACGGATCAAACTGCGACAGCGACACCAGTAACCAACTTTGTAGATGATGAAACGATTCTGACTCTGACAGCGGGACCTGTTACTGAAGATATTACAGAAGCTGGAGATACAGTCGCAACGTTCACTGTCTCTGATGAGGATGAAACACCAACAGTTGACTTTACACAAGGTACGAATAGCGAAGGTTATTATGCGATAGATGGTAATAACATTATTCTTACAACGGCTGGGGAAATATTCCTAGATGCAGGTAATGAATTACCAGAAATTAGTCTTACAACAGATGGAACTTCAACAGATATAACTGCAACAGCAACTCCTACAACAACGTTAGTTGATGATGAAATTGCTACTCCATCTGTCTCGTTTGAAAGCCCAGGGTCTGATGGAGTTTATAACAGTGCAGAATTGGGGGATGACGGCACAGTGACTGCGACTATTTCGGTAACTGGCTCCGAAGTTGGTGATACGTTGACGTACACAGTAAATGGTGGTGATGATGTAACCGTCACGCTAGACCAAAACGACATTGACAACGGTGTTGAAGTTGAAGTATCCCCAGAGGACACTGTGACAGCGACTTTATCTGATGATGCTGGAAATGAATCAGATTCAGTAACAGGAACGGCAGCAAGTGCAATCATTTCTGTTGCGCCTCCTGTTATTACTGATGTAACGGATGATTCTTCTGGTTCGGATTACTCGGATGTAACTTTACATGGTACAGGTGATCCAGGCGCATCTATTACTTTATATGTCATTTCTAATTCCACTACTAATGGTAACGATACTCAAACAGGAGACTATGTAGCGCTTCAGGGAGTATCCATTATTGTTGATAACAATGGAGACTGGACGGTTGATATCTCTAGTCTGGCGGATGTTCCAGTTAATGATAATGAGTTCTTTAAGGCTGTCCAAACAGATATCTATGGCAATGTGAGCTCAGAATCTAATACAGTGCATTACTGGCATGGTTCGTATTCGACAGTAAATACTGAGTCTGGAGATGACTTTGTATTGTTGGGATCAGGTAATGATACTGTTAGAGTTAATGCAGATGACACTACCAATGCTGTTAGTATAGATGGAGGTGCAGGTACCGATACGGCCCAGTTTGATAAGGCAATTTCGGAAATGCAATCAATTACATTGGACAATAATGGCAACGTGGTTATTGTGGATGATCAAGGTGATGTTAATACCTTTATTGACTTTGAATCCTTCTCTTTTAATGGTGAAGTGTACTCTAAGGACGCATTATTTGGACCTAAAGCAGAAGATGATGTTGTTAATACAGATGAAGACACGGCTATAACTATTGATGTGTTGGCAAATGATGATTATGTCGATAATAATTCGTTTAGTATTTCTACAGCCTCTGTTATTGATTCACAACATGGAACAGTTTCTATTGTCAATGGCAAATTAGAGTTTACTCCAGCAGATGACTTTAGTGGTGATGTTGAAATAAGTTACACAATTACTGACGGCACAAATACCGATACAGCAACAGTTAACGTCACTGTTGAAGCCGTAGCTGATACCCCAACATTAACCGTAAATATTGAAGAAGGGTCTGAGACAGATTCAATCGTTAAAACAGCCAATAATATTGTTGATTTGGGAGATATCGGTGAAGGTGATGTTGACGATACCAGAGATTGGACTGAGACAATTGAAAGAAGTTTTGATTTTGGCTTAGAGAATGCTGGTAAAACAGTGACTTTATCATTCGATTCCGTGATTACTGGCTCGTGGAATGATGGTTCTAATAGCACCACTGCTGATGAATACGAAATCACCTCGAATACTGGTTTTAGTCAGCTATATAACTCATATGATGGTTCTGCATCACAGTCTGATTCGCATACGGTAACTTTAGATTCTTCCGGTAAAGTTATTGTGACCTTCTCTGTGAATAGCACGGATAATATTGAAGTTGTAAATATTTCTAATATTACAGCTGAATTGAGTGATTCAAATATTGAGTATGTATTAGATATTGAGTCAAGCCTTCAAGATGTTGACGATAGTGAAATTCTAACAATAACTATTTCCGATATGCCTTCAGGTGCTTCACTAAATGTCGGTGAAGAAAATGATGATGGATCTTGGTCATTAACGGCTGATGAATTGCAAGGAACCATTGTATTAACTAGTCCGACTGCATTAGATGAAACTGATTCTATAAGTGTGACGGCAACCGCAACTGAAAGTAGTAATGATGATTCCGCTTCTGTAGTGAAAACAGTGGCATTCCCTGAAATAATAGACACTGTACTGCAAGCGGATCAAGCTACAGGAGATGAGGAGGCGAATGTTACTGGTAATGTATTGACGAATGATTCTGCTGACAATACTTCAGTTACAGAATTTACTGTTGATGGTGTTACTAAAAATGCTGATGAGACAGCCACACTCTCTGGTGTAGGCGCTTTAACTATCAATAGTGATGGATCATATACATTTGATCCAGTTGATAACTGGTCTGGTACTGTCCCACAAGTTACTTATACAACAAATATTGGTTCTAGCTCAACCCTTGATATTTCTCTTACAGCGGTTGCAGATGCGCCAAATCTGAGTGCTGAAGTTACAAATGAAACAGTGTCGATTAATCAAGGTAGTTTTGTTAATAACAGTGAAGTGGTTCTTAGCGATAATAGCCCTACAACGTCATACTCATTAGGCTTTGAAACAAGTTCTGTCGACATTAATTTGAAGAACTATCAAACTAGCGATGAAAATGGAACAGTTAAATTGTTTAACAATGGTACTCTTGTCGGTGAAGTTGATATAGATACATTGGAAGACAATAACAGTAGCGAAAAAACCATTACAGTAACGAATAATGTTGATTTTGACTCTATTCAAATCACGCGTACAGCAGGGTGGTTTAAAGTGACGAAGGTTGAGGCTTCTGTAGATGAGTCTGTGTACACCTATGAATTAGATATTACAGCGAGCCTTACTGATACTGATGGTAGTGAAACTTTAACTGTTACTCTGTCTGATTTACCTTCAGGAGCTTCTTTGAGTGTCGGTACCAACAATAATGATGGAACTTGGACACTAACTAAGTCTGAAGCGAATGGTTCTGTTTCTCTAACTAGCCCAACGCAATTAGATAATACGGATTCCATTAGAGTAACTGCAACAGCTATTGAGTCGTCTAATGACGATGAGACGTCAGTTGAAGCAGAGGTATCATTTGATGTTGGTGGCGGTGTGGTAACAGGAACGTTAATTGATGGCATAGTTGAAGGTGTCTTTTATGTGACATCGTCTGGTATTACAGGCTTTACAGATGAAAATGGAGGTTTCCAATATCAAGAAGGAGATTCAGTCACCTTTAAAGTTGGTGATGTTGTTCTTGGTTCTGTTAGTGCAGATGATCTTTCTGAAGGTAAAGTCTTCCTTCAAGACATTGCAGATGTTTCTCGTTCCGATTTGAATAATGAATACGTTGAAAATATGGCTGTATTCTTACAATCATTAGATTCTGATGGTAATGCAGAAAACGGTATTAGTATTTCAAATAGTGTTCATTCAGCATTTGAGAATTCAAGCGTTGATCTGAAATCGATTTCTGAGGTGGATCTGAAAGATGTATTGATGGATGTAGGTAATACTTATATCGATGAAAGTGAGGCAATGGATCATGTTAAGCGCATGTTGGAAAAATATGGTAATCAAGCCAAGTTTGATGAACATGAAGACGATTCTTTGATTACTGCTGTTCTAGCTGCATCTAAGGTTGATGGGTTGAGTTACGTAACACAATCAGGTGAAAGCGGTACAGTAGTTGATGGTGAATTTACGTATGACTCTCATGGTGATGATGCCATTACTTTCTACGTTGATGATATCAAAGTAGCTGAATTTGATGCGCATGATATTGGTCGTGATGGCCTTATTGAGTTTGATGAAGCTGGTTTCTTATTTAGTAGTGTTGAAATTAATCGTTTAGTTACTGCCGACTCTGCTGAAGAAGAATTAGAAGACATTCTTGCAGATAGGATAGCTGATAGCAGTACAGTAGAAACCGGAACGATTGTTGGTTTGGATTTAGAAGGATTGACCTATAACACCCGTTCAGGTGAAGCTGGCGAAGTTTCTAATAGCGAATTTACGTATGAAACTGAAGGTAAGGAAGTTATTAGACTCTTTATGGATGGTGTTAAAATAGCTAAATTTAATGCTAAATTAATTGATGAAAATGGTGAGATAGCGTTGGAAGATGTTACTTTCCTTTACTCACCAGAAGAATTGATATTGTTATCTGAATCTGATGCTGATTCCATGAGGGAAACAGTTAAAGAGATTCGTCAGGCTAGACTGCAGTCTTCAGATGACAGCGATGGCGAGCCTGAAATAAACAGCAAGTCTGAAAAAGATGACAAGTCTGAAAAAGATGACAAGTCTGAGAAAGAAGACAAGTCTGAGAAAGAAGATAAGTCTGAGAAAGAAGATAAGTCTGAGAAAGAAGATAAGTCTGAGAAAGAAGATAAGTCTGAGAAAGAAGATAAGTCTGAGAAAGAAGATAAGTC
>CANLRQ010000073.1 GCA_947493575.1 uncultured Marinomonas sp.
AAAATCCGATTAAGAATGCTTAATCGGATTTTCTAGGGCTATTCAATTAAATTCAACCCTTAAGTGAACAGCATTAGTCGCACCTGCGTGCTGTTCTGCGTTAAATACCGCAACCAATCCAAGGCCAAACTGCCGTAATGTTGGCGACTTTGTTGTTTTAGGTGGTCGGCTAAATCGGCGGCGTTCATGCCATGGCTATGGTTAAACACGCCCATTTGCGCTCCAGCATCGGCACTGAGATCAATCACGCGCACTTGCTGCCCCGCTTTTATGTTCAGGACGAACGGTATGTCGTGGGCGCATGGATGCGCAGGAACGACGACGCGCTTGCCGATACTGGCAAGGTGGCTTTCGAGCGTCACTTCGCCAGTGGATAAAAACACCAAACGCCAACGCGCGGGTAAACGCATTTCACCGTATTTGCCTGCACGGGTTTTACCTTGGCCATTGGCAAGCATATAAGCGACATCGCCCGCCTCCTTGGGGTCAACTTCGCCCATTTCATCGAGCGCCAACAAGGCATCGTTATGCGCTAACGCAGTGCCTTCTAAACCGTTGGCCGTGGCACGCCAACTATGGCGCAATTGATTAGGTTCGCCCCACACCGATAACGCCGGATACAGTGCTGCGGTTTTACCGGTACTGCTGGCACCGTAGAGGTGTAAACCAAAACCATCCACCCCGCACAAGTGCAACAAAGGTGCGGCCAGTGCAGAGCAGACACCAACAATTAATAGCGGGTTATCCAGACAATAACGGCCAACGTACTGCCGCCAACTGTCGCTACTGCCTTGTTGAATAAAGCCTTCTATCGGGTGTATGGTTTGCAGCACCATGCGCGGGTTGTTGCTGTGTTCGCTTGGGTAAAAGGTGAGGCGCGGATGCACATAAGCGTGGTGATGCCAGCCAATGCAGTTCACGCTAATGACCTTTTGCGTGGCCAGTTCACCCATTTGTTGAATAAACAGCGAGAGCAACTGCCGCGCTTTGACACTGTTGCTTAGCCGCATGCCTCGGCTGAGTAGAATTCGGCGGTACTCGCTGCCGTCTCCTGCCAATAGTTCTGCGGGCATAGCCCAATAGCGATGGCGATTGTCATCGTCTAACCAGTGCAATAAATAGCCGTAGTTGTCCCCTTGCGGATCGCGGGTACGGGCGGCCACTTGCAGCCAAGAGCAGATTTTAATTGGGCTATCTTGCCCCGCCGGTTGCATCACCAGCCAGTTTTGCGCGTTATAGGCAAAACCAGCCGGTAATGTTGGCGCGTTGCTATGCATCTCACTGGCAGGTAACGGGTTTGATGCTGATGCTTTATCCACGGCCATAAGCAGCACCGATAAGGCGGGTTTCAATCCACTGGTCGATATCGCTTTCTAACCAGCCCACCGCACGCGCGCCAATGCGGATGGATCGCGGAAATTCCCCGTTGGCCATCAAGGCATAAATGGTGCTGCGGCCAAAGCCGGTTTTGGCCTTTACCTCGGGCAAACGCAAAATCCGCTGCTGACGCGCTGGGTGTGCTGAGTTTGTGGGTGATTGTGTAGTTGGGTTCATCGTTTCTATTTTTTCCAAAATAAGCCTCACTGATCTGTTAAGTTCTCTTAGGAGTTTGCCCCGCTATTATTAAAGAGTTAAACGGACGCAGTAGGCAGATAAGTGCCCAGATCGTGCAGCTTTCTGAGGGTACAAGTAGCTACTTGCCCCAGAATTTACATAATGCCCCAAGCCATAAATACCCTGTGGGCAGGGTTAGCGTATTGCTAAGTGGCGTGAATTAAGGCTTTGCCCAGACTGCCCCAAAAGCCCAAGGGATGGCGTACTGCTTTGAAGTTTCCTACTCAAAACTCGGTTTTGGTGAGTCGTATGGATTGAGTGTTGATATGTCGAGTGTATCGACACACAAGAAAGTCATGTCGAAAAAACAGTAAAAAATCGACATGACCTGTTCAGGTCTTGGCTCACTTTACTTCGAGAGATGGCAATTTATTGCTTTACAACTTGAAGATAAAAGTGAAACTATAATTTCACTAAATTAAGACTTAAGAAAACATAGTTTCATTATGGATACTGTCGAGCCAAAATCAAAACGCACTGCGGTCATATTCCCTAGACAAAGGAAGATGTTAAACATCTTGGGCGAAAACTTAACATTGGCGATGAAGAGACGCGGCATTACTCAAGAAATGATGCATAGTAGGACAGGGATTTCTAAGCCAACACTGCGTAAAATATCAAAAGGTGATCCGTCCGTTTCGCTTGGTCACTACGTTAAGGTTTTGGCAGTCCTCGGCTTGTTAGACGACCTAACCAAGGTCGCCCGTGATGACGAGCTGGGAAGAAAGCTGCAAGACATCCAATTGCTGAATAAAAAATAAGTGCAGCAGTAGCCTATATCCACATGACTAAAACTTGGCCAGCAAGGTCAGCTTCAGAGAAGAAAGATAGCTATTAAAGGGCTGTTTTATACTCAATAAGAACCAAATTACACTTTTATGCGCATAAAAATGTAAAATCCCTCACTTTTATGCGCGTAAAAGTGTGCAATACAAGTTGAGTACTCGTCTATGCGTTTTACCAAACGGGAAAATCCAGCGGTTCGAGGTCTATACAAAATGACTTCATAGGTGACAATTTGTAGACCTGAATGCGGCATTCAAGCTTTCAACCAATCAAAACTGAACGATATTTTTTGCTAACAACATTTGACCTGTCTATAACTTCATAGTTTATCGTCATTCGTGTTCTGGTCTGTTTGAGCCAGCCGCGCCATTATTAAAAAGAACGGAAAGGACGTTTTATCTGTGTATCGCATTTCTGAGTTAGCTGAAAAAGTCGGGCTGTCACGGTCAACCTTGCTCTACTACGAGAAGCTAGGTTTGTTGCAGGGTGTTCGCCAACCCAACGGCTATCGTCAGTATTCAGATAAAGATGTTCAGCAGTTGCGCTTGTTGCAACAACTGCAAGTGGGCGGTTTAACACTTAAGGAATGTAAATCCTTTTTGGACAGCAAGGTGCAGCGCTCTGTACTTGAAAAGCGCTTGCAGCAGCTGGACGAAGACATCGCTAAAAAGCAACAAGCTCGCACGTTACTTGCCGCCATGCTTGGTGAAGGTTCGCTGCGTCTTTGGCACCAACAGACCGATAAATTAGCACCAGATGCCCATCTGGAGTGGTTAAAGCAGCAAGGCTTTAATGAACAACAAGCCCTGCATTTGAAATGGTTATCAAAAGATATGAACAAACACGATCAATACATGGCCGATTTTATGACGGTATTCCAACGCTTAGAACGCTGGGGGCCGAGTTCTGATGCCGATACACTAAAAGCATTGTCCACACTGCCAACAATACCTACCAAGATCATTGATATTGGCTGCGGCAAAGGCTTTTCAACCCGGTTATTGGCAAAGCACACCCAAGCCGAGATTGTGGCAGTGGATAACGAGCAAAGTGCGCTGGATGAACTTGGTGAACGCCTCACTGAGCAGGGGTTAGATACCCGCGTTACTCTAAGCTGCGCCAGCATGACGGATCTGCCTTTTACACCTGAAAGCTTTGATTGCATCTGGTCAGAAGGCTCAGCTTACATAATGGGGGTTGAGCAAGCGTTAACCCAGTGGAGTAAACTACTGACTAATCGCTGCTATATGGTCGTCAGTGATTTGATCTGGTTAACCGATAACCCAAGCCAAGAGGCGGTTGCATTCTGGGAAGGTGAATACCCAGATATGCAAACCATCGAAAAACGCTTAAGCCAAATGCGCCAAGCAGGCTTTGAAGTGATTGATCATTTCACCTTAAGGGAACAAGCATGGCACGATTACTATCAGCCACTCAAAGCGCGAGTGGCAGAAGTAAAAGCAAGCATGCCAAATTCAAACGCCATCGCAGATATCGAGCGAGAAATTGCGATTTATGAACGCTACCTAGGCGAGTTTGGGTACCACATGTTTGTGCTACGCAAATGGGCGTAACGGAACGCCCTATAAAAGTAGACTTTTGAGACGATTTAACAGCGCTTTCCGGCTATTATTCGCCACAACAAAGCGCTTAAAACGTTGTTCAAACACCGCTTCATCCGCTTTGAATTGATAGGCCTCACACAGCTGATACAAATAGCGTGATGCCGCATCATAACCACTGGCGCAAGTTCGATCCGCTTGCTCTTGTGCTTGCTGCCAGTAGTGCTCACGCCGATTGTAAACATCCGTCAACACTTTTTCTTTTTCTGCTTTTTCGATGGCTAATTTTTTTGCGAGCGCTGCAGCTTGCTCTTGCTGTAATTGGCTTTGCGCTTGCTCGATAAAAGGGGAAATCAGGTCGGGAGTTAACCAGTATTGATAGATTTCGTCTGTGTTGGCAGGTTCTTTTCGCGTCAGCGCTAAGGCTTGGTGTCGGGTTAGCTGGCCTTGCTCAAACAGCGTGCGTAATAGCGTGTCTTTCTCTACTTGCGAGAGATTATGGAGCCATTCATCAAATTGAAATTGGGTTTGTTTGGCTAGGTGACTGGGTTGCTCCTTCAGCACCATGGCGAGTGCCTTAACCAATGCTAAGGGAATATCATACAGCGCTGCAAACGCCTGCTCCTCTTCACTGAAGTGCTCAAAATCGAATTGAATTAACGGCACTCTCTCAACGTCATCATTAAAATCAAACATTTTGAGCCACATAAAGTACACAAGGCGCCAATCCCCTTGCATTAACCCGCTGCGTAACCCAGCTAAATGCTGGAAAAATTGGTCGGCATGCTCATCGTCAAAATATTCGTCATACTCCTCAAGGGAAAAAATCAGCAACTGCCACTCATCGTTTTCGTGAATATGAAGCCCATCACTTGAAAAGCAAAGTAAAGCTTCAGGGAGCGTTCCTGCTGGTAGCTTGATGTAGGAATCGATTGAGCCCCAATCGGCATAGTAAAAACCGATATCAAAGTATTTTAACATCAGCTCAAAAGGCTCTGCCTTTAAGTCACTGTAGGTGTAATACACCTGAAAGGACGTAGCGCTGATCTCGGCACGGCTTGAAATGGCCCTGAGTGCTTGACGTGCTTTAGCATCTAAATACCCATCCAGACGCTCAAATTTATAGTATTGATATTCGCTCACGATGACCTTGCTATGTATTTATTGTGAATTGAAAAGTTTGTTTTACTTTCGAGCCACTTGCAAAAACATTCCCAAATCAGCTCATCAACCGCCAGTTAAATACCAAACCAACAACACTTCAGACAAAAATAACACATTACCTTACATAAAGGCGCCAAACTGCTATT
>CANLRQ010000074.1 GCA_947493575.1 uncultured Marinomonas sp.
TCACGTTTAACTCTGAGAGAATTATAGTAATTAGATAACAGACGAACAGCTCAAGCAAGGCTGTTCCTTGTACAAACTAAAAGACATAAAAAAAGAACATGAAAATGTTGTTTTAAGAGTAATTCTACAGCCTCAACGCCCCGCATCACCGGCAGTAAAAAGCAGAGCGAGGAACGAGCGACGCTTTTTGATGTCCGAGTGCATGTGATTGTTAGGCTTTATTTTTCTCATAGTATGTTCATGAAATATTGAAGGTTTAGACCAATAGAATTAAACCGAAAACCTACCGAATTTACTCTCAGAGTGTTTGATGAATTGTCCAATATGATAATTAATTCATCTTGTTCAAAATTTCTATGTATGTAGGAGGTGAAGCCTTGCCAGCCTCCAGCATGTTCCACTGAGTTATCAGAGTTGATGAACCAACCAAATCCATATTTGGTTTTTGAACCATCACTTAATTGTGCAGGAGTATAAGCGGTGTTGTAGAGTTCATTCGACACCAAAGCCCCATCATTTAAAGCTCTATGCCATAGATATAAATCATGTGCACTTGAATATATGCCACCGTCCCCTGCCACACCATCAAAGTAATTTAGGTCTTGGGGAAGCTTCTTACCGCCAAATAGCCACAAACTATTTTTATACCCATAAACTCGATTTGTGGGCTCACTCTCAGATAAAAAATTAAAGACCTGAGTTTCTTTCATGTTTAGTGGCTTAAAGATGTTGGATGACATAAAGCTTTGAAATGACTCGCCAGATACACGCTCTATAATTTCAGAGAGCAACACATACCCAGCGTTGCTGTATTGAAATTTTGACCCAGGTTCAAAGTTCAGGTTTGGGTGGTTTTGTTGATAAAGAGTAACCATTTCTTGGGTTGTCAAAATATCATCTTCGTAGCTGTGTTTTGCTGCGAGTTGCATATAATCTGACAGACCAGAAGTATGATGAAGAAGATGCTGTATGGTTATATCTTTGTAGTATGCTAATTCAGGGATATGTTCAGATAGTTTATCGTTGTATTTTAACTTCGACTGGTTATGCAATAACGCTATACCCATAGCAGTAAATTGCTTTGAAACTGAAGCCAAGTTAAATGATGAATGCTCTGTTAATGGAGTTAATACCTCTACACTGTCGTAGCCATATGATTCTGAAAAGATAACTTCACCATTTTTGGATAGAAGCACTGACCCATTAAATTTACCGGACTCATGAATGCGATGAAGCCATTTCTCTAAAGTCAATAATTTCTCTTTTTCACTTGATTCCGCATCTATTTCTAAGGAAGGAATACGCAAAGCGAAAAAAGTAACCACTAACAATACTAATAGAGCGATTACGATAAATATGCCTATTTTGAGTATCATTCAGTTCCTTCTTTATGTGCTTGTGAACCTAACTACTAAGCGGTTATACAGTGGCGAAGTCATGGTTATAACCGTCTGTTAAACGGCCGCTTTATTTATAGGGAATTTGCTTTTTTAAGATTGGCGACGTCCCTGTTTATATCGCGGTGTTTTTTGTACTCTTTGAAGGTTACTTTTCAAAAACCTTCGTGTTTTTAGATTTTTTCGTATTGCTTTTTTATACTTTTACTCGAATTCTAAGTATTAGGCAAGCAAGATCCCTCAGACTTCGCAACCTGATATTTTTTATCCATTGTTATTGCCTGACTCAAAAAAAGGCTTTCGTCTTTTCTGCGCTGACTACGACAGTGACGCAAGCAGAAAAGGCGAAGGCTTTTTGTGTTCCTTAATCAAAGAGGCAGATTTGTCGAGTAGTACAGGACAGCCATGTAATTTTTGATGTTTCTCAAATTACTGTCTAAACTAAAAAAACCAAACTCAAGGATGAGGAAGAAGTTATGCCAAGAGCCAGAAGCCAACAAGTCAGTTTGTCTGATACTCCGTATGGGTGTGTATACATGACACCCATTACTTTATTGCTGTTTCTCAAATCACTGTCTAAACTAAAAAAACCAAACTCAAGGATGAGGAAGAAGTTATGCCAAGGGCCAGAAGCCAGCAAGTCAGTTTGTCTGATACTCCGTATTATCACTGCATCAGTCGATGCGTTCGCCGTGCTTTCTTATGTGGAGAAGATGTTGTTACAGGTAAAAGTTTCGAACACCGTCGAGGATGGATTGAAGCTCGAATTCTCTTCCTAGCTAAGATTTTTTCTATTGATGTTTGCGCTTATGCGGTGATGAGCAATCACCTTCATCTCGTATTACATGTTGATGATAAACAAGAAAAAAACTGGTCTACACACGAAGTTTTGAAACGCTGGCATTCTCTTCATAAAGGCACATTATTTACCCAACAATTCGCTCGTGGTGATGCTATGCCAGAGTATGCCATTGAATTAGTAGAAAGGTCGGCTGCAATCTACCGTGAAAGATTGTCTGATATTAGCTGGTTTATGCGTGAACTAAACGAACCGATTGCTAGACAAGCAAATCTTGAAGATGAATGCACAGGACGGTTCTGGGAAGGGCGTTTTAAGTCCCAAGCATTATTAGACGAGGCTTCGATTCTTGCCTGCATGGCGTATGTTGATTTAAATCCGATTCGAGCAGGCATTGCGACTACACCTGAAACGTCAGAATTCACCAGTGTCAAAAAGAGGGTGGAGTCGGCTGAAAAAGGCAGACAACCAAAAACCTTGTATCCGTTTGTTGGTAACGAGCGCAAAGACAATGGAAAAGGTGCGCCAAAAGGTATTGCATGCAAACTGGCTGATTACCTGCAACTGGTTGATCTTACAGGGCGTATTGTCCGACATGATAAACGTGGTGCAATTGATTTGTCTTTGTCCCCGATACTTCAACGACTTGGCATTGATTCAGAAAACTGGATGGAGATTGCAACGAAATTTGAAGCGCATACACACGGAGTTGTTGGCCAAACCCAGAGTATTGAGCGTTACAAAAACAGCCAGACAAGAGCAAGGCCGAATAAACGCTGTTGCCGATTGTTAGCTTAATCTAAATATTTCATTACGCTTACTTCATTAAAATGACCTCACAAAAGGGTGATTGATTTTGCTCGCCTGTATTTTCTCATTTGTACTGAATTAGGGTTTTATCGGTGTCTAACACGGATAAATACTGCCATGAATCCGATTTGACTATTCTGTGCTTTAGCTTAGTTGTGTTTTTAGTATTCTATTGATGGTTATTTTTACTTGGATGTCTTTGATGGACTTTTCAAATGTACCGGGGGTGATTTGTTGTGAAAAATCAACGGGGATGAATTTACTTTGGCAAGACAAGTCAGGTTTATAGTTAGCCATCACGTTTAACTCTGAGAGAATTATAGTAATTAGATAACAGACGAACAGCTCAAGCAAGGCTATTCCTTGTACAAACGAAAAGACATAAAAAAAGAACATGAAAATGTTCTTTTAAGAGTAATTCTACAGCCTCAACGCCGCCATAAGCGGTGAGTAATTGTTTGCTAAAATGTGAAGCGAAGCGGAACCGAGCAAACTGTTACGAATCCGACTTAATGGCCTTGCTATGCATCTTGCTTGCTGTTAATTTTACTAATAAGTAGATCACAAAGTGAATCAAATTTGTCTCTATCAATATGATTTGAAAACAAATCTCTAAATCTGGATTCACTGCGATGAATACGCATAGATATTTCTTTTTCTAGTCTACGAAGCTTTCTAGAGTCACTTATTTCTGAAATATCGTTTAACCTCGAAAACATTGACGCCCATCTATCACTTTGCGCAAGTGAGTCAAGGTTTAGGAAATAAATAAAGGATTTAACCATTAAATATGGTTTGTCTTGCACATTTTGTATAAACCTATCAACAAACCCAGGAGGGGCATTCTCGTCATCTTCAACAATAAATAGGCAATGCTCATTTAGTCGAGAAATGTTCTCAATCAGCTTCTTAGAGCCAAAACCTCCAAGAGATATCACACTGACTTTTTCATAAGGAAGCTTGTCTTTAATCAAACCCACAACGAAGTCAAAGAAAATTTCATCGGTTCGCCCTTCTACAAGGATTGTTAGCTCATTTTCTTTTGACTTAAGAGTTTCCTTATCCTTTTTCTTCTTAGAAATGCTGGACTCTATCTGTTTGTAGTAAGAGTTAATTCCGTTTATTTTTACAGCCCGCTTAAATAATGGGATCCATGAGTTTTTAGCTCCCCAAATTATCGGTAATGATATATTTGGCGTGTTGTAGTAAAAAGCTATTAGTGCACCAATACCGCCATAACCAAGAGGAGAACGGTTGGTCATTTTTCCATAATATTCAATTCGTTGTTTGGCTTCGGCCCTTTCTTCGTGAGGAATACCATCATAAAATCCCGAATCTAGACATGTTACGGTGTCTAGTTCTGAGTACTCAAACGCGCTAAAAACGTGAGCTTTCGTATTTTCCGAAATGGCTCTAATTCCTTCTTGCATTCCAACTGCCGTTAGAAGAAAAATATTTTTAACACCGAGGGGAGTTACCTTTTGAGTTAAAGATTTAATCTCTTCAGAAGCTTGTCTACCTGTACCCACAATGTCATCGACAAGGACGATATTATCGATCATTCCCGCCTCTAGGTAATTCAAAGATTGTTCATCCATAAAGTTATCTTCAGATAATTCGTTTATGATTCTGAAGTTATAGCCAATCATCGCACCACTTTTTGCACCGTCACCAATTCCTGCAAACAAAGTATTTCTGCTTGTTATTTTTGTTCCTTTATCAATAGCCATTCTTTCCAATTTGCTATAGGCAATTGTTAGCGCAGTGTTTAGATCTTCAAAGCCAATTACATTAAGGTTCCTGATTACTCTAACACCAAGATCTATATCTTCGTTATCAAACTGCATTAGCCAATTAAGCACCTGCCCTAAATCTTTCTCGACTGGCCAATCGGCAACGATACTAGACACTTCATCTACCCTTTGAGAGAGAGAAATTGGATACTTCATTAGATGCTAAACTCCTTTTGATGCATAACATTTTAATAACCCGCACGCTTGTTTACACATTTCCTAAAACATCCAAATCTCTATACAAAATTTTGAAAAGTAAGAAAATTATAAACTTTCCCACAAAACTAAAAGCAGGAAAAACGAGCATGCGGGTTATATCGTTTATCCACAGCTCGTTATTTATGACAAAGAACGATCCATGAATTCTTATGTATTGATA
>CANLRQ010000075.1 GCA_947493575.1 uncultured Marinomonas sp.
TCTCGTTGTTCTGAGTGGTTGTCCGTGTCAGCGAGGGCGTATATTAAGGATCTACAGATTTAGTGCAACCCTTTTATCAAGTTTTTTAACAAAAAGTGAAGAAAAGTTTAAAAAGGGTCAAAACGGTACAAATTTTACACAAAACTGTCATTTTAAGAGCCAAAAAAAGCCAATATGGTTACCCATACTGGCTTATAGACTAAAACATTTCTAATTATGATTAACCGCCAACATAACTCAACATCACACCAGCAGCCACAGCAGAACCAATAACACCAGCCACATTTGGACCCATTGCATGCATTAACAAGAAATTCTGCTTATTCGTTTCCAAACCAACTTTGTTAGCTACTCGAGCAGCCATTGGAACAGCAGATACACCCGCAGCACCAATTAATGGATTCACTTTAATATCTGCAAAACGGTTCATTGTCTTCGCCATGATCACACCTGCGGCAGTACCAATAGAGAAAGCAACCAAACCTAGAGACAAAATACCTAATGTTTCTAAATTCAAGAACTCTTCAGAACTCATTTTAGAACCAACACCTAACCCAAGGAAGATAGTTACCGTGTTAATTAAAGCATTTTGTGCCGTATCACTTAAGCGATCAACCACACCACACTCTTTCATTAGGTTACCAAAGCAGAACATACCTAATAACGGAGCAGCCGATGGCAAAAACATAGCAACAAGAAGCAGCACAACTAACGGGAATACAATTTTTTCCGTTTTAGAAACCGCTCTTAGCTGTACCATTTTAATAGAACGTTCTTCTGGAGTTGTCAGCGCCCTCATAATAGGCGGCTGTATTAAAGGAACCAAAGCCATATATGAGTATGCAGCAACAGCTATTGCACCTAACAAGTCTGGAGCTAATCGGCTAGCTACAAAAATTGCAGTAGGACCATCTGCACCACCAATAATACCAATTGCAGCAGCATCAGCTAAAGTGAAGTCCATTATCCCTGTAGCACCTAGAAAAACTGCACCAATCACTGTCGCAAAAATACCGAATTGAGCAGCAGCACCAAGCAACAAGGTTTTAGGGTTTGCTAACATAGGACCAAAATCGGTCATCGCGCCCACCCCCATAAAAATAAGCAGCGGGAACAAGCCTGTTTCAATACCACCATGGTAAATATAATATTGAAGACCACCCGGAGAAACCAAATGACCAACTGCATCATAGACAGGAGCAGCCGTAAAGCCAGCACCTGGAATATTTACCATAATTGTACCAATACCAATTGGCAACAACAGTAATGGCTCAAAACCTTTCTTTATCGCTAAATAAATCAATAACAGACCAACAACAATCATCATAGCTTGACCAAGCTCTAACTGATGTATACCTGTATCGTGATATAAATTTAAAAGTTTACTTTCCATCTATCTTAAACCTTCTACAGGGTAACCAGTGATTGACCGACTTGCACAGAATCACCTTCTTTAACATGTATCGAACCGATCACACCTGAAGAAGGAGCAGATATTTCTGTTTCCATTTTCATAGCTTCTAGGATGATGATTGTTTCACCTTCTTCAACCTGCTGACCCGGAGATACTAATACTTTAAAGATGTTCCCTGCTAAAGGAGAAGGAATAGACTCACCGCTTGTTGCGGGAGCTGCCGTTGCGGCAGGTGCAGCTGCGATCTTGGCACCACCAGTACTATGAATGCTTTCAACATCACCGCCATCTGTTACCTGTACAACATACTCTTGACCAGAAACTGTTACAGTATAAACACTTGGCTCAGAAGATGACGCTTTTGTCGCTGGTGTAGATGACTCAGACTCACCTGTAGGTACAGGTTCAAATGCATCAGGGTTATTTCTATTTTCTATAAACTTCAAACCTATTTGAGGGAAAAGCGCATAAGTCAGTACATCATCAATACTCTCTTTTGCTAAAACTAAGCTTTTCTCTTTTGCTAAAGTCGTCAATTCAGACTCTAACTTATCCATTTCTGGTGAAAGTAAATCTGCAGGTCGGCATGTAATAGGAGATTCACCGTTCAATACTTTTGCTTGAAGGTCTGCATTGTATGGGGCAGGAGCTGCACCGTATTCACCTTTAAGAATACCGGCCGTTTCTTTTGAAATAGACTTATAACGCTCGCCAGTTAACACATTCAACACTGCTTGCGTGCCAACTATTTGAGAAGTTGGTGTCACTAAAGGGATCAAACCTAAATCTTCACGTACACGTGGAATTTCTTGTAAAACATCATCAAACTTATTCGCTGCACCTTGCTCTTTTAATTGTCCTTCCATATTTGTCAACATCCCACCTGGAACTTGAGCAATTAGTATACGAGAGTCGGTGCCACGTAGAGAGCCTTCAAACTTTGAATATTTCTTCCTAATTTCTCTAAAGTAAGCAGAAATTTCTTCTAGATGAGCTAAATCAAGACCAGTGTCACGATCTGTACCCTGCAATGCGGCAACAACTGTTTCTGTTGCCGTATGTCCGTACGTCATCGACATAGAAGAAATAGCAGTATCAACACGATCCACACCGGCTTCAATTGCCTTCAAAATAGTCATATCAGCCAAACCAGAAGTAGCATGAGCATGCAACTGAACTTCAAGTTGAGTTTGAGCTTTCAATAAACCAACAAGTTCGAAGGCATCATATGGAGTTAAAATGCCTGACATGTCTTTAATTGCAATTGAGTCAGCACCCATGTCTTCTAGTGTTTTCGCGTAATCCACCCAATTTTGAGTAGTATGTACAACACTTTTAGTATAAGAAATTGTTCCTTGTGCATGCTTACCCATTCCCTTAACAGCTTTAATTGCTGTCTCAAGGTTCCTAGGATCGTTCATTGCATCAAAAATACGGAATACATCAACACCATTAGTTGCAGCACGCTCTACAAATTTATTAACAACATCATCAGCATAGTGGCGATAACCCAATAGATTTTGACCGCGCAACAACATTTGCTGAGGCGTTTTTGGCATCGCCTTTTTCAATTCGCGAATTCTATCCCATGGATCTTCACCGATAAAACGAATACATGAGTCAAATGTTGCTCCACCCCAAGATTCAAGAGACCAGAAGCCAACTTGATCCAGTTTCTCAGCAATAGGAAGCATGTCATCAATACGAAGACGAGTAGCGAAAAGTGATTGGTGAGCATCCCTTAACACAACATCGGTAATGCCTAGAGGTTGCTTATTTACAGTCATACTATCAGCCCCTGATATATTGTTATTTAGAATAAATATTAGCGTTTAACGTTTATTTCTATGCTGATGAATTGCCGCTGCTATAACAGCCTTTAAATGTTCATCTTGCACTTGCACAGTAGATTTCACCCCTGCAGATACATTACTAGCCTTAACGACGGGCGCAACTTCTGGAAAATACCTGGTAAGTAGGGTCGACATAAATCCTGTTGCAAAGATCAAAAGAACTAAGAACAAAAAGACAAATCCCATCCCCAAGACCAATAAACCAAAGCCTTCTTGAATCAACTCATTCATTTTTACATAAGCCTCTATCTAAAATATTAACCATTAGACTTGTTTGAATTCAATGTTTGTGATCATATTCACCCAAGCGCTAAGCAATCTACCACTTAATGCTCACTTTTATATCACAAAGCATAACAGTTTCATATTTTTTATACATAACAGTTAAGTTTATTTTTCATTTTCCCCCTAACCTCCCAAGAAATAACAAATGCACCCACACATCAAGCTCGCTGTCGCCCCTATGGAAGGGGTCATGGACCATACCCTTAGACAACTTTTATCAGAAATAGGAGGAATGGATTATTTCGTTTCTGAGTTTGTTCGAGTTACGCAATACCCAATTCCAAGCCACACCTTTCATAGACTCGTTCCTGAAAATGCTCAATGCGCCACAACCTCAAATAACCACCCAGTCCACACCCAATTACTAGGTAGCAACCCTGAATTGATGGCGCTTAGCGCGTTAAATGCTGTCCAGTCAGGAGCGACACATATCGATGTAAATTTTGGTTGTCCAGCAAAAAGGGTTAATGGTCACGGAGGCGGTTCAGTTTTACTCACAACACCCTCAACGCTAAACAGTATAATGAATGCGATCAAAACCATCGTTCCAAGCGACATACATGTTTCCGCAAAAATTCGCCTTGGCTATGAAGATGAAAACTTATTATTTGAAAATGTAGATGCTATAGAGTCAGCAGGAACACAATCCCTAACAATTCATGGCAGAACTAAAAAGGACGGCTATAAACCACCTGCTAGATGGGAGAAAATTGGAGAGATAAAACAGAGAAGCTCTATGGAGATAATCGCGAACGGCGATATTACCGACACTCAATCATTAACTCGCTGCTTAGAAGAAACTCAATGCCATCATTTCATGATAGGTAGAGGAGTATTAAACAATCCGTTTATTTTCCAAGACATAAGAGACGAATTATCAGGTTTGCCAGCACAGGATCATTCTCAGGAATTAAGTAACTTATTAAAACAATACATTGCGGTATTGCAAACTCATTATGATGAAGTGGCAACACTCGGCCGATTAAAGCAATGGTGCGGACACTTAAAGAAAAAATTTCCTTTGATAGAAAAAAACCTAAAAATTCTTAGACAAAGCCAATCAGTAAACGAGTTTGTTCTTTTACTAGAAAAATTACAAAGCGAAAGGTGATTTAGAAAAGAACTATAGATCAAGAAAATTAAGAATGGTGCATCCGGAAGGATTCGAACCTTCGACCGCTCGGTTCGTAGCCGAGTACTCTATCCAGCTGAGCTACGGATG
>CANLRQ010000076.1 GCA_947493575.1 uncultured Marinomonas sp.
CATTACTCATTACTCATTACTCATTACTCATTACTCATTACTCATTACTCATTACTCATTACTCATTACTCATTACTCATTACTTAGTGCAACGGTCTCATTTTTAATTTTTTGCTGATCTGATATGTGTCATATTTTTTATTTAATTGTTTTCTTGTTCTGCCATATTAACCGCATGAGTCACAGTAATATGGGCATCTGGATCTTGCTCTTTAATTAGCGTAATGATTTCTTTTAAATGGCGCTTTTCAATGGTGAGATAAAGCATACCAACGCGACCGTCACCCTCCATTGCTGTACTTGATAAGATGCTGCCAAAAGTACCAAGTTGCGCATCGATTACCGACTGCAATTCTTTTGAATGGTAACTGCTAACATGGCTTAATTATGTGGCTTTTGGGCATTGAGAGAACACCCGAGTAGTGCAATTATTACACATTTTTATATTTAACATGGTAACTAATTTTGATAGTGCGTCATCTATTGTTGGATAAAAGTTTTCTTCCCCTAACTTTTCCAGATAATTATTGGCCGACAACTCATCTTTCACCGTATTTTTCAGGGCGCAAAAATGCATAAATTGACCTTGTTTCCGTAGTCTTGATGACTCTTGCATCAGCATTTCAGCGCCAGCAATGTCGATAAAGTTAATGCCATTACACATAATAAGCAGATGCGTCTTTTCAGGTAAGTTTGCACTTAGATCAGCCAGTGTTTTTTGAATGTGATCAACCGCTCCAAAGAAAATAGAGCCATCAATTCGCACAATTTTAATTTGAGGGCACTCGTCTAATTTAAATCGAGCAATACTACGAAGGTCGGTGCCTTGCTCTAGCGATTTGGGCGCTACTTCCATAATTCTAGGATTAGCCGTTCTTTTTAAATAAAAGATAAGCGATAACAGCACACCAAGGTAGATAGAAAATTCCAGCTCCACAACCAAGGTAGACACAAAGGTCACGATCAAAATAGCCGCTTCTTGTTTGTTGCTTCTCAATATTTGAGCAATATGATGAGAATCAATAAGGTTCCATGCAATGAGTAAAATAGCACCAGCCATTGCCGGAAGCGGTAGGTAAGCAGTCACTTCAGGTACAAACACTAAGATTACTACTAAAATAAGTGCGGCAAATATAGCGGCCATAGGTGTCTTCGCGCCGGTTTCGTAATTGACCCCTGTGCGAGTAAAAGAGCCTGAGCCTGCGTAACAAGAAAAAAAGCTGCCAACGATATTAGATAAACCTTGGCCAATGAATTCTTGGTTGCCGTTAATGCGTTGACCTGAACGAATAGCAATCGCACGGGCAATCGATACCGCTTCCACTAATCCTAAAATGGCAATAGCAATGGCACCGGGAATGATGCTACTGATGGTACTGCCTGATAAATCGGGTAAAGACAAAATAGGCAAATCCCCAGACAGTGCTCCTACTAGCGGCACATTATGCGCTGCGCCATTTAGCAATAAACACGCGATGCTGCCCATTATCATGCCAAATAACATAGCTGGGATTTTTGAATTAACCTTTTTAATGATCAAGGTTGCTGCAATAGTAACTAGAGCAATGGTAAGAGAATAGAGATTCGCTGAGGATAGGTTACTTAAAAGCACCTGCCAACTGGTAAAAAACGACGACCCAGAAGGCACACTGATACCCAAGGCGTGTTTGAGTTGGCTAGTGGCAATAAGAATGGCAGCCCCCGCCGTAAAACCAATGACCACAGTGTGGGAAATAAAGTTCACCAAGGTGCCCATTCGAGCCAACCCCATACCCAACTGAATAATCCCCGCCAGTAATGTTAAGGTGAGCACAACGGGAATGAAGGCTTCTGTTCCCTGTGGCACCACACTGCTGACAATGCTTAAGACCACAATGGAAATGGCTGCCGTGGGACCAGAAATCAAATGAAGAGATGAGCCAAATAGCCCTGCAATAACAGGCGTAACAATGGCGGTATAAAGCCCAAATTCTGCGGGTAATCCAGCAATCAGCGCGTAAGCTACCCCTTGAGGTAACACCACAATGGCCCCTGTTAATCCTGCAAGAAAATCCGCAAAAAGCGATTGCTTGTTGAGCGTTCTTCCCCAAATAAGAAAAGGCATCAAGTTTTGTATTCTCTCGGCGAGACGTTTTGTCGAAGGATGTGAGTTTCGATTCATTGTGTTGTCCACATACAGTTATTGTCGACTGTTTCTATAGCCGTTTCCCTCATCGTAGTGACGAAAGTTTTGGCATCAATAAGCCGATTGTCATTGGGGAAGTCAGTTAATTTTGCATTGGTAAGGGAGTTTAAGGGATACTTAACGGCATGAAAAACGATATTAATTGGCTATTATGGCCAACAAAATAGGATGTTAAAATGGACATGACCTTATTGAAAACCTTTACCGAAGTGTCTAAAACTCGCAACTTCGCTCAAGCGTCAGTCAATCTTTGTGTCTCCTCTTCTACTGTCAGTGCAAGGATAAAACAACTTGAATCCATCATGGGTGTGTCGCTGTTTATCCGTCGTCATCATGAAATCAGTTTGACGCCATCAGGAGAAGGCTTGGAAAGGCACGCGCACTTTATTTTAAACGCATGGGATAGAGCCTACGAAGACACCGCTCTTAGTCAACGGCAGCACAAACGCTTGGTGGTCGCGGGCGTTTCCAGTTTATGGGACATCTTTGTGCAAGATTGGCTCAATAGCCTTTACACCTCCCATAAGGACTTGAGCCTACGAGCAGAGGAAAGTACTCCTTTAAGAGTGGTCGAAAAATTAGAGCAAAGCCTTGTGGATGTGGGGTTTATGTATGAGCGACCCACAATGAAAGGGCTGATGGTACAGGAAGTATTGAACGTGCCTATGATATTGGTGGCAGACAGGCAAAACATCTCCCCAGAACACGCCGTATCAGAAGGTTACATACGAGTAGAATGGGGCACCGCTTTTGCCGTAATGCATGAAGCCCATTATCCACAACGACCCCTCGCCCGCGTCCGAGCCAACAGCGGACGTGTCGCATTAAACCTTATCTTAAACAGTGGCGGAGCCGCCTATTTACCCGAAGTCATGGTAGAAAGCGAAATTGCCGCAGGCAAAATGCATCGAGTCGCCGATGCCCCTACCATAGAAATGAAAGCCTTCGCCGCCTACCACTCCCAAGGTGAACACAGTGCTTTGATTAAGTCCCTATTGGAGAAGATTTGATTCTTTCCAGTGGGTGAATGCTTATCTAAATAGACGTTTTCTCGTTCCCACGCTCCAGCGTGGTAATGCAATAGGGTGCCGCGAGTAACACGGTATGAATTCCACCACGGAGACCTTGGGAACTAGAGTAAAAAATTAAATTGTTGTATATTATTTTTGGTGTACACTGTACTCTTAATGTTTAGCAAAAGGATTTGTTAATTTATGGAGCATGCAATTGAATTCGTGGAAACGCATTTATTTACCAGACAAATAAAAGCATTAGCTACGGATGATGAATTAAGAATGTTGCAAAGAGAGTTGATCGCTCAACCAGAAAAAGGGGATTTGATTAAAGGCACGGGAGGTCTTCGAAAAACACGAATGATGGTAGGTAATCAAGGGAAAAGTGGGTCAGTAAGAGTTATATATTTTTTAGCAACCAAAGAAGTCATTTATTTAATACTCGCCTATCCTAAAAGTGCTAAAGATAGTCTTACGAATGCAGAGAAAACTGAATTGAAAAAATTAACAACATTATTAAAAAGTGAGGTTTAAGTGAGTATTTTTAACGAATTAAAATCCTCTTTAGAAGACGCCGTCGATATCCATCAAGGTAATAAAGAAGCCGCTCGCATTACCCGTTATGACATTGCTGACGTTAAAGCCATTCGTAACAGCTTACATGTATCGCAAGCGGAATTTGCCCAAGCATTAGGTACCAGTGTGGATACTATCAAAAGTTGGGAAAGTCGACGTCGTAACCCTACAGGATTGGCGGCAAAAGTACTGGCCACCATACAAGACAATCCAGAATTCTACCGTGAGCTGTCTGTACACTAAGCTCTTATAAATCAAGAGTCACGGTTAAAGTGATTATTCACTTTCAATTGTTTTTCTCATTCCCATGCTCCAGCGTGGTAATGCAATCAGATGCCGCTAGTAACACGGTATGAATTCCATCACGGAGACCGTGGGAACTAGAGTAAAACGAGCGGTATTTTTCTCGTTCCCACGCTCCAGCGTGGTAATGCAATCAGATGCCGCTAATAATACGGTATGAATTCCCACGGAGACCGTGGGAACTAGAGTCGAGCGCTCTAGAGTATTTCTCGTTCCCACGCTCCAGCGTGGTAATGCAATCAGATGCCGCTAATAATACGGTATGAATTCCCACGGAGACCGTGGGAACTAGAGTCGAGCGCTCTAGAGTATTTCTCGTTCCCACGCTCCAGCGTGG
>CANLRQ010000077.1 GCA_947493575.1 uncultured Marinomonas sp.
CATTTTCGACCAGAAACTGAAGACACAGCTTACCGCTTCTGGTCGAAATGATCTATGCCCAAATAGCTAATTTTTTTAAAAACAGTCTGTTAAGGATTTTTCAGGGCTGACTAAGTACGGATCTCATTAGGGCCAGAGAACCAATATGATAAGTGTTTTCATAATAGGCCGGCTTACCTTAAAGAAAGATGGCAGTACGACCTTATTCAATAATGATCGATTAGAGAAGATCAAAAACCGTTAACAAGAAAGTAAAAAATCACCCTAAAAAGAGTGATTCGGCTAAGTGCGGCTTGACGGCACAGGAGTGTCCATATATAGCCTATATAATCCAGTTTGGCTACAATAACGAACGAAGTGAGAGAAGCCAACTGTTTTTTGTCCGTTGAATTGGCTTGTTAGTTGCCACTACGCCACTCTAGTGCTAACATTTGTGTGCACACCGTGAATTTTAGGTATTTTATAATGGATACACGCATACAATTTAGAGTTGATGAAGAAACCAAACGCTTAGCGCAGTTAATGGCTGAAAGCCAAGGCCGTACTTTAAGTGACGCATGTCGCGAACTTACAGAGGGTTTAGCGGAAGAACAAAGAAAATCGATGAGTCATGACGCATGGTTATCAGAACAAATAAATACAGCATTTGATAAATTTGATAGTGGTAAATCTAATTTTATTGAACATGACGATGCTAAAGCTCAAATGGAAGCCCGAAAAGCTAAGATACGTAACAGATGATAGTTTGGGAAGAAGAATCACTAAATGATCGAGAGAAGATATTTGAATTTTTATTCGATTTTAATCCTAGCGCAGCCGAAAAAACAGACCAAATTATTGAAACTAAAGTAGAAAACCTTCTCGAACACCCTTTAATGGGAGTTCAAAGGGATCTATTTCGAGGGCGATTATTAATAATCCCTGAAGTATCAATGATTGTATCCTATTGGGCTGATGGTGAAATAATCAGAATTATGCGAGTTTTACACCAAAAGCAAAAGTTTCCACCTGAATTATGATTGGCAACTAACGCCCACATTTTATGTAGCGTTTTTGTGCAATAATTGGAGCTCGCGACACATGCACAAAAACGGCGTAATAAAATGTGTCGCTTGCAGTTGCTTGTTAGCACTCTATATTTAAAGATCAATTCTTAATTTAATAGAATCCCACTCTTCAGTAAGCGAAGGATTCAAATCATGAAATATTTTACTATTTAATTTAATAAAGGCAGAAGATTTTGCACATTCATACTCAGAAAAAATATCAAGCAAGGTAGCCATTCCATTACCGTTTGACGTTTCTTGGCGGCTTAGATGTAGTGAATACAAAGACTCGTATATCCTCTCATTTCTAACTCTAAGGATTTCCAGTTTTACCCAGTTAAACAGTATACCGCCAGTAAAAAACACTTGAGTTAAAATAACAAGAACTCCTAACTCTGCTTCTCGAAATAAAGTAATGGGTGTCGTACATTGCCCGCTGCGCGCAGGAGCTGGTGACGTTTATCTTCTGGTAAGTGATCTAAATTCGTTTTCATCAGACAATAATATCAGTTTGGTTGTATAGATAGAATGGTTAAGTTTGAGTGACTAGTATGAATATGGCTCCTATACAAGATCCCATAACTTTGTCTAATGGGTGTTTTTGAAAACCTTCCATATTTCCCCTTTGAGCCTAACCAATTGAAATATAAAAATTAAATCGGTGGGTGTCTTTGGTTATTCACCTCGTCTTCGGGCTCTTTATTTGGTAGGTAATCCAGTAATTTTTTCATACTTTTATGCTACTACAACCCATCCTTGGAAAACAAACAATGATTAATCAGCCCTACCTACATAAGCTCGTATAGATACGATTTTTCCTAATTCACTAAACTCTACAGCATCTACTACATAGAGAATTTCTGCATTGTCGACCGTTATTTTTAATTCACCTACTTAACTAGGTGGGTTGGCCTATATCATCGATATCATCGCCTATATGATCTTATGTAGGAAGCGCCAAAGCCTTAAATGAGCCGTTGACCCCACCGTCTTTTATCATACGCTCTTTACAATGCGCACTCTAATGCGCATAATTTACCTTTATCAGGAGACATAATATGCAAGCATTATACGATTTTGATGCCCCCAAAAAAGCAACAAATCTCAGCTTAAATAGTGACTTACTAAAGAAAACAAGAGCACTTAACATTAATTTATCTGCTACTTTAGAGGAAGCATTAAAAGATAAATTAAAAGATATTGAAGCTAAAAAATGGATAGAAGAAAATAAAAACGCCATTCAAGCCTACAATGATTTTGTAGATGATAATGGATGTTTTGGTGATGAGTTTAGAGAATTCTAATGTCACAATTTGATGTATACACAAACCCAAGCAAAAAAAGCCGCGAAGCATACCCATATATTATTGATATTCAGAGTGCATTAATTAGTGACCTAACAACACGAATAGTGATCCCTTTAGGGAAGTTCAGTCATTTTAGAAATGAGCAAATGGATGGTTTAACCCCAATAATTGAATATGAAGATGAGCAATACATTCTACTCACACCACAGATTGCCTCCATACCATCACAATTACTCAAAAACCCTGTCGGTTCAGTTGTGTCATTAAGAGATGAAATTATAGCTGCGATCGACTTTGCAATCACTGGTATATAACGAGGCTGTAGAATTTTTCATTCAAGAAAAACAACCTCAAAAATAACGAGCTCAATCAAACTCAATGACACCCACTACTCATACACCAAAATAAAACACCATCCCTTTTGATGACGATGTATTGAAATTGCCACTGGATTGTTTATTTCAACTTATTGAAATATATGACTTATTTAGATGGGTGGCCTATATAGTCTGTCGTTGATCGCAATGCCGTTGTAGCCTTGGATCGTGCCCTTACTTGCGGTCATCTTTGCGCTGTCAGGATCGGTAATATTGCTTTTTACTGGCTTACCTTTGCTGCCTATTTTCTCTTGATGGGTTGATAAGAACTTTGTGATTTTATCGGCGCTATTATCCAGTTTTTCTTTTTGTTTCAAATCATGTTCAACGTCATCTTCACTTAATCCATCTTGTGCTTGGTGGCGTTCGAGTATGCGTTGACTCGCTCGGCGTAACTTAGCTTGCTTACGTTCAAGCTCTTCAAACGTACCGCTCCACTCTTTACTCGCGTTAGACCGTATTTTACAGCCGTCGATGGCAAACATATTTCGTCCAATCAATCCTTCTTTGTCGCATATCATCAACACTTGCGTAAACAGCGGTTCAATCTGGTCTTTCATGTTCGCAACAAAATGCGCAATAGACGTGTAATGCGGTTGCGCATCCCCAGACAAACTCATGAAGGTAATATTGGTTTCACACGCCCTTGCAATACGTCGGCTACTGACCAACCCACGCGAATAACCAAACAAGACAATCTTCAACATCACTGACGGAGGATACGCCGCAGCACCGCCGTTGTCATTGTTGTACCACTCGTCAAAAGGCGTTAGATCAAGGTGTTTATCAACAATATGGGAAAG
>CANLRQ010000078.1 GCA_947493575.1 uncultured Marinomonas sp.
TAAGGATCTACAGATTTAGTGCAACCCTTTTATGCAGTTTTTTAATAAAAAGTGAAAAAAAGTTTAAAAAGGGTCAAAGAAGTACAGATTTCACACAAAAGTGTCATTTTAAGAGCCAAAAAAAGACGCCGGAGCGTCTTTTCTATCTATTTACCACTATCTATAAAAGCAGGCTTTACGACAATACAAACAAATGATGTTTCTTTTTCCCTAACTTCACTAAAAAGTACTTATCATAATAGCCATTATCTGAAGAGAAGATCTCTGCAGCTTTCATATTATCCTCTATACCTTTAGCAACACCATTTACAAATAATGAATTTCTCGCCAAAGCATCTTTTACTTGTTTACCATTTGAAGCCAGACCATGTTCACTTAATAGGCTAGTTAAAGGCACATCGATTAGCAAAGCAGCATTTAATTCACTAGATGGAAGTCCATCCAATTGAATTTGAGATAAGTCATTTTCACTCAAGTCAGAAGTTTCACCATTAAATAAAGCGGCCGTAATTCTTTCCGCAGCAAGTAAGCCTTCTTCCCCATGAACCAAAGTAGTTACTTCCTTTGCTAAAATACTCTGAGCCTTAGGGCGACCTTCACTCTTCTGATCTTCTATCTCGATTTGTTTTATTTCTTCGACAGTTAAGAAAGTAAAGTAATTTAAAAATTTATAAACATCGGCATCAGCTGTATTCAACCAAAACTGATAAAATGCATATTGACTGGTTTTTGATTTATCTAGCCAAATTGTTCCTGATTCTGTTTTCCCAAACTTAGTACCATCAGATTTAGTCACTAAAGGCATAGTCAAACCAAAAACTTGATTACCATTTTGCCTACGAGTTAAATCTGTACCTCCGGTAATATTCCCCCACTGATCACTTCCACCTATTTGAAGAGAGCAGTCATAATTACGATTTAACTCTGCAAAATCATAAGATTGTAAAATCATATAGGTGAATTCTGTAAACGAAATCCCCTCCCCTTCTCTATTAATTCTTTGCTTAACAGATTCTTTTTGAATCATTGAGTTAATTGAGAAGTGCTTACCAACATCTCGTAGAAAGTCGAGAATACTTAGATTGGCCGTCCAGTCATAGTTATTAACAACTTCAGCACTGTTTTGCTCTTCATTAAAATCAATAAATTGACTAACTTGCTTACGTAATTTAGCAACCCACGCCTCAACGACTTCAGGTCCATTCAATTTCCTCTCTACCGCTTTAAAGCTAGGGTCACCAATTAATCCTGTAGCGCCACCAACAAGAGCAAGAGGTTTATGCCCAGCTTGCTGAAAACGCTTAAGCATTAATAAAGGCACAAGACTACCTATATGCAAACTATCAGCGGTAGGGTCAAATCCACAATACAATGTTCGACTACCTGTATTTAGATGTTTCACCAAATCATCTTCTGCAGTAAGTTGAGAAATTAAACCTCGTGCCTGCAAATCCGCCAATAAAGTATTTGTCTCAGTAGTCATATTTAAACCTAGAAAGTAAATTATGTAATTAATGTGTTAAAAGCTTTTAATTATAAAGGCAATGTTGGTAGCATTATAATGCTTTATTTCAGATTTTAGGTACTGTCTTGATTAATAAAATTCCACTTAAACCGCTATTTTTAGCCATCTCTTTTTTATCTGCCTTGGTTTTAATCATTGTGCTGCTTTCAGACGACTCGGAACAGCCCCCTCAAACCATCGCACTAGAAACACATTTGCAAATTATTGATATGAGTGAGCTTGAAGGCACCATCCCCAAAATACCTTCATTACAGAAAAGGTCACTTCCTACTAACAAGGATGCAACTAAAGACATCACAGAAACTCAATCACAACCCATAATTCCAGTGGATCAGGAAAAGAGCCAATTAGCCGATTTGCCTGTGCCTCAAAATCTACAAAAGAAAGAAGTAACCTATAGCAAGGAAACTGAAACCGTCAATCCCGGTGACTCTCTATCTACCATACTTGCAAAACACAGCGTATCACCAACAGATATTTATCGTGTATCTCAAGCGGATAAGAAAAACAAAGAACTACTTAAAATGCGCCCAGGTCAAACCCTTGAGTTTGAAATAAGAGATGACACAAACGCACTTGAGAAACTCACTTTAGTAAAAAACAAACTAGAGAAAATTGAATTCACGAGAAAAGACAAAACATTTACAGCAGAGAAGATAACAAGAACCCCAGAAATCGTTCAAACCTACAAAGAAAGCACGATCAACAGCTCACTTTTTGTAGATGGCTTAAAATCTGGCATCGATCAACGCCTATTAATAGAAATGGCGAATGTCTTTGGCTGGGATATTGATTTCGCTCTTGATATTAGAAAAGGTGACTCTTTCAGTATTCTGTATGAGGAAAAGTTCTTAGACGGTGAAAAAATTGGTTTAGGCAATATTCTGGCTGCACAATTTATCAACAATGGCAGGCAGTACCAAGCCATCCGATACGAAACACCTACGAGCACTAGCTATTACACACCAGATGGCCTTGCTATGAGAAAAGCCTTCATACGAACACCTGTTGAGTTCACAAGGATATCTTCAAAATTTAACCCCAATCGCATTCACCCACTTTTCAAAACAAGCAGACCTCATCGCGGCGTTGATTACGCTGCGCCAAGCGGAACTCCAGTAAAATCGGCTGGCGATGGGAAAGTGAAATTTGCAGGCAAACAAAATGGCTATGGCAATGTTGTTATCATTGATCATGGTAAAGGCTACACAACTCTTTACGCACACTTAAGAAGCTTTGCAAAAAGCACAAGAAAAGGTGCTCGAGTAAAACAAGGAAAAACAATTGCCTATGTAGGACAAACAGGCTGGGCGACTGGCCCACACCTTCATTATGAATTCCGAATTAATGGCGTGCACAAAAACCCAGTAACAGTTAAGCTCCCAAATGATGACCCTATGCCGAAAAAAGAGCTAAAGCAATATTTGCCTTATGCTCAAAAAGTCACAGCACTCTTAGAAAGCTATCACTCTGCTGATTACCAACTAAAGTTAGCCAGCATAAGGAATTAATACATTCTCCAGACACAAAAAAAGCAGCTCCAAGGCTAATGCTGTTCACTTAAGCGAAACAGCACTACGAGATACCGGATATCTTGTCTTTGATCGCTTTACCATGCGAGGCC
>CANLRQ010000079.1 GCA_947493575.1 uncultured Marinomonas sp.
AGCTCTTCTACAAACTTAAGACCCAGTGCTTCTTGAGCACTACCGCCACCGTCACCTACCGCCATTTTCCAAGTCGCTGATACTGCATTAGCAGACAGCACTAAACCAGCAGTTAATGAGAGAATTTTTACAAATTGATTTCGCATTGTTTTTACCTCAGAATTTTAAAGTTTAGATAGTTAACCGATTCCAATAATTTTTCACGGTATTTGCACGTGGTTATATAAGCCTGATCTCTATTGGTGATTGTCATGCCAATGTATTTTCATTAACCATAACTAAAACACTGCATTCAGTGTGCCTAATTATGTGAAAAGGCGAGTAGAGCCAGCACTGTAATTCTGTAGATCCAACAAAAAAGCCACGCCCTTTAATTGAGCGCTGATTCTAAAAAAGAAAATCAGCGCATCAAAAGTGCGCTAAAATAGAGGCAAAATAGGCTAATTCAATATTAATGAAACAAAACCGACATCTGTGTTTTTCCTGTTGTGGGGCAAAACGTTTTTGGGATCCCCCCCATTGCTTTTGACTTTCCTATAGAAAACGATAACCCTGTTATTATTGATATGGCTACCAGCGCCACAGAGCTCGGTAAATTACTGTATGCTAAAAAAACAGATAGTGACATTCGTCTAGGGAAGGTGCGAAGACGGGGAAGATGCGAAGACAGGAAATATGACTTCGAATAATATGTAGAGAAGAAAACCTTCTACGTGAACTTTGACTGAGGCTTAATAGACTTATTCGAACCCTCACTAGACAGTTCTATTTAAAGCGGAATCTCTTATATAGAAAAGCACGAGGCTATAGGATCTCGTGCTTTTTCGTTTAATTTTAGCTCTTTATAGCGGTATTAGGAGCCAAGACATTATGCAGAGGCTTTTTTCACAAACTGGGATTTCAACATCATGTCACCCGCACCATCAACTTTGCAGTCGATATCGTGATCACCATCAACAAGACGTTTGATAGTCGCTTTTGTACCGATTTTTAACACTTGTGAAGAGCCCTTTACCTTAAGGTCTTTCGCTAAAGTGACTTTATCACCTTCTTGCAAAAGTTTACCAGTGGCGTCTTTGATGATCAGTGCATCCTCATCAACCACTTCTTCATTCGGGTTCCATTCATAAGCACATTCAGGACAGATCAACATATCTTGATCTTCATAAACGTATTCTGAGTTGCACTGTGGACAATTAGGAAGACTCATACCTTTTCAATACCTTATGACATATATGGGAAAATTGGCCGCATTATACCCTTATTATTACTGTGCCTACTCATTCTAAAGAAAAATACTTTTCTTATTGAGCAACCTCTCAGAAAGAGCTTGTTAGATTAATTCAACCATCAAATCGCTACTAATTTTTTCTAATGCAGTTTCCAACTCAGTCAATGACAAGCTTTTCGGGATTGATAACACCATATCCGTCCGAAAAAGCATATCAGAGCTCATCGGTGCAGGCTCACAAGACGTATTAAGCTCTTTTACGTTGACCAATAGAGAGTGTAAAACTTGAGAAACTTCTTGAACAATACCTGGGCGATCATTAGCAACTACAGAGAGTGACAAGGTTTCTTCCTCTTCGGAACCTGAGTTTGCTAACTCCACTGTCACATTCAAACCAATTTTATCGAAGTCTTTTAATTCTTTAATAAGCGCATCTTTATGATCGTCTGGAACAGATAAGATCAAAATTCCTGCAAACTTATCAGCTAAATGCGCCATCCGACTTTCTAACCAATTGCCCTGATGACGAGAAACCATATCAGATAATCGCTCTACCAAGCCAAGGTGATCATCTCCAATAAAACTTAGAACCAAATGCTGTGACATAAAATATTCTCCATTGTTATTATTAAAATTAGAATTATTTAACAGAACTCAATTTCACATTGAGTAAATCATTGATTAATGGGACTTAGATTACTGGAATTAGATAAAGGTGCCAAGCAACGTCATGCTAGATACCATTAAAAAAATTCATGTTTGATTATTAATGAAGGTAAAAATAAATGGCCCGTTTTTTCTCATCCTTGAGTTTGGTTTTTTTAGTTTAGGCAGACATTAAAAATCACATTCTAGAACACTTAATTCATCCGTTAATTGCTTGTTGTATGACAAGAAGATAGTATGTACAAATTAACGTACATGAACACTTTGGAGTTAACCATGAATGCGATTAGCTATACAGCCGCTAGAGCAAATTTAGCAAAGACAATGGAACATGTTTGTAATGACCACGCTCCCATTATTATTACACGTAAAAGCGAAGACCCTGTTGTCATGATGTCGTTAGAAGATTATAACGCCATGCAGGAAACAACATATTTACTAAGATCACCCGCAAATGCTAGGAACCTTTTAGAATCCATTGCGGAACTTGAAGCAGGCAATGGAACAGAAAGAGAACTTATTGAATGAAGTTAACAGTTTCAACAATAGCTTGGGAGCAATACCTTTATTGGAAAACTACTGACAAGAAAATACTAAAACGCATTAATTTACTCATTAAAGAGATCAAAAGAACGCCCCAAGAAGGCATAGGTAAACCAGAGCCGTTACAACATGGGCTATCTGGATATTGGTCTCGTCGTATAAACGATGAACATAGAATCGTTTATAAACATCAAGATGACGAGATTCTCATTGCTCAACTCAGATACCACTACAACTAGCGCAACTAAACATCTATACAGTGGCGATCGCTATCACCGTCGATTTAGATCATCCATTACCAAATGCCATAGCCTATGATTACAACCAGCTATTTTCTCGCACATTTATAATGTATAGCGTAAAAGTCAGGTTTTAGTTCATACAAACATGTTTGAGCCGAATCACAGCTTTATTCGGCTCAAAAAACAACATATTATGAGCCAAATAAACTACTTAGTCAGCCCTGAAAAATCCTTAACAGACTGTTTTTAAAAAAAATTAGCTATTTGGGCATAGATTATTTCGACCAGA
>CANLRQ010000080.1 GCA_947493575.1 uncultured Marinomonas sp.
TTACTGTGGTTGCCACGGATGCAGGAAACAATGCCGATACGCAAGCGGTGACGTTGGACATTAACGACTTAGATGAAGTGGCACCCACAGGCACCATCAGTAATGGTTTTATCAGCGATACTAATACCATTGAAGTACAGGCGGACGAGACAGGTACTGCCTATCTTATCGAAGAAGGTATCACAGTATCCAGTCTTGCTGATATCACCACTGCGGCGGCTGACAAAAAATCGTCTGTATCTATTAGTAGTACCAATACAGATACCTTATTATCTTTAGATGGGCTAGCGGCAGGTAACTACAAACTTTATGTTGTGGATGCCGCTGGCAATATTTCGTCTGCGGCAGACAGAACAATAACGGTAGCCGACCCTACAGTCGTCGTGTTTGACCTGACAAGCGGGCACTCATCCAATCACTCTGATAGGACATTTGAAGTAGGTGTTGATTACTCTATCTATGTATTGGTCGACACAGATTCTCGGGAAGTTGTGCAAACCGAGTTATGGGCTGACGCGGCTAATCTTGGTAGTGGGGATAAAATTATCCTAGTTGGGGATGCTGGCACGCCATTGGGTAAACAGGGTAATGAAGTTACAACTGCGTCTGCTTCTACGTCTACCTTTGCATGGAGTAGTAGCAATACAACGGGGAACGCCACTGTAGCAAGCCTTTCGGCAGCGGGTACGTTTAATCGAATCTTTGGTGGCAATACAGTAAGCTCAGTTAATTTGTGGAGTGGCACTTCTTTTGCTACCTCAAATACATCCACTATGCCACAGGCAGGCTTTACCGCTATGCCCTCTTCAGTTCCATTTACTCAAGGGTTAGCTTACGCAGCAATCTCTAGCGTAACGGATGATGTAGGTAGCATTACTGGCACGGTTGCCGATAATGCGACCACCAATGACAGCGAGTTGGTAATCAGAGTTGCGCTTAATCAGACCTTCACGATCGTTGGTGACAAGGTGCAACTCTATAATGATACAACGGCACTGGGCAGTGCGGTTGCTATAACGCAAACGCATATTAACCAAGGTTACATAGAAATAACAACGCCTACACTGTCTGACGGCACAAGTTATGATTTAAATGCAACACTACAAGATGCCGCGGGTAACGAAAGTGATGCTTCTGCTACCTTGACCGTGACAGTCGACACTACCGCACCTACTGTCGCCAGTGTCAGTGTGGCAAATGGAACACATGGTATTGGTGATAGCGTTGTTGTAACCATTACAGCTAGTGGGAATGAAGTTGGCTTGACCTTAAGTTCAGCGATCTTTAATGGTCAAACACTCACGAGTATCACAGATAACAACAATGGTACGTACAGCGGCACATACACCGTTGTTGCAGGTGACAGTGATATTACTGATGGCGCCGCTGTTACGACAAACTTGGCCTTTACTGATGCGGCAGGCAATGTTGGCGGAAGTACAACAAGTGTCACGTTAGCGGGAGAAAGTATTGATGCGACCGCACCCACTATTAACAGTGTTGTCTTAAGTGATACCGAATTAACGGTTGGAGAGACCGCGACGTTAACGATTACCTTTAGCGAGGCGGTAACGAACTTTACCAATGGTGATATCACGTTAACGGATGCAAATGGCACGCTTTCAGCGATCAGTTCTAATGATGGTGGTGTAACATGGACGGGGACCTTTACACCAACGGATGCATTGACTGATGCAACTAATACGATAGTAGTGAATACAGGGCTAACGGATATCGCAGACAATGCCCCAGCAAGCTCGGTTACCACTGCCAACTTTACGATTGACACGTCAGCTGTCGTGAATACGTCCATAGTGGTGTTTGATTTAGTTGGCGGTACATCGTCCGACCATTCAATGCGAAGTTTCCAAGCGGGTACTACGTATACTATTTATATCATGGTCGACACTGATTCGGGCACGCTAAACACCGATGAAAACAGTGCAAACGGCACGTGGGGTACGTGGAGTAATGCGCAGAACTTAGGTAGTAATGATCAGATAATTTTAGTGGGGGATGAATCGAGTGGTGGAGTCGAAGCGCTTTTCAGCTTTGGTGAGGTAACGAAGGCGGTAGTGGGAACGGATTCCGTCAGCTGGGCTAATTCTTTAGTAGTAGCGGAGTTAACCGACGGTGGGAGCGTAAGGCGGTACTCATCAGGTCAGGGATCGCCCAGCGTCGATTTGTGGGCCGGCACGGTTCCTGATTTGCGTGATGTTATTACTGCTAATGGATTCGCTAATACCGTAGCCAATAGTATCCTTACCAGCCAAGGTCTTGCGTAGCATTTTATCGGTAAAACCTGCCAGCAGCCATTGCTTACAATAATCTGCCACCAATGTCGTTGTTTGTTTATAGGACAAACAGCGACGTTTTACTTGCTCCTATAGCGAACAGCTTGTTGTTACCTAATGTATGAAATCGCCCTTCTTTTCCCTCGCTATAATATGGGCGTTTTTTATGCATCCATAATGAACAACGTTTGCTTTCTGTAAGTATCATCGTTTATTCTTGGACAACTTACATTCTGTAACACTCTATAACTCTATAACTATCTGCCATAGTTAAAGGCCATCATATGAAACACTTCTCTTTACTGATTGCACTTCCAAACGGTGAACGTAAAACATTACTCT
>CANLRQ010000081.1 GCA_947493575.1 uncultured Marinomonas sp.
ATAGTAGAAGAAGGGACTGAGCAAGTACCTGAAAACCTTGTGTTAAAACGCAAAGGGGATGATTTAGAAGCAGAAGTTGATGGTGAATTAGTTGCTCAAATTGAAGGCTTTTATAGTGAAGGAGCCGTCGCTACCTTTTCAGCAGACGGTGACTTGACCGCTCCCCTTGAAAACACAGTCACCAGTGCCGACTTGTCTCAAGATGGGATTGTCTGGCAGGCCCAAACCCAGTCTGACCCTGTAGAGTTTACCACTTCAGAGTGGTTAACCGCAGGGTTAGCAGCTATTGGTGCAGGCGTTATTGCCGGAAACAAAAGCAACCAACATACAGAGGCTAACGAGGTTGAAGAAAATGATGCTTACACCGTTACCCTCAATGCCGTCGCAGGGCCTTTTTTATCGGTGGCAACGGTTGAACTATACGATAAAGATGGTAACTTGCTAGAGAGTAAAGAGCATGATTTTTCAACTGGCCCGGTACGTTTTACCATCACGAATGGTTATAAAGGCCCGTTATTAGCCAAGGTGGTTGACAGTAACGGCTCTGAGGGAGATTACCTGGATGAAACAAGCGGCGAGCTGGTCAGTCTGGGGGATTCATCTTTACGAGCCATGAGTATATCCGATGGCTCGGCCGATGTGGTAATGAGCATCACTCCGTTAACAGAATTTGCTGCGCGTCGAGCCGGTGTGACTGAAGACAATCAAGTAACGGTTGAAGACGTTGCTGTCAATACAGAAGTATCCAAATTATTCGGTGTTGAAGATATATTAGCACCGGTAACCTCTATTTTAGACGAGGATTATAATAGCGAAAATGGGCTTGATGCGGCAGAGCAATACGGTAACGTTTTGGCTTTGTTATCCGGTGCGGATAACGTATTAGCCAACTCGGACAGTGACCCAACCTCTTTGCCAAGCGTTGATGTGACGCTTGATAAATTAGTCAATGAGGTAGAAACGCAAGCAAATGGTGAATTGGCATTAACACAGTCTGGTGTTGAACTGCTGCAGGACGGTGTCGACGCGTTTGAAGCAGGAGAGAACGCTGATAAGGCGAATCTAGCCGATGCATTGATTGAGCCACCTGTTATTAATGCTGCTCAAGGCGGTATCAATAAAGTAGAAAAAGAGACGGGGATTACGGTTCAAGTAGCGAATGCCACTGTTGGTGATACGGTTGTGATCCGCTGGGGCGAAGCAAGTCACAGTGTCGTTGTCGGCCTTGATACATTGCAAGGAAATGTAGCAAGCATTTTTGTGCCAGCAAGTGTTATTGACGTTGTTGGTGATGGTCCTGTTAGTGTTACCTCACAAATTAATGATCAAGAAGAAAGCCCCGCCGTTATTATCGATGTCGATACGACTCTGCCTACCGTTACGATTACTGATAACATCGTTGACGGCGCATCCGGAGAGATAACGTACACCTTCAGCTTTAGTGAAGAAGTTAATCACTTTGATGTTGACGATATAACGGTTGTTGGCGGTAGCAAAGGGACACTGATCGCTCAAGATGATAACCAATACACGCTTATTGTCACACCTGATCCAGATAGTATTGATGATATCACGGTTGATGTGGCGTCTGGTATAGCGACGGATGCCGTCGGCAATAGTAATCTTGCTGCCGTTCAATCGATACAAGCAATTGAAGTGATGGACATTGAAGGCTTATTTCTAGCGGGTCCTGTTATTGATGGCCACGGTTTGACGGTTACCGCCTACAACAGTAATGGTGACATTGTTGGTAAATCCGTGATTAAAAGTGATGGCACTTACAGTATTAATGTTAAATCTTACCGAGGGCCGCTATTGGTTCGAGTGACGGATGATAATGCGGCTGCGGACTATATGGATGAAGGGACGGGAAGTGGTAAAGATTTATCGACAGATATGCGTGTGGTTACGATCGCTGAAAGTAAAAAATTCACCGTTAATATAAATGCGCTGACGGAATTGGCTGTGCGAGAAATGGGGCTTAATGGCGGTGATAATGGAACATCAGAAATTGTATTCAATCAGCTTGCTGAAACTCAGATAAGAGACGTCAATGATAGGGTCGCAAAAGCGGCTGGTTTGTCAGGTACCGACCTTATCGGTGCGGAAGTAGTCGCTGTTATCAATAAAGATGGCAGCAGTAATAGTGGTTTCAATGATTATGGTGAAGCATTAGCGGCACTGTCGGCAATGGAGCAGACAGAAGGTTTGAGTACCAGTGCGGTTATTGATTCGCTCTCTCAAGGGTTAGACGAAAATGGTTTAGATGAAAGCAGTATTGCTGCATTAGGGCTAGCTGCCGACCTTGTTTTAACTGAATCAAGCCCTTTTAAGGTACGTATCGGTGCCGATCTCAATGTGTCTGTTGATGAAGAAGCACCCGTTATCACCTCTGGCGCTACGGCCACGGCCATTGATGAAAACAGCGGTGCAGGTCAAGTCATTTACACCG
>CANLRQ010000082.1 GCA_947493575.1 uncultured Marinomonas sp.
AGAACTAAATGAAGATGATTACTCATTACCGCATAAGCACAAACATCAATGGAGAAAGTCTTAGCTAGAAATAGAATGCGCGTCTCGATCCATCCTCGACGGTGTTCAAAACTTTTACCTGTAACAACATCTTCACCGCACAGAAAAGCACGGCGGACGCATCGACTGATGCAGTGATAATACGGAGTATCAGACAAACTGACTTGCTGGCTTCTTGCCCTTGGCATAACTTCTTCCTCATCCTTGAGTTTGGTCTTTTTGAGTTTAGACAGTGATTAGAGAAACATCAATAAAGTAATGGGTGTCACGTATGTATTACCGCATAAGCACAAACATCAATGGAGAATATCTGAGATAGAAATAGAATGCGCGCCTCGATCCATCCTCGACGGTGTTCAAAACTTTTACCTGTAACTGAATCTTCACCACACAGAAAAGCACGGCGTACGCATCGACTGATGCAGTGATAATACGGAGTATCAGACAAACTGACTTGCTGGCTTCTGGCCCTTGGCATAACTTCTTCCTCATCCTTGAGTTTGGTTTTTTTAGTTTAGACAGTGATTACATAAACATCAATAAAGTAATGGGTGTCACATATGTATCATAGCGTACTCTGGCATAGAATCTCTACGAGCGAATTGTTGAGTAAACAATGTGGCTTTATGAAGAGAATGCCACCGTCTTAACACTTCGTGTGTAGACCAGTTTTTTGCTTGTTTATCATCGACATGGAGAACTAAATGAAGGTGGTTGCTCATCACCGCATAAGCACAAACATCAATGGAGAAAATCTTAACTAGATATAGAATGCGCGCCTCGATCCAACCTCGACGATGTTCAAAACTTTTACCTGTAACTGAATCTTCACCACACAGAAAAGCACGGCGTACGCATCGACTGATGCAGTGATAATACGGAGTATCAGACAAACTGACTTGCTGGCTTCTGGCCCTTGGCATAACTTCTTCCTCATCCTTGAGTTTGATTTTTTTAGTTTAGACAGTGATTTGAGAAACAGCAATAAAGTAATGAGTGTCATACATTGCCCAATAAAGTAATGGGTGTCATACATTGCCCTACAGCCTCAACGCCCAATTCAGGTGCGCCGTAGGCGTCACATGGAATTGCTTGTTATATGCGGATTTTTTGTTCAGCCGCCAAGAACTCTATAGCTTTTTGAGCAGCAGGAGCACAGTATTGAAGGTAGTTGGAGCCGACCCACTTTATTTCTTCTATCTCAGAATTTGCTGAAATAGAACCTCTATGAGTTGCAAAAAAACATTGCATTTCAACCTGAACATTATCATCAAAACCATGAGCAGCGGCAATAACTTTTACTGCTGGTGATAGAGATTCTGCGTTGAGAGAAATATTTAGCTCTTCTCTTATTTCGCGGACCAAGGCATCTTCTGCTCTTTCACCTTGATCAATTTTACCACCGGGAATATAGAATTTATCTTTGCCCTTTGTCCTGACACATAAAATTTTATCATTTTCTATATGAAACCAAGCGACGCTCTTAATCAAGTCCATTTTTGTTGTGGTGCCTTATAGGATTTTATTGCTACAAGTAAATCTTCAGAGCGATCAGTATGAATAAGCATCTCAGCATATTGAGATTTCAAAAAGCCTGAATCTGACATTTTTGAAATCATCTCAATTAAAGGGTTGTAGAAGCCATTTATGTTATAGAAAGCACACGGTTTTGAATGGTGGCCTAGTTGTGCCCAAGTCCAAGCTTCAAATATCTCTTCTAATGTACCTGCACCGCCAGGGAGAGCTACAAAAGCATCAGCCATTCGAGCCATTGTCGCTTTTCTCTCATGCATATCTGAGACAACTTTCAACTCGGTTAGATCTTTGTGGGCAATTTCCTTTTCTTTAAGGTGTTCAGGAATTACCCCAAAAACTTTACCACCATTTTCAAGGAATGAATCAGCAATAGTTCCCATCAAGCCAACTTTTCCACCACCATAGACTAAATCAATTTCATTACCTGCAAGATACCGACCTAAATCTTTTGTAGCCCGAACAAATTCAGGATTTTCTCCACTGCTTGAACCACAAAATACTGCAATTTTCATTTAACTATTGTTACTCCGTTGGTTGAGATAATGGAAGCATATAACGAGGCTGTAGAATTACTCATTCTCAGCCAGCTTAATTAATTTAAACCCACAATATTTCACATTCTCCTAAGAT
>CANLRQ010000083.1 GCA_947493575.1 uncultured Marinomonas sp.
GGATAAGCGCAGCGCCATCCGACAATTTATCGTTGAGTTCCATTCAACGTTTCAATAAAAATCACCTTACATTCCAACTCATCTTCCTACAATGTTGGAAGGCGCCTTCGGCTTTTCCCACCTACGGTCGGTATAAAACACTCTGTATTTCTTCATAAACGCCACACCAATTAACATCGTATAACCCTCGATTAACTGCCAAGTGAAAACTTGAAAACGGCCAATCTTTCACTTGCGTAACCAAACCATGTTTAAGTGGATTAACATGGACATAATCAATATGATGCCGATAATCTTTTTCATTTTTTATCGTGTGTTCCCAAAAACGTCGCTGCCAAATTCCTCGTTCGCCTTTTCGTTGGCGAACTGCCGATAAATGCTCGGTCTTAGACAAAGATTTCGAAAATCGTTTTTTAATCTCACGCCACCGAGAAGAATAATCAACATCCCCCTCAGGTAAAGTCCACACGGCATGTAAGTGATCAGGCAATACCACCCAAGCATCAATATAAAATGGTTTCTTAGCTTTTACAAAACGTACAGCATCACGAAGAGAATCAATATGATCAATTAATAAGGTCTTATCTCGATCCAACAAATTCACTGTGAAAAAATACGTTCCACCCTCAACATAATTTCTCCTATACCGCATAAAACCTCCATATTTACGTAAGTCGGATAAGCACAGCGCCATCCGACAATTTGTCGTTGAGTTCCATCCAACGTTTCAATAAAAATCACCTTACATTCCAATCCATCTTCCTACAATGTTTGGAAGGCGCCTTCGGCTTTTCCCTCCTACCAACCCAACATATAAATATCACCAATAGCGTAGGTTGGATAAGCGCAGTGCCATCCAACAATTTGTCGTTGAGTTCCATCCAACGTTTCAATAAAAATCACCTTACATTCCAATCCATCTTCCTACAATGTTGGAAGGCGCCTCCGGCTTTTCCCACCTACCAACCCAACATATAGATATCACCAATAGCGTAGGTTGGATAAGCGCAGCGCCATCCGACAATTTATCGTTGAGTTCCATTCAACGTTTCAATAAAAATCACCTTACATTCCAATCCATCTTCCTACAATGTTGGAAGGCGCCTCCGGCTTTTCCCACCTACCAACCCAACATATAGATATCACCAATAGCGTAGGTTGGATAAGCGCAGCGCCATCCGACAATTTATCGTTGAGTTCCATTCAACGTTTCAATAAAAATCACCTTACATTCCAATCCATCTTCCTACAATGTTGGAAGGCGCCTCCAACTTTTCCAACTTACAAATTTAAGAAAAGAAAAATAAATTTAATGCTGCGGCAAAAGCCATCAGGCGTATCAGCCATTTAAACTGAGTTGGGTTCACCTTTTTTAAAAAATGATAGCCAATGAAGGCGCCAATAACCAATCCGGGCACACCTTGTAAACAGTTAGTGACAGACTTTTGCGTTAACAAACCCAATGGGATGAATAGAGGGATTTTTCAATAAATTGATTATAAAAAGAGCCCACACTCTGGTACTGACGTAAGACTATTTATCTAATTTTTGCTCTAATAAAAATAGGCTGAAAATAGAGCTGGCTGCATTCGATACAATACTAATAAGACCACTTAAAAAGCCCATTCCATAAGCGGCATTATGTGTTTGTATAAAACGCGCTGGGCGATAGTCTAAATACAAACCTAAAGCGAGCATGCTAATCATAAAAATGCCTCTTACAGTAACAGTCATAAAGACAATTGATTTTCACCAGCATAACGCAACAAGCGCTCTACCCCATACCGCAAATCCTCGTAAGTAATTCAACCGATCAGTCAAAAAAAGTGGTGGACACCAACATCTTTTAACCCTCGGAAAACGCTGATTTTAAGCGGTTTTGGATGGGCAAGAATACCTCGACATATTGGCTCTTCTACGGTTAGATGAGTGAGAAAGGATAGCTGATAGCCATGTAATCTGTTGAAATGTAAGGCTTCTCACA
>CANLRQ010000084.1 GCA_947493575.1 uncultured Marinomonas sp.
TTTTCATAAATAACGCGCTGTGGATAAACGATATAACGCGCATGCTCGTTTTTCCTGCTTTTAGCTTTGTGGGAAAGTTTATAATTTTCTTATTTTTCAAATCTTTATAGAGCTATTTGAAGGTTTTAGGAAATGTGTAAACACGCATGCGTGTTATTAAAATGTTAGGTGAATGGAGAAACCTAGTTGAATCTCATCGAATTTATTGGATATATTCCAGCAATAATATTTCCTACCGCAACTATTATTCAGTTGTTTCATTTGCTCAAAACAAAAACTTCAGAAGGTGTATCTGCGATTGCTTGGGGCGCTTTTGCTTTAGGAAACGTTTGTCTTTATATTTACACTGAAAAATATTCTGAGCTTCAATCAATTATTGGTTTACTGGTAACATCAGTATTACAGTTAATAATCATCGTATTGGTGTTTAAGTACCGTAAAAAGGGTTTGGTGTAAATATTCACCTAACAAGCAGATAAACAGGGACAAATAACAGTTGGTTTTGCTCCTGCGTCGCTTATTATAACCAACTATTATTTGCCCGTTATTTGGGCGTTAGTCATCAAACAAAGGAGTTACCCACAATATGAAAATTGAAACCATTTCATCAGAAGAAATGTTTGAGCCAATTGGCCCATACAATCATCTTGCTAAAGCCGGTCCGTTCATAACTATCTCTGGAACACCCGGTATTGATCCAATAACATCGAAAATGGCAGGAACAGATGCGTATAGTCAAGCCAAGCAAATCGTTCGAAATTTCAGTTCAATGCTTAGTGATGTGGAAGCATCACTCAAGGATATAATGCATGTTCATGTATTTCTCATCCGGGTCGAGGACTTCCATGAAATGAACCGTGCTTACGCAGAAGAGTTTGGTTCTCATTGTCCAACTCGTACGGTCATATGTGTAGCTGACCTTCCAAAGAAAGGGGCACTCATGACCATGAACGCGACTGCTTTTATGAGCAGCGATGACTAACAAAAACATTATGTCGTTCGCTACGCTCTCTGGGATGCTTCGCTCGTTCCTCGCTACGCACCCCTTATGTTGGCGTTGAGGCTGTAGAATTACTCGAAAATAGACATTCAATGATTTGATTTGTGTACGGAGAGTGTCTAAAAGCTGACTTTTGTATGATAATAACTCTACTTTTCACGTAGCCGCGTGATTTTAGGTTTCTTTTAACGTTATTTTTGAGGCCGTTTTTCTTTTAAGAGTAATTCTACAGCCTCGTTATGCGGCAGAGTTAGTTATTCATAATACTAACCTAAGCAAGAACTAGTACTTTGGTACTTCTTGTGTCAAAAATTATTTGAAGATGGAATCAACCAACTTAGTACTAAGATTTCTTCTTGAGATTGTAGCTTTAATTGTATTGGGATTATTGGGCTGGAATCTAGGTGAAGGTATGCTTGGAATTGTATTGGCCGCTGTTATACCAATAGGAGCTGCTATATTATGGGGAGTATTCGCTGTTCCAAATGATCCTAGCAGATCTGGAAATGCGCCTGTCCCCATTCCAGGCCTTTTGCGTCTAATATTAGAGTTTTTTATATTTGCGTCAGCCATTTGGTCGTTTGTATATCTAAATCTATCGATTTACGCCTTGATTTTTGCTGTTCTATTATTGGTGCATTACATTACGTCATATAGGCGGGTGCGCTGGCTGTTGCTACGGTGATAATAGGGTTATTGCATTTGCCGCATAACCAAGAGCTGCACAGGACGTTTGACCCGTGGTGCGAACGTGGGCTATCGCCCACAACCGCACCCCGCGTCAAACGCCTGTGAGCTATGCGTTAGCAGTACATGAATGTATGGAGTAAGAATGAAGTTTGATGCTATAAATTTTAAAGATAAGTTCTCGAAATTTACTGAACACTGGTCTCCGCGTGTTGTTGCAGAAATGAATGACTATCAATTTAAGTTAGT
>CANLRQ010000085.1 GCA_947493575.1 uncultured Marinomonas sp.
CTAAATGGCTAAATGGCTAAATGGCTAAATGGCTAAATGGCTAAATGGCTAAATGGCTAAATGGCTAAATGGCTAAACGAGTTGCTACGAAAGTAATGCTGCTACACTTCCACATAAAGTCATAATAAATAAGAACCATTTTAATGTTTTGGGGTCAGCTTTAATCGCAAATTTAACAGCTAGATGAGATCCTAATACTGTTCCAATGCTTAATGTAAGACCTGGAATCCATAAAATTTGATCATTCCAAATGAAAACACTAATGGCTAGAGTGGTGAATGCCAAAGTGCAGACCATTTTAAGAGCATTGGTTCTAACTAGGTCGTATCTTAATGTTCCAGCCAGCGCACCGATTAAAATAAAACCTACTCCAGCCTGAACAAAACCGCCATAGACGCCTGCTATAAAGAGTGCAATCCAAGCGCTAGGTTTATCTTTAACTTTGTGTGGAATGGTATTTGGAGGAGGGGATATTATGCTTGGACGGACAAGCATAATAATCGTCATTCCTATCATAGCGGAGAGCAATAGAGGCTTTAATAACTCTGGGGGAGCAAAAGAAGCGATTACACTCCCAACTACACCGCCTATCAATGTTGGAATAATTACAGGCATTATGTCCGACGTATCTAGCTTTTTAGCTTTTTTAAAACCTATAATGCCTGCGATAGACTGTAATAAAACGCCTACGCGGTTGGTTGCGTTTGCTATATCTGCTGGCATGCCCATTACCATTAGTGCAGGAAGCGTAAGATTAGAGCCACCGCCAGCTAAAGTGTTTATAATACCTGCGATGAATCCGGTGCCCAAAAGAAGGGCTGCATAGGTAAGGCTCATGTCCATTAGAGGAGTCCATCCATAATTGAAGGTTAATTAGGTGACGTAATATACCTTTTATTGTTGGAAAATAAGAGTTTTTATCTTTCTGTGTTTAATTAAAATTTAATGAAAAGGAAATAAAGGTGTCAAATTCTCTTCAGGAACAGCTGATGAAAGCTGGGTTGGTAAATAAAAAGAAAGCGAACAAGTTGAAGGCAGAAAAACTACAACATAAACAAAAAGTCAAAAATGGTAAAGCGAAGGCTGAAGATGTTGGTTTGAGGCAAGAAGAACTAAAGAGACAAAAAGAAGAGAAGGCTGAGAAAGACCGATTGCTAAATCAGCAAAAGGAAGAGGCTGCGTTTAAAAAAGCGGTTCAGGCACAAATTCGTCAAATGATAGAGGTGAATCGAATTCCTAAGGAAGAAGGTGATATTGCTTATCATTTCAAAGACGATAAAAAGGTGAAGCAATTGTATATTAGCCAAGAGATGCATAATCAATTGTCAAATGGTTTGCTGGCTATCGTCAAGCTGGATGATGCATATGAATTAGTTGCAGAACCAGTTGCTGCAAAAATCAGTCAAAGAGACGAGTCTTACATTCTGGTCTGTAATGATAGGCAGGAAGATATTGAGGATGAAGATGATCCTTATGCTGACTTTAAAATTCCAGATGACTTAATGTGGTAATAGGTTAAAATCGGTAAGGCTTACCACTTCATACGTGTAGGTAGTGTAGTAAGTCTTATTGCGTCTGAGCGGGTTCACGTCAGTTTTGATCTATATAATAGAGGATCACTCTGTTTCAAATACTTGATGAGCACCTTCCCTAGATGCGCTCAGTTGGAGACTGTAACTAATTTTGTGTAACTACCCATCACAACATACTCTATAAAGAGTTTAAGGATAGGTAGATGCAAATGAACAAAAAAGAACTTGAAGCCTTCGCAAAAGAAGCCGCTAAAGGCATTAAAACTCCTGAAGATCTCAACGAATTTAGCCAAATGCTAAAGAAGATCACCGTTGAAGCCGCGCTAAATGCAGAGATGGATGAACATCTGGGTTACGAGAGACATCA
>CANLRQ010000086.1 GCA_947493575.1 uncultured Marinomonas sp.
CGTTATGAGATAAAAACAGAGTCCAGTTTAGAGTGTGTACGGATTAGGGTGAATAACGGCGTAGAATGAACGCTTACATTGCAAAGGTTAAGTCGAAGCGGTCTGAGCTATGGAGACATTAGCTCAGAGAATGTGGCTATTAATATGAATACTGGAGATATTGCTTTAATTGATCTTGACAATACACAACCAACCTCAAACCCATTACTTGTCAACGGATCATGCTTCTATGCGGCTCCAGAGAATTGGATGGCTAACCCCATAGCAACAGCCGAAGCAGACATGTTCTCAGCAAGTATTTTAGTCTTCCAAATATTATTACTTCAACATCCCTTTGATGGGGTGGAAAATGCTATAGAGCACCCCGAATCCCAAAAAAAATAATAGTTATGTCTAAATATATTTTCGATAGGGGGGGGAACAACCAGATACCTGATAATCACCCAGCAAAAGCATTTATTGAAGAAAGGCTTAATGCTTTACCAAATGAGTTACAGCAGTTGTTTTTTACTATGTTTACCGATACTGGCAATATCCACAAACGAGCTCGCTACCGTACATTAGAGCACTGTCTTAATTCTTTAATTCTTTTACTCGGAAAATGTTCCTACTGCGATACATGGCATACTTCAGAAAAAAATTGTCCAAAATGCAATGAAATTACGGCTAGTGTAAGTTTTATTTTTAAAAGTAATGGACAACCAATTAGTTATAAAGGAGCACTTTTTGATAATCATAATCATCAAAGATTAAGTTTATTGTATGATGATAATAATGAAACTATTAAATATACAGGGGAAACAGAGTGTTTTTTAGAAAAATTTAATAATAGGGTTGCATTAAAACGAAGTGGAAAAATAAAATACAGTCCACCGTTTAAAATAATTTTTGAGAACTTTTCAATTGAGTTTCTTCTTTAAAAGAAATAAAAATTAATAGGGGAATTTGAGCTGAGGGTAAAAATCAACATTGAGTGTATTGTTTCATTCGATGTAGATAATCTAATTATGAGCCACTTGCAAAAGTCCCCAAACGAGCACTTTTCCTAGTCTGAGAACTTGCAAAAAAATGGTGGTGGGTGGCCATTTCTGGCATTTTCATCGACATAGGTAAATTATTTTCAGCTTTCTAACTTTCTTTATAAGTTTCTATCACATTAAAGTGCTCGATAATCTTCGTTTCGTTGAAGCAGAATCCACGCTAATCTAGCAAGACGGTTAGCCGTCGCAACGGCGGCTTTATTTGGCCCTCTACGCTCAACAATTTGTTGGATCCATACAGACAGTTTATCTGTTTTACCTTTTGTTCGGTGAAGCAAGGTTCGAGCGCCGTGAATCAATTGTTTGCGTAAATATTGATTCCCTCGTTTCGTAATTCCACCATGAATCGATTTTTCTCCACTGGCATATTGCTTGGGTGTGATACCAAGCCAAACAGACAGATCTCTTGGTTTTGCAAATTGACTACCGTTGCCGATGGAAGCAAACAAGGCTGTGGCATTGAGAACGCCAATACCGGGTAAGGTCATTAATCGTTGGCACAATGGGTTATCTTGTGCATAGATTTTTAGTTCTTTTTCTATCGATACACTTCGTCGACTCAGGCTGTCAAACTCCTCTTTGGCTTCAGCTAATTGCTGCTTCATACGAGACGTTAAACGTGAATCAGCAGGATCAAGTAAAAGGGCAATATTCTTCTTAAATCCAGCAAAACCTTTGGGAATAATAACGCCGTATTCGCTTAATAAT
>CANLRQ010000087.1 GCA_947493575.1 uncultured Marinomonas sp.
GATGCCGTTACAGCAGATGCATAGCCTTTATCATAACCACGACGTGTCATAGCTGGAATCATCAGCATTCCGACTGCCGCCGTCGTCGCTGGGCCAGAACCAGAAATAGCACCAAAGAACATACACGCCAAAATAGCAGCGGCAGAAATACCGCCTGTCACAGGGCCGGCAAAACTTTCAGCAATGGCCACTAAACGCTTCGATATGCCCGATGCCTCCATCAAAGCGCCCGCTAGAATAAAGGCAGGTAATGCCATTAATGGAAAAGAGCCTACCGAGTTGAAGGCGATTTGTACAAGTTTGATTGGGTTTTCGTCTAGATACAGGAAAGAAGCCAGAGCAGCAATACCCAAAGAGGCCATAACCGGTGCACCCAATACTAAGAGGGCAAGAAAAGACCCAAATAGCACTAACACAATAGATGATTCACTCATTGCTTACCCTCCACTGTGTTTGCTTTGCTTTCATCTTGAGTATCGGAATTAATTATTTCGTTCATTTCTTTTGCTTCAGGGTCAATAACTTCTTCACCCTTAATAAACTTCAAATAGTTAACTTGTAAAATACGTATGGTCATCAAAGTAAAAGCAATAGGTAAAATAAGGTAGATATACTTCATTGGAATGCCCAAAGTTTGTGACTTCCAAAATAGGTTCATACGATTAAAAACAAAATCGTAGCTGATATAAATAAAGTAACTATTGAAACCAAGCCATGCGATATCAGAAAGGAGTTCAGAGAAAGTACGCATTTTAGGAGATAACCATTTGTACTGAAAAGTCACTCGGTTATGTGCAGAAAGCTTAGCGGCGTAGCTAGAACCAAGAAAAACAAACCAGACAAATAGGTACACAGAAAGCTCTTCACTCCAGGTAATCGAGAAACCAAAAAATTCTCTGGAGATAATCTGCGCAAACAGTATTGTTACAAAGCTGAGCAATAGAATTCTACAAATATAGCTTTCTAAGTTATCGAATATTTTTGCAAATATTTTTATCATATTTTTGTGTATCCTATATAGAAAACAACAAAGCTTTGTTTTTAGATAGGTATCTCAACATCGTTAGCACCTCGAGACCTCATTAAAACAAAAAAAATGGGTTGAGCGTTCCCGCTCAACCCATTCATAAAGTTAGATTTCATCACGCCCTAGGGTTCGTAAGAATTCATTCACTTTATCTAAACCACCTACTTGATCGTAGTAGGCTGGCCATACTTCAGATTGAGCTCTCATCGCCCACTCAGCTTCATCTTCAAGCTTGTCAATTTGCATACCATACTTAGTAACAAGCTCTTCTTTGATACCTTCTTCCTTCTCTTGAATCCAAGCTAAGCTGTACTTCGTTGCAGCATCACCCGCTTCAAGAATCGCTTTTTGAACATCTGCAGACTGATCTTGGAAAAGTGCTTCAGACATAATTAATGGCTCAAGAGCAAAGAGGTAATGAGTCTCAGTTAGGTACTTCTGAATTTCCGCAAATTTCATTGAGTAAATCGCAGCGTATGGCGTTTCTTGACCATCAACGACTTTTTGTTGAAGCGCTGTAAAGGTTTCAGACCAAGCCACTGGCGTTGGGTTAATACCAAAAGATTGATAAGTCTTAATAATCAAATCACTTTTTGGCACACGAATGAACAAGCCTTCAAGGTCTGCTAATTTTGTAACCGGACGCTTTGAGTTTGTCAGCAT
>CANLRQ010000088.1 GCA_947493575.1 uncultured Marinomonas sp.
CTGGTCGAAATGATCTATGCCCAAATAGCTAATTTTTTTTAAAAACAGTCTGTTAAGGATTTTTCAGGGCTGACTAGTTACTCGCCCATTCCCTATTTTCTGCGACTGTAGAATAACGAGTAGAAAGCTCTGATGCCGTTAACATACCTTCTGCTATATCTCGTTGCTCTCGCAAACAATCATAGGTTGCTTTAATTGCTGCAAAATACGCAGCGTGTCCATTAACAACAATTCGTACACCATTTTTTGCAAGGCGCGTTGCTTATTCAGTAAATTCGCTTAATGTGATTAATGCAAAATCAGGCGCGGCCAATACTTGTAGGGAGGCAACAGATCCTCCTAAAATACCGACTTCAAAACCAAGATCAGCGGCAATTCGAGCCGACATGGGATCAAAAGTTGAAGCTGTATAGTAACATTGGTCCGTATTTAACAATGCTCTAAAATCATTACGCAAATCGTGTTGCGAAGGGGTTGCCATGGAATTTACTCCTAAACATTATTTTTTCGTAAGAGAAAGAGGAGATAAATAGGAGCGCGATTATACCTTCCTTAAAAGATGCCTGCATCAGGATCTAACCATTTGGTCAGCACTTACCCTAAAAAGCTCAATGATTGGCATGTAAACTGGAATAACCGTTGATCACTTTCGAAAGAGGGGCATCTGATCGATTTAGTTCAGATCTATTTAGTTCAGATCTATTTAGTTCAGATCTATTTAGTTCAGATCTATTTAGTTCAGATCCATGTAACTCAGTTCCATCTAATTTCGAATAAGTGTGGGTGCTGTCTAGATAAGGGTTATTTTTTTGCATTATGACGGCTTTTTTATAACTTCTCTTAAATTTATCCCACTCATTTCGCAGTTGGTTATGTATATTCATAATCAGCTGCCATTGATCAGATTTCATACCTTTAGTTGACAGAGAAGATTGAATAAACGCATCCGCATTTTCATACTGTTCATTGGCAGATATATAATCTCCTAAGGCAATGTATGATTCTGCAATATTCAGAAAGTTAACCATTGACTCCTCTACAATCACGGTAATATTTTTATTAAAACCATGACTCATAGACACCAAAGTAAGTGCCTGTTGATTCAATTCAATCGAATCTAAAAAATTATTATTTGAATGCGCTCTATTCGCATCTCTAGTTAACTGTTCCCAATAAAACATACAATTCTCCATTTTTAGGCTATCCAATTCGCTATTTATCAAAAATAGTCAGCAAGAAAGATACCAACATTCGTCAATGGAAAATCTTTGGTAAGGATGAAAGAGAGTGAATTAAACCTGCCTAGAGGCCATTTTATTTAAGAAAGGTGTGAATAGCAGGCTTTTATCCACATGCTGAGAGGGTTTGCTTGCACCTTCCTTAACAAGATCATAGGAAATAAGTGAATATTGAGCCCCTTATCAACAATCTAATCAAAAAAGCAGCAACAGCAACCAAATTTTTTGGATAAAAATGGGGCTTGATGTGACATATTGAGGCATGGATCACATGCCTTTTATTGTAGACCGTTTATCTACACAAAAAATATCCCCTCATTAGTAAGTCGTTTTAACAAGATACTCTGTTTAAGCGCAAGCTTTTTTGTGCTCTTCACTAAATAGTTTTGAGGAGTCATAGGGTGTGTTTAATTT
>CANLRQ010000089.1 GCA_947493575.1 uncultured Marinomonas sp.
AAAGGAAGGACCCGGATTTGCCTAAGTCCTTAACCTACTACCTTAAACACGGATAACCATCACCGTGCTGGCCTAGCCTTCTCCGTCTCTCCATCGCAATATATACAAGTACAGGAATATTAACCTGTTTCCCATCGACTACGCATTTCTGCCTCGCCTTAGGGGCCGACTCACCCTGCCCTGATTAGCATAGGACAGGAAACCTTGGTCTTCCGGCGGGGAGGTTTTTCACCTCCCTTATCGTTACTCATGTCAACATTCGCACTTCTGATACCTCCAGCCTGCCTTACAGCTTGACCTTCAACGGCTTACAGAACGCTCCTCTACCATGCAAGATAAATCTTGCATCCGTAGCTTCGGTGTACAGTTTTAGCCCCGTTATATCTTCCGCGCAGGCCGACTCGACTAGTGAGCTATTACGCTTTCTTTAAAGGATGGCTGCTTCTAAGCCAACCTCCTAGCTGTCTAAGCCTTCCCACATCGTTTCCCACTTAACTGTAACTTTGGGACCTTAGCTGACGGTCTGGGTTGTTTCCCTTTCCACGACGGACGTTAGCACCCGCCGTGTGTCTCCCGTAATTGCACTCATTGGTATTCGGAGTTTGCATGGGGTTGGTAAGTCGGGATGACCCCCTAGCCCAAACAGTGCTCTACCCCCAATGGTGAGATACGAGGCGCTACCTAAATAGCTTTCGAGGAGAACCAGCTATCTCCGAGCTTGATTAGCCTTTCACTCCTATCCACAAGTCATCCCCGGACTTTTCAACGTACGTGGGTTCGGTCCTCCAGTTAGTGTTACCCAACCTTCAACCTGCTCATGGATAGATCGCCCGGTTTCGGGTCTATTCCCAGCAACTAAACGCCCTATTAAGACTCGATTTCTCTACGGCTTCCCTATGCGGTTAACCTTGCTACTGAAAATAAGTCGTTGACCCATTATACAAAAGGTACGCAGTCACGGAACTAAGTCCGCTCCCACTGCTTGTACGTACACGGTTTCAGGTTCTATTTCACTCCCCTCGTCGGGGTTCTTTTCGCCTTTCCCTCACGGTACTGGTTCACTATCGGTCAGTCAGGAGTATTTAGCCTTGGAGGATGGTCCCCCCATATTCAGACAGGATACCACGTGTCCCGTCCTACTCGATTTCATTGATAAGGCATTTTCGTATACGAGGCTTTCACTCTCTACGGCCAAGCTTTCCAGCTTGTTCTACTAACACCAAATCAACTTAAGGGCTAATCCCCTTTCGCTCGCCGCTACTTAGGGAATCTCGGTTGATTTCTTTTCCTCCGGGTACTTAGATGTTTCAGTTCCCCGGGTTCGCCTCATTAAGCTATGTATTCACTTAATGATACCCGCAAGCGGGTGGGTTTCCCCATTCGGACATGTTCGGATCAAAGTTTGTTTATCAACTCCCCGAACCTTTTCGCAGATTACCACGTCCTTCATCGCCTCTGACTGCCAAGGCATCCACCGTGCACGCTTGGTCACTTGACCATATAACCCAAAGTAGTTTTTCTACTGCGCTTTTCTTTACAAGAAAAG
>CANLRQ010000090.1 GCA_947493575.1 uncultured Marinomonas sp.
TTCTGCTTCAACGAAACGAAGATTATCGAGCACTTTAATGTGATAGAAACTTATAAAGAAAGTTAGAAAGCTGAAAACGATTTACCTATGTCGATGAAAAAATGATGTAAAAGCGGGTTTTCCGCACTTAACGATAGTCTGGTTCAAGACAAGGTTATTAAAACCGAGTGGGTGTTAAGACAGTTAAGTACGGATCTCATTAGGGCCAGAGAACAGCCTAAAATAGGTTTTCATAATAGGCCGGATATATGTCAGTACGACCCTTCATCAGTGATAATCGACAAGAATAAGATCAAGATCAGTTAATAAGAAAGTTAAAAATCACCCTAAAAAGAGTGATTCGACTGCGCTCGGCCTTGACTACCTAGGAGTGTCCATATATGTCTTTGACTCTGTGAGCAATCTCAGACATTGAAGAGAAGTACTATAAACTTCGCCCCTCAGAGTTTTTTAGAGCAGGTGGCGTTTCTCACTACAGTTGTTCGTCTTAGAACTGAGTAAGTATCTTTGACTTTAAGCAATAAAAAAACGGAGCACCCAACTCCGTTTTTTTATTAATCTTCATCTTGCATTGCAATAGACGATTGCCCTGATATAAGACTGGCTAATCGTTCTGCTATGCTAGATTTTTCAGCATCCGTTAAGGCAATGGACTGATCTTCTGAATAAAAAGAATACTCATCTTTTGCGCCATCAAACTTTATCTTCCCAAGAATACGACCGCTATCACTAATACAATCTAACTCTTGCTGGGCGGGTAAAAACAACATGACCAATCACCTTTTTAAACTTATTTGAGAGCGATAATAATACTTAGTCCACTAGTAGGTCGAGTGGGTGATTAAGACAGTTAATTAAGAAAGCAAAAAAATAACCCAAAAAGAGTGATTCGATTACGCTCGGCCTGACTACCTAGGAGTGTCCATATATGGCTTATATTTCTATATTTCGATTAAAGCTGGTTATTCTGAAAAGAGTTTTCTAGTATCAATTCCCATTTCATCTATGTCATTCCAAATAAGGTCAATATTTGGCAGAAGTTCTGATGGGGGGATGGCTTTAGGGGTAGTCGATATTGAGCGTAGATTATGGCTGTTTATCCTTGCGGTTTCCGTTTTTTTAATGAGTTCGTTCATAGGTTCTGCATTTCTTATCTCTCCTAAATATTTCTTTAGAAACCTTTTTTTATTATCTAGCGCCTTTTCCTTGAAATCATCTGTCCAATCAACAGGGTTTTCATAATGGCAAATAAACCATAAATCAACAGCAGGACAATTACATATTATTTTAATGCCCATTTCACTACAGGTTCTCAATGCAGAGTTGGTCGCAGTCATGTGCTTGCCAGTAAAGTGTTAGCGTTCATTCTAGGGAGTCATTGACACCTATAAAGAGACTCTATTTGAAGCTGAAGGGGCTTTGGTGACCGCT
>CANLRQ010000092.1 GCA_947493575.1 uncultured Marinomonas sp.
TTATGAGATAAAAACAGAGTCCAGTTTAAGGTATGAGTGAACGAGCTTAAATAACGGCGTAGAATGAACGCTTACATTGCACAAAATTAAGAGAATGAATGTTGGTTTAAGTGAACTAGCAAACATGTCAAAACTCAAAGCAGACGACGAAATTAGAATAGGATTCACATGCCAAGAAGATGTTGGTTCCGGTGAAGGCCCAAGGCAAGATTTAAGATTAATGGATCAAGAAAAAGCCGAACGCTATTATGCCTTATCTGTAAAAAGTAATTCGGCATTAGAGGCCATATTAGGTAGGTTGTATACTTTACGAATGAGCTCTACTCCAACCTCAAACAAGCAAATATTAATTGATGAGCTGACGAGAGAAATTAATTACCAACGCACAGAGGCTCTTTTTATTGGGCAACAAGCTAAATCCTATTTGACGGATAGAATTGATAAAGGGCAGAACGGTTGGTGGGGCACAACCTCTACAGGAAAATCTATATATGCATATTGCCATGACACGGCATTTGACGATTTAGCAGCGGATATAATTTCAGCGGTAAATCGAATTAATAATACACAACCACTACAAACACTGATGCTATTAGATTTAGGAAGTGATCCAACGGCATCAACTATCGATCATTTAACTGATGCTGTTTTCGATGGCAGTATTCAGCTTAATCCCGAATTTTATGCTTGGTCATTTGGGCTTGCTCTTTTAATGGATGCTTTGGGACTAAGTTTTGTACTCTTTTTACCAAACCTATCCAATCGTCAATGCCTCATTTCTTATAGCGAAATTTGTAAATACTACGACAGCGGTAGTAAGTCCATTTCAATTCCCTTAACTGAAACATCTTTATTAACGCGAGCCATCATTTTATCCGAACCTGGCTTAGGTTTTCTAACAGATTCAGGCATTGCCGATTTAAACGCAGTAAAAGTACATCGCTTTGATGACGTAAACATCATTGAATTTAACGATAAATGAACTGAGGGTAAATGCGCATTTTGCATTTATTTACATTAACAATCCATGATCAACTTACATTTTATAAATATTGAAGGTAACTAACTATGGAATTTACAGCGAGCCACTTGCAAAAGTCCCCAAACGAGCACTTTTCCTAGTCTGAGAACTTGAAAAAAAATGGTGGTGGGTGGCCATTTCTGGCATGATAATAATCACCAAACCATTATCGCACCCACCTTATGCATACTACCTCAACATCCTACTTGTCTCAACGCTGGACGCAAATTCAAACCCATTTATTTCCATCTCTGTGTGC
>CANLRQ010000093.1 GCA_947493575.1 uncultured Marinomonas sp.
TGTAATGGTCAAGTAATCCTGTAGGAACGCTAAGCCACTTTCAGTAACTCTTGTCGCTTCTGTACAGGTGTTAAATAATCAATCACTGAGTTCAGTCGTTTGTAGTTGTAGAACCAAATATATCTTTCTACAGCGGTTACCACCGATTGGTGATTGATAAAGGTTAAATCGTTCAAGTATTCCGTTTTTAAATTACGGAAAAAACGTTCTTGAACCGCATTGTCCCAACAGCAACCACGTCGGCTCATACTTTGAATGATCTTATGGTCATGGAGCGTTTCTTTAAATACTTTGGCATTGTATTGCACACCTTGATCTGAATGAAACATTAGCCCATTCGTGTTCGGCTGATGTTTTGCAACTGCATTCGTTAATGCTTTTTTTGCCAGCTCAGCGTCAGGGGTTTTCGATAGAGCGTAACCCACTATTTCTCGATTTGCGAGGTCCATAACAGTCGCTAAATAACTCCAACCTTGGTGCGAGCGTATATAGGTGATATCGCCTACCCAACGAGTATTGATCTCAGTCGGGTTAAACTCTCTTTTCAACAAATGTGGTGTCGTTTGTTGCTCTTTTCCTGCTGTATAGTAATGTGCTTTCTTTGGTCTTTTTGCGACTAATCCCAATGTTTTCATCAATCTAGCTGTTTTGAACACGCCAATATCAAACGACTCTTTTTTCAAGTCGAATGACAATCGCCGCTTTCCATAACTATGAAAAGAGCCTTCGAATATCTCTACCATTTTCTGTTTGATTGCCACCTCTTCTGGATGAATCACAGGGAGGTAGTAATAACTTGACACGGGGAGTTCAAGTAATCGACATAGCCTCTGAATGGCAATTAGGGGTTCTGCCTTGATCAATTGTCGAATCACTTTAAGTTTGGATTGTCGCGTATGAACAAGGCGGTTGCCTTTTTTAACAGACGGACATCTTCCCTTGATTCAGCCAGTTCTTTTTTGAGTTCTTCTATCAGTCGTTTATCTGCATCTAAAGGGGTTTTATCTTCAGTAAACTCACCGCGTTGCTCATCTAAATACTGTTTTTTCCAACGGGCGACAGCGGTCGATCCAGCGCCTGATATATCCATAATTTGCTGATTGGAATAGTGTTCTTCTATCATTAATCTAGCGTATTCACACTTTTGTTTGGGTGTGTAATTTTGTCGTTCTTTTCGGGTTTTAATCGTCATGATCTGATTCCTATATTTAGGTAAATTATAGACTATAGGCACCTACAGAATCATTAAACCATTACA
>CANLRQ010000094.1 GCA_947493575.1 uncultured Marinomonas sp.
CAAATGCTAAAGAAGATCACCGTTGAAGCCGCGCTAAATGCAGAGATGGATGAACATCTGGGTTACGAGAGACATCAAAAGTCCGCCTCAACCAACAGTCGTAATGGCAAGAACAGCAAGCGCATTAAGACGGAAGATGGTGAGTTTGAACTGGATACGCCTCGTGACCGAGAAGGCTCTTTTGAACCCAAGCTGGTCAAAAAACACCAATCCCGCTTTACCTCCATGGACGATAAAATCCTGTGGCTCTATGCACAAGGCATGAGCACCCGAGACATCGTCAATGCCTTCGATGAATGGTATGGTGCCGAGATATCTCCCACACTGGTGTCTCGCGTTACCAATGCTGTCATCGAGAAAGTAACCGAATGGCAAGCACGCCCCTTGGATGCCATCTACCCCATTGTTTACCTTGATTGTATCGTGCTGAAGATTCGTCAAGATAAACGCGTCATCAATAAATCCATTTTCTTAGCGCTGGGGATCAATACCGAAGGCCATAAAGAGCTTATGGGTATGTGGATTGCCGAGAACGAAGGGGCAAAGTTCTGGCTAAATGTCTTGACTGAGCTTCAGCAACGTGGCGTTGAAGATATCCTGATTGCTTGCGTGGATGGTCTAAAAGGCTTCCCTGAAGCCATTAATGCGGTCTTCCCGCAAACTCATATTCAGCTCTGTATCGTGCACATGGTACGCAACTCGTTAAAATACGTATCATGGAAAGACTATAAGGCCGTGACGGCGGACTTAAAACAGGTTTACCGATCAGCAACAGAAGAAGAGGCCTTGCTTGAGCTAGATCGCTTTGGTGAAGCTTGGGACACTCAATACCCTCAAATCACTAAGTCGTGGCACAATAACTGGCACAACCTTAATACGCTGTTCAATTACCCTGACGATATCCGCAAAGCGATCTATACGACCAATGCGATAGAGTCTCTTAATAGCGTTATCCGTAGGGCGATTAAGAAGCGTAAAGTCTTCCCAAGTGATGATTCAGCCAGAAAAATGGTTTACCTTGCCATCATGGAAGCCAGTAAAAAATGGACAATGCCGATTCAAAACTGGCGCCAAGCAATGAGTCGTTTTATTATTGAGTTCGAGG
>CANLRQ010000095.1 GCA_947493575.1 uncultured Marinomonas sp.
TTGTCTGAAGTGTTGTTGGTTTGGTATTTAACTGGCAGTTGATGAGCTGATTTGGGAATGTTTTTGCAAGTGGCTCAATTGTTAAGTTGACACTAGGACTTTTATAAACTTTTACTAAGTTCATGGTTGCTCCTCGGGAAACAGTCTTACATCATTTTGATCAGTAATATTTTCGGATTCCACGTTTGTACTAGGCAGTTGAATAACTGTAGTAACAACCGGCACACTCAGAGGTGTCTCAGACAACTGAGCTTTGTGAGAGTGTTGTTGAAGTAACTTACAAATAACAATACTTGAGTCGTCATGATTGTTACTTGCAAATTGCTCCGCCACCTCTGCTATTTGTTCTTTATATTGGTGATGGTCTAACTCGAATGCACCTTTCATTAATGAAGTAAATGATTTATGGGTATGAGGGCCTCCTTCGAAGCCATCCGAAGCCATCCGAAGCAATAGAGATCCAGCTGACGTTGTTAAAGTCTACTTCTTCTACTAAGATTTGTTCGGCGCTAATATTGCAGATTGAAGAGGTTGGTTCAGAGAAACGACTTTCGTGGCAATTATGTACAAACTGGATCTCATCTTGATCAAGAAACTTAATTGCCGTTATCCCATCACCTATCGATAATATAAAACCTTCACCTGTATCTTTCCAAATAGCTAAACGAATAGTACTGCCGTATAACCGAGATGAATAATCACCTTCAAAGTCATTTGAATTAAAATGCTTTACTGTTTCAAAATTCCATGCAGCAATAAACCTTTTTTTATTTTTTCAATAGGAACTTCTTGTAAAAAAAAATTAGCTGAGAAGTAGGCTACTTGTGTGGCAAATAATGCCCCTTCTGCTGAATATGGATGCGGTGCGCTACCATGACCATCTGCAATAGACATCATATAAATAGAATTCTCTTTATTGTGAAATTGACTATATGAAAATGAGTCTTGGTTAGGCATATTATTTACTTGATGTGAAAACCCTATTTTAGATACTGCTGAGCCACTTGCAAAAACATTCCCAAATCAGCTCATCAACTGCCAGTTAAATACCAAACCAACAACACTTCAGACAA
>CANLRQ010000096.1 GCA_947493575.1 uncultured Marinomonas sp.
GGTACCGTCCCAAAAAGTGTGTCTCTTTCCATTAAATTTATTGTTCATCCTTGCTAATTAAATAGGTGGCTTTTTGATAAGCGACTTACTGGATATTGGTACGTCGTGCTATTCATATCAATCGCTACTTTACTTAATAATGTTAAAACAGATTCGACATTGGGCATAGAGTTTCTGATTTTCAATGTGCGTTTAAATGCCTTATTTAGTCGCTCAATCCAATTTGTCGTGTAAATCATATTACGGATTCCATGTTCAAATTCTAGATACGTCGCGTAATAACACAAAAAATCAGAATCGCCCAGCATTGATAAACTAGGATAGTACTTACTCCATTTATGAGAAACAAGAAGCGCTCGGTTATAGAGGGCTTCTTTTGTATCGTCTTTATTGTCGATTTGAAAAATATCTGCTAAATCTTCTACGATCTCAGCTCGATGCTGCTTTTTTGTTTTCCGTAATATAGCGCGTTTTAAGTGTAGAACACATTTTTGGATGGCTGAGTCAAAATGTCGTTCTATAGAACGGTCTAACTCTGTTAAGTTATCAGTAACAAAAAGATCGACTTGTTTAAGCCCTCTCTGTTTCAGGTCTTGGCATACTTCATCCCAAAAGCCTGCTGACTCGGTTGGCGCATTATAGATACCAATCACTTCTCGTGTCATATCAGGCAATACAGCTAGAACAATGTAATATGCTTCACTGGACACCCGCTCTCGTTTTGTTTTAATAAAGGTCGCATCGAGGTAAATAATGGGGTAATAATCGGCTAAATCTCGCTCCCTGAATGACGCCATTATTTCTGATAGACTGCTTGTAATACGAGATACTTGGCTTTTTGAAAGTTGCTGTCCATAAATACGAGCGGTGATTGATTCGATATCTCGGGTTGTTAATCCTTTGGAGTAAAGTTCAAAACAGAGCTCATTTAGTGAGTCACTTTGATCCTTCATAATATCCAGTAACATGGGTTTAAAATGTCCCAAACGATCTCTTGGAACTTGCAAGGCAAGTGAATCACCTATGCCAAAACCGTTTACAGCACGGTAACCGTTGG
>CANLRQ010000097.1 GCA_947493575.1 uncultured Marinomonas sp.
CAGCGCCTTGGGTCTGATCCTATGCAATGGCTTTTTCAGCGCACCGGTGAACACTGGGGCAATGAACGATTTGCTCAGGATGATTGGCAAGGTCTACAAGTATTCGCCATTGACGGCGTTATTTTCCGTACACCTGACACGCCTGATCTACGAGAACATTTTGGTAGTTCCAGCAATGCATCAGTAAAACAGAGCGCTTATCCTCTGTTGCGTTGTGTCGCTCTGATGAACACGCATTCCCATGTTATTTTAGATGCTCAAGTGGGAGATTATCGAACAGCAGAAACCCCATTGGCTGAAGAAATGTTAGATAAGATCCCTGATCGTAGCATCACACTGCTAGATCGGAACTTTTGGAGTGCCAATCTAATGCATACATTGATGAACGGAGGAAATGAGCGGCATTGGTTAATACCTAAGCGCAGCAATTCTGTATACGAGGTAGTTGAAGAATATGGAAACGGAGATGCTTTATGGCGTATGAAAGTCTCACCTCAAGCTCGTAAAAGGAATCCTGAACTACCAACATACTGGGATGTGCGAGCCGTTACTTATGAAGTGAAGGGAAAACCTAAGACAGTACTTACCTCTCTTCCTTATGATAATTATTCAGCAGAGCAAATAGCTCAGCTATATCAGCAACGCTGGGAAATTGAACTGGGTTTTCGCGACATTAAGTCCTCGATGCTCAATAACGCGGTGACGTTACGCAGTAAGAAGATCGAGTTAATTTATCAGGAAGTGTGGGGAATGTTATTGGCATATAACGTTGTACGCCGAGAAGCGAGTCATGCTGCCGCGACACATGGACAGCGAGCAAGTGAGATACGTTTTAAAATGGCCTTCACTTATATTGCTTCGAATTTAATCGTGATGGCAGCAGCGAAACCAGAGTCAAAGACAGGAGTACGCCTTAAAGACCTAAGATCGGGGATATGTAATTTGTTTTTGGAAGCAAAAAAAGCGAGGCCCGATAGGCCTCGCATGGTAAAGCGATCAAAGACAAGATATCCGGTATCTCGTAGTGCTGTTTCGCTTAAGTGAACAGCATTA
>CANLRQ010000098.1 GCA_947493575.1 uncultured Marinomonas sp.
AAAGGCGCTCCTTGGTGTTTGCACCTGAGTTATATTAAACCTCATTGGCCCTATATCGCGCCCGCGCCCTTTAACAGTATGTACGACATAAGCCACATATTACCGCGCAACGCGAGCGAAGCAGAAAAAAAGTCGCTTCATCCAGTTATCGACGCTTTTATGGGGCACAAAGAATCCCTTGCTTTCTCTCGTGATGAAGTGAGAGAACGAGTCGTACCGACTTACATGGGGTTAATTACACAATTAGATACTCACTTAGAGCGCCTTATTACGTTTCTAAAAGACACGGGGGAATATAGCAATACTGTTATCGTACTTACATCGGATCATGGGGATTACCTTGGCGACCATTGGCTAGGTGAAAAAGACTTGTTTCATGAAGCGAGCGCCCGTATCCCTATGATTATCCACGACCCACGCAGAAGTGCCGATGCGACACGAGGTTCAGAAGATACTCGACTTGTGGAGGCCATTGATTTATTACCTACATTTCTTGATCTAATTGGTGCAAATTCCAGCCGTCATACGTTAGAAGGCCGCTCCCTTCTTCCTATATTAAATGGTGGTAATTTAGCCTGTGAAGATTGGCGCCAATATGCATTTAGCGAAGCCGATTACGCATGGCGACAAGCGCGGTTAACACTTGATATGGCGCCAGATCAAACCCGTGCAGTTATGGTTGCAAGTCAACGCTGGAAGTATGTTCATTATGAACATTTCGTGCCTCAATTATTTGATTTGGTCAATGATCCATTGGAGCAGAACGATTTGGGCACTGACGGTATGTATGAACCCGTTAGACTTGAAATGCAAGCGGCATTGCATGAATGGTTCAGACAACGTCATAGCCGAACGACAGTCAGCAATGAGTTTGTGGCGAGCGTAACGAATAACGCCCATAAAAAAGGGTATCTATTTGGTTATTGGTAATACAGGTCAGATTTCAACTTTATTAATCATTTGCATAATAAATATAAAAGGCAATTGT
>CANLRQ010000099.1 GCA_947493575.1 uncultured Marinomonas sp.
CTCAAGGTCGGAACGGCCTCCCGATAATGGTTAAATAATATACCTCAATAACCATTAAAATCATCATACAAGGTCGGGATTTATCCCGACAAAAACGTTTTCACATTGTCGGCCTGTAGGTCGCGGCTTTAGCCCGACAAAAGCATTACCACATGCCACATTGTCGGCCTGAAGACCGACCTACATGTCGGAATTTATCCCGACAACGAATCTCATAAGACCAATATGTCGGCCTGAAGAGCTATCTACTCAGATAAATAAACCGAATCCCAAAACGGATATTTTTTTATGCTTTGAACAAGGTTTTTACGTAACGGATTTGCAATTATGTATCTAGCCATACTTTTGCGATCATCGTTTTTACGTAAAGCCCTGTCATAAAAAGATGCTTGCCATATTGGCCCTCTACGATTCATTCTTTGGTTCAATATATAAGAACTAGATCCCTTTAATTTACCAACTATCTCCGATAAACTAAATTCAGAACTGTTTAATCGCAGTAATCCATGAAAGTGGTCTGGCATGAGAACCCATGTTAACCAGACACACTGACATTGTTTCTCATTCCTTTTTATCTGTTGACAGAATAATTGACCAAGCAAAAAATCATGAAAATACTCAACTCTATTTCGGGTATTAAATGTAATAAAATATTCACAATTTTCCTGTGAATATCGACCCTTCCTTAGATCATTCCATGACATACTCTTATCCTTTATATTAAAAATATCCGTATTTAAATATCATTATTGTCGGGATTTATCCCGACAATAAACGTTCCACATATCTCACATTGTCGGCCTGTAGATACTCTGTTTAAGCGCAAGCTTTTTTGTGCTCTTCACTAAATAGTTTTGAGGAGTCATAGGGTGTGT
>CANLRQ010000100.1 GCA_947493575.1 uncultured Marinomonas sp.
CGGGTACTATTAATCGATATGTCCGACGTTCGGTTCAAGATCTTCCATTATTTGGGTTACCTTGCACCTTAGAAATTGAATTAGCACAGGTATGGATCAGCAAAAATGAGCGGCGCATTGAGTCTTGTGATTTCGTTTATAAAGGCAGTCGCTATACCAAAAGGTTCTGCCAACTCGTGAGTGGGTTATGTCGCCATATGAGCATACAGGCCGTTTCTCGTCATCTAAGTGTACGTTGGGAAACGGTCAAAAATATTGACAAACACCACTTAGAATCTACGCTTCCAGCCCTCGTTCCTAGCCAGCTTAAAAATTTAAAATACATAGGTGTAGATGAGGTTGCCAGAGCGAAAGGACATGATTACATGACGGTTGTTTACGACATGGTCTCAGGGCATTTAATTTGGGTGGGGATTGGACGCACTGCGGATGTGTTCTCTGGGTTTCTAGAGGAATTGCCAAGAGAGACTGCCGCCGGTATAGAAGCGGTAGCAATGGACATGGGGCCGTCTTATCAAAAATCAGTACGCGATAGTTTACCCAATGCTGACATGGTTTTTGACCGTTTTCATGTGATGCAAAACTACAGCAAAGCGCTAGGTAATCAACGGAGAATTGAGTTTAGAAAAGCCAATAAAGCAGAAAAAGAATTGATAAAGGGTACGCATTATTTAGTGCTAAAGAATGCAGATAAACTGACCGATTCACAGGAAGTAAAGCTAAAGGCTCTTCTGAGTGAAAACGCTAACCTGAACACGCTTTACATTCTGAAAGATCAGCTTCAAGATTTATGGCAATCTGAAACGTATGAGGAAATGCAAACAAGGTTAGAAGAGTGGTGTCAGATAGCCGATGAAT
>CANLRQ010000101.1 GCA_947493575.1 uncultured Marinomonas sp.
TATTAACTGTTGTTTACACTCTCAGTTTGGCGCATTTTGACGCCGTTTCAACTTTGGAGTGTCCATCCCATCACCCATTAATCGACTCCGTATCATCAGTTCGTAGATTGGAAAAGCCACAGGCGCCTTCCGATAATTTGATGTGCTGGTAGTACAACGGGCTACTATCGGAGCAAGCATTATCTTACTGGCCCTTTGGGTTAATGATAAATTCAACCAGAAAACTCAAAAAACTCAAAAAACTCAAGCAGCCGTTATTTAAAGAAGCAAAAAAAGATCCTCATACATTCCTTTATGAGGGTCTTTTTTATTCTCCTTGGTGCTGCTCGTCCTCCAACCACCACTCATGCATAGACAAAAATACTTTTTGCAATGCCATTGCTCTCGGAGTCGCGGAATATTCAACGCGAGGTGGCACTTCAGCGTAAATTTCCCGATGTACTAAACCGTCCTGTTCCAGTGCTCGTAGCTGGCTGGTTAACATGGTTTGGGTGACATCCGGGATGCGCCTCTTTAATTCGTTAAAACGTTGCATTCCCTGAAATATTAAAATTTGCAGAATAATCAATTTCCACTTTCCGCCTATCAATTTTGCGATATCTGGCATGGGGCAAACCCCATCAATCACCTGTATCTTTGGTATTGAATCCAGTGGTTTTTCTTTAAAAATCATAGTTACTTCGGCCCATTGGTATCATTTTAATACCATGCAAGAAAAAACTGCCTTCTTGTCATTTGATACTATGACTCTATCATATAAATAGTCAGCCCTGAAAAATCCTTAACAGACTGTTTTTAAAAAAAATTAGCTATTTGGGCATAGATCATTTCGACCAGA
>CANLRQ010000102.1 GCA_947493575.1 uncultured Marinomonas sp.
TTGGCTTTTAGACATTCTCCGCACAAAAATCAAATCACTGAATCTCTATTTTCGAGTAATTCTACAGCCTCAACGCCCCAATAAGGGGATAAAAATTGTTTGCTAAAATGTGTAGCGAAGCGAAACCGAGCAAACTGTTTTTAGTCCTGCTTGATTGGCTTGTTAGGCATTTTTTGCACTAAATATTGCAATATAAAACTGGTTTTGTGTTGAAGATTAAACACAACCACCGATGAAAATATTGCGACCAAAATAGCACCAAATATATCTAAAGGGAAATGGACGCCAACAAAAACCCTAGACAACCCACTAATAAAGCTAAGAAAACATAGAATAGTACCAATGACTCTAGTTGATTTATTGAATAGCAACATTACAGATATGGAGAAAATAAAAGTCGTATGATCCGAAGGGAAGGAAGAGTCGGGAGCGTGTTCTACCAATTGAGTCCCCAAGTTCTCTACAAATGGGCGCGAATGATAGTAAAAAAGTGAAATAACGTAGCTAGTTAACATACCAAGTAATACTGAAAGTCCTGAATTGAAGCTCGACTGTTTTTTATTGATACAGCCAACAAACCATAAGTAAGCAATTATTAATATAAAAATGTAAGGCATGGCTTCAGCAAACCCAATTAGAGCTGCATCCAATAAACTATTCTTCCCTGCATATTGATTAATTAATAGAAAAGTTGCGACATTAAATTCTTCCATGATACTTGCTCAAAACTCCTTTGAATGCCTAACGAGGCTGTAGAATTACTCATTCAAGAAAAACAGCCTCAAAAATAACGTTAAAATAAACCTAAAATCACGCGG
>CANLRQ010000103.1 GCA_947493575.1 uncultured Marinomonas sp.
TGTTCTGTTGCTTGCCAATGATGACCCACCATCACGCCACTTTTTAGAAACTGTTCTATCAACTGCAGCACACTGCCGTCTGTGATTCGCTTTCTCAGACTTTTTAAGATTAAGTCATGGTCCAGTTGATCAAAGCACTTTGACAGATCCATATCCACCACATGATTCAGCCCATATCGGCGCATAAACATCGTGGCTTTGTTGATCGCATCATGGCCGCTTCGCTTTGGTCGATAACCAAAACTAGAAGGATGGAATTGTTCTTCAAAAATAGGTGTGAGGAGATCCGCTAGGGTTTGTTGAACGACTCGATCCCGAACCGTCGGGATACCAAGCAATCTGACACCACCATCCGTTTTCGGGATCTCTACCCGTCTCACCGGCTGGGGCTGGTATTGCTTGGTTTTGAGCTCCAGAAGCAGTTGATCCAGTTCATCACTTAACTTCGCGGCGAAGTCGCTCAGGCTCTGCTTATCTATGCCAGCCGCGCCTTTTGCTTTCCACACTTTTTTGAAGCCTTTGTACAGCCGCCTCTTACTTAGCAAGTGACCATACACACTGTAATAAACTCGATACGTCTTCTGTTGGGTTGTGTGCTGTGTGGGGACAAAATGTTTCTTGTTCATGTCGGTTTATTTCGTTCTGAGGTTTAGCCTTCTAGCGCAATGGCAATATACTAAAGTGCGTCAGATCTACTCCCTTGTACGGTTTCCAACTCCAGCTTTCTGCTTCC
>CANLRQ010000104.1 GCA_947493575.1 uncultured Marinomonas sp.
TCATGCAGGCTATAAATTTTATTCTTATCCTTCGGCTGTTGAGCCAATACCCGCTGATACAGCTGAAAACGCTCTTCTTCCTGTTTCAAAATGTCTTCTGGTAGCTTGCGCTGTAACTCTCGCAACAAAATACCGGCAATCGTCCGTAAGCGTTTAAGTGCTTTTTTAGCTTTACCCCGTCGTTTGACATGTCTGAAGTGACGACATGTCAAACGAAGTTCCCGTACCTCTTTGACAAACGTTCGTCGCTGTTTGATACCATGAAGTTTGGCTAACTTATTCAGCCTGTTGATAATTTTTATGGCCAGTTTACTGTCCGTAGGATATGTGATGGCTTTTTCCTGAACCGTTGTATCCACTAAAACAATAGGTTCTTCTGCAGCTTCACCATGTAAGGCGACCGAAAGAGCAAACAGTCGGTTAACCCCTTCTTTTCCCAATCGCTGACGAAACTTGACCAGCTCCGTACTGTGACAGGGAGGTGTTGTTTGAAAGTGGGTTTCACCACAAAACGCCTGGTAGTAAGGGTTCATTTGCCACTGTTCAACAATGGCTTCATCACTCAGGTCATACAGCTGCTTGAGCATCAGAAGGCCAGTCATCAAACGAATTGGTTTAGCTTTACGTCCGATGGCGCTGTAAAGAGGTGAGAATTCCAGTTCCAGCGCCTGCCA
>CANLRQ010000105.1 GCA_947493575.1 uncultured Marinomonas sp.
AGAGTGTAAAGGCAAAAGCGCGCTTAACTGCGAGACAGACACGTCGAGCAGGTACGAAAGTAGGTCTTAGTGATCCGGTGGTTCTGTATGGAAGGGCCATCGCTCAACGGATAAAAGGTACTCCGGGGATAACAGGCTGATACCGCCCAAGAGTTCACATCGACGGCGGTGTTTGGCACCTCGATGTCGGCTCATCACATCCTGGGGCTGAAGCCGGTCCCAAGGGTATGGCTGTTCGCCATTTAAAGTGGTACGCGAGCTGGGTTTAGAACGTCGTGAGACAGTTCGGTCCCTATCTGCCGTGGACGTTTGAGATTTGAGAGGAGCTGCTCCTAGTACGAGAGGACCGGAGTGGACGAACCTCTGGTGTTCCGGTTGTCACGCCAGTGGCATTGCCGGGTAGCTACGTTCGGACGGGATAACCGCTGAAAGCATCTAAGCGGGAAGCCTCCCTCAAGATGAGATCTCACTGGGACGTAAGTCCCCTAAAGAGCCGTTGAAGACTACGACGTTGATAGGTTGGGTGTGTAAGTGCTGTGAGGCATTGAGCTAACCAATACTAATTGCTCGTGAGGCTTGACCATATAACACCAAAGTGGTTTTAAGAAGAAAACTTAAAACGACAGACACAGATTACGACTGCATTAACT
>CANLRQ010000106.1 GCA_947493575.1 uncultured Marinomonas sp.
TAGGAAAACCGAGAGCTGATGACGAGCCCTCTTTTGGGCGAAGTGGTTGATGCCATGCTTCCAGGAAAAACTTCTAAGCTTCAGATATGTACGAACCGTACCCCAAACCGACACAGGTGGTCAGGTAGAGAATACCAAGGCGCTTGAGAGAACTCGGGTGAAGGAACTAGGCAAAATGGCACCGTAACTTCGGGAGAAGGTGCGCCGGTTAGTGTGAAGGGCTTGCCCCGTAAGCACTGACTGGTCGAAGATACCAGGTGGCTGCGACTGTTTATTAAAAACACAGCACTCTGCAAACACGAAAGTGGACGTATAGGGTGTGACGCCTGCCCGGTGCTGGAAGGTTAATTGATGGGGTTAGCGTAAGCGAAGCTCTTGATCGAAGCCCCAGTAAACGGCGGCCGTAACTATAACGGTCCTAAGGTAGCGAAATTCCTTGTCGGGTAAGTTCCGACCTGCACGAATGGCGTAACGATGGCCACACTGTCTCCACCCGAGACTCAGTGAAATTGAAATCGCAGTGAAGATGCTGTGTATCCGCGGCTAGACGGAAAGACCCCGTGAACCTTTACTATAGCTTCACAGTGAACTTTGAACCTACTTGTGTAGGATAGGTGGGAGGCTTTGAAACT
>CANLRQ010000107.1 GCA_947493575.1 uncultured Marinomonas sp.
ACTTGACCTGCACCGCTGTTTTCATCAATGGCCGTGGCCGTAGCGCCGGAGGAGATGCTCGGCGTTGATTCATCTAAGTCGTTAATGTTCAACGTTACCGCTTGCGTATCGGCATTGCTTCCTGCATCCGTGGCAACCACATTAAAGCTGTAATCGGCTTTCGTTTCATCATCCGGGTTGGCTGTTAATGTAACCGCACCGGTACTCGCATCAATGCTCAATAAATCGGCATCGGCACCGCTTAAACTGTAGGTTAATGCGCTGCTCGTATCGGTTGCGTCGTCTATATCAGCGGTATCCGTGGCGGTCACGGTGTAAATGACTTGACCTGCACCGCTGTTTTCATCAATGGCCGTGGCCGTAGCACCGGAGGTGATGCTTGGGGCTGACTCACCGACGTCGTTAATATCAAGTGTAACCACTTGCGTACCGGCATTACCGGCTGCATCTGTCGCGACCACGGTAAAGCTGTAATCCGCTTTCGTTTCATCATCCGGGTTGGCGGTTAATGTGACCGCACCGGTACTCGCATCAATGCTGAATAAGTCGGCGTCGGCACCGCTTAAGCTGTAGGTTAACGCGTCATTCGTATCGGTTGCGTCGTCCGTATCCGCGTTATCCGTGGCGGT
>CANLRQ010000108.1 GCA_947493575.1 uncultured Marinomonas sp.
GGGTTTGAATTTGCGTCCAGCGTTGAGACAAGTAGGATGTTGAGGTAGTATGCATGAGGTGGGTGCGATAATGGTTTTGTGATTATTATCATGCCAGAAATGGCCACCCACCACCATCTTTTTGCAAGTTCTCAGACTAGGAAAAGTGCTCGTTTGGGGACTTTTGCAAGTGGCTCAATTAAAAATTCAATTAGCTGTGGTGGGCAAGGTGAAGTGTTCCTAGGTGTTGATCTAACTACTGGGTTAGAGTTTGCTGTGAAGGTTTTGTACCCCTCAACTCCCGAACTTTTAAAAGAAAATATTAAACTTCTCTCTTCAAATAAATATACACATTTAAAAGATGATCCGAGACTTTATTTTCCAATCGACTATGGAAAGGTTGACGATGATGAAAATTCATTTGCTTACCATATGCCTCTATTGCCTAAAGAGTTTAAGACACTTAACTTGATTATAGGTGAAGGTATTACCCCAACCTTACCTCACTCTACTAATATCAGTTTAACAATTATACAGGTATTGCAAAGTTAGCGTTCATTCTAGGGAGTCATTGACACTTAGAGCAATGGCGATTTCAACGGGTTGTCTGCAAACAGGTGTT
>CANLRQ010000109.1 GCA_947493575.1 uncultured Marinomonas sp.
CAACACCATTGCGACACAGAGCACGCAAGTGGTTGATACAGCAAAACCCAGTGTCACGATTACCGACGACACAACTGGTACAGCGACTGGCGATATAACCTACACCTTTACCTTTGATGAAGCCGTGACGGGGTTTGATGCAAGTGATGTCACCGTGGCCAACGGCACCAAAGGCACCTTTAATGCGGTTAGCGCAACGGTATACACCTTGGTGGTAACGCCAACGGCAGACAGCACGGCGAGCATTACCGTCGATGTCGCGGCGGATGTCGCCAGTGATACCGCAGGCAATAGCAACACCATTGCGACACAGAGCACGCAAGTGGTTGATACAGCAAAACCCAGTGTCACGATTACCGACGACACAACTGGTACAGCGACTGGCGATATAACCTACACCTTTACCTTTGATGAAGCCGTGACGGGGTTTGATGCAAGTGATGTCACCGTGGCCAACGGCACCAAAGGCACCTTTAATGCGGTTAGCGCAACGGTATACACCTTGGTGGTAACGCCAACGGCAGACAGCACGGCGAGCATTACCGTCGATGT
>CANLRQ010000110.1 GCA_947493575.1 uncultured Marinomonas sp.
GATCAAGTAAAAGGGCAATATTCTTCTTAAATCCAGCAAAACCTTTGGGAATAATAACGCCGTATTCGCTTAATAATCCGCGAACCTGATTCACGACACTGGTTCGACGACCAATCAACTTATCGCGAATTCGATGTAGAGCTTGAATGTCTTGTTGTTCGACTGTTTTAAGAGGCACATATTTTAAGTGAGGTCGCCAAGAGGCTTCTGCAATCGCGATTGCATCGTTATGATCATTCTTATTACCCCGAACAAAAGGCTTAACGTGTTGAGCAGGGATAAGGCGCACTTCATGTCCCATGTCAGAAAAAACGCGAGCCCAATAATGACTTGAGTAGCAGGCTTCCATAGCCACAATTGAAACTTCTTGATTAACTAACAGGCTTGGGAGATTGGCTCGTGACACTTTTTTATTCTGAATGATTGTGTGATCAGGAGAGACAATACACACCTGAAAAACATTCTTTGCAAGATCAATGGCAATGGTATTAAACTTATTCATGTGGACACTCCTTAGTATTAACTGTTGTTTACACTCTCA
>CANLRQ010000111.1 GCA_947493575.1 uncultured Marinomonas sp.
TTACATGAGCCGTATACGAGGTCCGTACGTACGGTTCTGTGAGAGGGATGAGGCGGCAACGCCTCACCCTACTCGATGTTGTTTTAAAAGGCAATTGGTTATCATTGAAACGAATAAAGTTGGATGATAAGCAGACATCTATGAAAGATTTTTTACGGTATTGGAAAGCGTCTGAGCCCTTACGAAAAATTTGGCCTTTCAAGTCTAAGCATCGTCTTCCAGTTATCATTATTGGTATTGAATACCCATCCCATCATTTTGCGTCTCTATTGCAAAAAAGAAATAAAACAAGTCCCGTGGAATACCATATTGTTGCGTTTATTGATGACAATCCGTGGCATAAAAAAATGGAGCTTTTTGGCGCAAAAGTTCATCCAGAAAGTGATTTACAGCCTTTAGTGCAAAAGTTGGGTGTGAAAGCGATCTTCGAAATAGAAGGAGAAAGGCTGGCTGACCCTGTAACAGATTCTGTGTAACTGCCATTTAGTTAAGGTGCTTTTCGAGGCGTTCCTCGAACTCAATAATAAAA
>CANLRQ010000112.1 GCA_947493575.1 uncultured Marinomonas sp.
CATTTGCATCTACCTATCCTTAAACTCTTTATAGAGTATGTTGTGATGGGTAGTTACACAAAATTAGTTACAGTCTCGGCTGGCTCTTTCTTCCTCTGTTTGGCAAGACATAATAGCCTCCACTAAAGCTCTTAATGCCTGCCAAAAATGCGAAATTACCCAAGCGATGTTATCTGATAACGATCAACTCAATAGGGTATTGGAAGCATTGAGTTAAGAGGGATGCTTGACTTATATTTGAAGACCTTTGCACGACTATTACGCTTGCTAATACTTTGTTAAAAACGGGCTCAAATCATCACTCATTATTCATTATTCATTATTCATTATTCATTACTCATTATTCATTACTCATTACTCATTACTCATTACTCATTACTCATTATTCATTATTCATTATTCATTATTCATTACTCATTACTCATTACTCATTACTCATTACTCATTATTCATTACTCATTACTCATTACTCATTACTCATTACTCATTACTCATTACTCATTACTCATTACTCATTACTCATTAC
>CANLRQ010000113.1 GCA_947493575.1 uncultured Marinomonas sp.
GCAGAAAAGACGAAGGCTTTTTGCTTTGTGAGCAACCCATTGTGTTGCAAACCGTTTCATATTGTCGGAAGGCGCCTACGGCTTTTCCGACCTACCCTACTGCGCTGACGACGGCAGTGAAGCAAGCAGAAAAGGCGAAGGCTTTTTGCTTTGTGAGCAACCCATTGAGTTGCAAACCGCTTCACAATGTCGGAAGGCGCCTGCGGCTTTTTCGACCTACCCTACAAGATAAAAAAGCCGCCTTATTACGTCAAATGATGCCTGCCTCTGCGACAATATGAATTCCCACGAAGATCGTGGGAACTAGAGTAAAAAGCATGAAGGCTTCTGTCTTTTCTGCGCTGACGACGGCAGTGACGCAAGCAGAAAAGACGAAGGCTTTTTGCTTTGTGAGTAACCCATTATGTTGCCACCACTTCATAATCTCGGAAGGCTCCTGCGGCTTTTTCGACCTTGTATGATGATTTTAATGGTTATTGAGGTATATTATTTAACCATTATCGGGAGGCCGCAGCGACCTTGAG
>CANLRQ010000114.1 GCA_947493575.1 uncultured Marinomonas sp.
GGGGCTGGATCACCTCCTTAAACGATATCGAAGCTCTGGTGAGCGTTCACACAAATTATCTGATGACTAATTTTATAGAGAAGCACAGAAGTGTTTGGGTCTGTAGCTCAGTTGGTTAGAGCGCACCCCTGATAAGGGTGAGGTCGGCCGTTCAAATCGGCCCAGACCCACCAATCTCATACTAAGTGAGATTGTGAGAAAAACGTATTTATACGTCCAAACACAGTATGTAATACATGGGGCTATAGCTCAGCTGGGAGAGCGCCTGCTTTGCACGCAGGAGGTCTGCGGTTCGATCCCGCATAGCTCCACCATTACTGCATTACTGTTCAAGTCAAAATTCTGCTGCTAACAATCTGGTCAAAGCCTTAAGCAAGACATTAACCCAAATAGTTCATTGAATTATTTACGCATTCTTATGTGTTAATATCTGACTTAGTGCTTTGCACTAAACTTGCTCTTTAACAATGTAAATTTTGAAATAGACGATAATCAAGCG
>CANLRQ010000115.1 GCA_947493575.1 uncultured Marinomonas sp.
TTCGTCCAAATGCCGTTGCCGTAAAGAGGATCAATAGTACTCGTCCAGACAACCAGGTTGTTGTTTCTAATGAGTGTATTAAATCTTTAAATTTCAATTCTCTATGAACAAAAACACCAATCAGCAACGTGTAGAAAATGGCTACAATAGCCGATTCCGTTGGAGTGAAGAAACCAGAGTAAATCCCTCCTAAAATAACCAAAGGAGCCAACATAGACCAAATACCAGAGCGCAGAGCTTTGCGGATGTCAGAAGTCGACCAACCTTCGCCCGTTCCTTTATAGCCATATCGACGACACTGAATATAGTTCAGTGTCATCAGTGAGATCGACATCACTAAACCTGGTAAAAAGCCTGCTATAAAGAGCTTTGGAATGGAAATACTTTGGAACTCACCGTGCTTAGCAATCGCATCAAGCGGTACTGTCATTCCTAACGCCGATATACCGAAAATAACCATAGGAATAGACGGTGGAATAATAATTCCTAAGCCACCCGA
>CANLRQ010000116.1 GCA_947493575.1 uncultured Marinomonas sp.
GCAATGAGCACGATTCCAAAACACTCAAATCCGCTCTGGATCATGCCGAACAATGTCGACAGACGCCAATTGAAGCGGCCGTGGTTGATCGGGGGTATCGAGGTTCAAAGCGCACAGTTGATGCCGAAGTTATTTTGCCTAGCCCACCGTTGAAAAGAGACAGCGAACAAGAGAGGAATCGAAAGAGGACGCTCTGTAGGAGGCGATCAGCGATTGAACCCATCATAGGGCATCTGAAACAGGATTATCGACTTTCCAGGAACTGGCTGAAAGGTAGCGAAGGTGATGCAATAAACCTGTTAATGGCGGCTTGTGCCTGGAATTTGAGGAAATGGATGAGCCTTTTCTTTTTGTTTGAATACAAGGGTGTCATTCAGGCTTTGGTTATCGTACAAGCTGCAGGTGGAGAGCAGAAAGTCGGTTGGCTTTATTTCTTGAAGCAATAAAACCAACGGATACTCAGTTAGGTAGAAACCTGACTTTTTCAGGGCTGACTA
>CANLRQ010000117.1 GCA_947493575.1 uncultured Marinomonas sp.
GAAAAGAGCATTGCAAGCCCCGGGTTACTCGCCTTCGTTGCCACCAGTAAATACGCCGATGCCCTGCCGTTGTATCGCCAAAGTGAGATGTTCAAACGTATTGGTATCGACATGGATCGAACCAATCTGGCGAACTGGATGATCAAATGCGGAACATTAACCCAGCCACTGATTAATCTTCTGACAGATACCTTACAGCAGCAACCGTGTCTGCATATGGACGAAACCACGTTACAAGTCTTGGATGAGCCTGGGAAAACAGCTCAAAGCAAAAGCTACATGTGGGTAATGCGCAGCACAGGCGCTCGACCCGCTTGCGTATTCCATTATGCTGACAGCCGTGCCCAATCGGTCCCTCTGCACCTCTTATCCTCCGACATCCCAGCCATCATGGTAGATGGTTATGAGTGGTATCAAAAAGCATGCGATAAGTATCAGATAAAACGTTTAGGTTGTTGGGCTCATGCACGACGCAAGTTTAAA
>CANLRQ010000118.1 GCA_947493575.1 uncultured Marinomonas sp.
AAGCTAAGTTACGCCGAGCGAGTCAACGCATACTCGAACGCCACCAAGCACAAGATGGATTAAGTGAAGATGACGTTCAGCATGACTTAAAGCAACAACAAAAATTGGATAAAAGTGCAGAAAAAATCACGGAATATCTGGCGACACATCAAGAAAAAACAGGGAGCAAAGGTAAGCCTGTTAAAAGTAATATTACCGATCCTGACAGCGCAAAGATGACCACAAGTAAGGGCACGATCCAAGGCTACAACGGCATTGCGATCAACGATGATAAACATCAAATAATCCTGCAAGCCCAAGCATGGGGTTCTGTTAGTGAACAGCAAACCTTAAAGCCAGCAGTGACTCAACTCAAGCAACGACTTGATAAGCTCACTACAGAAAAACAACCAAGCGAACAGACTATTAAATTCACCGCTGATAGTGGATTTAACAGCGAAGAGAATTTGGAGTTTATGTCTCAAAGTGGGTTCGACAG
>CANLRQ010000119.1 GCA_947493575.1 uncultured Marinomonas sp.
CTGTCAAAAATCAGATCCGGCTGTGGCGCGGTAATGAGCTGTTTACTGGTTTTGTGTTTCACCACCTGACGTTTGGTGATGACGACTTCATAGGCACTGGTTTTTTGTACGATGCGGCTGACTTCTTTAAAACCGACTTCTTCGTAGTGGTGTGCCTCTGGGCCTTGCAATTCTTCCGCCAAGATAACCTTTTCACGAACCGGTATCGACTCGTCAAAACGCAGTCCTGTGGCATTAATTTCATTGCCTTTGCGGGACTTGGGGGCTTTTCCGCGAACACTGGCGGGCTCAGGCTTGCCCTGCTCGACCGTGGTGTCTTCCTCTAGAGGTGTGGGTTCGGCTGGCATGGGGCCAACGATATCGGCGAGGGCTTGCTGGTCTGGCGTGAGTAAGCCTCGACGTTCACTTTTTGGCCCGAACAACTCTCGTTTTAGCATCCACACTTCGGCTTCGTATTGGCGGATTCTT
>CANLRQ010000120.1 GCA_947493575.1 uncultured Marinomonas sp.
CTAGCCGCTCACAGAACCGTACGTGAAACTCTCGCTTCATACGGCTCTTGTTATTCAACCAATTTAACATTCCTTCATTTTCCAATGTGCAAATAAATAGCTGTGCCTTTGCTTGAACTGCTCCAAAGCTTTGGCTGCTTTAGTTTTATGCCAGCGATAGCGTTTACTTCGACTTCTGAACCAACGCACTAGTCGCTTATTCAAAATTCTCCATAAAATAGTCATTTCACTTGGGTAAAACTTACCATAATAATTGATCCACCCTCTTAACTGAGGATTAATCTTCTTCGCTATTTGGCCGATGTTTAAACTTGTACATCGCTGGAGGTTCCAGTCTCTGAACGAGCGAACTATCGACTTCTTGGCCTTTTTACTTATGGCTGGAAGAAACCCTGTAAACAGTCTTCCTCCTCTACCTCTGGCGCCTCGCCTGCGAAACGTAAAACCTAAGA
>CANLRQ010000121.1 GCA_947493575.1 uncultured Marinomonas sp.
AGCGGTCACTTAGCCAAGCAGTCGTGTTAGCTCAGATTCCCACAGAGTGTACTCGTGGCACCAAGTGCAATGCTCAAGGTTATAAGGTGAGCTGGAACGGCTATAAGCTGCACATCGATACGGCCGACTGCGGCGTGCCTGTTAGCGCCATACTCTCTTCGGCATCCATGCACGACAGCCTAGCAGCAATTCCTTTATCGAGAATCAGCGCCAATCGCGTGGATAACCTATACGATTTGATGGATGCGGCCTATTGTAGTTTCGATTTACACGAACACTGCAGGGAGCTGGGACATGTTCCCATCATTGACCACAATCCACGACAAGGCATTAAAGAAGGAATGGATCCCAATGATGCCATCCGCTACCGAGCACGCAGTGGCGTTGAGCGTACCAATGGCCGGCTTAAAGATGAGTTCGGTGGACGCAACGTAAT
>CANLRQ010000122.1 GCA_947493575.1 uncultured Marinomonas sp.
GGTTAAATAATATACCTCAATAACCATTAAAATCATCATACAAGGTCGCGCCTTCAGGCCGACAAATCTACCTCTTTGCTTAATTGAATGCAGTAATGTTTCCTCCCCTTATTTCTTTCAAGGGCAAGGGTGGGGTAAAACTCACTACACCGACAGGTAAGGGATTAAATCCAGTGGAACGATCTGTAGACATTTCTAAGCTGCTGATAGTATATGAAAAATGCATCACACACGCCTTGTGGATAAAAAGCCATGAACTGAATAAAAACACAGTCTATTTTTCAGGTTGACAATATTGCGCTCGTTTTGCCTAAAAAATAATTGTTTGTTTGCTCGAATTGTCTTGGTAGGGATGTAAGAAGTGTTTTAGTATCAATACATAAGAATTCATGGATCGTTCTTTGTCATAAATAACGAGCTGTGGATAAACGATATA
>CANLRQ010000123.1 GCA_947493575.1 uncultured Marinomonas sp.
GTTGGCTTTATTTCTTGAAGCAATAAAACCAACGGATACTCAGTTAGGTAGAAACCTGACTTTTTCAGGGCTGACTACTTAAACTGTCTTAATCACCCACTCGATCTACTAGAATCTTGGCCTGGATTATATAGGCTACCCACCTAGTTAAGTTATATATTTCAATAAGTTGACATAAAAATCCAGTGGCAATTTCAATACATTGTCATCAAAAGGGACGGTGTTTTATTTAGTGTATGAGTGGGTGTCATTGGATTGCTAAGTCCAGAACCATAAAGCAGCGAAAAAATTAAATAATCACGTTCATTTAAGGCGTTTAGAATTTTTTGTACGTCACTCGACTCTAATACAATAGGTAAACGTCGGCCTTGCTTAGCATGTTGAAATCCCAAATCTCCTAAAGGCTGATCAAGTAGTTTGTTATA
>CANLRQ010000124.1 GCA_947493575.1 uncultured Marinomonas sp.
TGCTCTGTGGCAAAAACGCTTAGAAAAAGAGCGTTTTAAGTGGCCACGAAAACAAGAAGACTCAACCCTCACCATTAGCCATGAACAGTGGTGTTGGTTACTTCGTGGCTTTGATATTAACCAATTGACGCCACACCAATCCCTGTATTATTCCGAGGTCTCTTAATAGAGACTTTTAGAGCGTGCAGCACCATTTGACGTTATAATCCACGTATGAATAATGTCGCCTCTTTACAACAAGAAATTGATCAGTTACGTACGCAGCTTGTACAACGTGATGCCCAAGTTGCAGAACGTGATGTGCAGATTAATGTATTACAGGAACAGCTCAAATTACTGTTGAAGCGCCGGTTTGGCCCTTCCAGTGAAAAGCTCTCTCCAGATCAATTGGGTTTGTTTAATGAACC
>CANLRQ010000125.1 GCA_947493575.1 uncultured Marinomonas sp.
ATCCACCGTGCACGCTTGGTCACTTGACCATATAACCCAAAGTAGTTTTTCTACTGCGCTTTTCTTTACAAGAAAAGTGCGGTATCAAACACACACTCAGATCACATACCAACGATGCTTTTGTCTCATCATTGGATTTACGATTTAGAAAGTCATCCAGGTTGATCTCTATCTAAGAGAAAGATGCTTCCCACCGGTTTGACGCTTGATTATCGTCTATTTCAAAATTTACATTGTTAAAGAGCAAGTTTAGTGCAAAGCACTAAGTCAGATATTAAATCATTAACATCTTGCTTAGGACTCTCTCCTAATCCATCGCTTCTTATAAAATTAGTCATCAGATAATTTGTGTGAACGCTCACCAGAGCTTCGATATCGTTTAAGGAGGTGATCCAGCCCC
>CANLRQ010000126.1 GCA_947493575.1 uncultured Marinomonas sp.
ACGGATTCCGCGAGTAACACGGTATGAATTCCCACGGAGACCGTGGGAACTAGAGCACAACTGGATCAGATTTCAATAGTTGAAGGGGCTCGTTTTTGAATTGTTGGTAACATCAGGGGATTCTCGTTCCCACGCTCCAGCGTGGTAATGCAGACGGATTCCGCGAGTAACATGGTATGAATTCCCACGGGGACCGTGGGAACTAGAGCACAACTGGATCAGATTTCAATTGTTGAAGTGGTTCGTTTTTGAATTGTTGATAACATCAGGGGATTCTCGTTCCCACGCTCCAGCGTGGTAATGCAGACGGATTCCGCAAGTAACACGGTATGAATTCCCACGGAGACCGTGGGAACTAGAATATAGTTATACAACTGGCTCAGTTTTGCATTGTT
>CANLRQ010000127.1 GCA_947493575.1 uncultured Marinomonas sp.
TTACACGAACACTGCAGGGAGCTGGGACATGTTCCCATCATTGACCACAATCCACGACAAGGCATTAAAGAAGGAATCCGCTACCGAGCACGCAGTGGCGTTGAGCGTACCAATGGCCGGCTTAAAGATGAGTTCGGTGGACGCAACGTAATGGTACAAGGGGCTAGAAAAGTGTTCAGCCACCTTATGTTTGGCTTACTGGTATTAAGTGCAGATCAACTGATTCGGCTAATTCAGTTCGAATAGTCGTATTTGGCTACTGTGAAATAGTCAGCTCCTACTCACAGGCGGTCAAAGCACGCGCGTAATTCGTGAAAATAGCAGTTTGGCGCCTTTATGTAAGGTAATGTGTTATTTTTGTCTGAAGTGTTGTTGGTTTGGTATTTAACTGGC
>CANLRQ010000128.1 GCA_947493575.1 uncultured Marinomonas sp.
TAAATTCGGGTGAAATGTTTGTAATTCCAAAAGGTGTAGAGCATAAACCTGTTGCTAACAGTGAATGTAAAATCATGCTTGTTGAACCTAAAGGAGTCGTTAATACCGGTGATTCAGGTAGCGAGCTAACGGCTGAAAATGATGTTTGGGTGTAAAGTACAGCTAACAAGAATTTAAAGCGGGACTGCTAACAGTTTGCTCGGTTTCGCTTCGCTACACATTTTAGCAAACTGTTATCAGCCCCTTAAATGGGCGTTGAGGCTGTAGAATTACTCTTAAAACAACATTTTCATGTTTTTTTTAATGTCTTTTCGTTTGTACAAGGAACAGCCTTGCTTGAGCTGTTCGTCTGTTATCTAATTACTATAATTC
>CANLRQ010000129.1 GCA_947493575.1 uncultured Marinomonas sp.
TGTAGAGTGGCCCCCGCCTCATTTACTCATCTCGAAGAGTATCAAGAAGCACCCTCAGGTGACTTCGTATTACAAGGTTGAGTGGTAAAAAAGTGCGAGGTCGGGAACCGATAATTATTATCTAACTAAATTAGCGAGTACGCAAATTATGAGCACATTTGTAGGTATTGATATCGCGGCAAAAACGGTTGATCTCGTCGTTCGTCAGAATGATAAAAACAGTTCTGTAAAAACGTTCCAACAAACACCAAGTGGTCGAGCAACACTTATCTCATTCTTGCAAGAATGTCCTCCAGAATTGATCGTCATGGAAGCCACAGGGATCTATTATTTAGATTTGGCTGTGGCGCTTCATGATGCCGGTG
>CANLRQ010000130.1 GCA_947493575.1 uncultured Marinomonas sp.
TCAAAATCAAAATCAAAATCAAAATCAAAATCAAAATCAAAATCAAAATCAAAATCAAAATCAAAATCAAAATCAAACCCAAACTCAAGGATGAGGAAGAAGTTATGCCAAGAGTCAGAAGCCAACAAGTCAGTTTTTCTGATACTCCGTCTTATCACTGCATCAGTCGATGCGTCCGCCGTGCTTTTCTGTGTGGCGAAGATTCAGTTACAGGTAAAAGTTTTGAACATCGTCGAGGTTGGATCGAGGCGCGCATTCTATATCTAGCTAAGATTTTCTCCATTGATATTTGTGCTTATGCGGTAATGAGTAATCATCTTCATTTAGTTCTCCATGTCGATGATAAACAAGCAAAAAATTGGTCT
>CANLRQ010000131.1 GCA_947493575.1 uncultured Marinomonas sp.
GCATACGAAGATTACCGTACAAACGTTTCCAGTGTTGAAGCTTTATCAAACACTTTAGAGTCTAAAGGCATTGAATTCAACGCTGATGTTAACCTTCAAGGTGCAAACACATTCGCTAAAAAAGCCGATGCTTACAGCGACAAGTATGAAGAATTACAAACTATCTTCAATGCAGCTCACTTCGCGAACTAAGTTCGAGCAGCATGTTTGAGCGATTGAAAAGCTCTCCCTCTTTTCCAAGGTTCCTTTTTAGCCAGATTGTCTTTTGACAGTCTGGCTTTTTTATTTTGTAGATACTCTGTTTAAGCGCAAGCTTTTTTGTGCTCTTCACTAAATAGTTTTGAGGAGTCATAGGGTGTGTT
>CANLRQ010000132.1 GCA_947493575.1 uncultured Marinomonas sp.
TTGCGGGAATAGCTCAGTGGTAGAGCACAACCTTGCCAAGGTTGGGGTCGCGAGTTCGAGCCTCGTTTCCCGCTCCAATTAATAGTGTTAAAGAGTATTGATAGTGGACAGCATTGGTTTTCCATTATTGAACCTAGAAATAGGTTATTGTGTCCCATTCGTCTAGAGGCCTAGGACACCGCCCTTTCACGGCGGTAACAGGGGTTCGAACCCCCTATGGGACGCCACTTAGTATTCATACTAAGATATATTAGTCATACCTACTTAGAAATAAGTTACATGTCCCATTCGTCTAGAGGTCTAGGACACCGCCCTTTCACGGCGGTAACAGGGGTTCGAACCCCCTATGGGACGCC
>CANLRQ010000133.1 GCA_947493575.1 uncultured Marinomonas sp.
ATACCATGCGTATTTTGTTCAAATTGAGTCGCTATAACCAACCAATTTTCTGAATCGATCCCCAGTCTTTGTAAAATAGGAGACAAGGATAAATCAATGGTTCCACGTTTGTCATGCCGAACAATACGTCCTGTAAGATCAACAAGTTGCAGGTAGTCAGGCAGTTTAAATGAAATACCTTTTGGCGCATTTTTTACATTGCCTTTGCGCTCGTTACCAACAAATGGATACAAGATTTTTGGTTGCGTACCATTATTAGCCGCTTCGGCTCTTTTCTTGATACTGGTGAATTCCGATTTTTCAGGCGTAGTAGCAATGCCCGCTCTAATCGGATTTAAATCGACATACGCCAT
>CANLRQ010000134.1 GCA_947493575.1 uncultured Marinomonas sp.
CTCATCGAGAATCACTAAATCGGATGTTCCCTCATAAGATTTCATAGCATGTAAGCGATTTTTCGCTTTGGTACAGTCTCCTGTTAAGCGGTTGATTTGTCTTGATATATCTCGTAAGTTCAGTTTGTGTTTATGGGGAGGAACCCACTTTTTAGGCGTCATTCGCTGTGCATATTCCGCAAGCAAAGCGGCATCAATACTATCCGTTTTGCTATGCTCCAGCTTCATCTGAGCAAAGTGGTTAAAGCTTTTAGGGTTAATCACACTGATAGGTACACCGGCATCATGAAGCGCCACAGCCAAATCTAAATAATAGATCCCTGTGGCTTCCATGACGATCAATTCTGGAGGA
>CANLRQ010000135.1 GCA_947493575.1 uncultured Marinomonas sp.
AAAAAGCCACCTATTTAATTAGCAAGGATGAACAATAAATTTAATGGAAAGAGACACACTTTTTGGGACGGTACCTGAGTTTAGGGTTCGGATTGACCTAATCCTCACTTTGATAAAGCCATACCAGACACCACAGTCTTGTTAAACGAGCTCGTACAATGGGTACCTGATGAAAGCCTACGTAAGCAAATTTTAGTGGGTAACCCAAAGTATTTTTATGGATTCAATTAACTCTTAATAAAGAAGATGAAATGTGCGTAAAATGCCCTTAAAACTGCACATTCCATCCTTAAAATTCTTAATTGGTACTAATAAAACCACAAGCGAGTAACAAACTGGGAAGCGACTTCC
>CANLRQ010000136.1 GCA_947493575.1 uncultured Marinomonas sp.
TACAAGACTTTCAGTTGAGTGCGTGGTTTATTGCAGAACACAAACAGTGCAGATTGACAGGGAGCCAACTCCATGGCGTCGCTCACAATGACAGAGAGCCCATTAATGGCTTTTCGAAAATCGACGGGATCGCGATGCAAATAGATAGGAATGTCATTAGCCCATTGTATCATGCCAGCAACCTCACTAGATCAGCCACGTCAGAGGGTGTCATTGAACCAGGGCAATGAATTTTACATTGTCCATGCTCAATCACGACTGTAGAAACGGTTGATGTAGGATGAGTGGACGACGCAACCTGCAAACGAGCAAAGCCAGTCGGCTCATTTGCCAAATGTCGGCGT
>CANLRQ010000137.1 GCA_947493575.1 uncultured Marinomonas sp.
GAGTACACTCTGTGGGAATCTGAGCTAACACGACTGCTTGGCTAAGTGACCGCTGCGCGGCAACGGAACGTTTGGGTAAGGCCTCTATTTTTCCGTCACCGGTTGGCTTGGGTTTGGCGACGGGTTTTTCTCTAGCGTGAATCGCCGTAGCGTCACGACTGAGGTGGCCGATGATGTGCTCACCAAGGTGGCCTTTGATTAGGGCCGCATGAGCGTGTTCGGCTAGATTAGATTCTGCGAACGCTTTAAACGCACGGGAGAATGTAGCTTCCGACGGTAGCGGTTTATAAGCCTCAAAGCCGCATATGCGTTGAAGCATTCGGTCAACGCTAAGCCGATCAAT
>CANLRQ010000138.1 GCA_947493575.1 uncultured Marinomonas sp.
CAGGTCAAGTCATTTACACCGTGACCGCCACGGATACCGCGGATACGGACGACGCAACCGATACGAGCAGCGCATTAACCTACAGTTTAAGCGGTACCGATGCGAGTTTATTGAGCATTGATGCGAGTACTGGTGCGGTTACCTTAACCGCCGATCCGGATGATGAAACAAAAGCGAATTACAGCTTTACTGTGATCGCGACGGATGCGGCGGGTAATGCCGATACGCAAGCGGTGACGTTGGACATTAACGACTTAGATGAATCGACGCCAAGCATCACCTCCGGCGCTACGGCCACGGCCATTGATGAAAACAGCGGTGCAGGTCAAGTCATTTACAC
>CANLRQ010000139.1 GCA_947493575.1 uncultured Marinomonas sp.
CGGATCACTAAGACCTACTTTCGTACCTGCTCGACGTGTCTGTCTCGCAGTTAAGCGCGCTTTTGCCTTTACACTCTACGCATGATTTCCGACCATGCTGAGCACACCTTCGTGCTCCTCCGTTACTCTTTGGGAGGAGACCGCCCCAGTCAAACTACCCACCACACAGTGTCCTCGATCCCGATAAGGGACCTGAGTTAGAACCTCAAACATACCAGGGTGGTATTTCAAGATTGGCTCCACTAGAACTGGCGTCCTAGTTTCAAAGCCTCCCACCTATCCTACACAAGTAGGTTCAAAGTTCACTGTGAAGCTATAGTAAAGGTTCACGGGGT
>CANLRQ010000140.1 GCA_947493575.1 uncultured Marinomonas sp.
TGGTGCATCCGGAAGGATTCGAACCTTCGACCGCTCGGTTCGTAGCCGAGTACTCTATCCAGCTGAGCTACGGATGCTTTTAATTTAGTACTGATGAGAAACTTTGAAAAACAAGAAATGTAATTTGGTGCATCCGGAAGGATTCGAACCTTCGACCGCTCGGTTCGTAGCCGAGTACTCTATCCAGCTGAGCTACGGATGCGCTCAAATTTTCACGAGGACGTTTTAATGATTTATTAAAACTACTTGCTTATGGTGCATCCGGAAGGATTCGAACCTTCGACCGCTCGGTTCGTAGCCGAGTACTCTATCCAGCTGAGCTACGGATGC
>CANLRQ010000141.1 GCA_947493575.1 uncultured Marinomonas sp.
TCCCACGATCTTCGTGGGAATTCATACCGTATTATTAGCTGCATCTGCTTGCATCACCACGTGAGAACGAAAAAAAAATCGTCTATTATCGCAGAGGCAAACATCATCTGACCTAATAAGGAGGCTTTTTTATCTTGTAGGGTAAGTCGGAAAAGCCGTAGGCGCCTTCCGACATTTTGAGCTAGTGGCAACACAGTGGGGTATTCATCACAAAGCAAAAAGCCTTCTTCTTTTCTGCTTGCGTAGGTCTGGCCTTCAGGCCGACAAATCTGCCTCTTTGATTAAATCCACCTTTTACTAGTTCCCACGATCTTCGTGGGAATTCAT
>CANLRQ010000142.1 GCA_947493575.1 uncultured Marinomonas sp.
GAAAGATAGAGGGCGACAAGTTCAATTCTTACATGACGAGTCGCGCAAAAAGCTAAGTTATGGCGATAAAATGAAAGCTAAGATAGACAGTTCAATAGGGCGGAGGCAATACAGCAAACGACTTGGCGCAATAGAGCCCGACTGTTTATAGGTAATAAGTGGAAATATCACCGTCAATAAAGGCATGAACAAATTCACATTACGCGGGCAAGACAAAGTGAACGCCAAATGGCAAATGTATTGCCTCTTTCATAACATCGAAAAACTCAGAAATAGCCTGCATTAACTGAAAGGTAAACCCTCCTCACTAATCTACCACTTACTG
>CANLRQ010000143.1 GCA_947493575.1 uncultured Marinomonas sp.
TTACATGCTATGAAATCTTATGAGGGAACATCCGATTTAGTGATTCTCGATGAGCAGGACGGTATTACGGCTTTAGAAAATCGGATTCAGCGTTTGCGTACTGCGGCTCTAAAAATGATTAAAGAAGATGAAAGGCTTGCCCAGCAACTTGATAACCTCCTTATGGCTAAAGGCGTTGGCGAAGTCTCAGCTATTGCTATGCTAGGCGAGCTGATTGTTTTACCTGATACATTAAAAGCGAATCAGGTGAGTCGATACGCTGGTTTAGATGTACGGCTGAATCAATCTGGAAGCAGTCTCAACCGTCCTGGTAGGCTAAGTAAG
>CANLRQ010000144.1 GCA_947493575.1 uncultured Marinomonas sp.
TTCATCTAAGTCGTTAATGTCCAACGTCACCGCTTGCGTATCGGCATTACCCGCCGCATCCGTCGCGACCACAGTAAAGCTGTAATTCGCTTTTGTTTCATCATCGGGATTGGCGGTTAAGGTAACCGCACCGGTACTTGTATTAATGCTCAATAAACTCGCATCGGTACCGCTTAAACTGTAGGTTAACGTGCCACTGGTATCGGTTGCGTCGTCCGTATCCGCGGTATCCGTGGCGGTCACCGTGTAAATGACTTGACCTGCACCGCTGTTTTCATCAATGGCCGTGGCCGTAGCGCCGGAGGTGATGCTTGGCGTCGA
>CANLRQ010000145.1 GCA_947493575.1 uncultured Marinomonas sp.
TGGCTCTTCTACGGTTAGATGAGTGAGAAAGGATAGCTGATAGCCATGTAATCTGTTGAAATGTAAGGCTTCTCACAACTTCACATACAACAAATATATGACTACCAGTATCCCGACCAATATTTTGTCCCTTAAAGGCCAGCGAGTCAATAAAATAGAACTCCATAAAACCTTGAATAAAGTACTTATTCATTGCCATCGCGATAAACGTTTTAAGGCTATCGACCCTCGAACAGGTCTCGCGGGTACTATTAATCGATATGTCCGACGTTCGGTTCAAGATCTTCCATTATTTGGGTTACCTTGCACCTTAGAAATT
>CANLRQ010000146.1 GCA_947493575.1 uncultured Marinomonas sp.
GCGGTCACCAAAGCCCCTTCAGCTTCAAATAGAGTCTCTTTATAGGTGTCAATGACTCCCTAGAATGAACGCTAACGATATAAACCCTTCATATGCAACATAGTATTGCCCGTTAACCATGCGACCCGCTTTCAGAACATCAGTAATGGTAATTGTGCTAGCAATAACACTTCCATGGAGCATAAAAATTATTTCATTAGAATACATAGGTAAGGCTCTGCGCACTGCACTAGGAATAATGTTAGCGTTCATTCTAGGGAGTCATTGACACTTAGAGCAATGGCGATTTCAACGGGTTGTCTGCAAACAGGTGTTT
>CANLRQ010000147.1 GCA_947493575.1 uncultured Marinomonas sp.
ATTCCCACGAAGATCGTGGGAACTAGTAAAAGGTGGATTTAATCAAAGAGGCAGATTTGTCGGCCTGAAGGCCGGACACAAGTAGAAAAGATGAAGGCTTTTTGCTTTGTGAATAACCCATTGTGTTGCCACCAGCTCAAAATGTCGGAAGGCGCCTACGGCTTTTCCGACTTACCTTACAAGATAAAAAAGCCTCCTTATTAGGTCAGATGATGTTTGCCTCTGCGATAATAGACGATTTTTTTTCGTTCTCACGTGGTGATGCAAGCAGATGCAGCTAATAATACGGTATGAATTCCCACGAAGATCGTGGGA
>CANLRQ010000148.1 GCA_947493575.1 uncultured Marinomonas sp.
TTTCAATTGTTGAAGTGGTTCGTTTTTGAATTGTTGGTAACATCAGGGGATTCTCGTTCCCACGTTCCAGCGTGGTAATGCAGACGGATGCCTCGAGTAACACGGTATGAATTCCCACGGGGACCGTGGGAGCTAAAATATAGTTATACAACTGGCTCAGTTTTGCATTGTTGGTAACATCAGGGGATTCTCGTTCCCACGCTCCAGCGTGGTAATGCAGGCGGATTCCGCGGTAACACGGTATGAATTCCCACGGAGACCGTGGGAACTAGAGCACAACTGGATCAGATTTCAATTGTTGAAGTGGCT
>CANLRQ010000149.1 GCA_947493575.1 uncultured Marinomonas sp.
GACATCCGCCGCGACATCGACGGTAATGCTCGCCGTGCTGTCTGCCGTTGGCGTTACCACCAAGGTGTATACCGTTGTGCTAACCGCATTAAAGGTGCCTTTGGTGCCGTTGGCCACGGTGACATCGCTTGCATCAAACCCCGTCACGGCTTCATCAAAAGTAAAGGTGTAGGTTACATCGCCAGTCGCTGTGCCAGTCGTATCGTCGGTGATCACGACACTGGGTGCAACTTCATCTAAGTCGTTAATGTCCAACGTCACCGCTTGCGTATCGGCATTACCCGCCGCATCCGTCGCGACCACAGTAA
>CANLRQ010000150.1 GCA_947493575.1 uncultured Marinomonas sp.
GGTTAAATAATATACCTCAATAACCATTAAAATCATCATACAAGGTCGCGCCTTCAGGCCGACAAATCTACCTCTTTACTTAATTGAATACTGTAATGTCCTCTCCTCTTATGTCTTTCAAGGGGAGGGCTAGGGTGGGGTCAAACTCACTAGGCCGCTAGTCCAGAGAAGGCACACACACTCCTTGTGGATAAAGCAATAAGTTGTATGGATATACAGTCTATTTTTCAGGTTGACAATATTGTGCTCGTTTTGCCTAAAAAATAATTGTTTGTTTGCTCGAATTGTCTTGGTAGAGATGTAAAA
>CANLRQ010000151.1 GCA_947493575.1 uncultured Marinomonas sp.
TATTTAACACCTGTACAGAAGCGACAAGAGTTACTGAAAGTGGCTTAGCGTTCCTACAGGATTACTTGACCATTACATAGAGTTCCCCGCACCCTCGGGGATAAACCGTCACCGTACTCGTTGGAAAAAACGGCGTGTTCCCCGAACACACGGCCCATGGTCTCGGTGGTAATTCATACCGTGCTTCATTTTTCCTGTTGGTATTTATCGTTACTGGTTCTTTTTAGAATCTTCATGGCTTTCTTCCATTGGGTGGCTGTAGTAGCATAAAAACATGAAAAAACTATTGGATTAT
>CANLRQ010000152.1 GCA_947493575.1 uncultured Marinomonas sp.
TGCCTCTTTGATTAAATCCACCTTTTACTAGTTCCCACGATCTTCGTGGGAATTCATACCGTATTATTAGCTGCATCCGCTTACATTACCACGTGGAAACGAAAAAACTCGCCGATTGTCGCAGAGGCAGACATCATTTGACGTAATAAAGAGACTTTTTTATCTTGTAGGGTAAGTCGGAAAAGCCGAAGGCGCCTTCCGACAGGTACCGTCCCAAAAAGTGTGTCTCTTTCCATTAAATTTATTGTTCATCCTTGCTAATTAAATAGGTGGCTTTTT
>CANLRQ010000153.1 GCA_947493575.1 uncultured Marinomonas sp.
GTAATCATCTTCATTTAGTTCTCCATGTCGATGATAAACAAGCAAAAAATTGGTCTACACACGAAGTGTTAAGACGGAGGCATTCTCTCCATAAAGGCACATTGTTTACCCAACAATTCTCTCGTGGAGATGCTATGCCAGAGTATGCCGTTGAATTGGCTGAAAGGTCGGCTGCAATCTACCGTGAAAGATTGTCTGGTATCAGCTGGTTTATGAGGGAGTTGAATGAGCCGATTGCTAGGCAAGCAAATCTTGAAGATGAATGCACAGGACGGT
>CANLRQ010000154.1 GCA_947493575.1 uncultured Marinomonas sp.
GAAGAGCGTTTTCAGCTGTATCAGCGGGTATTGGCTCAACAGCCGAAGGATAAGAATAAAATTTATAGCCTGCATGAGCCGGACGTTTACTGTGTCGGAAAAGGCAAAGACCATAAGCCTTATGAATATGGCCAAAAAGCTTCAGTTGTCACCACGTTAGACAGTCAGGTGATCGTAGGTGTTGTTAGCCATGAGCGCAATGAGCACGATTCCAAAACACTCAAATCCGCTCTGGATCATGCCGAACAATGTCGACAGACGCCAATTGAAGCG
>CANLRQ010000155.1 GCA_947493575.1 uncultured Marinomonas sp.
AAAGCAGGAAAAACGAGCATGCGCGTTATATCGTTTATCCACAGCGCGTTATTTATGAAAAAGAACGATCCATGAATCCTTATTCATTGATACTAAAACACTTTTCACATTCCTGCTAGTACAATTCGAGCAAACACACGGTTATTTTTTAGACAAAACGAGCGTAATATTGGCAACACCAAAAATAAACTGTATATTTATACAGGTTATTATTTTATCCACAAGGAGTGTGTGATGTCTTCAAGCCCTTTTCTTAACTTCATTC
>CANLRQ010000156.1 GCA_947493575.1 uncultured Marinomonas sp.
TTCAACGTCTCTGTGATCGTCAAGCAAACTGGTTGCGTTCGTTCTAAGTGTGTGTGGTAAGCCGTAGGCTTAACACCTTTGTGTCACTCAAAACACGCGAAGACATGCTTGAATCTTTAACAATGTTTCTTTTGAAATAGCGATAATCAAGGATCAAACCGGCTCACATCATCTCTTGCGAGTTAATGCAGTCGTAATCTGTGTCTGTCGTTTTAAGTTTTCTTCTTAAAACCACTTTGGTGTTATATGGTCAAGCC
>CANLRQ010000157.1 GCA_947493575.1 uncultured Marinomonas sp.
GTGGGAACTAGAGTCGAGCGCTCTAGAGTATTTATCGTTCCCACGCTCCAGCGTGGTAATGCAATCAGATGCCGCTAGTAACACTGTATGAATTCCCACGGAGACCGTGGGAACTAGAGTAGAGCGCTCTAGAGTATTTCTCATTCCCATGCTCCAGCGTGGTAATGCAATCAGATGCCGCGGTACCGTCCCAAAAAGTGTGTCTCTTTCCATTAAATTTATTGTTCATCCTTGCTAATTAAATAGGTGGCTTTTTG
>CANLRQ010000158.1 GCA_947493575.1 uncultured Marinomonas sp.
TCTCCTAAAGGCTGATCAAGTAGTTTGTTATACAAAAAAGCAAGTGCATTGAGTGCCGATTTTTGAGTATTGATTGCCACGTTTTTTTCTACGGCAAGAAACGATAAAAAAGCTCTTACCTCTTCGGCCCCCATATTGTTGGGGTGCTGAAGTTTATGGAATCGAATAAAGTATTTGATCCAATATAGATAAGATTTTTCTGTTTTTAGGCTGTAACCACGCAACCTTAACTCATTACGAATGAAGTTAAGAAA
>CANLRQ010000159.1 GCA_947493575.1 uncultured Marinomonas sp.
TCAACGATAAATTGTCGGATGGCGCTGCGCTTATCCAACCTACGCTATTGGTGATATTTATATGTTGGGTTGGTAGGTGGGAAAAGCCGGAGGCGCCTTCCAACATTGTAGGAAGATGGATTGGAGTGTAAGGTGATTTTTATTGAAACGTTGAATGGAACTCAACGATAAATTGTCGGATGGCGCTGCGCTTATCCGACTTACGCTATTGGTGATATCTATATGTTGGGTTGGTAGGTGGGAAAA
>CANLRQ010000160.1 GCA_947493575.1 uncultured Marinomonas sp.
CACAACTGGATCAGATTTCAATTGTTGAAGTGGTTCGTTTTTGAATTGTTGGTAACATCAGGGGATTCTCGTTCCCATGCTCCAGCGTGGTAATGCAGACGGATGCCTCGAGTAACACGGTATGAATTCCCACGGAGACCGTGGGAACTAGAGCACAACTGGATCAGGTTTCAATTGTTGAAGTGGTTCGTTTTTGAATTGTTGGTAACATCAGGGGATTCTCGTTCCCACGTTCCAGCGTGGTA
>CANLRQ010000161.1 GCA_947493575.1 uncultured Marinomonas sp.
CTCTTTCGTTAAATTTAATTTGTTCCGATCAAAAAACAAACAAAAACGAGAGAGAGACTATGGATATGAAACAACCACTTAAGTGGTTGATGCGGGAGGATTGAGCCCGATATTAAACTCTATAAAAATCACTAAGTTATTGATTTTCAAGGGTGCATATTCTGTGTATTGGCTCTTCTACGGTTAGATGAGTGAGAAAGGATAGCTGATAGCCATGTAATCTGTTGAAATGTAAGGCTTCTC
>CANLRQ010000162.1 GCA_947493575.1 uncultured Marinomonas sp.
GATCAATGTCATGCAGCTTACAGGTGCTGATTAAGCTTTGGATGATGCCAACGTGTTCCGCGCCCAGTTCTGTCCAACAGAAGAGCCAGTTCTTCTTACCCATTGGGATGGGTCTTATCTCTCGCTCTAAGTGGTTGGTGTCCATGGTAACGTCTGGATTTTCCAAAAAGACCATCAGTTGGCGTTTGCGCTTTAAGGTGTAGTTCAACGCTTTCATCCAGCTATCATCTGGTAATAAGTCG
>CANLRQ010000163.1 GCA_947493575.1 uncultured Marinomonas sp.
CTTTGGTTGTGGCTTTTTACATTGGCACCACTTAACCACATTTCATTACCCGCTGGACAACGGCAGGTTTTAGCGACTTCATCATAATGGAAGTCATCTGAGGTGAATAATCTTGGTCGCCCTTTACTTCGTTTTAATCTTCGTTTTTCTTGCTCTGTCGCATACGTTTCACTCTCTTTGAAGAGTGGGTTACGCTTTCTGAATTGGTTGTCAGCAATATAACTGTCGAACCCACTTT
>CANLRQ010000164.1 GCA_947493575.1 uncultured Marinomonas sp.
TGCATAGGATCAGACCCAAGGCGCTGCCTTGCTTTGGATATCCCGCTCTTAGCAAGTAATTGTTCAGATGATAGACCTTCAGAGCAAATATTTAATCGTCTAGCCACTTCTTCAATCGGTTCGTCTCGAAACAGAGCCATGCCCAGCACTAACCAGAATACTTGATCTTCAGGTAAGCGCCGACGCCTGATGGTCGCTTTTGAAGAGAGGGTTAGTGCGGACTCAATCCACTCAA
>CANLRQ010000165.1 GCA_947493575.1 uncultured Marinomonas sp.
GCTATTCCTTGTACAAACGAAAAGACATAAAAAAAGAACATGAAAATGTTCTTTTAAGAGTAATTCTACAGCCTCAACGCCCAAATAATGGGCAAATAATAGTTGGTTATAATAAGCGACGCAGGAGCAAAACCAACTGTTATTTGTCCCTGTTTATTTGCTTGTTAGGTGAATATTTACACCAAACCCTTTTTACGGTACTTAAACACCAATACGATGATTATTAACTGTAATA
>CANLRQ010000166.1 GCA_947493575.1 uncultured Marinomonas sp.
CATTCGCCATGTGAGAGTAGGTCGTCGTCAAGTTTCAATTAGAAAACCCTGATAGGTTATCCTGTCAGGGTTTTTTTGTTTGGGATTTGGTAAAAATGAACTACTTACTCTAGTTCCCACGGTCTCCGTGGGAATTCATACCGTGTTACTTGCGGAATCCGTCTGCATTACCACGTTGGAGCGTGGGAACGATAACCCTCTGATGTTACCAACAATTCAAAAACGAACCACTT
>CANLRQ010000167.1 GCA_947493575.1 uncultured Marinomonas sp.
TGTGATCGTCAAGCAAACTGGTTGCGTTCGTTCTAAGTGTGTGTGGTAAGCCGTAGGCTTAACACCCTTGTGCCACTCAAAACACGCGAAGACATGCTTGAATCTTTAACAATGTTTCTTCTGAAATAGCGATAATCAAGGATCAAACCGGCTCACATTGTCTCTTTAGAGTTATTCTCTCTTTCGAGATTTTATCTCTTTCAAGTTAATGCAGTCGTAATCTGTGTCTGT
>CANLRQ010000168.1 GCA_947493575.1 uncultured Marinomonas sp.
TGAAATTAGAGCATTATCACGACTGTTCTTTGATTTTTCTTTGTTTCTGATTCTGTGTAATTGCTTAAACGTGGAAGGCTTTTCTTACGGTGTATTATTGGATATTCTGATTCTTTTGGATGTCCTGATTCTTACTGATTCTTCACTGTTTGACCCCCTAAGCCCACATGTTATTTACGGCTCGATATCATCAATCTATGATTGAAAATTGAATGACCTATTGAATCTTAG
>CANLRQ010000169.1 GCA_947493575.1 uncultured Marinomonas sp.
CTAAACCCCCAACAAATACAAGTTGCTATTGATCAGTTAACAACTCAACCAGAAGGGTTGAATAAATTAATGGAGATGGCACTGAATAGTTTGATGAAGATTGAGCGACAAACGTATCTGGATGCCGCTCAAACGGGTAATAAAGCCAACGGTGGTACCGTCCCAAAAAGTGTGTCTCTTTCCATTAAATTTATTGTTCATCCTTGCTAATTAAATAGGTGGCTTTTTGA
>CANLRQ010000170.1 GCA_947493575.1 uncultured Marinomonas sp.
TGTGATCGTCAAGCAAACTGGTTGCGTTCGTTCTAAGTGTGTGTGGTAAGCCGTAGGCTTAACACCCTTGTGTCACTGAAAACACGCGAAGACATGTTTGAATCTTTAACAATGTTTCTTCTGAAATAGCGATAATCAAGGATCAAACCGGATCACATTGTCTCTTTAGAGTTATTCTCTCTTTCGAGATTTTATCTCTTTCAAGTTAATGCAGTCGTAATCTGTGTCT
>CANLRQ010000171.1 GCA_947493575.1 uncultured Marinomonas sp.
CTGATAGGTTATCCTGTCAGGGTTTTTTTTGTTTGGGATTTGGTGAAAATGAACCACTTACTCTAGTTCCCACGGTCCCCGTGGGAATTCATACCGTGTTACTCGCGGCATCCGTCATACCGTCCCAATAAGTGTGTCTACCAGAGGCTTTAAACATACCGTCCCAATAAGTGTGTCTACCAGAGGCTTTAAAAAGCGCCTCTCTTTCGTTAAATTTAATTTGTTCCGA
>CANLRQ010000172.1 GCA_947493575.1 uncultured Marinomonas sp.
ATTGATGAAAACAGCGGTGCAGGTCAAGTCATTTACACCGTAACCGCCACGGATACCGCGGATACGGACGACGCAACTGATGCCAGTGGCGCGTTAACCTACAGTTTAAGCGGTACCGATGCGAGTTTATTGAGCATTGATGCAAGTACCGGTGCGGTTACCTTAACCGCCGATCCCGATCATGAAACTCAGTCAAATTACAGCTTTACTGTGGTTGCCACGGATGC
>CANLRQ010000173.1 GCA_947493575.1 uncultured Marinomonas sp.
TTAGGTGATTACTTACGCCCTCATGGTTACCGTGTTGGGCTTGTTGGTAAAACACATATGCGAAAAGACGTAGAAGGTATGGAACGTCTTGGTGTTGACCCTGATTCCTCAAGGGGGGTGCTCGTCAGTGAATGTGGCTTTGAACCTTACGAAAGAGACGATGGATTGCACCCAGATCAAAGCGTCTCTCCTGACCTTAGATATAATAACTTTCTTCGCTCGCTCGG
>CANLRQ010000174.1 GCA_947493575.1 uncultured Marinomonas sp.
GTAATGCAGACGAATACCGCGAGTAACACAGTATGAATTCCGTGGAAACTAGAGCGCAACTGGATCAAATTTCAATTATTGAAGTGGTTCGTTTTTGAATTGTTGGTAACATCAGGGGATTCTCGTTCCCACGCTCCAGCGTGGTAATGCATACCGTCCCAATAAGTGTGTCTACCAGAGGCTTTAAAAAGCGCCTCTCTTTCGTTAAATTTAATTTGTTCCGAT
>CANLRQ010000175.1 GCA_947493575.1 uncultured Marinomonas sp.
TTAAACACACCCTATGACTCCTCAAAACTATTTAGTGAAGAGCACAAAAAAGCTTGCGCTTAAACAGAGTATCTACACAAGTAGAAAAGACGAAGGCTTTTTGCTTTGTGATGAACCTATTCTGTTGCCACCACCTCATAATGTCGGAACATACCGTCCCAATAAGTGTGTCTACCAGAGGCTTTAAAAAGCGCCTCTCTTTCGTTAAATTTAATTTGTTCCGA
>CANLRQ010000176.1 GCA_947493575.1 uncultured Marinomonas sp.
GTAACACGGTATGAATTCCCACGGAGACCGTGGGAACTAGAGCACAACTGGATCAGATTTCAATTGTTGAAGTGGCTCGTTTTGAATTTTTGGTAGCGTCAGGGGATTCTCGTTCCCATGCTCCAGCGTGGTAATGCAGACGGATTCCGCGAGTAACACGGTATGAATTCCCACGGAGACCGTGGGAGCTAGAATATAGTTATACAACTGGATCAAATTTCAA
>CANLRQ010000177.1 GCA_947493575.1 uncultured Marinomonas sp.
AAAATGAAAGTTAAAATAGACAGTTCAATAGGACGGAGGCAATACAGCAAACGACTTGGCGCAATAGAGCCTGTGTTTGGAAATATCACCGTCAATAAAGGCATGAACAAATTCACATTACGCGGGCAAGACAAAGTAAACGCCCAATGGCAAATGTATTGCCTCGTTCATAACATCGAAAAACTCAGAAATAGCCTGCATTAACTGAAAGGTAAA
>CANLRQ010000178.1 GCA_947493575.1 uncultured Marinomonas sp.
ACCAAACGTCAGGTGGTGAAACACAAAACCAGTAAACAGCTCATTACCGCGCCACAGCCGGATCTGATTTTTGACAGCTCTTTAGCGGATGTGAGTTTTATCGTTGGCTTACTGGTTAATAAGTTCTTGTATCACCTACCACTTTATCGTCAACACCAACAGCTTAGCGCTTCCGGCATCACCCTCAGTCGTGCAACGCTTACGAACCTCAC
>CANLRQ010000179.1 GCA_947493575.1 uncultured Marinomonas sp.
ACAACTGGATCAAATTTCAATTGTTGAAGTGGTTCGTTTTTGAATTGTTGGTAACATCAGAGGGTTTTCGTTCCCACGCTCCAGCGTGGTAATGCAGACGGATTCCGCGAGTAACACGGTATGAGTTCCCACGGAGGTACCGTCCCAAAAAGTGTGTCTCTTTCCATTAAATTTATTGTTCATCCTTGCTAATTAAATAGGTGGCTTTTTG
>CANLRQ010000180.1 GCA_947493575.1 uncultured Marinomonas sp.
TCTTCCTCTGAATGGCAACAGATCATTGACGACCAAGCCCAGTCTGGCTTGTCGGCACCTCAATATTGTCAACAGCACGGTGTCAGTTACGCCAGTTTTAGTAAATGGCGTCGGCATTTTTCGGGCACCAACTCCCCATCAGGTTCCATCCACTCAGATTTCATCGATCTGAGTCAGGTTCCTGCTCTCTCTGGTTCTGGGCGCTGGAAC
>CANLRQ010000181.1 GCA_947493575.1 uncultured Marinomonas sp.
GCGGTCACCAAAGCCCCTTCAGCTTCAAATAGAGTCTCTTTATAGGTGTCAATGACTCCCTAGAATGAACGCTAACTTCAGAATAACTGAAGGCGAGTATGCCGAAGCGCCGCCGTTGTCATTGTCATTGTCATTGTCATTGTTGTACCACTCGTCAAAAGGCGTTAGATCAAGGTGTTTATCAACAATATGGGAAAGTGCGTATTCAAA
>CANLRQ010000182.1 GCA_947493575.1 uncultured Marinomonas sp.
ACAACTGGATCAAATTTCAATTGTTGAAGTGGTTCGTTTTTGAATTGTTGGTAACATCAGAGGGTTTTCGTTCCCACACTCCAGCGTGGTAATGCAGACGGATGCCGCAAGTAACACGGTATGAATTCCCACGGGGACCGTGGGAACTAGAGTAAGTAGTTCATTTTCACCAAATCCCAAACACAAAAAAACCCTGACAGGATCACCTAT
>CANLRQ010000183.1 GCA_947493575.1 uncultured Marinomonas sp.
ATATACGCCGCCGTAAGCCTCGTATCAGCATTCCAGATAACTTCCCACGTGAAGAGATCATTTACGACTTGCCGGAGGGTGAAAAAGTCTGCCCTCATGATGGAAGCGAACTTAACGTCATTGGCAGTGAAGATCATGAACAATTAGACATCATCCCTGCTCAAATCAAAGTCCTGCGTCATAAGCGTTTAACCTATGCTTGCCCAT
>CANLRQ010000184.1 GCA_947493575.1 uncultured Marinomonas sp.
TCACTGTGTCTGGGCGTGTGAATACGGGAATCCAATGCAACACGGTTAAGGTGACAAAATACGGATGCTGTGGCTCGGTGATTGTGTAGCGACTTCTACCCATTAGTTACACTCCGTATGCGTTCCCACTCAGAGCGTGGGAACGAGATATTGCCCTTTGATAGCGGCTTCCGTGTATTCAAGAAACCTGTCTTTCAGAATCGTGAA
>CANLRQ010000185.1 GCA_947493575.1 uncultured Marinomonas sp.
TCGTCTAGTCAAAAGCTAATCGATGTTGCGAAGGGAGGAAGTAAACTTTAAGCCTGTGATGAGCAGATGTTTTTTTTTAGTGGTACACGAACTGATGAATTATTGGGGTCTTCCAACGTGGTGATCTGTGGAAGCAGAAAGCTGGAGTTGGAAACCGTACAAGGGAGTAGATCTGACGCACTTTAGTATATTGCCATTGCGCTAGA
>CANLRQ010000186.1 GCA_947493575.1 uncultured Marinomonas sp.
TCACTTTTTGGCACACGAATGAACAAGCCTTCAAGGTCTGCTAATTTTGTAACCGGACGCTTTGAGTTTGTCAGCATACGGAAACCTGAGTAGCTCCATGCAACAATACGTACACCCGCTTGATTAATGGCATCTTCTGTAAGCTGCTTAGCAATATCACTGTTGATGATTGTCTCAGCCTGATCAATATTTTCGAAAGCATAAGG
>CANLRQ010000187.1 GCA_947493575.1 uncultured Marinomonas sp.
TTGGATGGTATAATCCAACCCTATGAACGACGCCACTTACCGACCTATTTTACCTTTCAAAAACACCGACTTGCTTCACACGAATGAGGTCGAAAAGCTGCGTGCTGAAAACGAAGCGATGTCTTCAAGAATCCGCCAATACGAAGCCGAAGTGTGGATGCTAAAACGAGAGTTGTTCGGGCCAAAAAGTGAACGTCGAGGCT
>CANLRQ010000188.1 GCA_947493575.1 uncultured Marinomonas sp.
ATGCTCAATAAACTCGCATCGGTACCGCTTAAACTGTAGGTTAACGTGCCACTGGTATCGGTTGCGTCGTCCGTATCTGCGGTATCCGTGGCGGTCACCGTGTAAATGACTTGACCTGAACCACTGTTTTCATCAATGGCCGTGGCCGTAGCGCCGGAGGTGATGCTTGGCGTCGATTCATCTAAGTCGTTAATGTCCAA